>NZ_JNYE01000064.1 GCF_000717185.1 Kitasatospora phosalacinea | reverse complement strand
CCTCCCTTCCACCGTGCCACGTGGCAGCGGACATGGAGTGGCGCCCGTCGCCGCGCAGCGGGGCCGCTCCTGCTCTGAACGCGGCGGGCGGCACAGTGAACCACCCCGGGTTCGGTGGAGGCTCGATTTCGTGTAAGGGTTCGAGTCGTGGCACGTCTCTCTTCCTACCCGCCTGAGCTGCGCCCTCGTGCGGTGCGCATGGTCGCCGAGGTCCTCGGCGACCACCCGAACGAGTCGGCCGCGCTGCGGGCCGTCGCGGAGAAACTGGGCACCGGCTCGGCCGAGACGCTGCGCAACTGGCTCCAGCAGGACCAGGTCGACGCAGGGCAGCGCCCAGGGGCGACGACGGAGGAGTCCGCGCAGATCAAGGCGAAGAAGGAGATCGCCGAGCTGAAGCGCGCGAACGAGGTCCTCAAGGCCGCGGCGGGTACCTTCGCGGCCGGGCTCGACCGGCCACACCTGCGCTCGTAGCGTTCATCGACGGGCACCGGGGCCGCTTCGGCGGTGTCGAGCCGATCTGCCGCGTACTTCTCCGAGCACGGCTGCAGCATCGCCCCCTCCACCTACTGGACAACTTCCGGGTCTACGGCGCCCGCAAGACCTGGCGCGAGCTGAACCGCCGCGGCCACGCGGTGGCCCGCTGCACCGTCGAGCGGCCGATGCGCGAGCTCGGCATCACCGGAGCCGTCCGCGGCAAGCGCGTGGCCACCACAGTCCCCGACCCGTCCGCCCGACGGGCCCCCGACCCGGTCGACCGCGACTTCGTCGCCTCCGCACCGAACCGGTGCCGGGTCGCGGACCTCACCCACGTGGCAGCATTCGCCGGCGCCGTCCACGTCGCGTTCGTCGTGGACACCTTCTCCCGTCGCATCGTCGGCTGGTCCGCCGCGACCACGCAGCAGACCAGGCTCGTCCTGGACACCCCGGAGAAGGCCCTGTGGCAGCGCGACCGCGACGGACACCCGCCCAAGCGCGGCGAGTTGACACACCACAGCGACGCAGGCAGTCAGTACACGCCTTCCCGCCTGGCCCAGCACCTCGATGCCGCCGGCATCGCCGCCTCCACCGGGCCGGTCGGCGACGCCCACGACAACGCCCTCATGGAGTCCACGATCGGGCTGTTCAAGACCGAACTGATCAAACCCCGGCGGCCCTGGCGCACACTCTCGCAGATCGAACTCGCCACCGCCGAGTGGATCGACTGCTACCACCACCGCCGACCCCACGGCGAGATAAGCCACGTCCCGCCCGTCGAATACGAGAACACCTACCACCTCACAACCACAAAACCACAGGTCACAACCACAAACTGAGGCCTCTACCGAACCCGGAACGGTTCAACACCCGGCGCCTCGAAGCCGGACAGCTGGTCACCACCCCGGCCACAGCCTGACCGTAAGCCCCTCGGCAACCACCAAACCAAGCTGACCAAAGAGCAACCCAACCAGGCACCACCGGCCAGCCTCAAACGACACCGGCCCACCCGGACCGCCAGCACGTCAGCGCCGCAGCAGCCAGTGCGGGCCCACCGTCCAACCCAGGAAACGCCGACCGTCGGCACCGTCCGGCTCGACCCCGCCGCCAGCGGTCGCGAGCTGCAGGCCGGCCACCGCCGGGGCGAGCCGCGGCGGATGGTCGCGCTCGATCTCGGCAAGGACGGCCGCCTGCTCCTGCGGCGGGCAGAGCGACAGGTGGAAGACCAGCTGCCGCCAGGCGAACGCGGCGTTCTTCACCACCGGCAGCGGCCGCGGCAGCCGCTCGGCCAGCGCCACCAGCCGCCGCGCGGTGGTGAACGCGCCGAGTGCCGCCGCCGACCAGCCGCCCGTCGGCACGACGCCGACCGGTCCGGCGAGGACGGCCAGGTTGTGCGTGGTGAGGATCTGCGCCTGCTCGATCACCGTCCCGTTGGCGGCCACCGATCCGCGGCGTGCGGGGCTGCCGGCGCGACGGCGGCACAGCTCCGAGAATTCCCGGGCGACCACCGACCGCTCCCTGTCCTCCTCGGCACGCTGGGCGAGCGCCCACACCCCGGCGTAGTCGATGCCGAAGTACCGCTCGTACAGCGTCCCCTCGAGCAGGCCCGCGGCGATCCCGGCGGCCGCCGCGAACTTCGGGGTGAAGCCGCCCATGAAGATATCCGCCGCCAGCTCCTCGGTGAACGGCAGCGCGGAATCGGCCCGCCGCGCCAACCCGGCCAGCTCGCTGATCAGCGGGTTCGGCAGGATCGTCCCGGGGAAGGTGCCCACGGCCAGCTCGCCGAGCCGGCGCAGCGCGGCCAGCCCGCTCTGCTGGGCGGCCGGATCGCCGCTACGGTACGGGCCAACCGCCCGGACCCAGGGCAGTTCCTCCGCCCGGACCTGGTGGGCGTAGTCGAGCAGCAGCAGCGACCGCCGCCCGGCGAACGCGCGGTGACCGGCCGACACCAGGCCGCGCAGCGCCGGATCGGCGTGCGCCCCGGCCTCCGCCGCAGCGGCCAGCTGCGGCGCCAGCTCCGCCAGCACTTCGGCGGACGGCACCAACCCGCGCTCGACCAGCGTCTCGACGGGCGCGCTGGTCGCCGCCAGCACCGGCTTGAACAGCGCCGCCGGCACCGCGGCCCCGGCCGGGACACCGGACTCGGCCGCCTCGGCGGCGGTGACCGGCATCAGCACGGCGTCCGGATCGGCCAGGCCGTCGCCCTGGCCGAGCACCGCGAGACGGCTCAGCAGCACCTGCGCGATCGCGTGGTGGGAGGGCAGCGCGGCCTGCTCGGCCTGGGTCGCCCGCAGCGCGGAGTGGGTTTCGGACCCGGGCAGTCCGCGCTTGCGCACCATGCCGTCCACGGCTGCCCGCAGCAGTCCACGCAGCCGGGGGTTGAGCGGCTCGCCGGTGGCCGCGGTCTCCAGCGCGGACCGCAGCACGGCGAGGTTGGTCCCGTGCCTGCGGTGCTTGCCGCACAGCGGGTGCGCGGCGGCCAGCGTCCGGTAGCGCAGCAGCAGTTCGGCGCCGCGCCGCCGCCATTCGGGGCCCGGGTCCGCGTCGAGCGGCTGCCCGTCCTCCGTTGCCTCCAGCCAGTGCGCCAGCAGCTCGTCGGAGAACGGCAGCCACACCGTCAGCGCCTCGCGCTGGCTCTCCACCGACCGGTTCGGCCTCCGGGAGGCCAGGGCGGTGACGGCGTCGCCGACGGACCGCCGGTGGACCGCGTCGTGCGCAGCACCGGCGCTGTCACCCGGCGGGGGCGTGAAGCGCAGCCGCGCCGCGAAAGGCGCCAGCACCCCGACCAGTTGGAGAGCCGCCGACTGCTCGCCGACCCGCACCAGCCACGCCACGGTCAGCAGCGCCGCCTCCTCGGGCACCGTCACCCGGTAGCGCCCGCTGTCCAGCAGCGCCCACAGCCCGGCCAGCCCGGCCTCGGTGAGCGAGTACGCGAACAGCTCGGCCCGACCCTCCGGGATCCCCGCAGCCCGGCAGGCCGCCACCTCGTAGGGCTGCAACGGCCCCTCGGCGCAGGCCCGTCCGGTTGCGAACCCGCCGCGCTCCACCTCCGGCGTCACCCAGGCGGGCAGGCCTGCCACCGGCGTCCGGGAACCGATCCGCAGGCTGCCGTCCAGCATCCCTGCCAGCACCGCGCGCCAGCGGCCCGCCCGTGCGTCGGCGCGGGAACGGGTCGCCGGATCCGGGTGGGAGAGCGCCGTGGCGAACGCCCGGGCCAGCTGCCCGTGCGCGTAGTCGGTGGAGGCGGTCGTCGTCGAGTGCTGCTGCTCAGCGTTGCTGTCCATGGCCGACACGGCGGGCCCTGCCCCCGCACCCCCAGGCCCCGAGCCTGGTGCTCTCACTGATCGAGCTACGTGCCGCTGACCCGAAAAGTACGCGGCGAAACGAACGGAGGGCAACCGGAATTCCGGCCGCTCACCGTGTCCGCTCGTCGGGATCGATGCTGGTCCGCTGCGGTTTGAACGCGGCCGCGGCGCGCGCCCGGCCGGTCGGCTGAGGACCCGTCAGTCCACGCGGGCCTGCAGGTCGGCGAAGACGCTCCCGGCCGGGATGCGCGCGGGCACCATCGCGGCCGGGCAGGGCGGCCGGGTGCTGTTGTGGGAGCGGCGGTAGGTGCGCTTCCCGCGGCTGTTGTTCCTCCTCACCGGCACCGGTCGGCCCTGGAAACGCCTCCGGAAGACCTTCCCGTGCCTACTGATCGTCCTGGTCGGCACCACTACCGCCCAGGCCCGCACTGCGGTGGCGAACCTTCGCCTGGCCGCCGAGGAGTAGCGCGTCCTCGCCGAGATGCTCACCGCCGTCCCGGCCGCCGCCGCCCGCCTCGAGGACCTCCTCCAGCACGACCTCGCCTCCCCGTCTGGCACCCCCTCGCCGGACGGGAACGGCGGCCGTGCCCCTGGGTCGAGCCCTGAAGGGTCGAGCGCCGAGCAGGTTTTGAAATCAACTTGCGCAAAGCCAACTGTTTTAACTGTTGTTGCTCTTAGGTAGAGTGTTGAAAACTCGACAGCATTGGAGAGGCCATGAAGTATGCGTACACGCTCCGGGTCACCCTGGACTCGGGAGCGACCTGGAAGGACCACGCCGCCGACCCGTACGGGGTCCGGGAGACCGACGCCACGGCGGCCCAGCTGGCCTCCGACCTCCTGAACGAGGCATTCGAGGTCCGGCTGAAGATGGACGGCAGCGAGCCGCTCGGCGAGTTGCAGTGCTGCGTTTGGGACGGCCCCCGCGCGCAGGGAGCGCCCGCGGCCGTCGCGGCCTCGGGCACCGACCTGCAGTGGAAGGCCTTGGAGCGGACGCTCTCCGAGGTCGCCAACGACATCGCGCGCTTCGAGGAGGAGAAGCGCAAGGCCGACCAGGCGGCGGCCTCCGCCCAGACCGCGATCCTCAACGCCCGTCGGCGCCTGGAGAACCTCGCCCTCGCCGGCCTGCGCAGCAGCATGCCGCAGGTCATGATCGCCCACGGGGCGCGCCGCAGCCGCGAATGGGTCCGCCGCATCGAGGACGACGGCACCGGCAGCATGGCCGACGACCTGCGCGCCGCCGTGCTGGAGCAGCGCGGCACCTGGAACGCCAGGCGAGCCGTCGAAGCCCTGGCCGCCGCTGGCCACGACACCGACGACAAGGGCGCCCGCGCCGTCCTGCGCAAGCTCGCCGCCGACAGGACCATCATCAAGACCCACCCCACCTCGGCCATCTACGAGCCCAACCCCGACCAGCCGTAGGTACCCGCCTGCCGCCCCTGACCGCGCTCACCTCGACGACCCAGGCCTACCGGGCGGGGCTTCAAGGCGCCTCAACGAACGCTGGCGTGCCCACCAAGGTGCCGGCGCACCGCAGGCGGGAGCGTCCGATCGGGTGGGCCTGGCCGTAGCCGCCCTGAGCGCCGCGCCGGGCCGCTACGGTGCTGGCGGACCGGCCGGGTCCGCGGGCAAGGGGAGGATCGCCGTGGGACGTCAGAAGCCGGGCAGGGAGCGTCGGCAGCGGCCGGGGCGGAGCACGACCACCCCGGTTGGGGCCTGGAGGCGATCCCGCAGCCGGGCGGCTGGCAGGCCGACAGCAGGCTGTTCGAGGAAGTCACCGGGCGGCCTTCGCGGCGTGCCCGTCGTGCCAGGACGTGGCGCTGACGCTGCTGGTCTAGGACGCGGTGACCACGGCCCGGCTGGTGGAGCTGGCGTGCGGGGCGATCATCGAGCTGGTGCGCGAGATGCCGTCGGCCCTGACCGACCCCGGCGTGCCCGGCGCCGCCGGCCCGGAGTTCCGCCGCCTGGCCCGCGGCGGTCAGGGCGCCACCACCGACGGCGTGTACCGCGCGTGCGAGCTGATGACGACCCCCGAGCGGCGCGGCGCCGCGAACACCACCCTCGACACCCTCGTCGGCTACCGCGTCACCCGCCCCTGACCGGGCATCTGCCCGCGCTGTACGGCAGCCCCGCGCGCAGCTGACGTGCCCAAGGCCGGTTCTTCTCTGCGCTGTCGGGCTCTGGGGCCCCGAAGGCGGGAGCCTCGGCGCCTCTTCCCCACAGGGGCGGGTTCGCCGATACTGCGGAGGCTATCCGCTATCTGACCGCCCCACCGCTCCCGGTGTCGGCCGAGCCGATCGGCGCGCCGGGCCGCGGGGTACGGGCAAGGGACGCGAGGGGACGGCTCGCCTACCGTTCAGGCGGCAAGCCGTCCAGGAGTCTCAGCTACTGCGGCGGGTTGTCCTGCGTTCCCTCGTTGCCCAGCTGTTCCTTGAGCTTGTCCTGTGCCGTGTCCACCTGGCCGTTGTACTTGCCCTGGGTCTTCTCGTCAGCGAAGTCCCCCGCCTTGTCGATCCCCCGCGAAGCCTGGTCCTCGTGGCCCTTGAGCATTTGCTTCAGCTTGTCCATGACCGACATGTCAGCACTCCTCAGAGCCGGTTCGTCAGCAGTGGATCTCAGGATCACCCCCCGCGGCCGCCTCCGCATCCGCGGGATCCTGCCCTGCCGCATGCGCCGCCGGTTCACACCCGCACGGGTAGGACCCGGTGCGCTGCAAGGTGGGTGGCGAGATCCTGCCCGAGTGCCGGTGCAGCAGGGTGAGGGCGTCGGCGGGGCGGAGGGTGGCGGCTTCGACGCGGCGGCCGCAATTCATGGGGCGCTGCTCTTCGCTTGAGCGCCGCGTCGGCCGGTGAGGAAGGTCTGTTCTAGGCGGGCGGGGTCAGGGGGCCAGGAGGCGGACCTGCTCGTGGGAGCAGTTCAGGACCGCGGCGATGCGGCGCAGGGTCCAGCCCTGGGAGCGGGCGGCGGCGACGGCTTCGCGCTGCGCGCAGTGGTGGAGGTCGGCGAAGGCGGCGTTGAGGGTGGCCAGTGAGTGCAGGCGGTCGTGGACGGGGGCGTCCTTGAGCTGGTCGCACAGATCGGTGAGGTGTTGGGCGGTGCGGTCGACGGCCGCGCTCCAGGGGGTCGGGTCGGGCACGGGCGGCCTTCCGTTGTGCCAGGGGCGAAGGGGGGCCGCGCCCGCGCAGGCCTACCTACCCTACGCCTTGGCCCGTGACGCGCAGGGCGAGCAGGACGACGTCGTCATCGTGGTCGGGGCCGGCCAGGGTGTCGGCCAGCAGGTCGAGGGCCTGCGGCAGCGGGGTGTGGTCGGCGACGGCCCGGGCCAGGAGCGCGGCGGCGCGGTCGATGCCCTGTTCGAGGTCGCGGCCGCGGTGTTCGACCAAGCCGTCGGTGTAGAGGAGCAGGACGGAGCCCGGCTCCAGCAGGCGTTCGTGGACGCGACGGCCTTCGGGCAGGGCCAGGCCGGGGTAGAGCAGCAGGCCGTGCTCGGTGAGGCGTTCGGTGTCGCGGTTCGGGTGGACGAGCTGCGGGGAGGGGTGGCCGGCGTTGGTCCAGCGCAGCAGCCACGCACCGTGGGGGCGGGGGTGCAGGTGGGCGTGGACGAGGGTGCCGCTGATGCGGGTGTGCAGCTGGTCGTTGGCGCGTTCGAAGGAGACGAGGGCGTCCGCGGGGCTTCCCCCGCAGTCCACGTCGGCCTGCCGCAGCATGCTGCGGGCCTGGCCCATCAGGGTGGTGGCGTGCGTGTCGTGTCCGGTGATGTCGCCCACGGTGACGGCCAGCGGCCTGCGCCCGCCGACCGCGGTCAGGTGCGGAAGGATGGGGTAGGCGTCGTACCAGTCCCCGCCGACCATGTCGTGGTGGGCGGCGGGCCGGTAGAGGGCGGCGAGTTCGAGTCCCGGCGTGCGGGGGAGGTCGGTGAGCATGGCCTGCTGGAGTTGGCGTGCGACGCTGGTGCGCTCGTCCAGGTGCAGGGCCCGTTCGACCGCCAGTGCGGTGTATCCGGCGATCACCGTCAGGACGGCGCGTTCGTGGATGTCGGTCTCGTGCGGTTCGTCCCAGGCGGCCACCAGCGTGCCCAGGGTGGGGCGGCGGGTGCCGGGCAGGGGCACGCACACGGCCGAGTGCAGGCCCATCTGGTCGAAGACGACCACGGTGTGCGGATCGTAGTGGTCGACGAGTGTCTGGCGGTCGGGGACGCTGACCACGCGGTTGTCCCGCGCGGCCTGCGCGGTGGGCCACCCGTCGGTCAGGGCGTACAGGGGGACCTGTTCCTCCAGGGGCACCGGCCCGATGGTGGTGTCGACGGCGCGCCGCAGCTTGTCGTCGTCCCCGAGCAGGACCAGCCCCACGTACGCCGGTTTCAGGTCCCCGCTGACCAGGTCGCTCACCGTGGTGCGCACCTGGTCCAGGCCCAAGGTGTTGCCGAGTAGTTCGGCCGCCCGCAGCAGCAGTTCGGAGCGCTCCAGTTGGATCCGCAGTTTCCGCTCGCTCGCCCTGGCCGCTCCGGTGAACGCCTGCGCCTCTTCGAGGGCCTCCTGCGCGCCGTGGTGCGCCTCGTTGGCGCCCCGCATGCTCACCCGGAGCCGCAGCTCCGCCGCGCACACGCCGGCCAGGTCCTCCAGATCCTGGCGGTTGTGGCCGCTCCAGGCCCGCGGGCGGGGGTCGTGGACGGCCATGACCCCCAGGCACTCGCCCCGCGCGCCGTACAGGGGGGCGGCGGCGAAGGCCCCTTCGGCGCCGTCCGGCGCGGCCGCGTGACCGTCGGCCGCCCATCGGGTGAGGTCGTCCACCATCAACAGCTCACCGGTGCGTGCTACGTGCCGACGCAGCGCCGCGTGCCAGGGCTCTGCCGGTGAATGCTCCGGCGGCCAGCACTCGAGCACGTCGGCGTCAGCCGGGCCGGCCAGCACCGCGACGACCGCCTTGGGTGCGGCCAGCACGCTGGCGGCCAAGCGGGCGAAGCGGTCCACGAGTCCTCGCACCAATCTCACAGCGGGCGCATCGCCGGATCACGACGATGTCAACACAGTTGACAGACTCTACCCCGACCGCCCCGATCCACGGGCCGATCATCAAGCCGGTGGCCCGACCCGCCGCTCGTCGGTGGCCTTCGCGGCGCAGCGGGCGCAGGCGGGGCGGCGGGCTTGGTCGGCGGCGGCGCGCTGGGCGGTGAGGAGCTGGCCGTCGCCCGCCGGGCGCGGCGAGCCCCAGGCACTGACGCTCCTTGTCCGGCAGGCTGTCCCGCCCGGCCGTGACCGGCGGCGGGGCCGGTCGAGCACGGGTGAGCACCACCAGCACCCTCGACCTGATCCTGTTCGGCGGCGAGCCGGACTACGACGGTCTGAGCGGCCGGAACGGGGGCGATCGCCGAGGCCGCCGCCACGGGCGTGCGCACCGCGGCCTGGCCCGGACGCCGGCCGAGCGCCAGGACGACGAGGACAACCGGCAGGGCCTGGAGCGCTACGCGCGGGCCGTCGAGCGGACCCTGTCCCGGGAGATCGTGCTCGACCCCGACGGACCGCTGGAGGGTGAACTCCTCTACGAGTCTACGAGACTACGAGCTCGACGCGGCCAACTTCACCATCAGGTCGTGGAACGCCTCCGGGCCGACGGGCCTCCAGCCGACCGAGTGGAGGGCGGCCTGCTGGGTGGTGGCATCGCCGAGGAAGCAGCCCTCGTAGACGGCCACCCGGCCGTCGCTGTCGGCCAGGTAAAGCGCGACGCCCCAGGTGTGCAGCACGCCGGTGAAGGGCAGGCGACACAGCGGGAGACTCTGTCCGCCGGGCGACTCGGCTGCCGCGTAGGCGAATCCGGCACGGAAGCGGATCGTGACGGCGTTCACCTGCGGCCATCGCTCACGGGCGTGGGAGTTCAGGCGCTGGCGCAGGTGGTGCTGCATCGATTCCGGCGGGTTCTTCGGCGCGGCCCCGTCCTGCCGGGCGTGGCGTCGGCTCGCCATGATCGTTAGTCGTGCGTGGTGGGCAGCAGGCAGGGACGGCAGTTGCGGTGGTGCTGGGGAAGGCGGTGTGCGAGCGGCTGGTACGGGCGGTGGCTTCGGCCGAGTCCGAAGTACGGGCGGCGCTGCGGGCCCGGATCGTGCTCACGGCAGCGGACGGGTTCACCGATGGGGCTGTCGCCCGGGAGTTGGAGGTCGGCGTGAACACCGTTCGCAAGTGGCGCGGGCGGTTCGTTGCCGGCGGGGTGGAGGGCCTACGTGACGCCGTGCCGTCGGGACGGCCGAAAGCCCACGGGCGCGGGGACGCGAATCGCCAGGGTCGGGCTGCGGTGGGCGAGGGGTACCGGCGGCTTGCCGCCGGACCTGTTCAGGTTTCAGCAGGGCAGCTACCGGTTCAAGGGGGTCAGGGTGAATCACCCCGAGGTCACCCGGGTGGACCTGCACGCCTCGCCGCCGACCGCTGCGACCAAGGATTGCCTGGACATCTCGAACTGGACGGTGCACTCGACCGTTCCCGGAGGGAGCGCCTCGAAAGCGCCTGGCACCCGCCGCAGATCCCCGCGACGGCACGGGCCCGGAGGATGCCCGGCGGCACGTGGCGCAGCAGCTTGAGCTACGGCCGTGCGAGCGGACAACGGGAACGGGTCGGCGGCCGGTCGGTCGAGGGCGCTGCCCCGGAACGCGGTACGGCGCCGTGTCACGGCGCCGCGTCGCAGTGCCGCGTCACGGTGCGCCTGGTCGGTGTGGGTCGGGGGCCTCGTCCAGGGCACGCAGGCTGCTCTCCCAACGGTGGCGGCGTTGTGGGAGGGTCTGCTCCCACCAGGGAGCGCCCCGTTCGCCCAGACCGACTTTGGCGAGCTGGACCCGGGCCCGGGCGGCCTGCATCGCATCTCGGTCGTCGCCGATGAGGGCGAGCGCCCGGCGGGCCGCCATGAGGTGACGGGTCAGTTGCTCCCGGACCTCGTCTGGTAGTTCGGGATCGGTCGCCCGCCAGCGTCGGCCGCTGATCACGATGTAGCGGCCGTCAGGGGTGCGTTCGACGTGCTCGTTCTTCGCCATCCGGCCATGGTCGCGTGCCGGGCCGCGGGGCACACCCCTGCTCGTTCCGGCGTGATGCCCGCACGCACTTCGCGCAGTGACCGGCGCGCCGTCTGGGCCGAATCCGAGCAGCGGTACGGCCGCGTCACCGCCGCGGCGCGCAACGTCGGGGCCCCGCGTCCTCGGACGCGGGGCCCCGACGGCCTGGGTACGACGGATCAGATGGCGGTGCCGCCGTAGTAGCCGCCGACCTGGTTGCGGTAGGCCGGGTCATCGGCGTGCTTGTCCTTGTCGTACTCCGGGGAGTTCTTCACCTCGTCCTGGGTGCGGTTGACCCACACCGTCTTCTCCGCGTCGTCGACCCGGGTGATGGTGCCCGCCGGGAGGAGCACCTCGCGGCCGAAGATCCACGGGCCGGTGTCGACCACGATGTAGCCCGCGCCGACGTCCACGGTGTGCTTGTCGACCTTGCCGATGTGCCCGTCGCTCGCCTCGACCCGGTACCCGGTCAGGTCGGCGCCCGCAGCGTAGCCCTCGGCGCCCTCGTAGCCCCACATGGCCTCAGTCATTCGCTGCCTCCTCGTTCTCGGTGTGCCTCGTTCTCCGTACAGGGGGCCGCCTGCCCGGTCTCCGGGGAGACATGCCACACCTGTTCCGTCGCGGGCGGGGTCGGGGGGCCCGGCCGGTGGTCGTCTCATCCGCTGAGAACGGATTCGCTCCACTTGAACGGTTCGCTAGCGTTTCTGCTGACGGTCCGTCAATTTCCTGAAGGCGACGGCCGTCTTCGGCCTGCTCGGGCCGCAATCCGCCCACGGAAGGATCGAGGATGTTGAATCGCCTACGGACACGACTGGGCCGACACCGCCGGGCAGCCGCCCGCCTGGCGTCCGCACTGACGGCCCTGGCCGCCTTCACGGCCACGGCCGGCGTCGCCGCGACTCCTGCCCAGGCCGGGGACCGGCCCGGTGACGTCTGGTACACCGGGATCATCCGCAGCTGGGCGCAGGGCCGGTGCCTGGACGCCAACGACAAGAACGAGGTCTACACGATCCCGTGCAACGGGGGCCAGTACCAGCAGTGGCGGATCATCATCGTGACCCATGCCGAGAACGAGTGGGCCACGGTGCGACTCCAGAACGTGCAGACCCAGCGCTACCTCGACCCCGTCTGCGACACCTGCGGCTCCTGGCAGCCGGCGGTCGGGACGCATACCTGGCTGCCCGCCAAGGACTGGCTGCTCTTCCCGTCCAACGGTGACTGGAGCGCCTGGCGCTTCGCCTGGAACCCCGGGATCACCCAGCGGTGCCTGGACGCCGACACCCCGACCGACACCACAGGAGGCCACCCCTACATATCCTTCACGGACTGGCGCCCCGATCCGCCCGCGACGCTCCCCCCGAACTTCTGCAGCTCCAACTTCCAGGACTGGAAACTGGGCTTCTGAGCGACGCCCGCCCGGCAAGACATCCCCCCGCAACGGCGACGACCGTGGAGCGGGGAAGGGCCCCGGCCCCGAACGCCCGCCGCGCGCTACCGGGGCCGTGCCGCGGTGCTCGGAGAGGGAGGGGAGGAGGAGGGGGAGGAAGGGGAGGAAGCGGGGCAGACGGAGCTCCGGGTCGGTTGCGGGTAGGCGTCGGCCTGGGCCCTGTCCAAACCGGTGAGGATCGCCGGAAGCTGGGCCGGGTCGTTCAGGTAGTCGAGCACCGCGTGGTTGAACGCGGCCGCCATGGTGCTGGGCATGCTGTCCGAGGCGTCGAAGCACAAGGTGGCGGGCGAGGCCAGCAGCCCGTTGATCCGGCCGGCGATGCTGCCGGGCGCCTCCCGCGACAGCGCCTGCGTGACGGTGCGGTTGGCGGAGAAGGCCGCCTCCGGCTGGTGCTGCGGCCAGATCCGCTGGGCCTTCCGGCTGGCGAGGAAGGCCATGAACTTCTCCGCCCCGGGCGAGTCGCGGAACATCGCGACGAGGTCCCCCGACACCTCGTACGCCGGGGCCGGTGCCGGTGCGGACACCGGTGCGGATACCGGCCCGAGGTCGGGGAACGGGACGAAGTCGTAGTCCTCCCCCGGGAGGGGCCCGGTACGGGCCGCGGGGTCCGGGGTGACGAGGGCGCCGTGCCCGAGGTGG
The DNA here is from genome assembly GCF_000717185.1 of Kitasatospora phosalacinea. GTDB lineage: Bacteria > Actinomycetota > Actinomycetes > Streptomycetales > Streptomycetaceae > Kitasatospora > Kitasatospora phosalacinea_A. Next base: position 32,938 of record NZ_JNYE01000064.1, on the reverse strand, counting down.
CAGCCGGGCGGTGCGGTGAAGAGCGGGTAGGCCCCCTCGCCGTAGCTGGTCAGGAGCGCGGTCAGCGGGCCGCCGTACACCGCGCCCTGGGCGGTGACGCTCCGGCCCCACTCCTGCCAGGCCGCGCTGACCTGCGGGGACGTCCACTTGAGCCGGCCGTCGACCCAGGCCGTGTACGCGTCGGCTCCCGACTGGTGCAGCAGGATGTCCTCGATCCAGTCGGTACCGGGCCACCCCGAGTTGGGCGGGTCCGCCACGGCCAGGCACCAGGGCGTCTCGCCGCGCCGGACCATCGACCGGCCGACGCCGACCAGGCCCTCCCAGCTGTCGATCGACCGGGCGTCGAGCTGCCGGCGGTCGTACCAGATCAGGCTCTTGACGGAGGCTTTGACGACGACGGCGTACGGGTGCTCCGTACCCGCCTGCCCGAGCCGGTACCACTGGGGGTCGTAGTCGGACTCCAGCAACTCGACGAGCCCCCTGCCCAACGCCCCGTCCCGGAAACCGTCCAACGGAACCAGGACCTGCTGCTGCGCGTAGGAACGCAGCGCCCCGGGATTCGCCATGACCGCCAGATCCGGCTCCTCGCCCTTCTGCACACCGGCCCGCAGCACCTGGTCGAGCGCCCGGGTGGGGGACGCGTGGACGGTGATGCCGGGGTTGTCCGCCTCGAAGGCATCGATGACCGCCTGGAAGGCCTCCTGCTCGGCTCCGGCGGTCCAGGGTGTCAGGACGGTCAGGACGCTCCGGTCGGACGGACCCCCGAGGCAGGAGGCGGACGCCGCCAGCAGGGTGAGGACCAGGAGGAGCCGGAGGGCCGTCCGGCGCTGCTGCCGCATCACCGGCCCCCGAACCGGTACTCGTCGATGCGCGGGTTCAGCGCACGGGCCGACGCCGCGGCTGCGGCCAGAGCCAGCAGCGTGACGACAGCCGCACGCCGGGAGGAGGCGGCGTCCGCTTCGGCGACCCCGTCCGTGAACTCGGCCACCGCCTGCCCCGGCCGGCGGCCTCCTTCCGCCGTCCCGCCCGCCGCGGGCCCGGGCGGCGGCGCCGTCAGACCGGTCCCGCAGGACCTGCTGGCAGCCGGGCAGGCCTGCGCGACGACGGCGAACAAGTCCTCGCCGGCCGCGGCAGCAGACCGGCCCGCCTGCTGCTGCGCCAGGGTGACCGCTTCGACGAACGGGCCGTCCAGGGCCGAGCGCAGGTGTCCGTGCGAGGTGTGCAGCGACTGGCCGCACCACAGGACCGCCGCGGCGAGGGCGAGCACGGCGGCCGTCAGCCAGGTGCTCGACCGGCGCCGGAACCGGCGGCGCAGCACGAACTGCGTCCGCGCGAACAGCACCAGCACCAGCACGAACGGCACCAGGAACAGCAGGTCCGTGGTGCCCGCCAGCCAGGCCGAGCCGCGCTGGGCGGCCAGGGTCGCGCGGCCCTGCGTCCGCAGCCGGTCCAGCGCGCCCGAGATCTCCCGGTACTGGAGGGTGGCGTACCACAGGGCCGGCAGGGCGCGGGTGAGCTCGCCGGTCTGCTGGTAGTCGGCGGCGGCCTGCTCGATCTCGGCGTTGTAGGCGACGACGAGCCCTTCGACGAGTTGCAGGTCGCTGGTGCCGGCCGGGCCCGCGACGTTGTACCCGGCCAGTTCCGCGAGGTTCTGGTTGATCGCGGCGATGTCGTTCTGGTACTGGTCGCCGAGCCCGCCCAGGACCACGGTGCCCTGGAGGAAGCCGTGCACCGCCACGCGTTGGGCGTCCGCGAGCGCACCGTAGGCGGCCTCGGCCCGCAGCAGTGCGGGGGCGGCCCGCCCGCCGACGGCGTCCGTCCCGCTGTGGGCCCGGCCGGAGACCAGCAGGCACAGGGCCCCGGTCAGCAGGCTGCCCGTCACCAGTGCCGCGCGCAGGCGGCGCAGGGTGCGCGCGGTCATGGAGGGTGTCGCCGGTTCGTCCGCCACCGGCTCGGGCGCCGGCGCGCCGGAGGCCGTCATTCGCCCACCGCCGGTGCGCCGCCGATGAACTCGTGGTCGCACGCGAGGTTCTCGCAGTACCGCGCGCCGGCCACCGAGACCCGCCGGCACTTCGGGCAGGCGGGCCCCGGGACCGACGGCCGCCCCGGCGGCGGGTCGGCGCGCGGCGCCGGGCTGCGCGAGGGGCCGTACGAGCTGCTGGTGACCGTGCCCATCATGGCCTGCAGGACGTAGTCCGGGTCCGTATCCGGCAGCAGGCTGACCAGGCCGCGGGCGGCGTCCTCGATCCGGACGACCTTGCCCAGCCGCCGCAGCGCGTCCTCGTTGCGCAGCTCCGTCGCCAGGGCCACCGCCCGGCCCCAGGCCGCGCACGCCCCGCGGGAGTCCCCCTGGCGCAGCAGCGCCCCGCCCCGCCACCTGAGCGCGTACAGCTCCTTCTCCTGTTCGTGGCGGTGCCGGTCGGCGCCGATGACGGTCTCCGGAGCCGACTGGTCGAGCCAGCGCGCGGTGACCACCTCCACCGGGCTGACCGGGGTGGCCCGTTCGGTGCCGATCGCACCGACGACCACCTCCACGGAGGCCAGGGTCTCCGCATCGGCACCGGCCCTCCGCTCGCCGGACACGGTGAAGGTCGCGACGAACCGGCGCGCCTCGCTGCTCCACGGACCGGTCGGGTAGTCGGTCACGGCCGCCCCGGCCAGCGGGCGGCGGTGGCCCAGCAGGTCGGCCACCGCCGGATAGGCCTGTTCCAGGACCGAGACCGACACCCCCGGGGCGCAGCGCACCCGCAGGGCCAGGTCGGGCAGTGTGCGGCCCATGGCGGTGCGGACCAGCGCGCGGAAGTCGGGGGCCAGGTCGGCCAGGTCGGGGACCGCGTCCGCGGTGCCCCGGAGCTCCTCGGCGATCCGCCTCAGCTCGGCGGGGTCCCAGTCCGCGCCGATGCCGCGGGCGTCGCAGGTGAACACGGAACGGCAGTCGGCGAGCACGGCCTCCATCGACCGCGCGGACCGGCCCTGGTGCTCGTTGCGCCCGTCAGTGAGCAGGAGCACGTGGCAGATCAGGTCGCGGTGCGGTTCGAGCAGTTCCCGGGCCTTGTCGAGCCAGGCGCCGATGACGGTGCCCTGGGCGCCGGGGGCGATCCGGTTGACGGCCTGCTTCGCCTCCGCGCGGGTGACGGCGTTCGCCGGAGCGAGGAAGGACTCCCGGGGATAGACCATGCTCGCCTCGTGGGTGCCGGCGACCACCGCGAAGCGGGTTCCCTCGCGCAGGGTGTCGATGGCGGCGCAGCTCGCCTCCTTGGCCCGCTGGAGCTTGGTGCGCGGGACGCTCATCGACCCCGACTGGTCCAGCAGGACGACCTCGGCGAACCCCACGTCGCCCGGGGGGCCCGGCGGGTCCCCCGCGGGGCCCGCCGGGGAGCCGGGCGCGGTGCCCGCGGCCACGCTGAGGTAGACGTGCACCTCGCGTTCGTCCAGGGAGCGGTACCTGTCGTAGTTGGCCTCGAGGGTGACTCTCGGCGCTTCGCGCATGTGCCGGTTCCCCGTCCTTAGCGAGAGGTTGACGTTGCGTCGGCCCTGCGGGTTCACCGGGCGGTGACCGGTCTCACGGCGTTGGCCAGGTCGACGAGCACGGTGTGCCGGTTCTCGTCCGGTGCCCACTGGGCGAACGCCCGGTACTCCTTCTCCAGCGCCGACCGGATCTCGTGCTCCGTGGCCCCGTCGTCGGGCGCGGCCGGGTCCGGCCGCGGGCCGCGTCGGCGGTCGAGCCCGGTCTGCGTGACCAGGCGGTCGAGCCTGGCCTCCGTGATCAGGACGGCGAGCCGGCGCCGCTCGGGTTCGTCCAACGGCAGTGCGGCCAGGGCCTGTTCGGCTTCGGCCAGGTCCGCGTGGCCGGGCAGGCCCCCGGGGCCCGCCCCGAGCCGCCCGGTGTGGGTGCGCAGTGCGGCGATCCGCGCCGCCCGGTGGTGCGGCGAGGTGTCGGGCACCTGCCTCAGCACCGAGACCGCACCGGCCCGGTCGCCGCGGCGGAGCCTGGTCCGGGCGTGGCCGAAGGCCGCGTTCTCGTACCAGCCGTCGGTCCGCCACACCGACAGGTAGGCGGCCGCTGCGGCGTCGAGTTCCTCGTCGCTCCCCGCCCGGTACTCGGCGCACAGTGCCAGCGCGAGCCGCGGCGCGAGTTCGCCCGGCAGCATCCGTTGGCAGGCGGTGAACATCTTCTCGGCGCCGCCGAACTGCTGCTCGGCCAGGGCCATCAGCCCCTCGTGCCAGTTGAGCCGCCACCCGGGCCGCAGCAGGCTCCTCGCCTGGTCGAGCGCGGTGCGCGCCGCTTCGAGGTCGTCGAGCCGCAGGTGCAGGCGGCAGCGCAGCAGCTCGACCCCGGGCGAGGGGGTGCGGGCGGCTGCCGGGGCCGCGTCGACGTAGGAGGCGAGCTGGGAGAGCGCGACAGCCGGGTCGGCACTGACCGACGCCCTGAGGAACCCGGCGGCGGGGTCACGGGCGTCGACCAGCGGTTCGGGCAGCCTGGCCGCTGCCGTGGCCGGCGCGGGCGGAGCGGCGGAGAGCGGACGGCAGCTGCCCTCGACCGCCGCCCGCCGCGCCGCGGTGCCGGTCCACCGCTCCAGTGGCGGTACCGTCCCGGGCCCGGGGTCGAGCAGCGTGGTGGAGCGGGTGAAGAGCAGCGACGGCGCGGTGTACTGGGCGCCGTCCCGGACGGAGACCAGCTCGCGCAGCACGCCGCTCAACTGGCCTGCCATCTCGGCGGCCGATCCGAAGCGCAGTTGCGGATCGGCGTTGGTGGCGCGGTCGATGAGCTGGCGCAGCGGGGCGAAACGGGCAGCACCGGGGTCGTCGGCGTACCACCCGAAGAGCGACTCCAGGGTCCGGCCGACCGTGTGGACGTCGGTGGCGACGGTGGGCCCGGTGACCATCAGCTCCGGGGCCATGTAGTCCTCCGAGTACGCCCCGCTGCCCGGCCTCCCGGCCTCGCGCACCGCGCCGAGGTCGATCAGCTTGATCCGGGAGCCGTGCACCATCAGGTTGCTGGGCTTCAGGTCGCAGAACAGGTACCGGCGGTCGTGGAGGTACTGGAACGCCCGGAGCACGCTCAGGACGTGGCCGATGACCTGTTCGGTCTCCAGCCGGCCGAACAGTTCCGGGCGCTCCAGCGAGTACCCGGGCACGTACTCCATCACCAGGTAGCCGTGGTAGCCGTGCCGGGAGCCGCCCGCCGGCTCGTGCGTCACGAAGTCGTAGATGTCGACGATGTCGTCGTGCCTGAGCTCGATCAGGAACCGCTTCTCCTCGGCGGCCTCCTCGACCCGCGCGGGGTCCTCCGCGTCGATCAGGCCCTTGAGCGCCACCGGGCGGTTGTTCAGGCGCTCGTCGTGGGCGAGGTAGACCCAGCCGAAGCCGCCGTGCCCGATGCAGCCCTCGACCCGGTAGCGGTCCGCCAGCAGCTCGCCCCGGCTGAGCCTCGGCACGAACGAGTAGGCCGTTCCGTCGTACGGGCAGCGCCCCTCCAGCAGGTTGGGCTGGCCGTCGAGGCCCGTGCCCACGGGGCGGCGGCAGGCGGGGCAGAGCCTGCGCTCCTCCGGGATCCGCGGCGCGGCCCGGACCGCCTCGTGCGGCTCCGGTCCGGCGATCGTCGGCTGCGTGACGAGGCCCAGCCCCCACCAGGGGCCGTCACCGGACGGGCGCGGCGGCTGCACGGGCTCCGCACGGTGCGCGGACGGGGCGCCGGCGCGGCCCGTGCCCGTCGGCCCGGCACCCCGGCCCGTGCCCGTCGGCCCCGGAGGCCCCGGGGCCCGCCGCCCGGTCGGAGGCTGGTGGCCGCCCGTCGGCGCGGCCGCCAGGGGCGGGAGCAGGCAGCGCCGGCAGTAGCCGGTCGCGTCGCGTTCGCCGCCGCAGCCGGGGCGGTTGCACCGGTTCACGTCCGTCTCCCGTCGATCTCGCGCCGGACGGCCCGGTGGTACTCCTCGACCCGGAGCTCGGCGAGCGGCAGGTCGCATCCGCCGCTGTAGAGCAGCCGCCGGGCCGCCTCGTACGGACCGCCCAGTTCCTCGATCAGGCCGTGCGCCGCGGCCTCCGAGCGGTAGGCGTCCAGCCGCCCCCGGGCCCGGTCGCGCCGGGCGAGCAGGGCCGTGCACTCGGCGTGCAGGCGCCGGGCCCGCGCGAGCGCCCGGGCGGCCGCCTCCTCGCAGGCGTCGAGCTCCCCCGGCCGCCTCCCTCCGGGGGCGGACCCCGTGGCGGCCGAACCGGTGTCCCGCAGCACCCGCAGGCGGACCGTGAGCGCGGCCGCGGCGGCGACCTGCGGCGGCGGCGTGCCGAGGATCCGCGGTGCGACGTGGTCACGGCGCGCCCGGGCGTCGCGCTCGGCCGACTCGACCTCCTCGACCGACCGTTCGAGCCGCTCCAGCCGGTGGCCGAACTGCGCCGTCCCGCCGGGCGGTCGGCCCGGCGGGACGGGCACGGCGGGCTGCGCGGGCACGGCGGGCTGCGCGAGGCTCGCCGCGACCGCACTGCGGACGTAGCGCGGAGGGGCGCCGTGGTAGGCGAGCAGCAGGCGCACGCCGATGCTCGGCGCCCGGGCGGCGATCGGTTCGAGCAGCCGGTAGTGCAGTTCGCCGGGGTCGGCCGCCAGGTCGACCGCGTTCACCACGACGACCACCGGCGAGCCCAGCTCCTGCAACCGGTGGGAGAGGTCGTCGGTGACGCGGTCGCTCAGCAGGCCCAGGCTCTCCGCGAGCTGCCCGGCGACCTGCTCCGTCGTCAGCCCGGTCGCGTCGACGGCGGCGTCCACCTCGCCCAACTGCGGGACGGTGCCCGGCGGGGCACCGCTGACGGTTTCGTCGGGAGCCGCCCGGCGGTAGCCCGGCACCGTCAGGCCCACCAGGCGGGACGTCAGTGCGACCGCGCCGCCGCCGCCGATCGCACACACCCCGCCCGGCCCACCGGAAGCCAGCCAGCCGACCAGGTGCCGGGTCAGCGCGAGCTGCACCGGGTCGGCCAGGACCTCCGGGCCCCGCGGTGACGGCCAATCACCCGACGCCACCTGGGAGGGGCGGCTCGCCAGATGCCCGTCGAGCACCGCGCTCGCGTACTTGTACAGCGTCCGGACCGCGATCATCCAGCTGCTCTCGGCGAGCGGCGCCCGGACGACCGCGATCACGCCGAGGATCTCACCGTTCGCGGCGAGCGCCGCCGCACCGCTGAACCCGCGGTCGACGCGCTGTTCCGTCACCGCGTCGAGCTGCACCCGCTCCCCGCTGAAGTCGTACGAGGCGATCTTCGCACTGACCGTCTGGCCGTTGTCGGTCCCCGCCGGAAAGCCGAAGATCCGCACGATCTCGTCGTGCTGCCAGGTCCGCCGGATCCTCGCCCGCGGCGCCCCCGGCACCGCGGACCGCAGGGCGAGGACCGCCACGTCCCCGCGCTGCTCCGGCAGCGGCGGCTGCCAGCAGCTCTCGACGACGGTCGCCGGGTAGGCCTCGTCAGGGCGCCCCGCGATCCGGACCCGGACCTCGCGACCGGCCCCCTGACCGGCGTCGACGGCCTCCTCGACCACGTGCGCGCACGTCAGCACGTACTCGCCGTCCAGCATCGTCCCGGCACCGTGCACGCGCCCCTGCATGTCCTCGATGCGCGCCAGCCAAGGATCCTCCCGCCCCATGGCGAAAAACGTTACCCCGGAAGTTATTTGACGGACAATCAGTTAGCACTATCGGATCATTTGCCAGCGGCCGGAGGGCGGCCGGTGACCACGCGCAGGAGCGCCTCCAGGATGCCGGTGCTCTCCGCGGCGGACAGGACGGCGGTCGCGGGGAGCCCGTCCGGCGTGCAGGCGATCTCCAGGAGCACGCGTGCCGCGTCGGCCAGCGCGGCCGCGGCGCTCTCTGCGCGCGCGACGGATTCGGGGGCGGGGCCGGTGGACAGGCCGAGGGCCGCGGCCGTGTGGCGCCGTTCGCGGCGGGCCTCGTAGGCGCGCTGGCGACACGACTGGCCGCAGTACTTGGGGCGGGTCCCCCGGCGACCGGCTTCGGGGACGGGTTTGCCGCACCAGACGCACGGGGGCGTCTCCGGGCGGGTGCCCGCCCCGGGGGCGGGTCGGGCGGCGGGGATGGCGGTGTCGTCCATGCCCTGATCCAACGCCCGCCGCACGGTGCGGGGGGACGGGGCGGGACCGGTTCACCTGAACGGCGGCCAGGTTCTCCCCGCAGCGGTGAGGGCCGGACCGGCGGCGCCGACGAGCCGACACCGCCGGGGCCGGGGCCGGGCTACAGGACGGTGAGGGCGATGACCCACAGGTGCGGGACGGGCGGGTCCGGCAGGACCACGTAGTGGACGATCAGGTCCGGGAGCACGATCTGCCGGACGGTGTCGTCCAGGTCCTCGCGGTCGCTGGGCGGCCACGACCAGGGGTCTCCCATGGCCTGCTCCAGGGCGCCCTGGAGCTCCTTGCACTGCTGGACGCCCAGGGTGCCGCGCACCAGGCCGGCCACCTCGCCGGAGAGCCGGGCGCGGAAGGGGAAACCGCTCACCGGCCGAAGACGTCCTCGAAGTCGACCCCGCCGCCCTCCGGCCGGCCGGCGCCGTTCCACTCGTGGACCGCGGCGGCGGCCAGCGCCCGGGCCCGGGCGGCCCGCTCCTCCCGGCTGCCGTGCGCGGCCCGGTAGTCGGCCGCGAGCACCCGGCCGAGGTGGGTGTCGAGGTCGACGCCCGCGCGCTGCGCCTCGGCGTGCAGGTGGGCCACGAGGTCGTCGTCCAGATGGGTCGTCAGCTCGACGGTCATGTCCTGATGGTACGGTCCCCGGCGCCCGCCGGGGCAGGAACGTCCGGGGCCGAGACGTCCGGGGCCGAGACTCCCGGGGGCGCCGCTCCCCCTCCGGGGCCGGGGTTCCGAAGGGGGACGTCGGTGGGCGGCCCGCGGTCTCAGCCCGAGAGGATGCGGGCCTTCTGGGCGGCCAGTTCGTCGTCGGTGAGGATGCCCTGTTCCTTGAGTGCCGCCAGTTGCTGGAGCTGCTCCAGTTTCTGGTCCATGGTCGGCGAAGCCGCGGCGGGCGCGGGCGGGACGGGCGCGGCGACGGGGGCGGGGGCAGGGGCGGCGGCGGGGGCCTGCTGCACGTAGGCGGTGTCCTGCTGGGCCCAGCGGCCGGCTTGGCGGCGGGAGACCCTGTTCGAGACGGCGGTGGCGGTGCCGGCGACGACGGCGGTGCGGGCCATTCCGCGGAGCAGTCCGGGCATGTGCTTCCTCCTGGGGGACGGGGCGGCAGCGGGCGGGTCAGCTCGACGGGCCGGGGGAATCGATCGTGTCGAGGACGTCGACGAGGTCCTGCAGCGGGACGCGTCCGCTGGCGATCATCCGGGCGTCGGCTCGGCGCAGGGCGGTGGCCAGGGGCGCTGCCCACCGGTTCTCGTAGAGCAGGACGGCGGCGCTGTCGCCCGGCTCCAGGAGCGCGCCCGCCTCGGCGAGGTCGGTGTCGCCCAGCAGGCCCGAGGAGGCGCCGTCGAAGACGGCGAGGTCGAGGCGGCCGTCGCCGGTGAGGTCGGCGATCTGGACGGCTCCGACCGTTCCGTCGTCGTCCTTGCGCAGGAAGGTGAGGTCCAGGATGCGGATGATCGCGCGGTCGACCAGGTCGATGAGCAGCGGGAGGCCTTCGCCGGTGAACCGACTGCCCGGGAAGGAGATCACCAGGTAGTCGACCGGGCCGAGCTCTTCCAACTCTTCCGACTCTTCCAGGTCGTGGGATCGGTCGTTCACGTCAGCTCCAGGAGGAAGACGTCGTCCGGCCGCCGGTAGCGCGACCGGGGCCGAGGCCCGGGAGGTGCCCGGTCTCGGTCCGGTCCCACGCTAACGCGCACGTTCGCTCGCCGCCCGGCGGCACCGGAACGGAGCCGGAGCGGAGTCGGGGCCGGTGGTGTGCGCTCCCCGCGCCCTTTGCCGGGGGAGGCCTGAAGATGGCGGGGAAGGTTCGGTGTCCTCGTGCGACCGGGAGGGTTGCTGTGAAAGACCTTGAGTTCACGCAGAAGCGCGCGCTGTCTCGCGCCGAAGCCGCCGACCAGTTGGAGGCGTTGGCCGCCGCGATCAGGCGGGGCGGCCAGGCGGAACTGGAGCTCGGGCCCGGCAAGCTGACCGTGCGCATCCCTGACGAACTGCACACCGAGATCGAGGTCGAACTGGACGGCGACGAGATCGAGTTGGAGGTCGAGATGTCGTGGCGCACGGGGTCGCCCGAGTAGTCCCGAGTAGTGGGGGGAGGAGGCAGGGGGTGTCAGCGAAGTGCCATGCCGCTGTGACGGCGGTCCGTTGACCGGTCGCGCCGGGCTTGCGAGCATCCGGCGCACGAGGTCGTCGCGCTGTCCCCGTTGCAGGTAGCCCGTGGTTCCCGGGCTACCACGCCGTCCCGTGGCCGACGCCCGACAGATGAACTCCCGTGCTGCCAGCGCTTGTTGCCAGGCCCGTTGCTGCCAGGCCCGTTGCTGCCGGGCCCGTTGCTGCGGGCCGGACGGGGCTGCCGCCGTGTCGCGGTACGCGGCCGGTCTGCTCGCGAAGGGGTCGGCCCGGCGGCCGGGGCGGCCGCGCACTCCGCTCGACATCAACACGCCGCACCACGTCGCGGCGGGCGTGCACGTCGCCCTGCCGCGGCCGACCTTCTCGCTGACGGATCTGCGCGGGCGGGTCGTGGCGTCCGGGCACCCGCCGAGGGCTCCGGGCACCTGCCGAGGGCCGAGTACGCGGGGCGGTGCCGACGGGGGTCGCCGTGCGGTTGCCCGGGTTCCTGCGGCGGCACGCGTACGGGCCGGAGGTGTTCGTGGCGGAGGTGCTGCCGATCCTGCGCGAGCCCTGCGGGCTGCCGCGGCCCGGCAACCGGTACGCGTTCGCCGGGGCCGTCAGCGGGTCCGCGTGGGCGACGCCTCCTGTCCGGGACGGGACGGGACGGGACGGGGCGGGGCGGGGCACGCGGGTGGGCCGCGGGGAGGGACTACACCTGCTCGCCGTTCCGGGCTGCGGCGGCTTCGGCGTCTGCGGGTGCTGGAGCGTGCGGGCCGCCCCCGGGCGGTTCCGCAGCGGGCCCGGAGGGGCCGGAGGGGCCGGACCGCCCGGCGGCGGCGCGGTGCAGTTCCGCCGTGAACTGCGCGCCCGCCAGCAGCGCCAGGTTGGAGAGCCACAGCCAGACCAGGAACACCACCGTCCCCGCCAGCGAACCGTACAGGCGGCTGTAGGTGCCGAGGACGCCGGTGTACAGCGCGAAGCCCGCCGAGAAGGCCAGCCAGAGCGCTGCTGCCAGGACACCGCCCGGCAGGCTGCCCCAGCGGCGCCACGCCGGTTCGGGGCCGGTCCGGAAGACGACCAGCACCAGCGCCGCCGCGACCGCCGCCAGCACGGGCCAGCGCACCACCGACCACACCAGCGGGGCCGTCCCGCCCAGGTGCAGCACCCGGCCCGCCCCCTCCGCGGCCGGGCCGCTCAGGATCAGTGCCAGGGCGCTGACGGCCAGCAGCACCAGCAGCACGGCCGCGGTCAGCACGATCCGCGGGGCCTTGCGCAGCGGGGAGCGGCAGTCGCTGGTGCCGTGCATCCGGTGCAGCGCCCGCCGGAAGACCGCCAGGTAGCTGCAGCACGACCACAGTGCGCTGCCGGTGCCCGCCGCCGTCAGCGTCCACCCGGCCGAACTGCCGCCCAGCGCCTGGGTCAGCACCTCGCCCAGTTCCGTCCCGGCCTGGCCCGGTACCAGCCCCGCGAGTTGCACCGCGGCCTCCCGGGCCGCCGCCGGGCTGATCAGCGCGAATCCCACCACCGTGGCCAGCAGGGCCGGGAGGATCGCCAGGACCGCGTAGTACGTCAGCGCCGCCGCGAAGTCCGTGACGTCGTCGTTCCACATCCTCAGCGGCGTGCGCCGCAGCGCCCGCCCCCACCGTCTCCTCCCGCCCGCCGACCGGACCACCGCGAACCCCCACCCGCCGAGAGAGCCGAACGCGTCCGAGCGGCCGCCCGGACCGGCTTCCCGCTCCGCGCGCCTCCAAACGGCACGGGGGTCGTCGCGTGCGCGTCCGTCCGGGAACGGGCGTGACCCGGAGGGCCGGTACGGGGTTGGACAGGCCATGGACACCCACGGCGTGGTCGTCACCGGCCGCTTCCCCGCTCCCGCCCCGAGCGCACCGAGCGCACCGAGCGCCCCGGACGACGGCGGGGGCGGCCGGTACGAGCCGGACCTGCAGGAGCGACGGGCGCTGGCGCGGGCGCGCGGGGCCGGGGAGCGGTCCGCGGCCTGGGTGCGGGCGCTGGCCGGGCGGCAGTCGGAGCAGGCCCACCGCCGGGCCCTGCTGCGCACGGCCACGGCGTTGGAGCGGGCCACCGGGGCGGCGATCGTGCCCGGCGGGGACGGCGCGGCCCTGGACGGCGGCAGCCGCTACCACCTGCTCGCGTCGTGGGCGATCGGTCCGGTCTACCACTACGGCCGGGACGCGCAGACGCTGCCCGAGCTGACCGGCACCGAGCGCCTGGCGCTGGTGGCGGCGTGCGCGCTGGCCGCGGCGATGGCGGGCACGGTCGGCGGCGACTTCGTCCCCGAGCTGGACGTCCTGGCCGACGCGTTGGAGGACGCCGTCCGGGCCGGGCGGGGCGGTGCTCAGAAGGCGTAGCGCACCCGTAGCCACGGGGCGCGGGCCTGGATCAGCGCGCGCAGCGCCTCGACGGCGGACGCCTTGACGCCGGTGCGGTAGCGCACGTTCCAGCTGCCGTTCTCGGAGCGCTTGGGCTGCTGGAGGTCCTCCCGCCACAGGACCTCCTCGGCGCGGGGGTGCCAGCCGAGGTTGACCTCGTGCAGGTCCTGGTTGTGCGTGAGCATGATGATCTCCGCGGCGGCCTGGTCCTTGACCCGGCCCGGGAGCGTGTCGTCCATGGCGCGCAGCAGTTCGTCCCAGTCGCGCTCCCAGCCCGGGCGGATGACCACCGGGGAGAGGTTGAAGTGCACTTCGTAGCCGGCGTCCAGGAAGTCGGCGGCGGCCGCGAGGCGTTCCTGGACCGGGCTGGTGCGGATGTCGAGGTGCCGGGAGTCGTCGGGCGGCATCAGGGAGAACCGGATGCGGGTGCGGCCCCGGGGGTCGAGTCGCAGCAGGTCGGGGTTGACGAACTTGGTGGCGAAGGACGCCTTGGCGGTGGGCAGGCGGCGGAAGGCCCGGACCAGGTCGGCGGTGTTGTCGCTGATCAGGTCGTCGACCGAGCAGTCGCCGTTCTCCCCGATGTCGTAGACCCAGGCGTGCTCGTCGCACTGGTTGGGCTCGCGCTTGGGGCCGGTGGCCGCGACGTGCCGTTCCAGGGCGGCGAGGACGCGCTCGACGTTGGTGAAGACGGTGATCGGGTTGGCGAAGCCCTTGCGGCGCGGGACGTAGCAGTAGGCGCAGGCCATGGCGCAGCCGTTGGAGAGGGCCGGGGCGATCCAGTCGGCCGACCGTCCGTTGGGGCGGACGCCGAAGGACTTGCGCTCGCCGAGGACCAGGGTGCCGCGTTTGATCCGCACCCAGCGTTCCACGTTGCCCGCGTTGCCGTGCAGGTCGGGGATGCGCCAGTGGGAGTCCGTCTCGACGAGCCGCGCGCGGGGGAAGCGGGCGAGGACCTGCCGGCCCCGCCAGGAGCGCGCGGCCGCGGGTTCGGCGTAGATCTCGGCCACGTCGAGCAGCCTGCGCGCCTGCTCCCCGTCGCGGAACGGCCGGTCGGCCCCCTCGGCGGCCGGTGCCTGGGCGGCCGCGAGCTCGTCCAGGTCGAACAGGCCCTCGGCCCCGTCTCCCGGCCCTCCGGGGCGCTGTCGCATGCCCACCAGTGTACGGACGGGCGCCCGGCGGCCGGGCCGGGAAGGCGGGGGCACGGGGCTCCCGGCCTGCCGGGAGGGGTGTCCGTCCGCGGGCGGGCAGTTCCGCGCAGCCGCTCCGCGGCCGCGGCTGCGGGGGTTCCGCCGTGCTGTCAGGCGGGGAGCAGGAAGAGTTCGTCGGTGTAGCACCAGGCCCAGTGCTCGCCGGGCTGGAGCGACCGGGCGACGGGGTGGCCGTCGGCGGCGTGGGCGTGACGGTGGGCGTGCTGCCGGGGGGAGCTGTCGCAGCAGCCGACGTGTCCGCAGCTGAGGCACGCGCGCAGGTGCACCCAGGTGCTGCCCTCCCGCAGGCAGTCCTCGCAGCCGGTGCTCGAAGGGGCGGGCGCTTCCCGGATTCCGTCCAGGTGGTGGCAGACCGGCTGGACGACGAGTCCCCGGTCGACCGCGACGCGCCATGCAGGTCGGTCGTTCACACCGCCCACGGTACCCGGCTACCGCGGCCGGTCGGGCCCGTCGGAGGCGGCTGCGTCCCGGCCGCCGGCGCCGAGCAGGCCGGTGGCGCGGAAGGGGTGGTGGTCGGCGATGCGCGGCACCTCGGTGCGGGACAGGCGGGTGACCAGCGGCGGCAGGGCGGCGCGGACGGGCTGGACGGCGCGCAGCCAGCCGGGGACGTAGACGGCCGGGGAGCGCCGTTCGACGGCCTTCACCAGCCGGGCCGCCACGGTGGGCGCCGGGTACACCTTGCGGGCGGGGCGGGGCATGTGCGCGCGCAGCTCCCGCAGGACGGTGTGCCGGTCGGCGTCGCGGACCATGTCGGTGTCGATCCAGTTCAGGTAGGCGATGCCGACCCCGACGTGCCGGTGGGCGAGTTCGGCCTGCAGGGCGTGCGCGAACGCTTCGACGCCCGCCTTGGAGGCGCAGTACGCGCTCATCATCGGCGAGGTGCCCATCGCCGCCAGGGAGGCGACCTGCAGGTGGTAGCCGTGGGTGGCGAGCAGGTCGGGCAGGAAGGCGCGGGCGCTGATCGCGCTGCCGGTGAGGTTGACCTCGACCACCCGCCGCCAGGTGGCGGGGTCGGATCCGGTGAACGGCCCGCCCTCGGCCACCCCGGCGTTGGCGACGAGCACCGACGGCGTGCCCAGTTGCTCCCGCACCCCGGCGGCCGCACGGTCCATCGCCGCGTCGTCGGTGACGTCGACCTCCCAGCAGCCGCTCCGCCCGGGCAGGGACCGGGCGACCTGCTCCAGCGCCGGCCCGTTGAGCCCGAGCAGCGCCACGGTCGCACCCCGCTCCGACAGGGCGGCGGACAGGGCCGCGCCCAGGCCGCGGGCGGCACCGGTCACCACGACGACCCGGCCCGCCAGGGGCGACACGCCCTTCCCGCCCGTCGGTGGTGTGCGCAGCGGATCGTCAGGTGGTCTCACGGCGCTGCTTCATCTCGGATTCGGCGATGTGCGCGCGGCCGCCGCCCAGGGCGGCGCGGACCTGCCGCTCGACCTCGGTGAAGCGCCGGTGGTAGCCGTCGTCGTACGCCTCGACGATCTGGAACGTCCACATGCCCGGCAGGACGTCCGCTCCCTGGACCTCGCGGGCGACCAGGTCGGCCTGCTCACCGTGCCCGGCCTCCCGCAGCCGGCGCACCGCCTCGCCGACCGTCCGGTCCGCGCCGCCGGTGAGCTGGTGGAAGTCGTACAGGCTCCCGCGGGCCCGCTGGGTGGTCTCCAGTGCCTCGGACAGCAGTCCCAGCGCCTCGACCGTCGCGTCGTCCGTGCCCGGTGGCCGCCCGTGCCGCCGGGGCTCCCGGGCTTCTTCCTGCGTACCGTCAGCCATCCCACTGCCCGCCTTCCTCCCGCGCTCCGCGGGTCCGGGTCCGTCGACCGGCCCCGCCGCGTCTGCCCGGCGGCGGGCGGGTCACACGCGAACACCGCGGCGGGGCCGCTCGGGGGTGAATCGTGTGCCGCGGGCGACTGGATCCCCGGGAGAGGGGATAGACGGAGAGGATGCCCTGCGCCGCTGGTGCGCGACGTCTCCGGGACGCCCGGACGGGATGTGCACCGGAACCCGACGGGAAAGCGAGCCCGATGTCCTCCGTACCACTGCCGACGTCCGCGGGGGGCCGAACCTCCCCGCGCCGAACCGCCCCGCCCGGGCGGGCCGACCGATCCGGCGTGCCCCGTTCCCCGGCCGGGGGGCACGGCTCCCCCGGCGGCGCGGGGGCGGCGCGGTGAGGCGCACCGTGCCGCCGTCCGATCACGTGGTCGTCGTCGGGGCGGGTCTGGCCGGGTTGTCCGCGGCCTGCCACCTGGTCGGCGCGGGGCGGCGGGTGACGGTGGTCGAGCGGGACGCGGGGCCCGGCGGGCGCGCGGGGCGGATCCGGCGCGGCGGGTACCTCTTCGACACCGGGCCGACCGTGCTGACCATGCCCGACCTGGCCGACGAGGCGTTCGCGGCGGTCGGCACCTCGCTGCGCGCGCACGTGGACCTGCTGCCGCTGCACCCCGCCTACCGGGCCCGGTTCGCCGACGGCAGCACGCTGGACGTGCACACCGACGCGCAGGCGATGGAGGCGGAGGTGGCGCGCTTCGCGGGGGCCCGGGAGGCCGCGGGCTACCGGGAGCTGCGCCGCTGGCTGGTCCGGCTCCACCGGGCGCAGATGCGGCGCTTCATCGACGCCAACTTCGATTCGCCGTGGCAGTTGCTCACCCCGGACCTGGTGCGACTGGCCGCGCTGGGCGGGTTCGGTCGGCTCGCTCCGCGGATCGGGCGGCACCTGCGCGACGAGCGGTTGCAGCGGGTCTTCTCGTTCCAGTCGCTGTACGCGGGGGTGGCGCCGGCCCGGGCGCTGGCCGCCTACGCGGTCATCGCCTACATGGACACGGTGGCCGGGGTGTGGTTCCCCCGCGGCGGCATGCACGAGCTGCCCCGGGCGCTGGCCGGTGCCGCCGCGGCGGCGGGGGCCGCGTTCCGCTACGGGAGCACCGCGGTGGGGCTGGAGCGGAGCGGGGGCCGGGTCACGGCCGTGGTCACGGACCGCGGGCGGATCGCCTGCGACGCGGTCGTCCTGACCCCCGACCTGCCGGTGGCGCACCGGCTGCTGGGGCGGGCGCCGCGGCGGGCGGTGCCGTTGCGGTTCTCGCCGTCGGCGGTGGTGCTGCACCTGGGGACCGACCGGACGTGGCCGGAGCTGGCCCACCACACCCTGTCGTTCGGCCACGCCTGGGAGCGGACGTTCGACGAACTGACCCGCACCGGCCGCCTGATGACGGACCCTTCGCTGCTGGTCACCCGCCCGACCGGCACGGATCCGTCGGCGGCCCCGGCCGGGCGGCACACCCACTACGTGCTGGCCCCGGTGCCCAACACCGTCATCGGTCCGGACGCCGCGGCCTGGGGCGACCTGGCGCCCCGCTACCGCGACCGCCTGCTCGACACCCTGGAGCGGCGCGGGCTGACCGGGATCGGCGCGGCCGTGGAGGAGGAGTGCCTGGTGACCCCGGCGGACTGGACCGCCCTGGGGCACGCGGCCGGCACGCCGTTCTCCGCGGCCCACACCTTCGCGCAGACGGGCCCGTTCCGGCCGCGCAACCTGGTGCGGGGCCTGGAGAACGTGGTGCTGGCCGGGTGCGGCACCACCCCCGGGGTCGGCGTCCCGACCGTGCTGATCAGCGGGAAGCTCGCCGCCGCCCGGATCACCGGCGCGACGCGTCCGGCCCCCGCGCGACGCCGCGCGCCCGCGGCCCCCGCCCCGCCGCCCGGCACCGGCGCGACGCCGGTCCCGTCCTCGACCGCAGGAGTGCTGCATGACGGCCCGTGAACTGGACGCCGCGGGGATCACCGCCCCCGACCTGCGGGCGGCGTACACCGCCTGCCGCGAGCTCAACGCCCGGCACGGCCGCACCTACTTCCTGGCGACCCGGATGCTGCCGCCGGAGCGCCGGTGCGCGGTCCACGCGCTGTACGGCTTCGCCCGCTGGGCGGACGACATCGTCGACGGGCTGGACCGGCGCGAGACGCCCGCCGAGCGCGACCGGCTGCTGGGGGTGCTGGAGCGGGACCTCGCCGAGGGCCTGCGGCGCGGCGGCGCGGACGAGCCGGTGGTGCGGGCGGTCGCGGACACCGCGGGGCGGTACGGCATCGCCCCGGTGCTGTTCACCGACTTCATGGCCTCGATGCGCGCCGACCTCACCGTCACCGACTACCCGACCTACCGGGACCTGTACGGCTACATGCACGGCTCGGCGGCGGTGATCGGCCTGCAGATGCTGCCCGTCCTGGGCACGGTGACGGGCCGCGCCGAGGCCGAGCCGTACGCGGCCGCCCTCGGGGTGGCGTTCCAGTTGACCAACTTCCTGCGCGACGTGGGCGAGGACCTGGACCGCGGCCGGGTGTACCTGCCGGCCGACCTGCTCTCGGCCCACGGGGTGGACCGGCCGCTGCTGGAGTGGAGCCGCCGCACGGGCCGGGACGACGCCCGCATCCGGGCCGCGCTGGTGGCCGCCGCCGCGCTGACCCGCGACGTCTACCGGGAGGCCGAGCCGGGCATCGCGATGCTGGAGCCCCGGGTGCGGCCCTGCATCCGGACGGCCTTCCTGCTGTACGGCGGCATCCTCGACGCGATCGCCGAGGGCGGCTACCCGGTGCTGCACCGGCGGGCGGTGGTGCCGGTGCGCCGGAGGGCGGCCGTCGCCGCGTCGGGGCTGGTCCGCGTCGCGGCGGCCAGGGTGCGGGCCCCGGCCCGGAGCGGGCCCCCGCCCGGGCCTCCTGCCGGGCCCGCTGCCGGGCCTGCGCGCCGTCGGCGGGCGGGCCGGAGGGCGGCGCGGTGAGCGCCCCGTCCCGCTGGAGGTCGCCGTTGCGGCTGCGCCGGGGTGCGGGCTGGGCGCGGCAGGAGCCGTCGTGGCGGGCGGCGAGACCCGCGCTGATCGCCGCCGCGCTGGAGCGGGCCGGGGCCCGGCCCTCGGGGAACTGGTTCGCCGTCGGCGCTGCCGGGGAGGTCGCCGTCGGCGGTCGGCCGAGCGGGCGGCTGGTGGCCGGTACGGAGGTGGTGCTGTGGCGGGACGCCGCGGGTGCGCTGCGGGCCGGGCCGGGGGTCTGCCCGCACCTGGGCGCGCCGCTGAAGGACGGCCGGGTGGTGTGCGGCACGCTGGTCTGCCGCTGGCACGGGCTGGCCCTGGACGGCGGTGCGGCGGCCGGGTGGGAGCCCTATCCGGTGCACGAGGACGGGGTGCTGGCCTGGGTGCGGCTGGACGCGGCGGGCGGCGAGGAGCCCACCGGGCGGCCGGTGGCGGTGCCGCGGCCCGGGCTGCGGGGGGCGCTCGCGGCGGTGTACACGGGGCTGGGCCGCTGCGAGCCCGAGGACGTGGTGGCCAACCGGTTGGACCCGTGGCACGGCTCCTGGTTCCACCCCTACGCGTTCGCGGACCTGGCGGTTCGGGAGGTCCCGGACGGCACCGGGGAGGACGGGTTCGTGGTGGACGTGTCGTTCCGGGTGGCCGGGCGGCTGGTGGTGCCGGTGCGCGCGGTCTTCACCGCGCCCGGGCCGCGCACGGTCGTCATGCGCATCGTCGAGGGCGAGGGGGCGGGGTCGGTGGTGGAGACCCACGCCACCCCGCTGACCGGCCCGGCCTCCCCCGCGCCGCGCACGGCGGTGGTGGAGGCGGTCGTCGCCCGTTCCGGGCGGCGCGGTTTCGCGGCGGCCCGGGCGCTCGCCCCGGTCCTGCGGCCGCTGGTGCGCCGCACCGCGGGCCGGCTGTGGCGCGACGACCTGGCCTACGCGGAGCGCCGCTGGGCGCTGCGCAGCACCGGCCGCTTCCCGGGCTGACGGGGCCCGGTCGGTCAGCGGGCCGCCCGGCGGGCCAGGGCGCGCAGCGGGCGGGAGCGGCCGGCCCGGGGCACCGTCCACAGGGTCTGGCCGGTGACGCCCCAGCGGGCGAGCAGGGTGTTGGCGGCCTGGAAGCCGGTGGTGGCGGCGCGTTCCATCAGGGCGACGGGCAGGTCGGTGCGGACGAGGTCCCCGGCGAGGACGACGGCGGGGTGCGGGGTGGTGACGCCGGGGCGGCGCGACCAGCCGCCGACCGGGAAGACCGGGCAGTCCTGGCGCCATTCGTGGCGGACGTCCACCGTCCGGGCGTCGCGGGTCTCCGGGTAGACCTCGTGCAGCCGGGCCGCCGTCCGTTCCTGGACCTCCTTCGGTTCGGCGTCCGCGGCCACGGCGTAGGCGTGCAGTTCGACCACGGACCCGCCGGTGCGGGCGGACCAGCGGGCCGCTTCGCCCTCCCAGCGCTCCAGCACGCTGACGTTGTCCAGTCCGTCGTAGCCGCTGGTGCCCAGGAAGCCCGGCCGGTCGGCGGCGACCGGCCGGTCCAGCCATAGCCGGGAGACCAGGAAGGGCGGTGCGGTGCGCAGCGCGGCGATGTCGGCGCGCCAGGCCGGGTCGCCCAGGTCCGCGGAGTTCGCGACGAGGCTGCGCAGGCCGGCCGGGTCCAGGGCGAGGACCACGGCCCGGTGGCGTTCGGTGCCCCGGCCGGGGGAGGTCACTTCGAGGTCCCCGTCGGGCAGCGGCCGGACCGCGTCGACGGCGGAGCCGGTGCGCAGGTCGACGCCGAGGGCGGTCAGGTAGGCGGCCAGCGGCTCCCACAGGGCTTGCGGGTAGGGCTCGGTGGGGACGTCGAAGAGCAGTCCTTCGGAGGAGCCGAGGAAGTAGATGTGGAACATCAGCAGCAGTTCGGCGGCGGACAGCTCGCGCGGGTCGGTGAAGAAGCTGCGGGAGAACACTTCGAAGGCGAGGTGGCGGGCGGCCTCGGGGAAGTTGATCCGCTCCAGCAGGTCGTGCGCGCTGGTGGTGTCGTGGCGCTCGAAGACCTCGGGGAGGCGGACGTCCAGCAGCGGGAGGGCGGCCCGGGCGTCCAGGGCGGCGAGGTCGCGCAGGCCGAAGGTGGGGCTGAGGGCGACGAAGCCGGCGGCGCTGAACGGCGGGGTGCGCGGCACCCGGGCGAAGCTGTCGGTCGTTCCGGAGCGTTGGCGCAGGGGGTAGTCGGGCAGGCCGACCAGCCGGGTGAGGCCGGGGTCGGTGCGCCGCAGCAGGCCGCGCAGGTTGTAGTACTGGCGGAAGAAGGCGTGGAAGCCGCGGCTCATGGTCGCGGTCGATCCGTCGGCGAGTCGGGTGCTCCAGCCCGCGACCCGCCCGCCCAGCACGGGTTCCCGTTCGTGGAGGACCACGTCGATGCCGCGTTCGGCGAGGGCGGTCGCGGCGGCCAGGCCGGCGATCCCGCCGCCCACGACGGCCACCCGGGGCGGTTCGGCGCCGGGGAAGCGGGCGTGGCCCGGAGCGGCGGGCAGCACTTCGGCCCGGCGGTCCCGCCCGTGCCGGGCGCGGGGGTGCGGGCGGCTCACGCGTGCGCCGCCGTGCGGTGCGCGGCGTGGTCGCGGTGGTGCCGGGGCGTGGTCAACGGTGGTCCTCACGGGTGGGCGGTACGGGTGCGGGGCGGGTGCCGGGCGCGGCCCGGCGGGGCAGCAGCGGCAGTTCGGCGGCCGACCGCAGCATGGGGCCGACGGGGCAGCGCAGGCCGATGCGGAGTTCCTCGCGGAGGGTGCTCGCGCCGTCCAGGAAGCGCAGCACCTGTTCGGCGGGGGTGCGGCGGAACAGGTAGGTGAAGAAGCGGGGCCCGTCGACGCGGCCGGTGTCCAGGGCGCGCAGCAGGACGGCGTCCATGGCCAGGGCCCGTCGGCGGTGGGGGGCGGGGGCCGGGGCGGGGCGGTGCGGCGCGGCCGGTCGGCCGAGGGCCTCGGTGATGGCGCGGCTCTGGCGCTGGACGGCGGCGAAGGTGTAGCCGGTGGCGGGGCGGGTGGCGCCGCCGGCCGTGCCGATGTGCACGTGCGCGGGGGCGGTGCGGCGGGGGAAGCGGCCGTCCGTCATCGGGATGGCGCCCTGCTCGACGTCCTCCACGGTGAATCCGCCCAGGCCCAGGACCTCTCCGGTGTAGGCGCGCAGGGCGCGCTCGTACGCGGGGGCGGTCAGCGGGTGCCGGGAGAACTCGGTGTACTCCACCAGGGCGCGGTCGGGGGCCAGCGGCAGGACGTACCCGAAGGCGAGGCCGTGGGCGGGCTGCGGAACGCGGAAGTCCATGAGGTCCGCCGCGGCCGGGTCGAAGCGCGGGCGGTCGGTGCGCACGAACCAGCCCCGGAAGTGCTGCAGCAGGGCGGTCCGGGCCAGCGGGGGCCGGGCGGGCGGCCTGGAGTCGAAGACGTACCGGGCGTCGAGGGTGAGCGGTCGGCCGTCCGGGTCGGCGGCGTGCACGCGGGCGCCGGGCCGGCCGTCGGGCCGCTCCTGCACGTGCCGGACCGTGGCGCGCAGGACCCTGGCCCGGGGGTGGGCGGCGAGGCGGCCGTGGACCAGTTCCTCGAAGGCGGTGGAGCGCAGCATCCGGTAGCGCAGGGGGGCGGGTGCCGCTTCGACGGCGTCGCCGTCCGGGCCGGTGATCCGCAGCCGGGACCACTGGGCGGTGACGGCCGCCTCGTACGCCCCGGGGCCGTCGTCCCAGAAGCACCAGGTCCGGGGGGCCGGGCGCAGCGGGCCTTCCGGTGCCTCGACGACGGTCACGTCGAACCGGGGGGCGCCGTCGGCCCCTTCCGGGTCGTGCCTGACCAGGGAGTCGGCCAGGCTGAGTCCGGCGGCTCCCCCGCCGATGATCACCAGGGCGAGGGGCGCGGTCTGCGCGGTGCCTCTCAACTCGCTTCCGCCTTCCGGCTCCGGACGGGGTGCGCCGTGGGCGTCGGGACTCCGCTGGTGGGGTGTCACGGTGGTGGTCCCAGCCTGGCACCCGGGCCCGGGTGCGGCCGGGTCATTCGTCGGGACATGCCGCCGTGTCCGCTGTCCGGCGGACCCGGCGGACTCTGCGGACCCGGCGCGGGCCGGTCGCGGCGAGGGTCGAAGCGGGGGTCGCCTCCTGCCCGGACGGTGCGGGGCGGGAGCCGACTTTGCACCCGGGCGCTGCCGGGTGGACCGTGGGAGGTGGAAGCGCACCGGCACGCCACGAGACTCGGGACCCCCGGGAGGACACCATGTCCGTCAGCCACTCCGTTCCCGCTTCGGCCCAGTTGCCCGGCCACTCCGTGCCGGTCGAGACCCCTGAGTGCGAGGCCTCGACCACGCACGGCATCTCCACCCCCGAGGCGGTGGAACTGCACACGGCCTGGCCCGGCTGGGTCCCCCTGCTGGTCATCATGGTGATGGTCGTCTGCTGCATCGGCTTCGCGCTCGGGCGGATCTTCGCCTGAGGGTGCTCCTGAGGGGCTGCCGTCCGGCGCCCCGGCGGGCCAGGCTGGTCAGCAGTGCCTGTGGCCGCGGTAGTGCCACCGGGTCGGGTCGCCGGGGTCGGCCTCGTAGGCGGCCCGGGGGCCGGTCCGGTCCCCGGGGACGACGAGGCAGGCGCCCTCGGCGAGTTCGTCGGGCGTCCAGCCCGCGACGTCCAGGAGCTGGCCGTCGAACGGGCCGCCGTGGAGTTCGAGGTAGGTGCCCCCCGGGGTCGGCCGCCTGCGCGGTGCGGAGCCGTAGACGGTGCGCCATCCGTCGTACTGCCGGTTCATGCGGTGTTCCTTGTCCTGAGCCACGAGGTCCCCCTCCTGCGGTTCCGGTCCTGCCGGTGCGGAACTCTACGCCCGCCGCCCCCCGGCGTCCACGAACCTCCGCTCCGGGATCCGTGCCCGCACCTGCGACGATGCGCCGGTCGTCCACCGGTGGCGGCGGGCGACCGGCGGACGCGGCGGGCACGGGCGGGAGCCCGGTCAGCGGGGGCGGTCGGCGAGGGTGCGGGCCGCGGCGGCGATCGCGTCGCGGGAGATCCCGGCGGCGTGCAGGAGTTCCTCGGTGGTGCCGGAGCCGGGGAGGCCGGTGGCGGCGAGGTGGGTGACGGCGGGGTGGGCGTCGGCGGCGGCGAGGGCGGAGAGGACGGCTTCGCCGATGCCGCCCTCGGGGTGGTGGTCCTCGGCCACCACCAGGGCTCCGGTCTCGCGGGCGGCCCTCAGCAGGGCCTCGGTGTCGAGGGGTTTGACCGAGTAGAGGTCGAGGACGCGGACGGGGACGCCGTCCTCGGCCAGCCGGTCGGCGGCGGCCAGGCACTCGTGCAGGGTCACTCCGGCGCCGACCAGGGTGACCCGGTCGTCCGGGCCGTGGCGCAGGGTCTTGGAGCCGCCGACCGGGAACTCCTCCTCGGGCCCGTACAGCACCGGGTAGGCGCCGCGGGTGGTGCGCAGGTAGGAGATGCCGGGCAGGTCGGCCATGGCGGTGGTGA
The DNA here is from genome assembly GCF_000717185.1 of Kitasatospora phosalacinea. GTDB lineage: Bacteria > Actinomycetota > Actinomycetes > Streptomycetales > Streptomycetaceae > Kitasatospora > Kitasatospora phosalacinea_A. The sequence goes on along the minus strand of NZ_JNYE01000064.1, from coordinate 8,889 downwards.
GGGCGGCGGTGGCGGTGGCGTCGGCCGGGTAGAGGACGGTGGAGCCGCGGACGGCGCGCATCATGGCGAGGTCCTCCAGGCCCATCTGGGAGGGCCCGTCGGCGCCGATCTCCACGCCGGTGTGGGTGCCGCACAGGGACATGGTGATCTGGGAGACGGCGGCCATCCGGATGAAGTCGTGGGCGCGGGTGAGGAAGGCGGCGAAGGTGGTCGCGTAGGGCCGGAAGCCCCGGACGGCCATGCCGACGGCGGTGGCGACCATCTGCTGTTCGGCGATGTAGCTCTGGAAGTACCGGGCGGGGTGGGCCTTCGCGAAGTCCTCGGCGTGGGTGGAGTTGCCGACCTCGGCGTCCAGGGCGACCACGTCGGGGCGGGCGCCGAGGGCGGCGAGCGTCCTGCCGTAGGCGACCCGGGTGGCGACCTTCTCGCCGGGTTCGAAGCGCGGCGGTTCGACCTCGGGGGCGCGGACCTTGAGGGCGGGGCTGCCGTGCGGGGGCTGCGGGCCGCGCACCCGCAGGTCGCGCTCCCCGCCCAGTTCGGCGACGGCGCGTTCGGCGAGGTCCTCGGGCAGCGGCTTGCCGTGCCAGCCCTCCTGGTCGGCGACCTCGGCGACGCCCCGGCCCTTGACGGTGCGGGCGACGATGACGGTGGGCGCGGTGCCGTCGGCGGCCGTGGTCAGGGCCCGGTCGACGGCGTCCAGGTCGTGGCCGTCGACCACCAGGGCGCGGCAGCCGAACGCCTCGACCCGGCGGGCGTAGGCGTCGGTGTCCCACTGGAGTTCGGTGGGGCCGCTCTGGCCGAGGCGGTTGACGTCGATGATCGCGGTGAAGTTGCCGAGCCGGTGGCGGCCCGCCTTGTCCAGGGCCTCCCAGACGGAGCCCTCGGTGGTCTCGCTGTCCCCGCACAGCACCCACACCCGGAAGTCGCGGCGCTCCAGGTCGCGGCCGGCCAGCGCGATGCCCACGGCGCAGGCGACGCCCTGGCCGAGCGAGCCGGTGGCCAGGTCGACCCAGGGCAGTTCGGGGGTGGGGTGGCCCTGGAGGCGGTGGCCGAAGCGCCGGTAGGTGGTCATCAGCTCCTCGTCGCCGATCGCGCCCGCGGCCTTGAACATCGCGTACAGCAGCAGGGAGGCGTGGCCCTTGGAGAACACCAGGTGGTCGGCGTCCGGGTTGTCGGGCGCCTCCCAGTCGTAGCGCAGGTGGCGGGTCATCAGCACGGCCATCAGGTCGGCGGCGGACAGGCTGGAGGTGGGGTGCCCGGACCCGGCCGAGGTGCTGGCCCGGACGGCGTCGACGCGCAGCTGCTGCGCGAGGTCGTGGAGCCGGGCGGGTTCGGTGTCGGGGCCGAGGAGGGACTGGGTGGTCATGTCGGGCGGGCCTCTCTGGCTGGTCGGTCTCGGGAACGGGGACGGGGACGGGAGCGGGGACGGGCGGCGGGCCGGGGCGCGCCTACCCGCTGCGGCCGGGCCGACGCACGGACCGGGCGGCCGACCGGCTCCTCGGGACGGGGCCGGGTGTCGAACGGGTCGGGGTGGGTAGAGGTGGGAGGAAGTCGAGGAGGTGATGGAGATGGCAGCGACCACTGTGGTCCGGCGCCCCGCGACCCCGCGACCGCGTCCCCCGCTCGACCTGCGTACCCCCTCCGGCCGCCCGATGCCCTACTGAACCCGCCGTCCGGCGGAGGCCGGAGGACGGGACCGCGGGCACGGCGTCCGGGCCTTTCGCTTGCCCTCGGGGTGGCGGTGGCGCGCGCGCCCCGGTGGGCGTCCCGGTTTCCGGGGTTGGGGATGCAGGCAGCCGTTCGCACTCGTAGCGTTGAACGAGGGGGCGCCACCCGATCGGGTGGTGAAATCCAGACGAGGAGGCACATCTGATGCTTACTCAGTTCCGGACCGAAACGGCTCCGGCGTCACGCACCGCGACGTCGACCGAGGCCGCCGCCTTGGCGAGCCTGATGCTGGAGGACGAGGCCGTCGTGTCCGACGCGCCCACGTACTCCCCCGAGGCGGTGGGTGGTGGACTCCTGGTGCTGGGGCTGCTGCTGTCGCCGAAGCCCCCGAAGGAGAGGCCGACCCGGTAGTCGGGGCGGTTCGATCACGGCGGCTTGATCACCGGGCCGGTCCGCCGCGCGGGCCGGCCCGGTGCCGCACCCCGGTACCGCGTCCCGGTACCGCACCAGGAGGGACTCCGCAGATGCCGTTCGCCGAGACACCGCTGCGCGACGAGTACGCCGCCGCCGTCGAACGGGTGGCGCGCCTGACGCTCGACGCCCTCCGGGACGGCGCTCCCGCCGCCCCCCTCGCGCAGGAGCCGGTCGCGACCGCGCCCCGACCGCTGCTGGCGGCGGTCCGGGTCCTCGGCGCCGACCTCTTCGCCCCCCGGTTGCTCGCCGGGGCCGGGCCGGACGGGCCCACCGCCGCGCTGCTGGCCGAGGCCCGGCGGGTGCTCCCGGCTCCGCTGGCGCCGTCCGCGGAGGCGGCCCGGGTGGTCGAGTGGCAGGACTGGGCCGCCGGGCAGCTGCTCGCCCGCACCCCGTACGGGAGCGCGGTGCCGTGGCCGCCGGTGCTGCCCGGGCCGGAGGAGGTGGGCTGGCGGGCCTGGTCGGTGCGGATGGCGCAGCTGTCCGGGCTGGCGCTGCCCGGGCTCGACGGGCCGGTGCACGAGGGCGCCCGGGCGCACGCCCTGGAGCTGGCCCGCGGCACCGTCCGCTCGCTGCTGCGCCACGACCTCACCACCGCCGCCCGGCTGGTCCGCTGGGTCGCCTGGACCGGGGCCGAGGGCCTGGCGCCGCGGCTGGAGGTCGGGCCCGTGCTGGAGCGGATCCGGCTGGCCGGGGACGGCAGCGCCCGCACCGGGCTGGGCCTCGCCGTCGCCCGCCGCCTGTCCGAGCGCTCCGGAGGTCCCGGGGGCTCCGGGGGCGACCGGCGCCCCGAAGGTGACGGGCGCTCCGAGGGTGACGGGAGGCGGGCCGCATGATCGACACCCAGGTCCTCGCCAGTGCGCAGCGGCTCGGCTCCCGCGCGCTGTCCTGGCTGCACGCCGCGCACCGCGACGGCCTCGGCCGGATCCCGGACAACACCCTGATCGACTTCGGCGACGCCGACAACGCGTACAAGCCGCTCGGCGAGGTCGCGCTCGCCACCTCGCTGGTCCTGCGCGACGGCGTCAGCGGCCCCGCCGACTCCCGGGCCGCGCGCGAGCTGCTGGACGGCTGCTGGGCGCAGCTGCGCGAGGGCGACCTGCTGTACGAGCGCCAGTTGCACCACTTCACCATGACCGACCCGCTGGAGACCTACGGCCACTTCGCCCGGGCCGGGTACCGGCACCCGCCGCTGGAGGAGCTGCTCGACTCGCTCAGCCGCCTGCGGGCCTCGGACGCCGAGGAGATCCGGGCCAACCGGCGCCTGGGCGTCGCCAACGCCCGGCGGGTCGTCGGGCTCGACCACCGGCCGGACTGGGAGGCGCTGGCCCGCGGCACCTGGCTCGGCGCCCGGCCGGAGCCGTGGGCGGTGAACTGGATGACCGGTTACGACATCACCCACACCGTCTTCCACCTGACCGACTGGGGCGCCCGCCCGGAGGGCCTGCCCGGGCCGATGCGCGACTACGTCCGGGACTGGCTGCCCGTCTGGCTGGACGTCTGGGTGGAGGTCGGGCAGTGGGACCTCGTCGCGGAGCTGCTGGTGGTCGACGCCTGCTTCGGCGAGCCGACCACCGGGCGGCAGGGCTGGGACGCGCTGGCGGCCGTCCAGCACGAGGACGGGCTGCTGCCGCGCGACAGCGATCCGGTGGACGTGGACGGGGACCGCGAACGGGTGTTCCTGGACCACCAGCACACCGCGGTCGTCGCGGTGGTGGCCGGTGACGTCACGCTCGCCCGGGCGCTGCGGGCGACGGCGGGCGAGTGAGCGGGTGAGCGGCGTGGAGGCCGCGGTCGCCGCGGCGGTGCGGGCGGCCGCGGCCTCGTCCGCGACCGCCGTGGTGGTGGCCGTGGCGGTCGGCGACCGGGAGCAGGTGCGGTGCTTCGGGCGGACGGGGCGGGGGCGGGCGGCGGCGTGCACGCCGGACACCGTCTTCGAACTCGGCTCGGTCAGCAAGACGTTCACCGCACTGCTGCTCGCCGCGATGGCGGCGGGCGGCGAACTCGCCCTGACCGACCCGGTGGAGCGCCTGCTGCCCGCCGACTGGCCCGCGGTGGCCGTCCGCTCCGGCGGGCCGGTGCGGCTGCTGCATCTGGCCACCCACACCTCGGGCCTCCCCCGGCTGCCGCCGGGGCTGCTCGCGTCGGCCCTGCCCGCCTGGGGCGGCAACCCGTACGCGGCCTTCGGCGAGGAGGAGCTGCGGGCCGCCCTGGCCCGGACCACCGTGCGGGCCGCTCCCGGCAGCCGGTACCGGTACTCCAACTACGGGGTCGGGCTGCTCGGGCGGGCGCTGGCGGAGCGCGCCGGGCTGCCGTACGGCGAGCTGCTCGCGCGGCGGGTGCTGTCGCCGCTGGGGCTGGGCGCCACGACCTGCGCCCCGGACGCACCCGGGCGGGCGGTCGGGCACCGGCACGGGCGCGCGCTGCCGCCCTGGCGGATCCCCGGCCTGCCGGGGGCGGGCGCGGTCCGGGCGAGCGGCGCCGACCTGCTGCGCTACCTGCGGGCCCACCTGGACGGCCACCCCGCCGGGCTGGCGGCCGCCCTGCGGGAGGTCCGGCGGCCGCGGCTGCGGCTGCCGGGCTCCGGCGACGAGCTGTGCCTGGTGTGGAACCGGCGCGGCTCGGGCGGGCGGGAGCTGTACTTCCACTCCGGCGGCACCCGGGGCTTCACCGCCTTCGCCGGGTTCTCGCCGCAGGAGTCGGTCGCGGTGGCGGCACTGGCCAACGCCGGGCCGGTGCTGAACGGGCACTTCGTCCAGGCGGGGTACGAGGTGCTGCGGGCCGCGGGGCGGCGGGCCTGAAGCGGCCGGGCCCGGGCAGACGGGCACGTGGGAAGTCCGCGCTGGAGTGGAGGCGAGCACATGGCACCGATCGGTGGGCCGGAACGGCCGGAGGGGTTTCCCGAGCAGGGCTTCCCTGCGGAGGGGTTCCCCGCGGAGCAGGACGGGGTCGGGGCGGAGCTGGCCCGGATCGCCGCCGAGGCGGAGGAACCGGACGGCGGGTCGCGGGGCGGGACGGCGCGCCGGATGCGCGTGCTGGCGCGGCGGTTGGGCGGTGGCCTGGGCCGGGGCGGCCGTCGGCTCGGGACGGGTTCCCGCAACGGGCTGCGGGCGCTGACGGAGCGGCTGCTGGACGCGGCCCCGCGGATCCCGGTGCGGGACCTGGCGACGCTCCGGGCCCAGCACCCCGGGGCCCGGACCCCGGAGGAGCTGGCGGACCTGCTGACCGCCGGGGCAGTGCGGGCCTCGACGGCGGTCGGCGCGAGCGCCGGGACGGTGGCGGTGATGCCGCTGCCGCTGGTGATGCCGGTCGAGCTGGCGTCCGAGCTGCTGGCGTCCGCGGCGATCGAGCTGAAGCTGGTCGCCGAGCTGTACGCGGTCTACGGCCAGGCGCCGGACGGGTCGGCCCGGCAGCGCTCGTACGCGTACCTGGCGGTGTGGAGCGAGGGCCGCGGCCTGGACCTGTCCCGTCCGGGGACGCTGCTGGCGCTGAACCGGAGCGCGGCGCTGCGCCGGCAGGTGGGCAGGCGGCTGACCCGTTCGGGGCTGCGCAAGCTCCCGTCCCTGGCTCCGCTGCTGGCCGGTGCGGTGCTCGGGGCGCGGGTCAGCCGCACGGACACCCTGCGGCTGGCCACGACCGTCCGGCGGGACCTGCGCGGGCGCGGGCCCGGCGTCCCCGGCTACTGGGACGCTGCCGCCGGGGCCTGAGCGGACGGCCGGTCCGGTCCCGGTCCGGCCGTCAGTCGCGGTGGGCGCAGTCCTCGGCCTCCGCCAGGTAGCGGGCCACCGGACCCAGGGTCAGCAGTCCGCTGGCCGCGCCCGCGTGTTCGGCCCGGGCGGGGCGCAGGGCCGTCGCGGCGCGGGCGGCGGCGCCGGGTTCGCCGAGGCGGGCGGCGGCGCGGGCGGTGAGGGACCAGAGCGCCTCCTGCAGGTGGTCGTGGGGCGGTTCGGGGGCGGCGGCGAGGGCGGCGCGGGCCTCTTCGTCGCGGTGCCGGGCGAGCAGCACGAGGGGCTGCGTCCAGGGGCGGTAGGGACCCCAGTCGAGGGCGGGGTCGGTGGGGGCGGGCCGGTCGTGCAGGAGGCGCAGGCCCAGCAGGGCGAGGGCGAACAGGCCGCGGTGCAGGCCCGGCATGGCCGCCGTCGCGGCGAGGGCGTCCTCGGCGGCGCGGTAGCGGGCCGCGGCGGTGGCGGCGGTCGGTCCGCCGGGTTCGGCGCTTCGGGCGGCCGTGGCACTGGCCCGGTACCAGGCGGTGAGGACGGGGACGAGGGAGGCCTCGGTGGTGGCGGCAAGCCGTTCCGCGGCCTCGGCGTGCGCGGTCGCGGCGTCGTGGTCGCCGCGGGCGGAGGCGGACTGCAGGCGGACGAGGTGCCCCAGCACGGCGAAGTTCGGCAGGTCGTGGCGGGTGGCGAGGTCGAGGATCTCGGCGCCGGTCGCGTCCCGGGCGGCCGCGAGGCCGGGTCGGGCGAAGGTCTGGAGGAGGACGCCGTTGAGGGCGAACGCCAGCAGGGCGGGGTCGTCCAGGCTCCGGGCCAGCGCCTCGGCCTCGCGGGCGGCGCGGGCGGCGCGCGCCCCGGCGGCGCTGTCGGCCAGGTCGGCGCTGCGGCTCTCGACCGCGACGGTGGCCAGCAGGCGGGCGCGCAGGTCGGCGGGCCCCGCGGGGCCGAGGGCGGCGAGGCTCCGTTCGGCGGCTTCGACGACGGCGCGGGACTGCCCGGGGTCGTCGGCCCGGCTCCAGAGGGCGGGCACGTCGTAGGCACCGATGACGCGGGCGGTCAGGGCGGCGTCCCCGGTGCGCTCCGCGGCCAGGACGGCGGCGAGGCGGTCGCGCCGCGAGTGGGCCAGGGCGTCGCCGCCCGCCAGGGCCAGGGTGCGGGCGAGTTCGACGGTGGTGCGCGGGCCGAGCCGGACGCCGGTGGTCCACGTGGTGGGCGGGGGCGGGGGCGGGGGTTGCGGGGTGTCCTGGAGGATGTCGGTCTCCAGGCGGCGGAGGTCGGCGCCCGGGTCGAGGCCGAGCCGGTCCGCGAGCATGGTGCGGGCGCGGCGGAGGGTGGCCAGCGCGTCCGCCTGGCGGCCGGCCCGGTGCAGGGCGCGGGCCAGCAGCCCCCAGGCCGGTTCGCGCCAGGGGTGCTCGGCGACGTGGGCGCCGAGTTCGGCGACGAGTTCGGCCCCCGTACCGGAGTCGAGCAGGATGCGGGCGCGCAGTTCCGTCGCCTCCAGGCGCAGTTCCTCCAGCCTGGTGCGCTCGCGCCGGGCCCAGGCGGCGTCGGTGACGTCGGCGTAGGCCGGGCCGCGCCAGGCGGCGCGGGCCGCGTCGAGGTCGGCCAGCGCGTCGGGGGTGCGGCGGGCCCGGGCCAGGGCGTCCTCGAAGCGGTGCACGTCGACGGCGTCGCGCGGCAGGCGCAGGGCGTAGCCGGGACCTTCGGTGACCAGGAGGCGCGGCGGGGTGCGGGGCGGCCGCTCGGGTTCGAGGGCGCGGCGCAGCGCGGCGACGAAGGTGCGCAGTGCGCCGACGGCGCGTACCGGCGGGTCGGTCCACAGGTCGTCGACGAGGGTGTCGGTGGCGACCATCCGGCCGTCGGCGGCGACGAGCCGGGCGAGGACCTCGCGGTGGCGCGGTCCGCCGAGGTCGACGGGGGTGCCGTCGTCGTGGAGGGCCCGCACGGCGCCGAGCACGTCGATTCGCATGTCCCCCATCTTCCGGGGCCGGGACCCGCGGCGTCGAAGCGTGCTGATCGGCTGCTGATCGCCGTCGGCCACGCTGGTCGCACCAGTCCCCGGACCGACGCTCCCGCCGGTCCGCCGACCCCAGGAGAGGGGCCTTCCATGACGCTCACCGTTCCCGGTTTCGACCGCGTCCGCCTGCCCGGCGCGGACGGGGTGGAGCTGTTCGCCGCCGTCGGCGGCAACGGCGGCGGCAGCCCGGTCGTGCTGCTGCACGGCTTCCCGCAGACCCACCTGATGTGGCGGCACGCCGCCGTCCGGCTCGCCGAGCGGCACACGGTGGTCTGCCCCGACCTGCGCGGCTACGGCGCCAGCGACAAGCCGGTGGCCACCGGCCCCGAGGTGTACTCCAAGCGCGCCATGGCCGCGGACGTGGTCGCGCTGGCCGCGGCGCTCGGCCACGAGCGCTTCGCCCTCGTCGGCCACGACCGGGGCGCCCTGGTCGCCTTCCGGGCCGCCCTGGACCACCCGGAGACGATCACCCACCTGGGCGTCCTCGACGTCGTGCCGACGCTGGACACCTGGGACGTGCTGCGGGGCGTCCGGGCGGCGGTCGGCTACCACCTGTACCTGATGGCGCAGCCGCCCGGGCTGCCGGAGACGATGATCGCCAACAGTGCGGACGTGTTCTTCGGCTCGTTCCTGGACGCCTGGGCGGGCGACCCCGCCGCGATGCCGCCGGACGTGCGGGCGGAGTACCTGCGGGCGAGCGCCGCGGCGGTGCCGTCGATCGTCGCGGACTACCGGGCCTCGGCGGGCATCGACGTCACGCACGACCGGGCGGACCTGGACGCCGGGTCGCAACTGGCCATGCCCGTGACGGTCCTCCAGCAGGACTGGGGCAGCCAACTGGGCTACGACGCGGCCGGGGGTCTGGCGGGCGTGGGCACCGGACCTGGAGCACCGGCTGACCGGCGCGGGGCACTTCATGGCCGAGGAGGCGCCCGACGAGGTCGCGGGGGCGATCCGCGACCTGCTGCTCCGCTGAGCCCTGCGGCGGCTTGCGGGGCGGCGGCGGGAGGGAGGGAG
>NZ_JNYE01000063.1 GCF_000717185.1 Kitasatospora phosalacinea | reverse complement strand
AAGCACCCCAGCTGGGGCTACCTGACCCCGCACGAGACCCGACAACGACACACCCTCGCCGCGTAGGAACGAGTGTCCAAGATCATGGGGGAACTTCAGCTGCGGATGTGGGCCGTCGACGGCACGGTGATCCCGGTTCCGGCGGACCAGCGGGCGAACCGGCTACGGCGCGGCAGCCGCGGTGGCAGGCCGCCCGCCTTCGACCGTCAGGCATACAAGCAGCGCAACACCGTCGAGCGGTGCATCAACCGCCTCAAGCAGTGGCGCGGCATCGCCACCCGCTACGAGAAGACCGCCACCATCTACCTGGCCGGACTCCACATCGCAGGCATCTTCCTCTAGTCCGCCCGCTGATCCAAACGAAACTGCCTAGTACTGCGCCAGCAACCGGACGGCCAGGCGGTGCAGTTCGGCCACCAGCTCCGCCGACGGCCCGCCGCCGTACTCCTGCTGCTCCTGCTGCTGCTCCGCGACGCACAGCCAGTCGCGGAACGGCAACAGCGGGGAGTCGGGGTCGTCGGCGGAGCGCAGCTCGTACCCGAGCCGCTCGGCTGCGGCCATCGGGGCGATCCGGCCGTCCAGCAGGTCCTGCGCGCAGTACCGGGCCAGCGCCCGGTCGCGGGCCGCGAAGCCGGTGGGCAGCCGCAGTTCGGGCCAGAACTCCTGCTCCAGTTCGCCCAGCAGCCGGCGCGCCTCCGGGGCGTCCCGCTCGGGCAGCACGCCGAGCTCCCACAGGCGCGGGCTGTCCGCCCCGCCGGTCAGCGCCGCCCGGGCGGCCTCCACCGCCGCGGCGACCGTCTCCGGGTAGTTGCCGGTCCCCCGTTCCAGCAGCACCCGGCGCAGCGGCTCCAGGGCATCGTCCGGTTCCATCGCGCGAGCGTAGCCGCCCGGGCCGGGCCGCGGCGAAGCCTTGTCGGCTCACAGCGCGGTGGGGCGGTACGCCAGCGCCTGGTCGACCACCTCGTCAGCGGTCGGCTCCGGCCCCTCCGGCCAGAAGATCAGGTCGCTGACGTAGCCGCCCGTGCACCCCAGGGCCCGGCCCAGCGCCGCCATGAGCCGAGAGGCCTCCTCGTCGTCGGCGTAGTCCCCGTCCATGACCCGCTGCACCGTCGCGACGACGGTCTCCCGGTCCGTCTCCACCCCGGTTCCCCTTCCTGTTCCTGTCTCCGGTGAGGCTAGCGATGCCCGCGGCGACGTCCGGCGTGCTCCGTCAGGTTGCCGTGCACGGCGGGGAGCCCGGGCCCGCCAGGTCGCGGACCGCGGCGGCCAGGTGGTCGCGGAACCAGCGGTGGGCGGGGTCGCCGTCGGTGCGGGGGTGCCAGGCGAGGCCGAGTTCCAGTGGGGGGAGGGGCAGCGGGATGGGGAGGGTGCGCAGGCCGAGGTCGGTGACGACGGCGGGGAGCCAGTCGGCGGGGCCGAGGGCGAGCAGGTCGGTGTCGCGGGCGAGCAGCATGGCCGCGAGGTGGCTGGGCACGACGACGGCGACCCGGCGGCGCAGTCCGAGGTCGGCCAGGGCGCGGTCGATCGGGCCGTGTCGGCGCCCCTGACGGGAGACGCCGATGTGGTCGGCGGCGGCGAAGCGGGCGGCGTCGACCGGTCGGCCGTCGAACAGCGGGTGGTCGGCCCGGGCGAGGGCGACCATGGTGCGGGTGGTGAGCGGGCGGGTGCGGATCTCGGGGTCGAGCCGGCCGAGGACGCCGAGTTCGACGTCGACCAGTCCCTGCCGCAGGGCGGGGCCGTCCTCGTAGGCGTCGGGGAGGAAGACGGTGTCGACGCCGGGGGCCTCGCGGTGCAGGCGGGCGGCGAGCGGTCCGGCGAGGGCGGCGGTGAAGAGTTCCCCGGCCTGGACGGTGAAGGTGCGGTGCAGGTGGACGGCGTCGAAGTCGGCCCCGGGGCGCAGCACCCGTTCGCAGCCGCGGATCAACTCGGCTACCTCGTCGCGCAGTTCGACGGCCCGCCCGGTGGGCACCAGGCGCTGTCCGGCCCGGACCAGGAGCGGGTCGCCGACGGCGCGGCGGAGCCGGGCGAGGCTGCGGCTGACGGCGGCCGGGGAGGTGCCGAGCCGTTCGGCGGCCCGGGTGACGCTGTGTTCCTGGAGCAGGACGTCCAGCACGCGCAGCAGGTTGAGGTCCACCGACCGGGACTTTACGCCATCGGCAAGGATCGCTTGCCGATTCCTGCATTGTCGCGCAATCCGCGGGGGCGGAGGGTGGGGGCAGGTCAACTCTCCCGAGGAGCAGGAATGTCGAGGACGTCGAGGACATCGAGGATGTCGAAGAACGCGCAGGAGGACCGGGCCAGGCGGTCCGGGGACGTACTGGCCGTGGTGAGCCAGGGCGGGGGCACGGTGTCGTTCTTCGACGCCGCCTCGGACGGGCTGCTGGGCGTGGTGGAAGTCCCGTCCGAGCCGCACGAGTTGTGCTTCGACGCGGAACGCAGGCTGCTGTGGTGCAGCACCGCGTACCGCTCGGGCTACTACCACGCGAACGGCGGGCGGGCGTCGGAGCTGACGGCGATCGACCCGGACACCCGCCGGGTGGTCGCGGTGGTCGACCTGGCGCCCGAACACGCCCCGCACGGGCTGGCGTTGGACGCCCGGCGCGGGCTGCTGTACGTCAGCGTGGAGGCGGGGGCGGACCGGCCGGGCGGAGTGGTGGTGGTCGACGCGGCGACCCGACGGGCGGTCGGCCGGATCGACACCGCGGCGCCGGGGCCGCACTGGTTCGCGATCGACCCGGCGGGGCGGTGGGGTTACGCGGCCAACAAGGAGGCCGGGTTCGTGTCGGTGGTCGATCTCGAACGGGGCGTGCTGGTCGACCGGGTGGCGGTGCCGGGCAGCGAGGGCCTGGCCGTCTCGGCGGACGGCTCGCGGGTCTACGCGGCCGGGCCGTACCTCGGTTTCGCCCACCGTCCGGAGCCGCGGCCGCAGTTCGGCGTCCGGGTGATCGACGCAGCGGTCCGCGAGGTCGTGGCGGTGCTGCCGACCGAGGACCCGGCGCTGCCGGTGCACCTGACCGCGGGCGGGCTGCTGCTGGTCGGCGAGGTCCGCACCGAGGGCGCCATGGGCGGCGGACTGGGACGTCAACTCCCGGGACGGCTCTCGGTGTTCGACCCCGCGACCGGCGAGCGGTCGGCCGCGCTGGAGACCGGCCGCTTCCCGCTGACCATCACCTCCTCCCCCGACGGGCGGCTGGCCTACCTGGCGGCCGTGGAGTCCTCCACCGTCGACGTGGTCGACCTCGCCTCCTTCGGACTGCTGGCCCGCCTGCCCGTCCCGAAGCGCGGCGAGCCCGGTGCGCACGGCCTGGCGTACGTCCCCCGGAACGGCTGAGTCCCGAACGCCTGGCCCCGGTCGCCGGTCGCCGTCCGCCAGCCGCCAGCCGCCGTCCGCCGTCCGCCGTCCGCCGTTCCACAGGGTTTCCACAAGAAGGCCCCCTAGCGTCGGGCCCGGCCGGGTGAACCGGACCGGCCGGAATCCGGAGCGGACGGAAGGGGATGCCCATGCGCATCGACCGGGCGGCGGCGGCCGTCGGAGCGCTCGCGCTGGCGGGCGCGTTCCTGGCGGCGGGGCCCGCGCAGGCGGCGGACGGGGCGGCGCCGAAGGGGGACGGGGCGAAGGCGGTCTGCAAGCGGCTGCCGAAGACCCAGGAGCGGATCGACAGAGCGTTGGAGCGGCTGAACGGCGACGCCACCGTGGCCGGTTCGGTGGCCCGGCTGCAGCAGCGGGTGGACAACGCCCGCAAGGAGGGCCACGCCGAGGTCGAGAAGTACCTGAACGACCGGCTGACCTTCCGCCGCGGCCTGCTGCCGACGCTGCAGACCCGCGAGGCGGACCTGGTGGCGGTGGCCGACTGGTGCGCGCAGCACGCCCCGGCGGCCGGGAAGTGACCCGTCGGACGCGTCGACCGGCCGCGCGCGCGACCCTGGCGGCCCTGGTGCTGGCCTGCGCGGCCGCACTGACGGCCTGTGGCCCGACCTCCTCCGGCCCGGCCTCCTCCGGCCCGTCCGGGGGCAGCGGTCCGGACGACGCGCAGGTCCAGCAGATGCAGCAGAAGGTGGACGCCGCGGACAGCGCCGCCGCCCAGGCCGAGGCCAACGCCGGCCAGGACGACTGAAGGAACGGCACCACCCCGGAACCCCGGTGGCCCGCGCTCTCCCCGGAGCGCGGGCCACCGGCCTGTCCGGATCGCGGTACGCGGAAGTCCACGATGCGGCCCTCGGCGTGGCGGAACTTGACGGGCCGCCGCCGGGTCGTGAACCATCGGCGGCATGAACTCCGGCGCCTTCCTGGTCTGCCGCCTGCACGTCGATCTGCGACGCCAGGCGAGCGACATGTGTGCCTGCTGTTGACGCTCTCCGCGTGACCTCCGCGCGCGCCCTGTGAGTTGACCAGGGCCGCCCGCACCCACCACCGCACCCCCCTTCCCCGCCGCCCGCCTTTCCCGCTGTCCGCGCGCCGGTCCGTGTCCCTCGCAGGCACTCCGGCGACGGCTGCCGCCCCGGCACACCCGGAGGACCCATGAGCATCGACCTCGCCACCACGCCCGCCGCACCCACTACGCCCACCGCGCCCGTCACCGGCTCCCCCGCGTCCCCGCGCCAGCCGCTCTCCCCGAACGCGCTGCGCCGGATCGTCCGCGACCTGGCCGAGCGCCCCGAGCGCTGGCTGCACCGGGTGCGGCTGTCCGCGGAGGACCGCTGGTACGAGCGCCTGGAGCTGGCCGAGGACTACGAGGTGTGGCTGATCAGCTGGCTGCCGGGGCAGTCCACCGGCTTCCACGACCACGGCGGCTCGCGCGGCGCGTTCACGGTGGCGCTGGGCGAGTTGGAGGAGCTGGCGCTGGGCGAGTTGGAGCACGGACTGGCGGTGCGTCGGCTGGCGGCGGGCAGCGAGCGGGCGTTCGGCCCGCAGTACCTGCACGACGTCCGCAACACGGCGTCGGGCCCGGCGGTGACGCTGCACGCGTACTCGCCGCCGCTGAGCGAGATGTCGCACTACGAGCTGCGGGTCGACGGCCTGGTGCGGACCTCCACGGAAGGACCGGAGCAGTGGTGACGACGGTGGACCAGCTGCTGGCGCGGGCCCGGGCGGGCCTGGACCGGCCGGACCCGGCCCGGGCCCGGGCCGAACTCGCCGACGGGGCACGCCTGGTGGACATCCGCCCGGCGGCGCAGCGGGCCCGCGAGGGGGAGATCCCGGGCGCGCTGGTGATCGAGCGCAACGTGCTGGAGTGGCGCCTGGACCCGACCGGCAGCCACCGGATCCCGGAGGCGGTGGACCACGACGTGCGCTGGATCGTGGTCTGCTCGGAGGGGTACGCGTCCTCGCTGGCCGCGGCCTCGCTGCAGGAGTTGGGACTGCACCGGGCGACGGACCTGGACGGCGGTTTCGTCGCCTGGGCGGCCGCCGGGCTGCCCACCCACCGGGTTGATCAAGGTTTGCGGTGAGAGCGGCACGGGAAGCCGGACAAGCGACGCCCCACGATCACCCGAACCACCGCCCGAACCGCTGACCGAACCACCGCCCGAACCGCTGACCTGACGACAACCGCCCCACCACCACCCGACGGCCGACCCTCCGAGGACCCTTCCGTGATCAGATTCGAGGGCGCCGCCAAGCGCCACCCCGACGGCACGGTCGCCGTCCGCGGCCTGGACCTGGAGGTCCCGGCGGGCCGGACCACCGTGCTGGTGGGGCCGTCGGGCTGCGGCAAGACCACCATCCTGCGGATGGTCAACCGGATGGTGGAGCCGACCGCCGGCCGGGTGCTGCTGGACGGGACGGACGTGGCCGAGCTGCCCGCGGCCGGGCTGCGGCGCGGCATCGGGTACGTGATCCAGCAGGCGGGGCTGTTCCCGCACCGCCGGGTGATCGACAACGTGGCGACCGTGCCCCGGCTGCTCGGCTGGGACCGCAAGCGGGCCCGGGCCAGGGCCGCCGAACTGCTGGAGCTGGTCGGCCTGCCGCCGGAGACCGCCCGCCGCTACCCGGCCCAGCTCTCCGGCGGCCAGCAGCAACGGGTGGGCGTGGCAAGGGCGTTGGCGGCCGATCCGCCGGTGCTGCTGATGGACGAGCCGTTCAGCGCGGTCGACCCGCTGGTGCGCGCCGGGCTGCAGGAGGAACTGCTGCGGCTGCAGGCCGAGTTGGGGAAGACGGTGCTGTTCGTGACGCACGACATCGAGGAGGCCGTCCGGCTCGGCGACCGGGTGGTGGTGCTCCGCGAGCACGGCGAGATCGCCCAACTCGCCGATCCGCACACCCTGTTGACCGCTCCGGCGGACGCGGGCGTGGCCGCCTTCCTGGGCCGTGACCGCGGCCTGCGCGGCCTGGGCCTGCGCCCGGCCGGGTCCGTCCCGGTCGCCGCGCTCGACGGCCGAATAGCCTACGAGGGCTGGCAGTTGGTGCTCGACCCGGACGGCCGTCCGGAGCACTGGCTGCGCGGCGCCGAGCGTCACCCGGCCCCGGTCTTCGTCCCGTCCCGGGACTCGCTGCGCTCCGCGCTGGACGCCGCGCTGCTCGCCCCGTCCGGCCACGCCGTCGCGGTGGACGCCGAGGGCCGGGCGGTCGGCACCGCGAGCCGCGCCGCGGTGGTCGAAGCGCTCGCCGCGACCGGCCCCGTCGGCGCCCCGCTGCCCGAGCAGGTGCCGCATGCTGGACGGTGAGCCGCTGGTCCGCTGGCACTGGCTGGGCGACCACCTCGGCTACCTGGCCGACCTGACGGCCGACCACGCGGTGATCGCGCTGGTCCCGGTGCTGCTGGCGCTGCTGCTCGCGGTGCCGCTGGGCCTGGCCTGCGCGCGCTTCCCCCGCCTGTACCAGCCGCTCGCGGCGGTCTTCAACGTGGTGTACGCGCTGCCCTCGCTGGCGGTGTTCGTGGTGCTGATCCCGTACACCGGGCTGGCCACCCGGCAGACGGTGATGGTGCCGCTGACCTGCTACGCGCTGGCGGTGCTGCTGCCGACCGCGGTGGACGGGCTGCGGGCGGTGCCGGAGCCGGTGCGGCAGGCGGCCACGGCGATGGGCTACGGGCCGTGGCGGCGGCTGGCCGCGGTCGAACTCCCGGCGTCCGTGCCGTACTTGATTGGTGGGCTGCGGGTCGCCGCGGTGTCCTCGATCTCGTTGGCGGCGGTGGGGGCGCTGGTCGGCCGGGGCGGTCTGGGCTACCTGTTCGTGGACGGCTTCCAGCGGACCTTCCCGACCCCGATCCTGGCCGGGATCGTGCTGGTGGCGCTGCTGGCGCTGGCCACCGACCTGTTGCTGGTGGCGGCCCGCCGGGTGCTGGCGCCGTGGGAGCGGGGGGCGGCGCGGTGAACTGGCTGGGCTGGCTGCACGACTTCTTCGCCGATCCGGCGCACCGCTCCGGCCCGGACTCGATCGTCCACCGGCTGCTGGAGCACCTGGCGTTCTCCGCGGAGGCGCTGGGCCTGTCCGCGCTGGTGGCGCTGCCGCTGGGGCTGCTGATCGGCTACTCGGGGCGCGGCCTGTTCCTGGTGACGGCGGTGGCGGGCGTCGCGCGCGCCCTGCCGACGCTGGGCCTGGTGACGCTGGCGGTGCTGCTGGCGGGCGTCGGCGACACGGCGGTGCTGCTGCCGCTGACGGCGCTGGCCGCGCCGCCGATGCTGGTGGCCGCGGCCGAGGGGGTGCGCGGCACCGATCCGGACGTCCGGGACGCGGCCCGCGGCATCGGCCTGACGCACCCGCAGACGCTGCTGCGGGTGTGCGTTCCGGCGGCCGCGCCGACCCTGCTGGCGGGGGTCCGGACGGCGTCGGTGCAGGTGATCGCGACGGCCACGGTCGCCGCGTACGTCGGCCTCGGCGGCCTCGGCCGGTACGTGATCGACGGGCTGGCCACCCGCGACTACCCGACCACGGTCGGCGGCGCCCTGCTGGTGGTGCTGCTGGCGGTGGGCGTCCAACTGCTGTTCGCCCTGCTCATCCGGCTCGCCGCGCCGCCCGGCACCCGGCCCGGCCCCCGTACCCGCGCGCGCCGCACCGGCGGTGCCGCGCCCCTCACTCCGACCGATCCCGCCAACCCTCCCGCACTCGTGAAGGATGCCCCATGACGCCCCGTCCGGTCCGTACCGCCCTCGCCGTAGCCCTGTTGCTGGCGGGTGCGGCGGCCTGCTCCTCCTCCGGCGGCAGTGACCCGCTGGCCGCGAAGTCGCCCGCTCCGGCGCCGCCCGCCTCCTCCTCGGCCGGTGGCGGGGCGGGGAGGACCGTGGTGGTCGGTTCGGCGAACTTCCCGGAGAACGTGCTGCTGGCCTCGATCTACTCGCAGGCCCTGCAGGCCAAGGGCGTGAAGGTGGAGGAGAAGTTCAACATCGGCAGCCGCGAAGTGCTGTACGGGCAGTTGCAGTCGGGTGCGCTGACGGTGCTGCCGGAGTACAACGGCGCGCTGCTGGGCTACCTGGACGCCAAGTCGACGGCGACCGGCGAGGACGCGGTGAACGCCGAGCTGAAGGCGAAGCTGCCGGCCGGGCTGGCGATCCTGGACTCGGCGGCGGCGGAGGACAAGGACTCGCTGACGGTCACCCAGGAGACCGCCGACCGGCTGGGCGTGAAGTCGATAGCCGACCTGGCGGGCAAGGCCCAGGACCTGGTGGTGGGCGGCCCGCCGGAGTTCAAGTCGCGGCGCGAGCAGCAGTTCAAGGACGTCTACGGGCTGACCTTCAAGGAGTGGAAGCCGACCGGCGACACCACCGCGAACGCGCTGAAGGACGGCGGCATCCAGGTCGGCAACGTGTTCACCACCGACCCGAAGACCGTCCAGTTGAAGCTGGTCGCGCTGGACGACCCGAAGAACGTGTTCAGTTCGCAGAACGTCACCCCGCTGGTGAACACCGCCGGGCTGGACGCCACCGGGACGGCCGCGCTGAACGCGGTCTCGGCGAAGCTGGACACGGCCGGGCTGACCGCGCTGATGAAGCGCGTCGCGGTGGACAAGGAGGACCCGTCGGCGGTCGCCAAGAGCTGGCTGAAGGGGGCCGGCCTGAGCTGATCCGCGCCCGCCGCGCACCGTCCGTCGGCCCCGCCCCGAGCAGTCGGGGGCGGGGCCGACGGTACGTCAAGAGGCGCATCACCAAGGCTTGGTAAAGCTCTGAGCTGGCCATACCGGGGAACTGTAAAGAGTCTTGACAGACGCAGTGGTCCAGACCAACCATGAGTCCGCTACTTCCCGACCGGGACGCATCGTGGGGGTGTGACCACCGGCCGGGGCGAGTCGTACTGCCCCGCACCACCCCGGCACCACCCCGTACCAGGCCCACCCCCCGCCCCGTGCCCGAGCACCGGCACGCGGGCCACCCTTCCATGCCTGATGGAGACTCGATGCGCCTTCACCGACCACTCCGAGCGCTGCTCGCCACGGGCGCGGTGGCGGCCGCCTCGCTGGGGCTGATCTCCGCCCCCGCGCAGGCCGCCACCCCGCTGCCGCAGCACGTCTTCGCCCCGTACTTCGAGGCGTGGACCGGCGAGAGCCCGGCCGCCCTGGCCGCCCAGTCCGGTGCCAAGCACCTCACCATGGCGTTCCTGCAGGCCGCCACCAAGGGCTCCTGCACCGCGCTGTGGAACGGCGACACCTCGATGCCGGTGTCCAGCTCCGTCTTCGGCGCCGACATCAACACCATCCGCGCAGGCGGCGGCGACGTGATCCCGTCCTTCGGCGGCTACACCGCGGACAACACGGGCACCGAGATCGCCGACTCCTGCACGGACGTCAACCAGATCGCCGCCCAGTTCGAGAACGTCATCACCACCTACGACGTCTCCCGGATCGACCTGGACATCGAGGACAACTCGCTGACCAACACGGCCGGCATCGACCGCCGCAACAAGGCGATCAAGATCGTCGAGGACTGGGCGGCCGCCAACGGCCGCAGCATCCAGTTCAGCTACACCCTGCCGACCACCACCAGCGGCCTGGCCTCCAGCGGCCTCAAGGTGCTGAAGAACGCGGTCACCAACAACGCGCGGATCGACGTCGTCAACATGATGACGTTCGACTACTACGACAACGCCGCGCACGACATGGCCGCGGACACCCAGACCTCCGCGCAGGGCCTGTACAACCAGCTGGCGAACCTGTACCCGACGAAGACCTCCGCCCAGCTGTGGAACATGATCGGCATCACCGAGATGGTCGGCATCGACGACTTCGGGCCCGCCGAGACCTTCACCGTCGCCAACGCCACCACGGTCTACAACTGGGCCGTCTCCAAGGGCATCAACACGCTGTCCTTCTGGGCGCTGCAGCGCGACAACGGCGGCTGCCCGGGCCAGGGCGGCCACGACGAGTGCTCCGGCATCGCGCAGGGCACCTGGGACTTCAGCCACATCTTCTCCCAGTTCACCAGCTCCTCCGTGCCCGCCAACGACTTCTCGGTGTCGCTGAACCCGGCCGCCGGCTCGGTCACCGCCGGTGCGTCCACCTCGGCGACGGTCAGCACCGCGGTCACCTCCGGCTCGGCGCAGAGCGTCAACCTGTCGGTCACCGGCGCCCCGGCGGGCGTCACCGCCGCGCTGAGCGCCTCCACCGTCACCGCGGGCGGCTCCGCCACCCTGAACGTGTCCACCACCTCGGGCGTCGCCAACGGCAGCTACCCGCTGACCGTGACCGGCACCGGCGCGAGCGGCACCCACTCGGCGACGTACACCCTGACCGTCACCGGCGGCACCACCGCCTCCGACTTCTCGGTCGCGCTCTCCCCCGCCTCCGGCTCGGTCCAGGCCGGTTCGGCCGTCTCCAGCACCGTGAGCACCGCGGTCACCTCCGGCACCGCCGCGACCGTCAACCTGACCGTCACCGGCGCCCCGGCGGGCGTCACCGCCGCGCTGAGCCCCTCCAGCGTCACCGCGGGCGGCTCCGCCACCCTGAACGTGTCCACCACCGCCGCGGCGGCCCCGGGCACCTACGCCCTGACCGTCACCGGCACCGGCGCGGGCAGGACCCACACCGCCACCTACGCGCTGACCGTCACCGGCACCACCCCGCCCACCGGCCTCGCCAACGGTGACCTGGAGAGCGGCAACCTCGCCCCGTGGACCTGCCAGAGCGGCGGCGCGGTCGTCACCTCCCCGGTGCACGGCGGCTCCAAGGCCCTGAAGGCCGTCCCGAGCGCCAGCGCCACCGGCCAGTGCGAGCAGACCGTCACCCTGGCCCCGAACCACGCGTACACCCTGACCGCCTGGGTCCAGGGCCCGTACTCGTACGTCGGCGTCAGCGGCGGCGCCACCGCCTCCTCCTGGGCGAACGGCTCCTCCTGGACGAAGCTGACCGTCCCGTTCACCACCGGCGCCAACGGCACCGTCACCGTGTACCTGCACGGCTGGTACGGCCAGGGCGCGGTCTACGGCGACGACTTCTCCATCGCCTGACCCCGGCTCAACCCGCAGGAACCGCACGGCTCCTGGACCGGGCCCGGGCGGTGGCACCCCGCCACCGCCCGGGCCCGTCCGGTTCGACCTGGCGTTCTACCGGTGTTCTAGGATCAGCGACCATGACCAACGGGTGGGGAACGAACCAGGGCGGGCCGCTGCCGCCCCAGCAGCCTGGTCCGGCGGGGCGGGTCCAGTTCGACGAACCGGACTGGGCGGCGCTCGCCGACCAGCACCAGCGGGAGCAGTCCCGGCGCAAGCGGATGAAGGCCGCGGGCGGCGTGCTGGCCGCCGTCGTCGCGGTCGGCGGGATCACCGCGGTCGCGGCCGCCACCTCCTCGCCCGGCACGCCGAAGGCCGATCCGACGGTCGTGGTCGAGGCCACCGGCGCGGCGCCGCAGCAGCCCGACACCGGCGGCGACCCGTCCCCGACCGCGTCCCCCTCCGACTCCCCCTCGCCCTCCGCGTCCCCCTCCGGGTCGCCCTCGGCGTCGCCCTCGCGCGGCGCGGGCAAGAGCCCCGGCAAGGGCCCGAGCAAGGCGCCCTCCTCCGCGCCCGCCTCCCCGGCCGGGCCGCCCGACCCGCTGACGGTGATCTCCTCGGCGGCCACCGACACCGCCCCGCTCACCCCCGCCGGGGTGCTGCCCGCCGCGACGATGCAGGTCGACGGCAGGACCTGGACCAGGCTGACCGAGTCCCAGACCGCCACCTGCTACCAGGCCACCACCGGCGGCCTCGGCAACGTGCTGGCGGCCCAGGGCTGCCGCTCGATGATCCGGGTGACCTACACCTCGGGCAACAGCGCCGTCACCATCGGCATCGCGGTTCTGGACAGCAAGGCCAAGGCGGACGCGGTCATGGCCGCCTTCCAGGGCCAGGTACAGGGCCTGGTCCCCAGCGGCCACACCTCGTACTGCACCAGCACCGGCTGCCAGGGCACCCACGCCTCCGTCGGCCGGTACGTCTACCTCACCGTCTCCGGCACCGTGAAACCGGGCGGCACCGCCGCGGACGCCACCGCCACCGCGGCCGGCCCGACCTTCGCCGCCACCGCCCGGGCCCAGCTGCTGGCCCGCGGCCGACGCTGACCGCACCGCCCGGGAGCGCTCAGCGCTCCCGGCACAGCGGCAGGTACGCCGCCAGCGCCAGCAGCGCGCAGCCCAGCACGACCGCGCCGAGCGCCGTCGCGGACGGGTGCCCGCCGAGGCTGCTGAGCGGGGCGACCACCGCGCCGCACAGGTAGGTGCCGGTGCCGAGCAGCGCGGACGCCGAACCGGCCGCGTGCGGGGCCATGGTCAGCGCCCGGCCGTTGGCGTTCGGCAGGATCACGCCCATCGAGCCCATCAGCAGCGTCAGTGCGGGCCACACCCCGGCCAGGCCGGTGTCCCACACGGTGGTGCACAGCACCACGGCGGCCCCGGCCGCCGCGGCCGCGCCCAGACCGGCCAGCAGCAGCGTCCGCTCGGAGTGGCGCTGCACCAGGAACCGGCCGTTGAGCTGGGTCACGGCCAGCAGCGCGATCGAGTTGACGGCGAACACCAGGCTGTAGGTCTGCGGGGTGATCCGGTACACCTCCTGCAGCACCACCGAGGAGCCGCCGACGTACGCGAACAGCGCGCCGAAGGCGAAGGTGCCGGTCAGCAGGTAGCCGAGGAACAGCCGGTCGCGCAGCAGCCCGCCGATCGCCCGGACGGTGCTGCCGGGGCCGCCGCCGTGCCGCCGCTCCGGCGGCAGCGTCTCGCGGACGCCGACCGCGCAGGCGGCGGTGAGCACCGCGCCGAGCAGGGCGAGCACGACGAAGGTGCCGCGCCAGTCGGTGACGTGCAGCAGTTGGGCGCCGGCCAGCGGGGCGACGATCGGGGCGAGGCCGGACACCAGGCCCATGGTGGCCAGGAAGCGGATCATCGCGATCCCCTCCAGCCGGTCCCGGACGACCGCCCGGGCGATCACCAGCGCGGCCGAGCCCGCGGCGCCCTGCACCACCCGGCCCGCGACCAGCACCGGCATCGAGGCAGCGAAGGCGCACAGCAGGCTGGCGGCGGTGTACACGGCCAGGCCCGCCAGCATCGGGCGGCGGCGGCCGAGACGGTCGCTGAGCGGCCCGAACAGCAGCTGGCCGAGGACCATGCCCAGCAGCGAGCCGGTCAGGGTGAGCTGGGCGGCGGGTGCGGTGGAGTGCAGGTCCGCG
Source organism: Kitasatospora phosalacinea (assembly GCF_000717185.1). Classification (GTDB taxonomy): domain Bacteria; phylum Actinomycetota; class Actinomycetes; order Streptomycetales; family Streptomycetaceae; genus Kitasatospora; species Kitasatospora phosalacinea_A. Next base: position 57,218 of record NZ_JNYE01000063.1, on the reverse strand, counting down.
GTCAGGTCGGGCAGTGCGGGCAGGTACAGGTCGGTGGTGAACGGCCCGAGCGCGACGAGGCTGCCCAGGGTGATCACGGTGGCGGTGGCGAACGGGGCCCGCTGCGGCGTCTGCGCGGGAGGCCCCTCCGACCGGAGCGGGACGGCGGGTGCGGTCTGGTCGCCGTCGGGGTCGACGGTCGGGCCTGGCATGGGGCTCCTCACGGTGGCGGGGGTACCGGCACCGTCCTATCCCATCCGCCCGCCCCCGCGAAAGCCGAGCGGCCACCGGGCGGCCACCGGGCGGCCACCGCCCGACCGGCACGGCCGTCCACCGGGCGGCTACCGCCCGACCGGCACGGCCGTCCGGACGCCCGCGGCCACCGCGGCGTCCTGCCAGCCGTACAGCTGGTCGCCGACCAGGGCGACGTCGTACAGGCCGCAGTGCGCGGTGGCCCGCTGCGGGGCGTCGCTCGGGAACCAGGGGGCCCGCAGGTGGACGTCGCCGAGCGGGCGGCCCGCGGTGCAGCCCGCGGGCAGCGCCCGCTCCGGCAGGGTGGCCCGGATCAGCCGGTCGCCCTGCCGGTCGGAGCCCAGCAGGGCCACGCCGGTCGCGGAGTCCGGCAGCCAGCCGGGGGCCGCGCCGCCGCGGTCGGCCTTGGCGGCGGCGCCGCTCGGGTAGCGGACGGTGTGGTCCATCCGGTCCTGCATCCGCTGGAGCGCCGCGGGTGCCACCATCACCAGCAGCAGCGCGGCGGCCGCTGCCCCCAGCACCACCGTCGCCGCCCGTCCGCCCTTCATGGCCCCTCGCCCCTTCCCGCCGTTCCCGTCCCTTCCATCGTGGTCGCGCCCGCCCCCGGGAACCATGCGCACCAGGTACCGTTCCGGATCCGCCGGAAGTCTGAGCCCGCCCCCGGGAACCCCGACTTCCGGCGGACCGGGCACCCGCTGCGAGGTGGACCCGGCGGTACTCGCAGTTCGAGGACGGTCCCGCCACCGGCCCGGCGCACCGGGTAGAAGATCGGCCGCCCGGCCGCCGCTGCGGCCAGCGGATTTCCGTCAGCGGTAGGCGGACTCGCCGGTGATCGCCTCGCCGAGGACCAGGGTGTGGATCTCGGCGGTGCCCTCGTAGGTGAGCACCGACTCCAGGTTGTTGGCGTGCCGCAGGACGGGGTACGCGGTGGTGATGCCGTTGGCGCCGAGGATGGTGCGGGCGGTGCGGGCGATCTCCAGCGCGGTGCGGACGTTGTTGAGCTTGCCGAAGGAGATGTGGGCGGGCTGGGCGCGGCCCTCGTCCTTGAGCCGGCCGATCCGCACCGCGACCAGGTAGGCCTTCTCCAACTCCATTGCCATGTCGACGAGTTTGGCCTGGGTCAGCTGGAAGGCGCCGATCGGGCGGCCGAACTGGACGCGGTCGCGGGCGTACTCGACGGCGGCCCGGTAGCAGTCGCGGGCGGCGCCGACGGTGCCCCACAGGATGCCGTAGCGGGCCTCGCCGAGCGAGGACAGCGGGGCGCGCAGGCCGCGGGCCTGCGGCAGCACCGCGTCGGCGGGCAACCGGACGCCGTCGAAGGCGAGTTCGCTGGTGACGGAGGCCCGCAGGGAGAGCTTGCCGGGGATGTCGCGGGCGGTGAACCCGGGGGTGCCGCGCGGCACGAGGAAGCCGCGCACGCCCTCCTCGGTGGCCGCCCAGACCACCGCGACGTCGGAGACCGAGCCGTTGGTGATCCACGCCTTGGCGCCGTCCAGGATCCAGTCGGTGCCGTCGCGCCGGGCCCGGGTGCGCATCGACCCCGGGTCGGAGCCCGCCTCCGGCTCGGTCAGGCCGAAGCAGCCGACGGCCCGTCCGGCGGCCAACTCCGGGAGCCAGCGCAGCTTCTGCTCCTCGGAGCCGAAGGCGTGGATCGAGCGCATCGCCAGCGAGCCCTGCACCGAGACGAAGCTGCGCAGCCCGGAGTCGGCGGCCTCCAGCTCCATGCACGCGACCCCGTACTCGGTGGCCGTCGACCCGGTGCAGCCGTAGCCCTCCAGGTGCATCCCGAGGACGCCCAGCCTGCCGAGTTCCGGCGCGAGTTCGCGCACCGGGAAGGTGCCCCGCTCGTACCACTCGGCGAGCTGCGGGCGGACGTGCCGGTCGGTGAAGGCGCGGACGCTGTCGCGGACCAGCCGCTCGTCCTCGGTGAGCAGGTCGTCGACGCCGAGCAGGTCGAGCGGGTCGGGGGCGGTGGCCATGGGTGGGCTCCTCGGAGGGTGCGGGCGGGTGTGCCACCGCCGTCCTTACCGCCCGGTAGGCCGCGCGGTCAAGGGCGCCGCGGCGGGCCGGGCGCGCCGACACGCGGCCGCGGCGCACCGGGAATGCCGGGCGCCCGTGGAAGGCTGACCGGTCCAGGAGGTGCACCGACCATGGCGGACGGACAGCAGGAACAGCGGCAGCAGGAACAGCGGCAGGACCAGCAGCAGGACCAGCGGTGGCGGACCGAGCACGACTCGATGGGCGAGGTCCGCGTCCCGGCGGCGGCCAAGTGGCGGGCGCAGACCCAGCGGGCTGTGGAGAACTTCCCGGTGTCGGGGCAGCGCCTGGAGCGCGCCCACATCGCGGCGCTGGCCCGGATCAAGGCCGCGGCGGCCGTCGTCAACGCCGAACTGGGCGTGCTGGACGGGGAGACCGCGGCGGCGATCCGGTCCGCCGCCGAGGAGGTGGCCGAGGGCCGCTGGGACGACCAGTTCCCGGTGGACGTGTTCCAGACCGGCTCCGGCACCTCGTCCAACATGAACGCCAACGAGGTGATCGCGACGCTGGCCGCCGAGCGCCTGGGCCGCCCGGTGCACCCCAACGACCAGGTCAACGCCTCGCAGTCCTCGAACGACGTCTTCCCGTCCTCGATCCACGTCGCCGCGACGGGCGCCGTCCTGCACGGGCTGGTCCCGGCCCTGGAGCACCTGGCGCAGGCCCTGGAGGCCAAGTCCGCGGAGTTCGCGGAGGTCGTCAAGTCCGGCCGCACCCACCTGATGGACGCCACCCCCGTCACCCTCGGCCAGGAGTTCGGCGGCTACGCGGCCCAGGTCAGGTACGGGGTCGAGCGGCTGCGCGCGACGCTCCCCCGGGTCGCCGAACTCCCGCTCGGCGGAACGGCCGTGGGCACCGGCATCAACACCCCGCCCGGCTTCTCGGCCGCCGTGATCGCCGAGGTCGCCCGCGCCACCGGCCTGCCGCTGACCGAGGCCCGCAACCACTTCGAGGCCCAGGGCGCCCGGGACGGCCTGGTCGAGCTCAGCGGCCAGCTGCGCACGGTCGCCACCGGCTTCACCAAGATCGCCAACGACCTGCGCTGGATGGGCTCCGGCCCGCGCACCGGCCTCGCCGAGATCAACCTCCCCGACCTGCAGCCCGGCTCCTCGATCATGCCCGGCAAGGTCAACCCCGTGCTGCCCGAGGTGGTCCTGATGGTCGCCGCGCAGGTCATCGGCAACGACACCACCGTCACGGTGGCCGGCGCGAGCGGCAACTTCGAGCTCAACGTCATGCTGCCGGTCATCGCGCGCAACGTGCTGGAGTCCGTCCGCCTCCTCACCACCTCCGCCCGCCTGCTCGCCGACCGCACCGTCTCCGGCATCACCGCCAACGCGGAGCGCGCCCGCGAGTACGCCGAGTCCTCCCCCTCCGTCGTCACCCCGCTCAACCGCTACCTCGGCTACGAGGAGGCGGCGAAGGTCGCCAAGCAGTCCCTCGCCGAACGCAGGACCATCCGCGAGGTCGTCCTCGACCGCGGCTACGTCGACCGCGGCCTGCTCACCGAGGCCCAGCTCGACGAGGCCCTGGACGTCCTGCGGATGACCCGCCCGCAGGACGCCGACTGACGCCGACTGACGCGGCCTGACGGCCTGGCACCGGGCGCCGGGCGCCGGGCGCCGGGCGCCGGGCGTCAGGACAGCAGCAGCGGCATGTCCCAGTCGCGCGGGGTGCCGCCGGACGCGTACGAGTCGAGGGCGAGCGCGACGCCGGCCGCCCCGTCCAGGTAGCCGGACACGTCGCTGGCGAACGGCCGGCGGGTCATGGTGAACCGCAGGCCGAACGGGGCGTCCGGGTCGAAGGCGTCGACCAGCCGGGCGGCCACCTCGTCGCGCCGCCGCTCGATCCGCTCGTCGGCGAACTGCTCGTTCAGCCGCCCGAGTTGGTGCAGCGCACCGGCCCAGCCGTGGCACAGCGCGTGGTCGGTCACGCCCCACCCGTCGAGCGGGACGCGCAGCAGCCGCTCGACCGAGTCGCGGGCGGTCGCCGTCCAGTCGGCCCGGCCCAGGACGGCCCCGGCCACCTGGAGGGCGCGCGAGACGCCGGGCGCGCCGTAGCACCAGGACGGCCACCCGGCGGGCGTCCGGTACGCGCCGGGTCCGGCCAGGTACTCGGCGAGGTCCAGGTAGCCCGGCCAGTACGTGCCGTGCTCGTCGCGCACCGCCCAGCGCACCAGCAGGTCGGCGGTGTCCTCCAGCGCCTCCCGGTGGCCGGGCAGCCGGACGCCGTCGCGCCAGGCCAGGGCGAGCAGCATCAGCGGGCCCGCGACGCCGTGCGACAGGCCCAGGTTGAGGTGGCCGTCGGGCAGCAGGTGCTCGGAGCCGACCCGCGGCGCGTCCAGCGCCCACCAGCGCGGGACGCGGGCCCCGCGGTGGACGGTGGTGCCGCGGGCCAGGGCGATCAGGTAGCCGAGGACCTGCGCCAGCTCCCCGTCGCAGGTCTCGGCGCGGGCCAGCAGGTAGCGGCCGACGCCGGTCATGCCGCGCACCACCTCGTAGTGCCCGATGGTGGCCAGCGGGCCGTCCGGGACGGGGGGCAGCGCGGTGCGCACCAGTTGCCGCTGGTAGGCGTCGAGCCGGTGCAGCGCGGTGGTGTAGCCCCCGGTGGCGCGGTGGGCGGCCAGCACGGCGAAGGCCAGCGCGCCGGGGCCCTTGAAGATCCCGCTGGGCTCGCTGCCGCCGTCGGCGGCGGCCCGGGTCGCGACCGCCAGGTACCCGTGGGCCCGGGCCGCCCGGTCGGTGCCGGGCCGGGCACCGCCGCTGAACGCCAGGGACAGTCCGGGGCTGCCGCTGCCGAGCGTCAGCTCGGCCCAGACGCCCTCGGCCGCGCCGTCGTCCGCGGCCTCGGCGGGGATCCGGGTGGCGGCCGCGGTCGCGGCCGGGTCGGCGAGCCGGTCCAGGATCAGGTCGGACAACTGCCCGGCCGCCTCCCGCATCCGGACCCGCTCGGAGGGCGCGGTGGTCGTCGGGGCGGTGTCGGTCATCGATGGCTCCGATCAGTGACGGGACGGTCGGTGGCGGAAGGGGCCCCGGCGGAACGGTCGGTGGCGGAACGGGACCTGGCCGGTCGGCGGCCCTCCGACCCTCCCGCCCCGGGCACCCCCGCAACCTCCCGAGGCCGGGCGGAGCTACCCCCGCCCGGCGCGGTGCCGGTCATCGGTCGCTCCGACCGGTGCCGGAACGACCGGTGCCGAAACAGCCGGTGACGAAACAGCCAGTGACCGGACGGCCGGTGACCGGACGGGCCCCGACGGAACGGGCCCCGGTGGAACGGCCCTGACCGGTCGGCGGCCCTCCGACCCTCCTGCCCCGGTCACCCCCCGCAGCCTCCCGAGGCAGGGCGGAGCTTGCCCCCGCCCGGCTCGCCGTCACCGTCCCTCCGCCCCGCGGGAGCGGCGGCTGAGCAGGGTGCGGGCGGCGCCGCGCAGGACGGCGTAGCCGCGGGCCTCGGCCGCCGGGTCGATGCCGAACTGGCGGTTGTGCCGCATGTGCAGCAGTGACACGAGGGCCTCGTCGCGGTCGGCCTCCGGCGCGGCGAGCAGCAGGCGTCCGAAGTCGCGCGGTTCCGGGGAGTCGGTCCAGAGCGCGGCCAGTCCGGGCACGCCGAGCTGTTCGGCGGCGTGCCGGGCGGCGTCCCCGGGGCGGACCAGCCGGTCCACCAGCCGGCGGTGGCGCTGGTAGACGGGGTGGTCGGCGCCCTTGTCGAAGAGGTGCACCACCCAGGCGCACCAGTCCCAGTCGCCGAGCGAGTCGAGCAGCACGGCGTGGCCGACGGCGGCGAGCACCTCGTCGGGGACGGCCGCGGTGGCGTCGCGGCGGGCCCGCAGGTGGAGCAGCGCGGAGCGGCTGTCGGTCCGGAAGAGCAGTTCGGCGGCCTCCTGGGCGTCCGGGCCGAGGTACCGGTCGGTCTCGGGCCGGTACGTGTCGAGCGCCATGGTGCGCAGCGCGCCGGCCTCGACGAGTCGGCGGACGTGCCGGGTGAGGGCCGGCAGGACGCGGTCGGCCAGGGTGGCCGGGTCGCCGTGCAGGCGCAGCCGCAGGTGGGGTTCGGGGTCGCGGTAGCGGAGGAAGAACCAGCGGTCGACGTCTCCCTCGACGTCGGCGAGCAGCGCGGGCAGGTGGTCGGCCAGCAGCGCGTCGTGGGTGCCGGGTTCGGCGTACAGCTTGGCGTACAGCCAGTCCTCGCCGGGGAGGTGGACGCGGGTCGGGGCGGTGCGGACGGCGGACCTGGCGAGCGGGGCCCGGCCGGTGCCGGTGCCGCTGCCAGTGCCGGTGGCGGGGCGGGCGGCCCGGAACAGCGGGACGACGATCTCGGTGCTGCGGCCGTGGTTCCAGCCGAGTCCGGCGCCGTCGGCGGTGAGGTCCTGGAAGAGCTGGAACCGCGGTTCGGGGGCGGTGAGTTCGGCGCGCAGCAGGTCGGTGTCCCAGCTCTCGCGCAGGTCGACCGGGAACGTCCGGTCGTTGCTGGCGATCTGCAGCCGGTCGGGCACCCGGTAGCGCTCGCGCCAGGCGCGCAGCCCTTCCGTCCAGGCGGCGGGGCCCGCGGTGCGGGCGGCGTCGCGCAGGCGGCGGCCGGGCAGCCAGCGGCGCGGGGCGGTGACGACCCGGCCGTAGCGGACGGCGGGCAGGTAGGGGAGGGTGTCGAGGCCCGCCCAGTCCCAGCCGGACCAGACCCGGGGGCGGGCGGCGGCCAGGTCGGCCAGGAAGCGGGCGACGGGCGGGGCCTGGGCGTCCAGGGCGAGCATGTGCGGGAGGACGGGGACGACCGGGCGGCCGGTCTCCGGGTGGAGCAGGCGCAGGCCGTCCTCGCCGGCGGCGACCAGCAGGGTGCGCCAGTCCAGGCAGTGCGGGTCGCCGCGGTCGGCGGCGACGCCGATCGGCAGGCGGTGCGGCAGCAGCGGCGGCACCTGGACGATGTTGAGCGAGCGCGGGTCGCGGGGGGCGAGTTCGACCTGGACGGGCAGCGCCCCGTCGTCGGCGGGCCCGGCGGCGAGGGCGGCGAGGCCGTCGGTGAGTCCGGCCAGGTCGGCGAACCGGCCGGCGGTGGCCCCGGCCGTCCAGGAGCCGGTGTGCGCGCTGCCGAGCAGCAGGAACTCGCCGCGGTCGAGGGCGGCGGCGGAGTCGGCGAGGAGTTGGAAGCAGAGTTCCAGGGTGCGCGGCGGGCGGCTGCTGCCCGGGGCGTGGCCGGCCGCGTCGGCGAGGCGGGCGATGTCGGCGTCGTCGAGCACCAGGTCGGTACCGGACAGGACGGCCTGCTGGACGAGTTCGGCGACCGCGTTGCGGCGCGGCCGGTCGGCGTCGTCGCCGGGCCCGGAGCGGGAGTGCGCGGGCGCGCCGCCGCCGTACTCGGGGGGCAGGCCCAGGCCGCGGTGCGGGTCGGCGAGGTCGGCGAGCGGGACGGCGCTGGCGGTGCCGTAGCGCTCGACGAACCGGTCCCGGTAGTCGCGCAGGTGCGCCAGGGTGGTCCACTCCGGCGTGACGGCCCAGATCGCGGCGGCGTAGCGGGCCGCCTCGGCGCCGACCGCCTCGGGCAGCACCAGGTCGGCCCCGGTGTGCAGGTCGACCTGGACGGGCGGGCGGTCGCCGGTCCGGTCGGCGGGGTCGAGGGCCCGGACCCGCTCCAGCAGGTGCCGCCAGGACTCCAGGCCCTCGCCGGGGCGGTCGCGCTCGTGGGCGGCCGCGGCCGCGCGGACGGCGCGCAGTCCTTCGGCGGCCCCGGGGACGGCGCCGTCGACGGCCGTCCCGATCCGGTCGAGCAGGGCGTCGTCGATCCGGTGTGGGGTGAGCGAGGTGAGCAGGAAGCCGTGCTGGACGAGTCCGGCGAGCAGGCCGTCGATCCGCTCGGCGGTGACCTGCGGGAAGCGGGCGGCCAGGTCGGCCAGCAGTGCGGCGTACCCGACCGGTCGGGCGGCGGCCTCCCGCACCCGGGCGACCAGGGCGTTGTCGCGCACCGAGACCTCGCGTTCGCCGGTGTGGCGCAGCAGGCGGCCGTCGCGCAGCACGCACAGGTCGTCGAGGACCACGTCGACCCGGCGGCGGACTTCGGGCACGGCGAGCCAGTCCAGCACCCGGCGGTGCAGCCAGCCGCCGTCCAGCCGGACCCGGACGCGTCCCGGCCCGGCGGGCGGGATCTTGGCGGCGGCGCCGAAGCGGGCCCGGCCGACGCCGGCGAACAGCCCGAACGGGGTGGGTCGGCCGCCCGAGCGGCGGGCGTAGCGGGTCAGGGTGCGGGCGGCGCTGACGGTGCGCTTGCGGCCCAGTGCGGCGGCGCCGCCGGGTTCGCCGAGCCGCTGGAGGGCGAGGGCGAGGCTGCCGCTGGCGACCTCGACGGCCTGGCGCAGCAGCGGGTCCGCGGCGAGGCGGCGCGCGCCCGGGGCGGGGTCCGCCGGGTCGATGCGGGTCTCGGTGCCGGTGCGGGGCGTGCCGGCCGTCCGGACCAGCACCGGTTCCCTGACCTCGAACAGGTCCAGCTCTGCGCGCACGTCGGTGGTGCCCCTCGGGGTCGCGGGTGGGAGGAGGGAGGGTGGAACGGGGGCGCGGGGCGGGCCGTGGCCCGCCCCGCGCGAGGACCGCTGACGGAGGGTCAGCAGCAGACCGGGCAGCGGGTGCCGATGGCGTAGCTGCTCGGCGAGGTGTAGGTGCCCTGGCCGAGCTCCTGGGTCTGCTCCGTGACGTCCGCGATGCGGAGGTCCAGGTCGAGCTCGGCGGTGTCGGCCTGCAGGGTGATCTCGGTGCGCATGTCCCCTCCTGAGGGCTCGTGGGTGCGCCCGGGGCGGTGTTCCGGGCGGCGCCCGGACCGAACGGTGGTTCGGTCCGGTGCGGGCACCACTTTTTCCCGGCTTCCCACGATGTGGTGAGTGCCGTCCCGGCCAACCTCCCCCCGCACTCCGCCACCCCCCTCCCCGCCCGCCCCGACCTGCTCGTCCGCCCCACCGGGCGCTCGCGCCCGGGTGTCCGTTCCCGGGCGGTCGGCCGGGCCGATGTTTCAGCGCCGGAACCGGGGAACGCTCCTGCTCCCGGGCGTCCACGAACCACCGGTCGGCCGCACCCGGCGGGCGTCCGCGCGCGTTCGCGCCGCGCGCCCGCACTTTGGCGCGAAGACGCCGCGAGGGCACCGGGCCCGCCGGGGCCCGGTGCCCTCGTGCTCCTCCGGGGGCGCTACCTGCTGTGGCGTGCCGTCATGCCCGCGAAGGCCATGCCGACCGCGGCCAGGGCCAGGCAGGTCATGACCCCGCCGGTGATGACGTTGGTCAGGATGGTGCGGCGGACGTGCGCGCCGCCGTTGACCGCCCAGGGGGCGATGACCGTCCAGGCGCCGATCGCCACGCACGCCCAGGCGCGGGCGTGGGTGCGGCCGAAGGCGGAGCCGTAGCCGGCCATCAGGACGGCGTAGGCGATGCCGAGCACCAGGTTGCTGACGGTCAGGCCGGTGAAGCCGGAGAAGCCGACCACCCAGGGGGAGATGGCCAGGAAGAGGCCGGCGCAGATGGCGAGTGCTTCCGTCCCCTGCCCGGCGGTGGTGGATGTGACGCGCTCCGCGTGTTCACGCAGGGCCAGGATGTCCGGATGGTGTTCCATGCCCGACGACATGTGGGTCGACACCGGGACCACCTCCTCGTAGTCAGGACATGCGAGCCACTTGGTCGCTACCCGCCCTGGGCGGTATGTAACGCTACCCACGGGTTTGTCCTTATTTTTTCCTTATCCAGGCCTCCGGGCGCGTACCGTGGGAAGCGGAGAGGTTCCGCCATGCACTTCACCGACCGGGCCGACGCGGGCCGCCGCCTCGCCGAGGCCCTGCTGTCCGAGGCCCCCGGCCTGCGGGGGGCCGTCGTGGTCGCCCTGCCGCGCGGCGGCGCCCCCGTCGCCGCCGAGGTCGCGGCCGCGCTGGGCGCGGAGCTGGACGTGTGCGTGGTGCGGAAGGTGGGCGTGCCGGGGCAGCCGGAGGTCGCGATGGGCGCGGTCGGCGAGGACGGCGCGCGGGTGGTGAACCAGCAGGTGGTGGACGCGGCGGGCGTCCCGCCGGAGGACTTCGCCGCGGTCGAGGTCCGCGAGCGCGCCGAGCTGGCCCGGCGCGCGGCCGCCTACCGCCGGGGACGGGTGCCGGTGCCGCTGGCGGGGCGGACGGTGCTGGTGGTGGACGACGGGGTGGCGACGGGGTCGTCCGCACTGGCGGCCTGCCGGATCGTCCGGGCGCGCGGTGCCGCGCGGGTGGTGCTGGCGGTGCCGGTGGCCCCGCACGACTGGGCGGAGCGCCTGGGCGGCGCGGCCGACGCGTACGTGGCCGTGCACGCGCCGAAGGGCTTCCGTTCGGTCGGCGAGTTCTACCGGGACTTCCGGCAGACCACGGACGCCGAGGTGCTGGCCGCGCTGGAGCCCTCCCGGGGCCCGGGGAGCAGCGGGTGCGCCGGGTACGAGGTGCCGCTGGCCGCCGGTCCGGCCGAGCTGGCGGTGCCGGCCGACCCGCTGGGCGTGGTGGTGTTCGCGCACGGCAGCGGTTCGGGGCGGGGCAGTCCGCGCAACCGGGCGGTGGCGGAGCGGCTGCACCGGGCGGGGCTGGCGACGGTGCTGTTCGACCTGCTGACGCCCGGGGAGGCGGAGCAGCCGCGGAAGGTGTTCGACCCGGGCCTGCTGGGCGGGCGGCTGGCCGCCGCGACCCGGACGGTGCTGCGCCACCACGCGCTGGCGGGCCTGCCGTACGGCTGGTTCGGGGCGAGCACGGGCGCGGCGGCGGCGCTGTGGGCCGCGGCCGAGCCGGACACCGCCCCGGCCGCGATCGTCTCGCGCGGGGGCCGGCCGGACCTGGCGGCGGCCCGGCTGTCGCTGGTGGCCGCCCCGACGCTGCTGGTGGTGGGCGGCGCCGACGGGGAGGTGGTGGAGTTGAACCGGCGGGCCGCGGCCGAGCTGCGCGGCCCGAGCGCGCTGCAGGTCGTCCCGGGCGCCGGGCACCTGTTCGCCGAGCCGGGGGCGCTGGCGGCGGTGGCCGACCTGGCGGCGCACTGGTTCGTCCGCTGGTTCCCGCCCGGCCGAGGAAGCGATCGGGCGCGGCACTGAGCAATCCGTACAGTCGAAGCACCCCCCGGCTGCTCATCTTGTACACATTGAGCAGCCGGATTCGGACCTGTTGCCCACCTCACCGAGCAGGAGCAAGCTCTGCGCAACCGACCTCGACGTGGAGGAATGCCCCATGACCGCCGACGCCGCTGTTGAACTGACCCCCGAGGAGTTGCAGGCCGGTCTGACGGCCGAGCAGCTGCGCACCCTGGTGGGTCTGGTGGAGTACGACGCCTCGACCGACCCGTTCCCGGTGACCGCGCAGGACGCGGTCGTCTTCGTGGTGGGCAACGCGACCCAGACGGCGCAGTTCTACCAGTCCGTGTTCGGCATGGAGCTGGTCGCCTACTCGGGCCCGGAGACCGGCCGCCGCGACCGCAAGTCGTTCGTGCTGCGCTCGGGCTCCTGCCGCTTCGTCATCGAGGGCGGCGTGTCGCCGGACAGCCCGCTGCTGGACCACCACCGCCGCCACGGCGACGGCGTGGTCGACCTGGCGATGGAGGTCCCGGACGTGGACAGGTGCATCGCGCACGCCCGCGCCCAGGGCGCCACGGTCCTGGAGGAGCCGAACGACGTCTCGGACGAGCACGGCACGGTGCGCCGCGCCGCGATCGCCGCGTACGGCGAGACCCGGCACACCCTGGTCGACCGCTCCCGCTACACCGGCCCGTACCTGCCGGGGTACGTGGCCCGCGAGTCGACGGTGGTCCGCCCCGAGGGCGCGCCGAAGCGGCTGTTCCAGGCGCTGGACCACGCGGTGGGCAACGTCGAGCTCGGCAAGATGGACGAGTGGGTGTCGTTCTACAACCGGGTGATGGGCTTCGTGAACATGGCGGAGTTCGTCGGCGACGACATCGCCACCGACTACTCGGCGCTGATGTCGAAGGTCGTGGCGAGCGGCAACCACCGGGTGAAGTTCCCGCTGAACGAGCCGGCCGTGGCGAAGAAGAAGTCGCAGATCGACGAGTACCTGGAGTTCTACACCGGCCCGGGCTGCCAGCACATGGCGCTGGCCACCAACGACATCCTCACCACGGTGGACGTGCTGCGCTCGCGCGGCGTGGAGTTCCTGTCCACCCCGGACTCGTACTACGAGGACCCGGAGCTGCGCGAGCGGATCGGCCACGTCCGGGTGCCGATCGAGGAGCTGCAGTCGCGCGGCATCCTGGTGGACCGCGACGAGGACGGCTACCTGCTGCAGATCTTCACCAAGCCGATCGGCGACCGGCCGACGGTCTTCTACGAGTTCATCGAGCGGCACGGTTCGCTGGGCTTCGGCAAGGGCAACTTCAAGGCCCTGTTCGAGGCGATCGAGCGCGAGCAGGACCGGCGCGGCAACCTCTGACGGAGCACGACGGGCGACAGGGAGAAGTAGGGCGATGGCGTACTACCGGCAGCTGGGCTCGGTGCCGCCCAAGCGGCACACCCAGCACCGCACCCCCGAAGGCGGGCTGTACTACGAGGAGTTGATGGGCGAGGAGGGCTTCTCCTCGGACTCCTCGCTGCTGTACCACCGGCACATCCCCTCGGCGGTGACGGCCGCCGCGGTCTGGGAGCTGCCGGACCAGTCGACCACCGCCAACCTCCCGCTGCTGCCCCGCCACCTGAAGCTGCACGGGCTGTTCCCGGGCGAGGAGTGGAAGTCGGCGGACGCGGTCACCGGCCGCCGGCTCGTCCTCGGCAACGCGGACGTGCGGATCTCCTACGTCGCGGCGGGCGCGCCCAGCGAGCTGTACCGCAACGGGCTGGGCGACGAGTGCGTGTACGTGGAGTCCGGGACGGCCGTGCTGGAGACGGTGTTCGGGACGCTGACGGCCGGGCCGGGCGACTACGTGCTGATCCCGCGGGCGACCACCCACCGCTGGGTGCCGACCGGGGACGGGCCGCTGCGCGCGTACTGCATCGAGGCGAACAGCCACATCACCCCGGCCCGCCGCTACCTGTCGAAGTTCGGCCAGCTGCTGGAGCACGCGCCGTTCTGCGAGCGGGACCTGCGCGGCCCGGACGGCCCGCTGCTGGTCGAGGGCGGCGAGGTGGACGTGCTGGTCAAGCACCGCGGCCCGGGCGGCGTGGCCGGGACGCGCTACACCGTCCCGAACCACCCGTTCGACGTGGTGGGCTGGGACGGCTGCCTGTACCCGTACGCGTTCAACATCGCGGACTACGAGCCGATCACCGGGCGGGTGCACCAGCCGCCGCCGGCCCACCAGGTGTTCGAGGGCACCAACTTCGTGATCTGCAACTTCGTGCCGCGCAAGGTGGACTACCACCCGCTGTCGATCCCCGTGCCGTACTACCACGCGAACGTGGACAGCGACGAGGTGATGTTCTACTGCGGCGGCAACTACGAGGCCCGCAAGGGCTCCGGCATCGGACAGGGGTCGATCTCGCTGCACCCGGGCGGCCACACCCACGGCCCGCAGCCGGGCGCGTACGAGCGCTCGATCGGCGTGGAGTTCTTCGACGAGCTGGCGGTGATGGTGGACACCTTCCGCCCGCTGGAGCTCGGCGAGGCCGCCACCGCGAGCGAGGACCCGGACTACGCGTGGACCTGGGCGAGGCGATGAACGTACCCGAGCTGTACCGGGGGCTGTTCGACGACGCGGCGGTCTTCCCGCCCGGCGACCTGCCGCTGGCCGGGGCCGTCCCCGCGCACCGGGCGCACCGCGCCGCCTGGTACGCGGAGGCGGTCGGCCCGCTGCTGGCGCCGGTCGACAAGCTGGCCGAACTGCGCTCCCTGAAGCCGGAGTTCGCGGTCGGCCTGGTGGTCGGCCCGGGCCGGCTGGCCGAGGCTCTGGAGGCGGCGGACGGCCTGCGGGTGGCCGCCGTCGAGTACGCGGCGGGCGAGGACGTCCGGGCGGCGGTGGCGGAGCTGGACGCGCTGCTGCCGGAGGGCGTCGGCGCGGCCGTCGAACTGCCGCGCTCGGAGCGGCCGGAGGACGGGCTGGACGCCCTGGCCGGCACCCGCTACCGCGCCAAGTACCGCACCGGCGGCCTGGGTTACGCGTCCTTCCCGTCCGTCACCGAGCTGGCCGCCTTCCTGCTGGGCTGCGCCGAGCGCGCGCTGCCGTACAAGTGCACGGCGGGGCTGCACCACGCGGTGCGGCACACCGACCTGGGCACCGGGTACGAGCACCACGGCTTCCTCAACCTGCTGCTGGCGGCCGGGAGTTCCGACCGCTCGCAGGCCATCGAGCTGCTCGCCGAGCGGGACGGCGCCCGACTGGCCACCGCCGTCGAGTCCCTGACGGAGCATCAGATCGCGTCCGTCCGCGCCTCGTTCACTTCTTTCGGCACCTGTAGCATCGCCGAGCCGCTGGAAGACCTCGCCCGACTCGGCCTCCTGGAGACCCCTTGAGCACCACCACCTGGCTCGACCTGCCCGCCGACTCCCCGTTCGGCGTCCACAACCTCCCCTACGGCGTGTTCACCGCCGCCGACCGGCCCGGCCGACGGCGGATCGGCGTCCGGATCGGCGACCTGGTGCTGGACGCCGGGGCGGCCGCCCGGGCGGTCGGCGCGCCGTCCGTGCTGCTGGACGCGGAGAACCTCAACCCGCTGATGGGGTCCGGCCGTCCGACCTGGCGGGCGGTGCGCGCGGCGCTCACCTCCTGGCTGACCGACCCGGCGCACCGGGCGGCCGTCGAGCCCTGCCTGCTGCCGCTGGCGGACGTCCGGCTGCACCTGCCGTTCGAGGTCGCCGACTACGTCGACTTCTACGCCTCCGAGCACCACGCCACCAACCTCGGGAAGATCTTCCGGCCGGGGCAGGAGCCGCTGACCCCGAACTGGAAGCACCTGCCGATCGGCTACCACGGCCGCTCCGGCACCGTGGTGGTCTCCGGCACCCCGGTGGTCCGCCCGCACGGCCAGCGCAAGGCCCCCTCCGACGCGGCGCCGAGCCACGGCCCGTCCCGCCGCCTGGACATCGAGGCCGAGGTCGCCTTCGTGGTCGGCACGCCCAGCGCGATGGGCAGCCCGGTCGCGCTGGACGGCTTCGCGGAGCACGTGTTCGGCGTCTGCCTGCTCAACGACTGGTCGGCGCGCGACATCCAGGCCTGGGAGTACGTGCCGCTCGGCCCGTTCCTCGGCAAGTCCTTCGCGACCTCGCTCTCCCCCTGGGTGGTGCCGCTGGACGCGCTGGAGCACGCCCGGGTCGCCCCGCCGGAGCGCGAGGTGGAGCCGCTGCCGTACCTGGACGACCGCAAGTCCGAGCCCTGGGGCCTGGACCTGGCGCTGGAGGTGTCGCTGAACGGGCACCTCGTCTCCCGGCCGCCGTTCGCCACCATGTACTGGACCGCCGCCCAGCAGCTCGCCCACCTGACCGCCAACGGCGCCAGCCTGCGCACCGGCGACCTGTACGCCTCCGGCACCGTCTCCGGCCCCGAGCCGGACACCCGGGGCGCGCTGATCGAGCTGACCTGGAACGGCGAGCAGCCCCTCGAACTGCCCGACGGCACCGTGCGCACCTTCCTGGAGGACGGCGACGAGGTCTCCATCACCGCGACCGCCCCCGGGCCGGGGGTCCTGCGGGTCGGGTTCGGCGAGGTCACCGGCACGATCACCGGCTGACCTCCCGCGCGGACGCGCCACGACGGCCCCGAACCGTCAATGGCGCGTCCGCAGCACGCCGCCGAACGGGTGAGATTCCGGGGCCGCAAACCCCTCCGCCACTAGAAGTTGTCCCGACAGAAAACCAGCGACCTCCCCCCGAGCCGGGCCGCCCACGCCCGGCGCCGAAGGGGCGGGCCGCAACCGTTCGTGGACAACTCTCTTCCCCGGAGGACCCCGATGATGAAGCTGCGCACCCTGGTCTGCGGAGCCGCGCTCGCCGCCGCCAACCTGCTGATGCCCGTCCCGCAGGCCCAGGCCGTCCCGCTGCTCCCGCACCCCGTGACGCTCTGCGGCTTCGCCCCGCGCCCGCACCTGCCCGCCGCCCCCGTCCTGCTGGCCACGCCGCTGCGCCCCTGCTGACCGGCCGCCCGCCGCCGTACCGGGCCTGCCGACCCGTCGGGCGGGCCCGGTACGGTGCAGCGGAGGATCTTCGTACCAACCGACAGGCGGGAGTGACGACCATGGCGACCCCAGCGGCCCAGCAGGACGTGCTGATCGAGCGGACCGGCCCGCTCGGGCGGATCACCCTCAACCGGCCGCGCGCCCTCAACTCCCTCACCCGCGCGATGCTCGTCACCGTCCGCGCCGCCCTGGACGCCTGGGCCGCGGACGACGCCGTGACCGCCGTCCTGCTCACCGGCGCCGGCGAGCGCGGCCTGTGCGCGGGCGCCGACATCCGCGCCGTCCACGACGACGCCAAGCTCGGCGGCGCGGGCACCCGGGCGTTCTTCCGCGTCGAGTACCCGCTCAACGAACTGGTCTCCCGCTACCCCAAGCCGTACGTGGCCCTGATGGACGGCATCACCATGGGCGGCGGCGTCGGCCTCTCCGCGCACGCGAACACCCGGATCGTCACCGAGCGCTCCGCCGTCGCCATGCCGGAGACCCGGATCGGCCTCGTCCCCGACGTCGGCGGCAGCCGCCTGCTCGCCCTCGCCCCCGGCGAGCTCGGCACCCACGTCGGCCTCACCGCCGCCACCATGACCGCCGCCGACGCCCTGCACTGCGGCTTCGCCGACCACTACCTGCCCTCCGCCGCGCTGCCCGCCCTCACCGCCCGGCTCGCCGCGGGCGAGGACCCGGCCGCCGCCGTCGCCGCGCTCGCCGCCCCCGCCCCGGCCTCCGAACTCGCCGCCCAGCGCGAGTGGATCGACCACTGCTACGCCGCCGACAGCGTCGAGGAGGTCCTGGAACGGCTGCGCGCCACCGGCCTGCCCGCCGCGAAGGACGCCGCCGAACAGCTGCTCGGCAAGTCCCCCACCATGCTCAAGGTGACCCTCGCCGCGCTGCGCCGGGCCCGCACCCTGCCCTCCCTGGCCGCCACCCTCGACCAGGAGTACCGGATCTCCTGCGCCGCCCTGGCCCACCACGACCTGGTCGAGGGCATCCGCGCCCAGGTCGTCGACAAGGACCGCGACCCGCACTGGCACCCCGCCGCCCCGGAGCAGGTCACCGCCGCCGACGTCGCCCGCTTCTTCGAGACCCCCGCCGACGGCGACCTGGGGCTCGCGGGGTGACCATCGTCTCGCCTGTCGAGACTGGCGTCCGGGGCGGTGTTCGGAGATCGTATCCACCGTCAGAGGTTCCGCTCAGCGTGGAGAGGAAGAAGCGGCGATGACCGAGTACGAGACGATCCTGGTGGACCGCAAGGGCCGGGTCGGCATCATCACCCTCAACCGGCCCGAGGCGCTCAACGCGCTCAACACCCGGCTGATGAACGAAGTGGTCGCGGCCGCCAAGGACTTCGACCGCGACCCGGAGATCGGCGCGCTGGTCGTCACCGGCTCCGCCAAGGCCTTCGCGGCCGGTGCCGACATCAAGGAGATGCAGGACAACCGCTTCCCCGCCGTCTACCTCGACGACTGGCTCGGCCCCTGGGACGAACTGGGCCGCCTGCGCAAGCCGGTCGTCGCCGCCGTCGCGGGCTACGCGCTGGGCGGCGGCTGCGAGTTGGCGATGCTCTGCGACGTCCTGATCGCCGCCGACACCGCGAAGTTCGGCCAGCCCGAGATCAAGCTCGGCGTCATCCCCGGCATCGGCGGCTCCCAGCGGCTGACCCGCGCCGTCGGCAAGGCCAAGGCCATGGACCTGTGCCTGACCGGCCGGATGATGGACGCCGAGGAGGCCGAGCGGGCCGGCCTGGTCTCCCGCGTCGTCCCCGCCGAGCAGCTGCTCGCCGAGGCCCTCGCCGTCGCCGAGACCGTCGCCGCGATGTCGCTGCCCGCCGCCGTCATGATGAAGGAGTCCGTCAACCGGGCCTTCGAGACCACCCTCGCCGAGGGCGTCCGCTTCGAACGCCGCCTCTTCCACGCCGCCTTCGCCACCGCCGACCAGAAGGAGGGCATGGCCGCCTTCGCCGAGAAGCGCCCCGCGGCCTTCACCAACGGCTGACCTCACCGCCGACCCGGGCCCTCCGCGCTCCGCACCGCGCAGGACCCGGGGCCGGGGGGTCAGTTGATGTGGAGCGTCGTGATGGTGCCGTAGTTCCTGGTGAGGGCCTCGTTCTTGCCGAAGGCGTGGCGGTAGAGGTAGCCGTCGCCGGGCTCGTACTCGAAGTAGCCCGCGTTGTTGCCGCTGCTGAAGCTCGTCACCGACGACTGGTCGATCCAGATGTCGCCGGCGTTCGCGAAGCACCGCCGGAAGCCGGTGCCGTTGTCGTTGGTGATGCCGAGGGTGAAGTAGTCGCCGACGAACAGGCACTCGACGAAGTTGACCTCGTTGGTGGCGTGGGCGGGCACGGCACCGGCCGTCAGGGCCAGCACGGCGGCTCCCACGGCCACGGCGATCCGTCGCTTCAGCATGACGCAGACTCCTCGGGTACGGGTGGACGCGCATCGAACCGTACGGATACTAACAAGACGTGCGCGCGCGGGTGCGGAAAGTGACGGAATCCGGCCGCCCGCCCGGCCCGCGGCGCTCACCCGCCGGAGAGCGCCGCCGCGACCGCCTTGGCCGTCGGCCTGTACGCCAGCGGCCCGGCCGTCACCACCGGGACGAGGCGCTCCAGTTCGGCGCGGACGTCCGGGCCGCCGAGCGCGGTGAGGGCGCGGACGGCGGCGGAGGCGGTCAGCGGGGAGCGCGGGCCGAAGCCGCGGATCCGGATCAGGGCGGCCTCCACCAGGGCGCCGAGGGCCTCGGCCGCCTCGGGGTGCGGCGGGGTCAGCGCGAGCAGGGCCGCCAGGCCTTGCAGGGCGCGCCAGTTGTACGGGTCGGGGTCGTGCAGGGCCGGGCCGGAGTGCGCGAAGGCCGCGACCGCCTGTCGACGCGGCTGCCCGACCAGGGCGAACCACCGCGCGGCGGCCGCCCGCAGCCGGTGCGGCCCGACCGCGTCGACCAGCGGCCCCCCGGCCCGCAGCCACTTCGCGCCGGGCCTGGCCCCGGTGGCGGTCAGCGCGTGGCCGAGCAGGGCCCGCCAGTCGGCGTCGTCCCGCTCCCCGGCGAGGTCCGCGAGGGCCCGGTCGGCCCACGGCTCACCGGGGTTGAGCACCGGGCCGCTGAACTGACCCACCACGGACGGCAGTCCGCCCGGCACACCGGCGATCAGGGCCGTGCGCCGGGCAGTTGCCAGCACCGCGGCGGGCAGCTCCCGCCCCGCGGCGAGGTCGGCCTCCAGCAGGGCGGTCAGCCGCCAGCCCTCCCAGACCACCAGCCTCCCGGCCGCCTCGGCCATCAGCGGCTCCCGCCACGGCGCCAGCTGCTCGGCCGAAAGCCCCTGCGCCAGCAGCACGTTGAGCGTGGCCAGGCCGCGGCACGCCGGTGGGGCGTGCACGGCCGTCTCCTCCAGCCCTTCGCTCATCCGGCACAGCAGCCCGACCCGGCGCTCGACCGGCATCCCCTGCAGCAGCCGGACCAGTCCGCCGCCGTCCAGCGTCCAGTCGCCGCGGTGGTCGGCGTTCTCCCGGTAGAGGTACCGGTCGAGGGCCTGGAGGCTTCCGGAGTCGGCGAGTTTCCGGACGGCGGCCAGTCGGTCGGTGGGCTGCTGGGGCGGCACGGGCGCTCTCCACGGCGTCGGCGGTACGGTCGACCGGCACCCTAACCGGCGGCACCGACGGGCCCGGCCGCCGGCGCGACGCCGCACAGGACGGTGAACAGCCTTGGCCGCGCGCACCAGTGGGCGAGCAGAACGGCCGAGGCCCCTCAGGAGCACAGTACGTGACGAGGCGTCAGCGAATTGTCCGCCACCGAACGATCCGCTCCGCGGGATCCTGCCGTCATTGGATCACGCGGGCGAGTCCGGCCCGGGTGGCGGCGATCACGATCCGGTCGCCGGGGACCAGCCGCCGGGAGCGGTCGGCGAAGTTCCACAGGTGGTCCTGCGGGCGGCGGTTCAGCCGGACGGCGAGGACGCGGACGCCGCCGGGGCCCTCCAGGTCGCCGGTGTTCCGGCCGTCCAGTCCGGAGCCCTCCTCGACGGTGAGTTCGGCGATCAGCAGCACGTGCCGGAAGACCGAGAGGGTGCCGAGGACTTCGCGTCCCATCAGGGCGGCGGCGAAGGCGGGCGCGGCCAGGTAGGAGAGCGAGCGGGAGGCGACGTTGCCGAGGGTGGCGTACACGTGGTGGGCGAAGTCGTCGTCGAACAGCCGGACCACGATCCGGACTTCGGGCCGCACCGCGCGCGCCTCCAGGGCGGCTTCCAGGTTGGCGGCGTCGTCGGAGGTGACGGCGACCACGGCGCGGGCGTGCTTGACCCGGGCCTGCTTGAGTTGCGCCTCCAGCGGGCCCTCGCCGATCAGGACGGGGATGCCGAGGGCGCGGGCGGCGGCGATGCCGCGGGCCTGCGGGTCGCGCTCCAGGCAGACCACGGGCAGGCCGGTGGCGTGCACCAGGGCGGCGACCCGGGTGCCGACGTTGCCGAGCCCGACCACGATGACGTGGTCCCTGGTCCGGGCCCCGGGCGGGCGGGGGACGCCGCGGCGGCCGCTGGCCAGGGCCTCGACCACGATGGCGGTGGCGACGGGGACGAAGGTGATGCCGCAGAAGGTGATCAGCACCTGGGCGGCCCGGGCCCAGGAGTCGCCGAGCACCTGCTGTCCGGGCACGTCGGGCTGGACGGCGCCGGCCGCGTCGAGCAGCGTGAAGTACACCGTCCAGCCGAAGCCGCCGGAGTGGGTGGTGTGCCGGGCCAGCACCAGGCCGCCGAGCACGATCGCCGCGAACGCGGTGATCAGGATCATTCGCAGCCGGGTGTTGGTGAAGTGCTTGAGGCCGTCGAGCAGCCACCACTTGAGCCGCTTGCGCAGCGGTTGGCGCAGCGGCGGTTCGGCGTCCAGGGCTTGCAGGGCGGCCAGGCCGCCGGGTTCGCGGCCGGAGCGGCCGGAGGCCGGGTCGGGGCGGCCGGTGTCGCCCAACCGCTCGCCGCCGCCCATGAGTTCGGCGATCCGGATGAAGTCGGCGGCCCGGCCGCCGGTCTCCGGCAGCAGCCGGAGCCGGCTGAGGTCCCGGCGGTCGATCCGGTCGGCGACCAGGCAGAGCTGGTCGGGCCGGATGTCGCCGTCGTGGGCGACGTACAGCTGCCGTCCGCCGACCTCGACGGTGTGCGGGCGGCCGAGGGCGCCGTTGGCGAAGGCGGGGGCGGCGGTGGCGGAGCCGGAGAGCGCCGCGCAGTTGGGCAGCAGTTTCTCCAGGTGCTCGCCGAGGCGCTGGTTGAAGATCCGCAGCACGATCCGGACGCCGGGGTTGCGGTTCTCGGCGGCGAGCGCGGCGTGGATGTTCTCCTGGTCGGTGCCGTCCATCAGCGCGATCCCGCGGGCGTGCTCGACGTCGGCCGCGGCGAGCGCCTCGCCGGTGACGGTGGAGTGCTCCAGCACGGCGCGGACGCCGGGGAGCGCGGCGATCGCGGGCCCGTGCTCGCGGGAGCGGTCCGGCACCACGGCGACCACCGGGACTTCGTACTGCTCGGTGAGCTCCAGGATCAGCCGGTGCGCGAGCGAGTTGCCGCCGCACACGATGTAGTGCCCGCCGCCCGCGCCCTCGTCCGCCCCGCCTGCCGCCCCGCGCTGCCCGGGAACGGCCACCGCCCCGCCTGCCGTCCCGCCGCCCGCGCCCTCGTCCGCCCCGCCTGCCGCCCCGCCGACCGTTCCCGCCCCGTCCGCCGGGCTCCCCCGCCCCTGGTCCGTCATAGCGTCCGATGGTAGACCGCCCGTCAGCACCCACGGGTGAACGGACGGTAGCGGATCCGGGTGCGAACGGGGCGGCCCGGTTCGTCCGTCCGGCGGAACCCGCCGCGCCGCGGGGGTGGTGGGGCGCGGAGGCTGGGGTTGTGCCGTGTCCGTTCCGTCCCGTCCCCTCGGAGGAGCCATGAGTGCCCCGTACCGGATCGACTCCCGCGACGACCTGCCCGGGCCGTTCCAGCAGCTGGCCCGGGTGGCCTGGCAGGCGGTGCTGGCGGGCGGGCTGATCTCGCTGGCGCTGGGGGTGATCGTGCTGGTGTGGCCGAAGCAGACGCTGTGGGTGATCGGCGTGCTGTTCGGCCTGTACCTGCTGGTGATCGGCGTGGTGCAGCTGGTGGGGGCGTTCGGCACGCACGCGTCGACGGCGCTGCGGGTGCTGGCGTTCATCAGCGGTGCGATCTGCGTGCTGCTGGGCCTGCTGTGCTTCCGGTCGGCGGCGCAGTCGGTGCTGCTGCTGGCGCTGTGGATCGGCATCGGCTGGCTGTTCCGCGGCATCACGCACCTGGCGGCGGTGGCCTCGGACCCGATGATGCCGGCCCGCGGCTGGCAGGGTTTCGTCGGCGGCCTGAGCGTGGTGGCGGGCATCGTGCTGATGGTCTGGCCGGCCCACTCGATCACGGCGCTGGCGGTGCTGGCGGCCTGCGGCCTGCTGCTGATCGGCATCACCGAGATCGTGGCGGCGCTGCGGATCCGCAGCGGGGCCAAGCAGTACCCGCGGGACCTCTGAGCGCCTCCCGCCACCCGAGCTCCCACCCCGGGTACCCGCCTTCCGGTGGGTACCCGACTTGTTGGTCCGTACCGTTCCACCCTGTACAGCGGTTTTGAGGCGGTGTTCCGCGAGCACGCGGCGCTGCTCGACCGGTGGGCGGAGAGCACCTGCTTCGGCGAGGACGCGGGGCTGGCGTCGCTCCACGACTTCGCGCCGCTGTCGGCGGTGTACGTGGTGTTTCGCGGGGTTCGAGCAGGGTGCGGCCGTGCTGGCACCGGCGGGGGTGTCCGCGGGCCGCTCCGCGGCGCTGGCCGCACCGTGGCCGACCGCGGTGACCGGCGGGCTCGCCGGGTGCGCCGAGGTCGTCGACGGCGGCGACCACACCGTCGCGGGCCGGGGGGCTTCGCCCGCACCGTCGCGGGCCTCCGGCACCCCGCGTGAGCGCCCGGCCGCGCGGCGCCGCCGACGCGGTGTGACGCAGCTCTCGTGCCGCCGGGCCCCGGGGATGTCACACCCGGGGCCGTCGGCCCCTCTCATGCACCGGAGGCCCCAACCTCGTTCCGGTCCTGGAGAGGGATTCACTGGCATGGAGATCCTGCGGTACGTGTTCCTGGTGTTCCACCTGTTCGGGTTCGCCGCGATCCTGGGCGGGATCTTCTACCAGCTGCGCGGGAAGGACCCGGTGACGGGCGGCTACGTGGTGACCAGCGCGGTGGTGCAGCTGGTCACCGGCGTCGGGCTGATCTGGACCCGGCACGCGCTGGACCTGCCGGTGTCGGACCCGAAGATGGGCGTGAAGCTCGCCCTGGACGTGCTGGTCGCGGCGGTCGCCCTGGTCGGGATGCGCAACCGCAAGCCGTGGCCGTTCTTCACGGTGGCCACGCTCACGGCGGCCGAGGTCGTGGTCGCCGTCGTCTGGTAGCGGGCCGCGCGACGGGCCGCCCCGCCCCGCGCGGGGGTCGGGGCGGGGCGGCCCGGTGGTTCACTGCCCGGCGGCGGCGGGCCGCTCGGGGGCGAGCGAGTTGCCCGCCGGGATGCGGCCGCAGTCGGACGGGGCGGCCTTCCCGGCGAAGCGGTCGTTCAGGTAGAGCACGGCGGTGGGCGCCCACGGGACGGCCGCGCCGAGGTGGCTGAGCAGGTCGTACTGCTGGTACCTGATGCTGCCGTTGCCGGTGGCGCAGTACTGCCGGGCCAGGGCGCGGACGTCCCCGGCGACCATCACGCCGTCGCCGGTGCCGATGCCGGGGACGTTGCTGAAGGTGCCCTCCAGGACGCCGCCGTTGCCCTGGGCGATGTAGCCGGGGACGGTGGGGGTGGGGGCGGAGCCGAGGTTGACCTTGTTGACGGCGGCCAGGTACTCGGGGATCGAGTTCGGGTTCGCGTAGGCGGGCTTGGCGAGCTTCTGCCAGGTCAGGCCGGGGTACTGGCCGAGCGCGTTGACGATCGAGGCGTCCTGCATCTTCGCGAACACCTGCTTGCCGTAGTCGCTCAGGTAGGGCTGCAGGTCGAAGCCGTAGGCGCGGGCGACGCCGGTGATCGCCATCGGGATGACGCCGGGCCACACCACGCCCCCGGCCACGTACTTCAGGTTGTGCGCGGGGTCGACCAGCAGGCCGCCCTCGGCGAAGCCGACCAGGCGGCGGTTGACGTCGGGGGCGTAGGAGGGGGCGAGGGCGGCGGCCCAGTTGGTGGCGATCGCGCCGCCGGAGTAGCCGATCATGCCGAACCGGGTGTCCGCGCGCAGGCCGGTCGCCGGGGAGGCCGAGGCGGCCCGGATCGAGTCGAGCGTGGTGGTGCCGTACTCGGGCCCGGCGGCGAAGTCGGCGCTCTGCCCCTCGGTGTCGGGGATCACCACGTCGTAGCCCTGCAGCACGAACGGGACGACGAACAGCGCCTCCGCGTTGGCGATCGCCCCGCCCAGGCTGACGTCGCCCGCGACCGCCCGGGAGGGGCCGTCGGCGGGGTTCAGCGAGTCGTAGAAGGACTGGTACGAGACGGCCCGGCTGCCGTCGCTGCCCAGCCCGCGCACCACGGTGGTGACGCCCGCGCTGGGGCGCCCCTGCGCGTCGGTGGTGCGGAACAGCAGCTGGACGGCCTGCACGGGGGTCGGCAGGCCGAGCAGGTGGTACGAGAGGGTGCGGGTCCTGAGCACGGTGCCGGGCGCGATCGAGGACAGCGGGACGATGCCGTCGTACGCGTAGAACGGGTCGGTGGCGCTCGCGGCGGTGGCGGTGGCGGCGGTGACCACGGGGGCGGCGGTGGCGACCGCGGCCGCGGCGAGGGCGGCGGCGATCAACCGGGCGGCTCGGTTCATGGCGGTTCCCGTCTCTGACTGGGGGGGGTGGGGGCGCGCGACCTGAACAAGGTGGGGGATCACGGGAGTTACCTACGGGTAGGTAACCTCCGGGGAACCATGATGAACGCGCCGCCCGCCCCCGTCGCCGGGCCGCCGCCCAGAGATTCGCGAGGTGGATTGTGACCGCACCCAACGCCGAACTCCCCACCGAAGGGCCCAGGTTCGGCGGCCGACCGGTCCACCGGCGGCTGCTCGCCCTGGCCCCCGCCCTCGCCACCGAGGTGATGGTCCGGCTGCTGGACCGGCTCCCCGACTACCACGCGCTGCCGCCCGAGCAGCTGCGCGGCGAGATCACCCGCCAGGTCGAGCGCGGCATCCGGGCCTTCGTCGAGGTGATGCGCACCGGCGTGCTGCCCGGCGAGCCCGAACTCGCCCGGATCCGCGAGTCCGCGGCCCGCCGCGCCGACGAGGGCGTCCCGCTGGAGTCGGTGGTCGGCGCCTACCACCTGGGCGCCCAGCTGTGCGCCGCCCGCCTCCTCGCCGAGGCCGCCCCCGCCGACCTGCCCGACGTCGCCACCGCCCAGGACCGCCTGCTCGGCTACCTGCGGGTGGTCAGCTGCGCCGTCGCCGCCGGGTACGTGCAGGAACGGCAGGCCGCGCTCGGCGACGAACAGGTCTCCCGGCAGGCCCTGCTCTCCCGCCTGCTGGAGGGCGGTGACCCGCGCGCCGCCGCCGACCGGGCCGGGATCCGGCTGCCCGCCCGCTACCTGGTGCTCTCCCTCGCGATCGGCCCGCACCCCGACGAGTCCCGCCCCGGCGTCAACCGCTCGGTCGCCGCCCGCCGCAAACTCCGGCGCCTGCGCGCCGAGTTGGAACGCCGCACGGACGGCGTGCCACTGGCCGCGCTGGCCGCCGACGGCGGCCCCGTCCTGCTCCCCGACGACTCCCCCGCCCCGGCCCCCGACCGCACCGCCCTGGCCGCCCTGCTCGACCGCCTCGCCCGCGCCTGCGGCGCCGAACTGACCGCCGCCGCCACCACCGCCGCCCCCGCGGAGGTCGCCGACGCCGCCCGCCTGGCCGCCGACGTCCGCCGGGTCGCCGAGGCCACCGGCCGCGGCCCCGGCCCGCACCTGCTCGACGACGTCCTCGTCGAGTACCAGCTCAGCCGCCCCGGCCCGGCCCGCGACGCCCTCGCCGCCCTGCTCACCCCCCTCGCCGGACGCCCCGAACTCCTCTCCACCCTGAGGGCGTTCCTCACCAGCGGCCTCGACCGCCGCCGCACCGCCGCGAGGCTGCAGGTGCACCCCAACACCGTCGACTACCGCCTGCGCCGCGCCGCCGACCTCACCGGCCTCGACGCCGTCCGCGGTCCCGACCTCCTCACCCTGCGAGCGGCCCTGGCCGCCCACGACACAGGAGCCCCGTCAGGGGCTCGGGGAACGGCGACTCCGAGCTGCTGACGGCCGGAGCCCACCGATGCGTCCGTGCTGCTCCGGGCCGCCTGAACAGAACCCGGAGCAACGGCACGCACCGGCAGTGCACCGCCAGCAGCCCCGAGCCCGCCGTTCCCCGGGCCCCTGACGTGCATGCCCGTGTGCCCGACAGTTCCCCGGGCCCCTGCATGCGCCTCCGCCCCGCCTGCTGTCAGGCTGCCGCGGTGACCCCCGCGACCGCCAGCAGCAGGACCGCCGAGACCGCCGACAGGCGTCGCGCCGCCGCCGGGGTCGACCCGAGCCGCCCGCCGAGGCGGGCCGCGCCCAGGGCGACGGCCGAGTAGACGGCGGCGCAGCACAGGACGTTGAGCGCGCCGAGCGCCGCGACCTGCCCGCCGACGGGGAGGCTCCCGTCCGGGGTGACGAACTGCGGGACGAGCGAGAGGTAGAGCAGCAGCCCCTTGGGGTTGAGCAGGGCGGTCAGCAGCGACTGCCGCAGCACCGTCCGCGTCGGCTGCGGCCCGCTCGCGGCGGTCACGGCCCGGCCGGTGCCGCCGCGGCGGAGGGCGAGCAGCATGCCGACGGCAAGGAGGGCCAGGTAGCCCGCGCCGGCCAGGCGCAGCGCGGGGAGCAGGGCGGGGACGGCGCGCAGGGCGGCGGCGAGGCCGGCGGCGGAGAGCAGGGTGTGGACGGCGTACCCGGCGCAGACGCCGATGACGGCGGTGAGCGCGGCGCGGCGGCCCTGGCCGAGGCCGCGGGCGGCGATGTGGAGCCAGTCGGGGCCGGGCGTGCAGACCAGCAGCACGTCGACGCCGAGGAAGAGCAGCAGGGCGTGCGGGTCCATGGCACCTTCGGGTCGGGGAACGGGAGGGGGAAATCCCAGCCCCTGGACGCTAGCGGTCCACGCCTGGCAGCCGATGTCCCGTTTTCGCTGGTCAAGGGCACCTTCTGGCAGAATGTTGCGCCATGGACCGCCTTGACCGCAGAATCCTCCACGAGCTCCAGCAGGACGGCCGGATCAGCAACGCCGAGCTGGCCGAGCGGGTGGGCCTGACCCCGTCCCCGTGCCTGCGCCGGGTGCGTCACCTGGAGGAGCGGGGCGTGGTCCGCGGCTACCGGGCGCTGCTCGACCCGGTGGCCGTCGGGCGCGGTTTCCAGCCGTTCGTGACGGTGGTGATGCGGCACGAGGACCGGGCCACCGTCGGCGAGTTCGAGCGCCGGGTGGCGGAGCTGCCGGAGGTGGTGGAGGCGCACCGCCTGTTCGGCGACCCGGACTACCTGCTGCGGGTCGCGGTGGCCGACCTGGCCGCGTACGAGCGCTTCGTCACGGACGTGCTCTCCGGGCTGCCGGGGATCGCGCAGGTGCACTCGCACCTGACGATGAAGCAGGTGAAGGCCGACACGGGCATCCCCGTGTCCTGACTCCCCCGGGGGCCGGTCAGGCCGCGGCGGTGGGTCGTTCGGAGGCGTGGTCGAGTCGGCTCAGCGAGTGGAAGTGGACGACCGTCGGCGGGTGCTCCAGTTCGTGCAGTTCGCCCTCGGACCAGACCGGCCGGATCCGCCACATCGGTCCGGCGTACGCCCGCAGGGCCTCCTCGTCGCGCCAGCGGGTGATCATCTGCACCCGGTGGTCGCCGTCGGAGCAGGCCCGGAGCAGTTCGCCGCCGAGGAAGCCGTCCCACCGGCCGAGGCCGGGCAGCACGGTCGTGGCGAGCCTGGCGCAGAAGTCCTCGGCGCGGTTCGGGGCGACCTGCGCCTCCCAGATTCGGATGATCATCTCGGCCTCCTCGGCTGAACCCCGGACCCTGCTGACCATTATCGGACGGCGCGCCGGTTTTTCGTCCGGATCCGCCCCGATCTGTCCGTTCGGACCGCCGCCGATTGCCGCCCGCGCGTCGCGACCGGAGACTCGGCGGTGGACCCGTACGACGAGAGGAGCCCGACATGGCGGTCTGCGTGGTGTGCCAGAACGACTACTGGCTGTCCTTCGAGATCAAGACGATCACCGGCGACACCTACGTCTTCGACAGTTTCGAGTGCGCGATGGAGAAGCTCGCCCCACGCTGCGAGCAGTGCACCGTCCGCATCGTCGGCCACGGCGTCGAGGTCGCCGGGCGCTTCTTCTGCGGCGCCCACTGCGCCCGCGCCAACAGCGTGATGGGCGCGGAGATCCACGACACGGTGGGCAGCCACCCGTCCTAGATCCCGATCCGCCGCTCGCCGCTCGCCGCCGTCAGAACGTGAACGGCAGCGAGCGGACGCGGTGGTCGAAGGAGGACGGGACGGTCTCGGGCGCGGCGGTGGAGCGGATCTCCGGGAGGCGGGTGAACAGCTCGCGCAGCAGCACCCGCATCTCCTGGCGGGCCAGGTGGGCGCCGAGGCAGAAGTGCGGGCCGCCGCCGCCGAAGCCGAGGTGGGGGTTGGGCGAGCGGGTGATGTCGAAGGCGTCGGGGTCGCGGAAGACCGCCTCGTCGCGGTTGGCGGAGCCGTAGAACAGCACCACCTTGTCTCCCGCGGCGAGCCGGATCCCGGACAGCCGGTGGTCGACGGCCACGGTGCGGCGGAACTGGACGATCGGCGTGGAGTACCGGACGACCTCCTCCACCGCGCCGCCCAGGCGGGCGTCGAGGTCCCCGAGCAGCAGGGCCCGCTGCTCGGGGTGGACGGTCAGCAGGTGCAGGCCGTGGGCGAGCGCGTTGCGGGTGGTCTCCACGCCCGCGACCAGCAGCAGCGAGAAGAACGCGCCGAGCTCGCGGGAGTTCAGGCGGCGGCCGTCCACGTCGGCGGTGACCAGGGCGGAGATCAGGTCTCCGGTCGGGCGGCGGCGCCGCTCGCGGCCCAGCGCGGCCACCGTCAGCTGCATCGCGGCCAGCGCCCGCAGGCCCCGCCCGGGCACCCGCAGCCCGCGGCGGGCCACCCCGGAGGGGGCGGCGGCGAGGTTTATCCGGGCCAGGATCCGGCGGCGCTGCTCCGGCGGGATGCCCATCATCGTGCAGATCACCCGGAACGGGAGCTCGGCCGCGACGGCGGTGACGAAGTCGGCGGGGCGCTCCCGCTCCAGCCGGTCGACCAGCTCGACGGCGGTCTCCCGGATGTCCCGCTCGACCTCGGCGAGCAGCCGCGGCGCGAACGCCCGGCCGACCACCCGGCGCAGGTCGGCGTGCCGGGGGTCGTCCAGGTTGACCATCGAGTCGCCGAACACCGCCCGCACCCACCGGGCCGGCTCCGGCGTGGTCACCCCCGGCCCGGACAGGTACACCTCGGGCGCCCGGCTCGCCGCCGTCACGTCCGCGTGCCGGACGAGCGCCCAGCACCGCCGCCCCGTCGCCCGGTCGGTGAACCCCACCGGGCCGGAACGCCCGCGCAGCCGGGCGAACGCCACGGCCCGCGCCTCCTCGGGCAACCGCCAGAACACGGGGTCACCGAGATCGACGCCGCGCGAGGCGGCGTCCACGGATACGGATACGGCCATGGGGACGTTATCGCGCAGTCGGTGACGCTACGTCAAATCCCGGTAGCGTCCGGTAGCAGGTTCGATCATCCGACCTGCGGGTCAACGGCGTACGGGTTCCCGCCCTGATGGGGGTTCCCGCCCTGGTACGGATTCCCGCCCTGGTACGGGTACGGGCCCTGCTGGTACGGATTCGGCTGCTCGCCGTCCTCCCCGTCGCCGCCGTCGCCGTCGCCGTCCTCGTCCGCGCCCGCCACCTCGTACGGGGAGACCTCCCGCGCCAGCAGCGTCGCACCGGCCACCGCGCCGGGCATCGCCAGCACCGTCAGGCCCGGGACCAGGAACAGCAGCGTCAGACCGGTCCCGAAGCCGAGCGTCATCGACAGCCGGGAGCGCAGCAGCCGCAGCCGCTCCTTCTGCGACAGGCCGCGCTTCTGCAGCGGCGTGCCGGTCAGCTCGACGGTCAGGTAGAACCCGGACACGCACACCGCCAGCACCGGGATCACGGTCTGCCCCACCACCGGGATGAACCCGCACAGGAACAGCACGATCCCGAACGCCGCCGCTCGCAGCAGCACCGCGAGGCTGTCCCGCGCCGCCACCCACAGCTCCCGCCAGAGCGGCAGGTCGAGCTCCGGCGGGCCGCCGCCCTCGGTCTCCTCGACCTTCGCCGACAGCGACTCGTAGAACGGCTCGCCGATCAGCAGCGTCGCCATCGTGAACGTCAGCATCGCCAGCAGCCCGCCCGCGCCGACCGCCACCACCGCGACGACCGTCCGCACCACGTCCCGCCACAGCTCGCTCCACCCGTCCGCGAACGGCGTGGCCCACTCGGCCAGGTCCCCCGCGTACACGACGAGCACCACCAGCGCGGCCACGTACCCGACCAGGGCGATCAGCGCCGGGATCATCCCGAAGCCCCACCACCGCCCGTGCCGCGCCACCCACCGCTGCCCGCTGAACAGGAACCGCAGTCCCGCCCCGAAATCTCGCATCCCCGCACCTTAAAGGAAACGTCAAACCCGCCGGACACCGCCCCGATCCCCTGACGGCGTGGCGGGGTGCACCACGGCAGGCGGGTGGGGAGAGTGAACGGCGAGGAGGTGACCGATGGACGGTCAGGTGACGGCGGAACGGGCCCGGGCGTGGCTGGACGTCGCCGTGGCGGAGGCGGAAGCCGGACTCGCCGAGGGCGGCATCCCGATCGGGGCGGCCCTGTTCCGGCTCGACGGCGAACTGCTCGGGCGCGGACACAACCGACGCGTCCAGGACGGCGACCCCTCCCTGCACGCCGAGACCTCGGCCTTCCGCGCCGCCGGCCGCCTGCGCGGCTACCGCGACACCGTGATGGTCACCACCCTCTCGCCGTGCTGGTACTGCTCGGGCCTGGTCCGCCAGTTCGGCATCGGCCACGTCGTCATCGGCGAATCCACCACCTTCACCGGCGGCCACGACTGGCTCGCCGCCCACGGCACCGGCATCACCCTGCTCGACGACCCGCGCTGCGTACGCCTGATGACCGACTTCGTCACCGCCCGCCCCGACCTCTGGCACGAGGACATCGGCGAATGACACCGCCCGCCGCTGCGCACGAAGCACAACGGCGGGCGGAAGCACCCTACTTGACGAAACGTCAGGCGCGGACGGAAGCCACCGCGGCGCCCAGCGCCTCCTTGATCCGCGGCCCGAGCCGGGCGAACCCGAGCTCCTTCATCGCCGCCCGCAGCAACTCGTCATCGCTGCGCTCCTCCCCGTCCGAGTCCAACCAGCCCACCAGCGCGACCAGTTCCTCCGCGGAGTACCCGGTGATCGGCTTCCCCGGCACCAGCTCGGGCTTGGCCCACCCCGCCACCACCGTGACAGCAGCCGGCTCGGCAACCTCAGCCGCACCTCGGCCACCGCCTCCTCGACAGCAACCTCAACCTCAACAGCCGGGGCCTCCACCACAGCCTCAGGCTCCGACTCGACGACAGCCTCCGCCTCAACGGCAACCTCAGCCGCCGCCTCCTCAACGGCAACCTCGACCTCGGCCACCGGCTCGACGACAACCTCCGGCTCGACCTCGGCCACCGCCTCCTCGACAGCAACCTCAACCTCAACAGCCGGGGCCTTGACCGCAGCCTCGGGCTCCGGCTCGACCTCAGCCGCCGCCTCCTCGACAGCAGCCTCAGCCTCAACGGTCGGCGCCTCCACCGCAGCCTCGGCCACCGGCTCCTCGACAGCGACCTCAACCTCAACAGCCGGGGCCTCCACCGCAGCCTCGGGCTCCGGCTCGACCTCGGGCTCCTCAGTCACCACAGCCTCGACCACCGGCTCAACCTCAGCCACCGGCTCCTCGACAGCAACCTCAACCTCAACCATGGGCTCGTCCTCGACGACCTCGGTCTCGGCCACCGTCTCCTCGACCGGGGCCTCGCCCTGGCGCGGCCCCGCCGCCAGCGCGGCCTTCGCGGCGACGTGCCGGTCGTACGCGGCCAGCGCAGCGTCCTTGTCGGCTTGCCGCTCGTTCAGCTCCCCCAGCAGCTCGGTGAGCCCCTGCTCGGCGAGTTCCAGTCGCAGCTGGCGCAGCGCGGAGAGCCGGTAGAGGGTGCCTTCGTCGGCGGCGAGGCGGTCGACGAGGTCGGCGAGTTCGGTGAGCGGGAGGGCGTCGAGGGCGCGTTCGGGGAGGAGGCGGGTGAGGGAGCGGACCGCGTCGGCGAGGGATTCGACGACGTTGGCGGTCTCGGTGAGGAGGGCTCCGTCGACGGGGACGGAGGGGCGGGAGGTGCCGTTGGAGAGGGCGGTCCAGTCGCGGTGGGCGTCGGCGGCGGCGACCAGGGCGGTGTGCAGGTCGGCGCGGCCGGGGCGGGTGCCCGCGGCGGCGAGGGCGCGGGCCCGGCCGCGGAGCTGGCGGCGGCGGTTCCAGCCGAGCTTGGCGCCGTTCTCCTTGCGGTAGGCGGAGCTGCCGGTGGCGGCGGCGAGTTCGGCGAGGTCCTGCTCGTAGGCCTCGGTGCGCAGCGTCGCGGAGGTCGCGTGGACGCGCTGGAGGAGGTCGAGCAGGGTGGTGAGGCCGCCGAGGGTGTCGGGGATGTCGAGGCCGGCCTTGGTGGCGATGGCGTTGGCGGCCTGGCCGACGGCGCGGGTGTCGCGGCTGCGGAGTTCGGCGAGGACGGTGGAGGCGGCGCGGGCGTCCTCGGGGCCGGTGACGGTTTCGGCGGCCTCCAGCCAGGGGTTGGTGTCCGCGGTGAGGGCGAAGCCGCCCTGCTCGGCGAAGCGGCCGAGTTCCTCACGGGTGCTCTGGCGGGTCTCGCCGTCCGTCGTGGCCGCGGTGTCGGACGCGGTGTCGTCGGCGTCGTTCAGGGTGCGCACTGTCATGTGAAAGTCCGGTTCGTGGCGTTTGGCGGGCAGTGGGACTGGCGGGGCGGGTGGGGTGGTTGCGGCGGCGGTGGCGTCGCGGGAGGCCAGAATACGGGTGCGCGTTCGAGCCGTGCACGCACCGGACCTCCGTGGGTTCCGCCGGGCCGCGGTGGCCCGTGGTGGACCGCTGGTGGGGGGCGCGGGGCCCGTCCGCACGGTCCGTACGGTAGGGAGCGGCACCGACAGTACGCCCCGGCCGGGTGGGGGCCGGGAGTTGGGTGGGGTGGTCACGGTCCTCCACGCCCCCTCCACCCCTTCCACCCCTTCCGTCCGCCGCCCGGCCCGCCGCCCGGCCAGGACCGCCCGTCACCCGGTCGCCCGCCGCCCGGCCCCTCCGCCGCGGGGGCGTACGCCCGCAGGTCGTCGATTCCGACCGGCCGCTGGTAGGTGCGGACGCGGCGGCGGTGCCACCAGGTTCCGGTGGTGCGGAGTTCGTGGGCGTCGGTGAAGCGGTAGTGGTGGAGTTCGGCGCGGACGAGGGCGGGCGGGGCGTCGGGGAAGGGGTTGCGGCGCAGCAGCCGCAGGGTGTCGGGGTCGTTGGTGAGCAGGCGGGCGAGCAGCGGGAGGAACCAGGGGCGGGCGTAGGAGGGGGAGATCGCGGCGAACCACATCAGCCAGTCGAGGCGCAGGTGGTAGGGCGCGAACTGGCGTGGCAGGCGCCGCGGTTCGCCGGGCTTGCCGTGGAACTCGTACTCCTGCCAGCCGTCGGTGCCGCGGGCGTCGCGGGTGCCCGCGAGGACGATCTCGTACCGGTCGCGGTTGACGGAGCCGAACGCGCCGTAGCTGTTGACCAGGTGGAGGCGGTCCCAGGAGCGGTTCATCTGCTGGCGCGGGGAGAGCAGGTTGCGCAGGGGGCGCCAGGAGAGGACGAGCACCAGCAACACGTAGGCGGCCACCGCCCCCTGGTACCAGGCGGGTTGGGGCCCGTACGCGAGGTCGGGGTCGGGGCCGAGCGGCAGGGCGTGGCGCAGGGTGCCGGTGTCGAGGACGGAGAGGGCGAGGGCGACGGTGAGCCAGTTGAGCCAGGCGAAGTTGCCGGAGGCGATCAGCCACAGCTGGGTGGCGATCATCAGCAGGGCGGCGCCGGAGGCGATCGGCTGGGGGAGGAACAGGCCGAAGGGAACGGCGAGTTGGACGACGTGGTTGGCGGCGGCCTCGGCCTTGTGCAGGGGGCGGGGCAGGTGGTGGAAGAACCAGCTGAGCGGGCCGGGCATGGGCTGGGTCTCGTGGTGGTGGTAGAGGCAGGTGAGCTTGCGCCAGCACTCGTCGCCGCGCCACTTGATCAGTCCGGCGCCGAACTCGACCCGGAACAGCAGCCAGCGCAGCAGCCACAGGAGGAGCAGCGGCGGGGCGACGCGGTCGTTGCCGAGGAACACGGCGAGGGCCCCGGCCTCCAGCAGCAGGGACTCCCATCCGAAGGCGTACCAGGTCTGGCCGGTGTTGACGATCGACAGGTAGAGCACCCAGAGCAGCGCCCACAGGGCCATCGCCGCGCCGAGCGGGAGCAGGTTCGCGGCTCCGGCGAGCAGGGCGAGGGAGAGCAGCAGGCCGGTCCGGGCGAGGGCGGCGTAGAGGCGGTCGCTGTAGTGCCAGTGGAACAGGCTGGGGGCCCGGCGGAACGGGACGCGGGCCAGGAAGCGCGGGACGGGGAGCATGCCGCGGCTGCCGAGCAGGGCGCGGAACTGCCGGGCGGCGGCGAGGAACCCGCACGCGTACACGAGGGCGAGCAGGCGCAGGAACAGCTCGCGGGCGAGCCGGTACTCGGGGGCGGCGAACCACGCCATGCGGCCGCTCCTCTGGTCGGCTGCGCTCGGCCGTCCCCATCCCTACCATTCGGCGCGCTCGGTGCGGGGCGGCTGGGGCGCGGTGGTGCGCCGGTTCATCCGGTCGGCCCTGCCCGGCGTGCGGCGGGCGGCGTCTGCCCGTAGGGGCCGTACCGGGTGGTGGAAGCGCCTTCCGGGGCCGGACGGAGTGTGGTGTCATTCCGCCGTACACCGCCTGTCAGGACCAAGACGAGGAGACACCCGTGTCCACGCCCGCTCCGCAGTCCCCCGCCGACGCCGACCCCGACTGTCCCTCCGTGGCGGCGGCACCGCGGGCCGCCACCGCCGCCACCACCACCGCCGCGGCCACCGCCACCACCGCCGCGGCCGCCCGTCCGGCCGGGCTCGGGGCGGCGGTGTGGGCGGCGCTGGGCATCGTGTACGTGGTGTGGGGGTCGACCTACCTGGCGATCCGGGTGGTGGTGGAGACGATGCCGCCGCTGCTGTCGGGCGCGCTGCGCTTCGGCGCGGCGACGCTGCTGCTCGGTGCGGGCCTGACGGTCCGTAAGGGGTGGGGGGCGCTGCGGGTGACGCGACGTCAGTTCGCCTCCGCCTTCCTGGTGGGCGTGCTGCTGCTGGTCGGCGGCAACGGGCTGGTGGTGCTGGCGGAGCGGACGGTGCCGTCGGGGCTGGCGGCGCTGATGGTGGCGAGCGTGCCGCTGTGGGTGGTGCTGCTGCGCCGGGCGTTCGGGGCGCGGACGGGCGGGGCGACGCTGGCGGGCGTGCTGCTGGGCCTGGCGGGCCTGGTGGTGCTGACCGCGCCGGGGTTGACCGGCGAGGTGGGGTTGTCGGGGCTGCTGCTGGTGGTGGGCGCGGCGGTGGTGTGGGCGCTGGGTTCGGTGCTGGCGGGCCGGCTGCCGATGCCGGCGGACCCGTTCGTGGCGAGCGTGTACGAGATGCTGGCGGGTTCGCTGGGCGCGCTGGCGCTGTCGTTCGCGCGCGGCGAGCCGGGCGGCTTCGATCCGGGGGCGGTGTCGGCGGCCTCGTGGAGCGGGCTGGTGTACCTGGTGCTGTTCGGCTCTATTGTCGCGTTCACGTCTTACGCCTGGCTGTTGCAGCGTGCACCGCTTCCGTTGGTGGCGACCTACGCGTACGTCAATCCGGTGGTGGCGGTGTTCCTGGGCTGGCTCTTCCTCGCCGAGACCCTGACCTGGCCGATCTTGCTCGGCGGCGGGATCGTGGTCGGCGGGGTGTTCCTGGTGGCACGTAACGAGCGCTGAACGCTCCGTGAGCGAATCTCCCGTTATGCATTCAAGAAGGTAACGACTTGGTCGAATCCTCTCGACCAATGATTTACTTCTTGACGACATACGACGGGTGGGCTTGACTCCCCTCACCTCGCCGTAGGGACACGGCGCTGTCAGGGAGGCACCACCCACCATGAACTCGATGACGCGTCGACTCGTCATTGGCACGGCCGCCGTGTCGATGGCGATGTCGCTCGCCGCCTGCGGGGACGACAAGCCCTCGTCGTCCAACGGCAACCAGTCCATCGGACTGCTGTTGCCCGAACGCTCCTCCTCCACCCGCTACGAGGCCTTCGACAAGCCGCTGATCGAGGCGTCCGTCAACGGGATGTGCACCAAGTGCACCCTCGACTACGCCAACGCCGACGGCGACGAGAAGGTGCAGAAGGAGCAGTTCGACGCGCTACTCTCCCGCGGGGTCAAGGTGATCCTGCTCGACCCGGTGAACGCCGCCGTCACCGCCCCGTGGGTCGAGGAGGCCAACCGCAAGGGCACCAAGGTCATCGCGTACGACCGGCTGGCCGCCGGGAACGTCGCCGCCTACATCTCCTTCGACAACCAGCGCACCGGCGAACTCCAGGGCCAGGCGCTGCTGGAGGCGCTGGGCAAGCACGCCGCCGACGCCGAGGTCGTCATGATCAACGGCGCCGAGACCGACCCCAACGCGGCCGACTTCAAGGCCGGCGCCCACAAGTCGCTGGACGGCAAGGTCAAGCGGATCGCGTACGAGCAGTCCGGCGAGTGGAAGCCGGAGATCGCCGCCGCGAAGATGGACGAGGCGATCTCCAAGCTCGGCAAGAACGGCTTCCAGGCCGTGTACTCGGCGAACGACGGCATGGCCGGCGCGATCATCGACGAGCTGCACAAGGCCGGCCGCACCGACGTGCCGGTCGGCGGGCAGGACGCCTCGCTGGACGCGGTCCGCCGGATCCTCACCGGCGAGCAGGCGTACACCATCTATAAGCCGTACCAGCCGGAGGCCGACGCGGCCGCCAACATGGCGGTCTACCTGGTGAAGGGCATCGACATCACCGCGGTCGCCTCCACCATGACCGAGTCGGACGGCCTGCAGATCCCCTCGATGCTGCTCACCCCGATCGTCGTCACCAAGGCCAAGGTCGTCGAGACGATCATCGACGGCGGCCTCTACAAGGCCGAGGAGATCTGCACCCCGCAGTTCGCCAAGGCCTGCAGGGACGCCGGGGTCCCCGGCACCTACTGACCGGAGCGGGCGGCGCGGCTCCTTGTGCGGGGGTGCCGCCCCGCCCGCTCCTCCGCCGGGCCCGGCCCGGCGGCCGGCCCCGCGCCCGGTCCGGCGCCCGGCCGAGCCGGGTCGCGCACAGCACTGGCGCGGCGCCGAAGCGGCGTTCGGCCCGGTGCGCGGTGAGCGAGCCGACCGCGGTGCCGACGCCGACCGAGCTGAGCAGCACCCCGAGGGCCGCGTCGCCGAGGTGCAGCGGGCCGGTGGTCGCGTACACCACGAACAGCGCCAGGAAGGACGTGTTGGCGAGCGTGGTGAGCGCCCTGGCGAGGGTGATCACCCGGAGCGCCCGGTGCCGCGCCGGGAACGCCAGGCCCAGCAGCGGCAGCGACCGCACCCCGGCCCAGGCCGCGGCCCCGATCGCCAGGACCAGCGCCGCCCGCGCCCCGTCCGCCGCCACCATCGACACATTGCGGCCGGCCCGGTCGGCGAGCATCCCGGCGGGGATCCCGGACAGCAGCCACGGCACCGTGGTCACCGCCGTCACCAGCGAGGAGGCGCCCACCGATCCGGTCAGGTGCGCCGCCACCACCAGCAGCAGGCCGGTGCGCAGCAGGCCGTCGCCGGTGTTGGCCAGCACGGACGCCCCCAGCAGGACGCGCAGCGGACGGTTCGGGCCGCTCGGGCGGTTCGGGCCGCTCGCGGGGCCCGCGGGGCTCCGCCAGGCCGTCGGCACAGGGCTCACGACCGAAAGCCAGTACCCGAACTTCCGTGGCGGAAAGCCCCGCTGACGGTTGCGAGGCAGATCACAGGACGGCGACCCGGTACCCGCCGCCGCGCGGACTGTGATGCACTGGGCGCCTTGCCGAGCGATGGGGAGCGTGCGACATGGACCTGCGGACCGACTACTTCCGAGCCGCCGACGAGGCCGCCGTGCAGAGGGTGATGAAGCACGGGCAGCAGCCGCCCGCCGAGGCCTTCGAATCGGTGCAGGCCCGCGGGGTCGACCCGACCGTCTCGCTCCCCCACCTGGTGGCCGCCCTGCGGGGCGGGGGCTCCCCGGTCAAGGACGGCCCGGACCGCTCGGTGTGGCCCACCGGCCTGCAGCCCTGGCACCCAGAGGCCCCGGCCGCCGCCGTCGACCTCGAGGACCCCTGGATGACCGGCCCGTGGGTGGTCGAACTCTCCGACGAGACCCGCGACGCCCTGGCGGGCATCCAGCGCAAGCGGCTGCCCCAGCTGACCAGCCAGTGGAACCGCACCGACGAGCTGAAGGGCGTGGAGCGGATCGAACTCATGCGCCTGATCCACCAGTTGGGCGTCCTGGCCCGCCGCGCCCAGAAGGACGGCCAGCACCTGTACTGCGCCCTGACCGAGTGAGCCCCTCCCGCCCCGCTCCCGCCCCCGCTACTGCCGCCGCTACTGCCGCCGTCCCGCGCGCCCTGCCTCCCGCCGTCCCGCGCGCTGGGTGAGCGCGATGCAGACGAGCACCGCGAGGGCGGTCGGGAGGGCGGTGGCGGGGAGCGTCTCGGCGAGCAGCAGGACGGCCCAGCAGAGCGTCAACAGGGGCTGTGCGAGCTGGAGTTGGCTGGCCCGGGGGACGCCGATGGCGGCCATGCCGCGGTACCAGACGACGAAGCCGCCGAACTGGGAGACCGCGGCCAGGTAGGCCAGCCCGGTGACGCCGTGCCAGTTCCAGTGCACGGGTTCGACGGCGAGGGCGAGCGCGCCGGTGAGCGCGGTGACGGGCAGCGCGGCGACCACGCCCCAGCCGATCACCTGCCAGCCGGGCAGGTCGCGGGCCAGCCGCCCGCCCTCCGCGTAGCCGAAGGCGCAGAGCAGCAGCGCCCCGAACAGGTACAGGTCGGCGGTGGTCAGCCCGGCGCCGCCGCTCTGCTGGACGGTGAAGGCGAGCACGGCGGCGGCCCCGGCGAGCGCGGCGAGCCAGAACGCCCGGGGCGGCCGGGACCCGGCCCGCAGGGCGCCGACCGCGGCGGTGGCCAGCGGCAGCAGGCCGATCACCACGGCGGAGTGCGCGGTGGAGGAGAGCCGCAGCGCGAGCGTGGACAGCAGCGGGAAGCCGACCGCGCAGCCCACCGCGACGGCCGCCAGGCCGGGCCAGGCGGAGCGGGGCGGGACGCGGGCGCCGCTGGCGAGCAGGCAAGCACCCGCCAGCAGGGCGGCGAGGACGCCGCGCAGGCCGGTGACCGTCCAGGGGCCGAAGCCTTCCAGGGCCCAGGCGGTGGCGGGGAAGCTGAAGGAGAAGGCGAGCACCCCGAGGGCGGCCTGCACGGCGCCGCCGAGCGGCCCGGCCGTGCCGACCGCTATCGGGCGAAGTCCGGTAGCGCTATTCTGTGCTGTCATACAGGACGGTAGCAGTTGCCGCCCGCGCGCCGGAAGGGTCGTCAATGAGCGTGCAGGAGCTGACGGACGCGCTGCGCGCCACCGTGATGCGCTACTCATCGGGGGAGCGGATCCCCAGTAGCAGGGAGCTGGTGGAGCGCTACCGGGTCAGCCCGGTCTCGGTGTCGCGGGCGATCCGGGAGCTGGTCGCGGAGGGCGTGGTGGTGTCCCGGCCGGGCGCGGGGGTGTTCCGGGCCGAGCCCCGGCCCGCGCCCGCCGCGCAGGGCGACTTCTCCTGGCAGGAGGTGGCACTCAGCGCGGAGGCGGGCGCGCCGCCCGCCCGGGTGGTGGACGCCTCGGGGGTGCTGGCGGCGCTGGCGATGGCCCCGCCGGAGGTGGTCGACCTGAACAGCGGCTACCCGCACGCCTCGCTGCTGCCGGAGCGGGCGCTGGCGGGCGCGCTGGCCCGGGCGGGCCGCCGCCCGGGCGCGTGGGGGCGGCCGCCGCTGGAGGGGCTGCCGGAGCTGCGCGGCTGGTTCGCCCGCGAGCTGGGCGGCGGGGTGACGGCGGCGGAGGTGCTGGTGACCGCGGGCGGGCAGAGCGCGCTGACCTGCGCGCTGCGTTCGCTGGCGCCGCCCGGCGCGCCCGTCCTGGTCGAATCCCCCACCTACCCGGGCCTGTTGGCGATCGCCCGGGCGGCGGGGCTGCGGCCGGTGCCGGTACCGG
The DNA here is from genome assembly GCF_000717185.1 of Kitasatospora phosalacinea. Taxonomy (GTDB): domain Bacteria; phylum Actinomycetota; class Actinomycetes; order Streptomycetales; family Streptomycetaceae; genus Kitasatospora; species Kitasatospora phosalacinea_A. The sequence continues at coordinate 16,488 of NZ_JNYE01000063.1, read as the reverse complement.
TGGACGCGGACGGGGTGATCCCGGAGCGGCTGGCGGAGGCGTTCGCGGTGTCGGGGGCGCGGCTGTTCGTCTGCCAGCCGCTGTTCCAGAACCCGACCGGCGCCGTTCTGCCCGCCGAGCGGCGGCGGGCCGTGCTGGCGGCGGCGAAGCGGGCCGGGGCGTTCGTGGTGGAGGACGACTTCGCCCGGCTGCTCGCCCACGCCGACGCGGGCGAACTGCCGCCGCCACTGGCCGCGGACGACCCGGACGGCACGGTGGTGCACGTCCGCTCGCTGACCAAGGCGGCCTCGCCGAGCCTGCGGGTGGGCGCACTGGTGGCCCGCGGCCCGGCGCTGGCCCGGCTGCGCTCCGTCCAGGCGGTGGACTCCTTCTTCGTCCCCCGCCCGCTCCAGGAGGCCGCCCTCGAACTGGTCACCTCCCCCGACTGGCCGCGCCACCTGCGCACCCTGGCAAGGGAGTTGACCGACCGCCGCCAGCTCTTCGCCACCGCCCTGACCCGGCACGCCCCCGCCCTGCTGCCGCCCCGCCTGCCCCGCGGCGGCTTCCACCTGTGGCTACCGCTGCCCGCCCACCTCGACCCGGCCGCCCTCGCCACCGCCGCCCTGCGCCACGGCGTCGTCCTCTCCCCCGGCCCGAACTACTTCACCGCCGAACCCGCCCCCCGCATCCGGGCCGGCTTCGCCGCCGCCGAGACCCACGCCCAACTCACCACCGCAGCACGCCACTTGGGCGCCGCCCTGGACTCCCTCGCCTGAGCCCCACCACCCTCCTCCCCGATCTCCACAAATCCCCCATTAGTGCTCGAAGCTGCGCGAAACCCGATATGATCACGCAGCTTCACTCACTCATCCCATCGGACGGCCATTCCGACGGCCATTCCGATGACCGTTCCGACGCACATCCTGGGGGGCGTCCGCCGTGATCCTCACCGTCACACCGAATCCGGCACTGGACGTCACCTACACCGTCCCCGGCTTCCGCCCGCACACCAGCCACCGGGTCGCCGACGTGGCCGCCCAGGCGGGCGGCAAGGGCGTCAACGCGGCCCGGGTGCTCGCCGCGCTGGGACGGCCGGTGCGCTGCGTCCTGCCGCTCGGCGGCCCCACCGGGGAGACGGTGCGCGCCGATCTGGCCGCCGCCGGGCTCGACCACGTCGACGTGCCGGTCGGCGGCGACACCCGGCGCACCGTCACCGTCGCGGACGGCGCCGACGCCACCGTGCTCAACGAACCCGGCCCGGTGCTGACCGCCGCCGAGTGGGACGCCCTGCTCGGCGAGACCGCCCGGCAGCTGCCGCAGGCCGCCGTCCTGGTCCTGGCCGGCAGCCTGCCGCCCGGAGCGCCCGCCGACGGCTACGGCCAACTCGTCGCCCTCGGACGGCAGTTCCACCTGCCAGTGGTGCTCGACGCGGACGGTCCGGCGCTGCTCGCCGCACTCCCCGCCCGGCCCACCGTGATCAAGCCGAACGCCGCCGAACTCACCGCCGCCACCGGCCTGCCCGACCCCCGGGACGCCGCCCGGGTGCTGATCCGCCGCGGTGCCGAGTCGGTGCTCGCCTCGCTCGGCCCCGACGGGCTGCTCGCCGTCGACCGCCAGGGCGCCTGGCGCTGCGCCCCGCCCGCCGCCGTCACCGGCAACCCCACCGGCGCGGGCGACTCCGTGGTCGCCGCCCTCGCCGCGGGGCTCTCCGGCAACGCGGGCTGGCCCGCCGTCCTGCCCGACGCGGTCGCCCTCTCCGCCGCCACCGTCCTCCACCCCAGGGCCGGCCACTTCGACGCCCCCGCCTACCGCCGCCTGCGCGCCACCCTGACCGCCGTCCGGATCGGCAACCTGGCATCCTTCGCCCCGTAACCGCCCCCACCGCCCCCACCACGACCCCCCCCGCCTACGGCCCCGAACGCAACGCCGTCGACGTCCACCGCCCGCACCCCCGGACACCCCGCCCGGCCCGCTGCCCGCCGTCCTGCTCCGGCCCGGCCGCGGCCCCGACGAGCGCGAGGTGCTGGCCCCGCCGACCCGGGCCGCCGCCGCGCTCAACCCGGCCGCGTTCGACGGGGTGCGCCCGCACGCGGTGGCGGCCCTCACCGGCTCGTACGACACCCCCGCGGCAAGCACCCGCACCGTCCCGCTCGACGACCTGCGCACCGCCACCCGCGACGTCCCCGTCCACCTGCTGCACGGCACCGCCGCCCCTCGCCCCTGGCCGCGCCCGCCCGCCCGCCCGCCGAGGCGCCCGTCCCGGCCCGTAACCGGCCGCCGACCTGCGGTTTCCGGTAGCCTGGCCAGGCCGACAAGTCACCCCGAGTCGGACATGTCAGGAGCGCTGCACCATGGCCGCCGATCCCTCCCCGCCCCCGCCCTCGTCCTCGTCCCCGCTGGTGGCCGCCGTCGACCTGGGCGGGACGAAGACCGCCGGGGCGGTCGTCACCGGCACCGGCGAACTGCTGGCCCGCGCCGAGTGCCCGACGGCCGCGGACGGGGACGCCGAGGCGGTGTTCGCGGGCGTCGCCCGGGTGCTGGACGAGCTCGCCGGGCACCCGGCCTGGCCCGGCATCGCGGCGGTAGGCGTGGGCAGCGCGGGGCCGGTCGACACGGTGGCGGGCACGGTCTCCCCGGTCAACATCCCGTCCTGGCGCGGCTTCCCGCTGGTCCGGCGGATCGCCGAGCGCACCGCACTGCCGGTGCGCCTGCTCGGCGACGGGGTGGCGCTCGCCGAGGCCGAGCACTGGCTGGGCGCCGCCGCCGGGTACCGGGACGCGCTGTGCATGGTCGTCTCCACCGGCGTCGGTGGCGGCCTGGTCCTGGACGGCCGGGTGCACCCGGGCCCGAGCGGCAACGCCGGGCACATCGGCCACCTGAGCATCCAGTGGGACGGCGACCCGTGCCCCTGCGGCGGACGCGGCTGCCTGGAGGGGCTGGCCAGCGGCCCCGCGATCGTCCGCCACGCCCGCGCGGCCGGCTGGCGCCCCACCGAGGGCGGCCCGCTCACCGCCCGCGCCGTGGCCGACTCCGCCCGCACCGGCGACGGCGCCGCCCTGACCGCCTTCGACCTCGCCGCCCGGGCCCTGGCCGCCGCGATCGCGGGCACCGCCGCCCTGGTCGAACTCCAGGCCGTCGTGATCGGCGGCGGCGTGGCCCAGTCCGGCCCGCTCCTCTTCGACCCCCTCGCCCGCCACCTCACCCACTACGCCGGCCTCCCCTTCACTCGCGGCATCCACCTCCACCCCGCCCACTTCGGCCCCGACGCGGGCCTGATCGGCGCAGCGGCGGCCGCCCTGCGAAATCAGGAGCCCGGGGAGCGGCGGGTTCGGGACTGCTGAGGGTGCACTGCCGAGGCCCGCACCGGCCTCGGGTTCCGTCAAATACAGGCAGCAGGACGCCCGCGCCGTTCCCCGGGCCCTGTTCGTTCCCGCTGCGCCTGCCTAGGCTGGAGGGGTGCAGCCACCGACCCCGTGGGAGATCGCGACGCCGTCGCCGTCCTGGCGGCTGCCCGGGGTCGCGATGGCCGGGTTCCGGGCGCGGGGCACGGCGGACCTGGGGGTGGTGCCGTTCCCGGCGGTGACGCTGGCCATCGACCTGGGCCCGGAGCCGCTGCTGGTCGCGGACGGCGGGCGGCAGGTGCGCGGCAGCGCGGTGATCGGGCTGGCGCCGGGCGGCCTGTGGGGCGGCGGACGGGAGGTGCAGTGCCTCCAGGTGCGCCTGTCCCCGGTGGTGGCGCACACGGTGCTGGAGGGCTTCGCCGCAGAAGGCAGCCCGCTCGCCGGGTGGGACGAGGTGTGGGGCCGGGACGCCGCCCGGCTGGAGGAGCAGCTGCGGGCCTCCGCATCCTGGGAGGAGCGCTTCGCCCTGATGGCCGGGGCGCTGGCCGCCCGCCGCCCGGAGGGCCGTCCGGTGGACAAGGAAGTGGCGTACGCCTGGAGCGAGTTGGCACGCTCGCACGGCACCGCCCGGGTGGACGCACTGGCCGCAGAGGTCGGCTGGAGCCGCAAACGCCTCTGGTCACGCTTCCGCTCCCAGGTGGGCCTGCCCCCGAAGCAGGCGGCCCGACTGGTCCGCTTCGACCACGCAGCCCACCGCCTCGCCGCAGGCGGCCACCCGGCAGCCGTCGCAGCGGAAGCGGGCTACGCGGACCAGTCCCACCTGCACCGGGAGGTCGCCGACTTCGCCCGCCTGACACCCTCCGCAGTGGCCCGCGAACCGTGGCTCTCGGTCGACGGCGTCGCCTGGTCGTCCCCCGGCTACCTGCGCGGCTGAACTCGACGGAACTCGACGGAACGCTTCGGATGCGGGCAGGGGAGCAGAGACACCACTGCCGCGTTGCGGGTCGGCGAGCGGCCGTGTCCGGATCGGCGAGCGCGGGTCTCCATCAGCACGTCCGAGTGGTGGGCGCGGACGTACTCCTCGACCCCGGCCCGCCACCAGCGCACGTCCGCCCGCACCCCCGCCCCGGCCGCCCGGACGTCCCGCCCGCGCAGCGCCCGGTAGGCCGGGGGCACGTCCTCGTAGAGGTCGCTGCCGGTCCTCACCGCACCGCCGCGCCGGTTCAACACCGCGTGCAGCAGGTCGGCGACGCTGGTCCTGCCGCTGCCGGGCGGCCCGGCAGCCAGGAGGGCGACCGGCTGCTCCTGCGGCACCGCACCGGCGGCCGCCGCGGGCAGGCCTCCGACCTGTGACCGACACGCACGTCGTCCTCGACGACACCGCCATGGTCGCCGCCGGCCGCGGCAACCTCCTGGCCTCCCGCCTCATCCACCGCGCCCACGCCGAAGCGGGCTGGCACCTCTACGCCCCCGCCTGCGCCCTCGTCGAAGCCGACCGCGAACGCCCCGGCACCGCCGAACACCTCGCCGCCCTGCCCGCCCTGACCGTCCTCGACCTCGACCTGCCCACCGCCCTCGCCCTCGCCCTCGCCGCCGACACCACCTGGGCCCAGGCCCACACCCGCTACGCCGCCGCCCCGACCCCCGAACGCCCGGCGGGCGCGGTCGTCGCCACCGTCGACCCGCAGCGCTGGAAGGGCCAGCCGGTACGCGTCCTCGACCTCACCCCGTAGCCGTCCGAAACAGCAACCCCGAATAAGACAGCCGCCTAAGCAGCTGAGCTGCGGGCAGCAGGGGTGACAAACGGGCAGGACAGATCTACGGTCGCCTGCCCACGATCCACCGCACCACCAGGAAGAGCGCCGCGACTCACCGCCCGGAGGACAACCGGGCGCCGGCCGACAGCACCTGGGTCGGGATCGCCCCGGGCGGGGATGTCTCCGGAGGCCCGCGGTCCCGGCTGGTAGCCCCTGGGTCGGGATCGCACAGGCTGACGCCCACGGGGGCGGGTTCAGCCCTGTTGCCGACACCGGCTGGAACTGACCGCCCCTCACCCCGCTCGAGGCATCCCGCATGCACCGAGGCGAAGCGGCCGGTGAAGCAGCACCGGGCCCGGCCTGCGCCCTGTGACGGGCCGGGCCCGAGAACCTCCTTCCGTGAGGGCACAGCACCGCAGCAGCACCCGCGGGATCGGGCCGGACCCGCTGCCGAGCGTCGGCAATGGTCCGGCCATGCACAAGCGGCACTGGACTTGGTGGCCGCCTTGGAGCAGCACCAGCAGGGCCGCTGCCCGCACTGAACCACACAGGTGATGAGACCTGCGGCACCGCGATGCCGGGAGCTCGTCCGGAACGGCAAAGGACAGCGAGGGGGCGCTGACCTACCGCACCCTGGTCGGGGGCCTGGTGGGTTCGGTGCCCGCCGGACCCCCGACCTGGTGTTCTTGGTTACATCCCCCGCTTGTAGGTGTCGTGGTCATCGAAGAGACCGGCTTCGCCCTGCAATGTCCGGGTGATCGAGCCTCCGCCGTTCTCGAGCATCACGATCGACGGGAGGAGCACTCCACGCAGGAGCCCGTGCAGGACGAAGTGGTTACTGCGGCGGTGCCGGTCGTAGAGGGCCTGGGTGAACTGCTGGAAGACGGCCACGTCCACGTCCGTGCCACCGAGTCTCTCGTTGTCCGTCAGCCCTGTGGGCACGCCCATCAGGGTGCCGGCTTCGGCGGCGAACGCCGCGTAGAGCTGACCGACCCTCAACGCCGGGTACCACAGGATCTTCGATCCGTCAGCGGTCTGGAAAGGGTGTCCCACTACGCCCACCTCGTCACGATGGTGACTCCCGGATTCGCTTCCCGGAGCTTCTGGATGTGGTTCTCGGCCAGGTCGATGAACCGTTGGTCCTGGTTCGGGCGAGTAACTGATCGTTTCAGAATAAGGTCGGGCGCTGACTTGCGCACGATCGTCCCCGTGGGCTTGCTCCGGCTGTGAAGCATGTCCGCACGAGGTGTAACTGCCCGTCAGGTTGAGGGGTTGGTCCTCGCTGAAACCGCTTGATGAACTTCGCGGGTACTGGAACCATCGCCTCTTGTGCCCGAAGCAGACGCGCCTGGACACCAAAATCCCAACCCCTCCGAAGCCGCTGCAACACTGACCTCCTGCAGCTCTCTCGTATCAGAGCAACCGCTCCGTTCATCCACCTTCCGGTGGTTCCTCGCCGGCTGGTCGATCACCGTGGCGGGCAGCGCCATGTCTCCCCTTGCACTGGCCTTCGGTGTCCTGGAACTCACGGGCAGCACCGCCTGGCTGTCCGCGGTCCTCATCGCCTCCATGGCCCCGATGATCGCAACAATGATCCTCGCGGGCGGCATCGCCGACCGCTACCGCCGCGACACGGTACTGTGCCTCACCAGTCTGGGCGCGGCCGCCAGCCAGGCCGGAGTCGCACTCGTCCTCCTCACCCACCAGCACCCCGCGCTGCTGCTCCCACTGTCTGCCTCCAACGGCGTCTTCCAAGCCCTGACCACCCCGACGATGCGCGGCATCGTCCCGCAACTGACCAGCGGGAGCGGCATCCAACAGGCCAACTCCCTGCTGGCTTCCGCCAGGAACGCCACCCGATTGCTCGGCCCGAGCGCGGCCGGGCTGCTGACCGTCTCCGTCGGGGGCGGTTGGGCGATCGCCGCGGACGCCTGCTCCTTCCTGCTGGCGGCTGGCTGCTTCTCCCGAATGTCACTGCCCGATCCGCCGCCCCGCGGCGAAGACTCCCCCACCATGTCCGGCGAACTGCGGCAGGGCTGGCGCTACTTCAGCGCCAGGCCGTGGATCTGGTCGGTGACCCTGGCCTTCGCCGTCTTCAACGCCGTCAACATGGGCGTCTGGAACATTCTGGGCCCGGTCATCGCCTCCGAGACAATCGGCGCCGACGGCTGGGGCCTGGTGCTCAGCGCCCGCGGCGCCGGAGCACTGCTCGCCACCGTGGCAACGCTGAAACTGCTGGTCCGGCGGCCGATGGCACCGGCCCTGTGCCTGATGACCCTGGCCAGCGCGCCCATGGTCCTCCTCGGCGTTCACGCGAGCACCGCCTGGCTCGCTTCGGCGGCATTCGCCGCCGGGGTGGCCGCCGAGTTCTTCACGGTCGCCTGGTCGACGGTCTGGCACGTCCACGTCCCCGAACGGCTGCTCTCCCGGGTCAGTGCCTACGACGAGTTCGGGTCCTTCGCGTCGATCCCCGCCGGCCAGATCTCCGTTCCGCTCCTCGCCGGGGTGTTCGGCACCGCAACAGTGGCCGTTGCCGGCGGTGCCGTAACGGTGCTGGCCATGCTGCTGCCCCTGCTGCTGCCGTCCTTGCGAGGCATCGAACTTCCCCTCCCGAAAGGGAAGAAAAGCCAGCGGCCGTGAGCCGCCCCGTCGGCGGCCGGTGCCCATCGGCCACTTCGAAAGGCGGCTCGCAGACGCCGGAGGCAGATGAGGCGCAGGCCAGTTCCAGCAGTGCCTGGTGGAGGTGGGCGTACTGTTCGTAGCGTATACGGAGCCGTTTGAACTGGTGAAGCCAGGCGAAGGTCCGCACGACCACCCAACGGACCTTGCCCAGCCCGGATCCGTGGGCGACGCCGCATCGGGCAATCACCGGCTTGATGCCGCGCTTCCACAGCGGGCGGCGGTACTTGTCGAAGTCGTAGCCCCGATCCGCGAACAGCCGTCGGGGTCGGCGGCGCGGTCGCCCTCGCAAGCCCCGGATCGGCGGCACCGCGTCCAGGAGCGGGAGGAGTTGGGTGACGTCGTGCCGGTTCCCGCCCGTGAGCGTCACGGCAAGCGGGATTCCGCTGCAGTCTACGATCAGATGGTGCTTCGAGCCGGGACGAGCACGGTCGACCGGCGACGGACCGACATGATCCCCCCCTTTGCGCGCCCGGACGTGCGAGCCGTCAACGGCGCAGTCGTCCAGGTCGAGTAGGCCGGCACGACGCGGCTCGCCCAGCAGCGCGGCGTGCAGGCGGGGCCAGAGACCGGCCTCGGTCCAGTCCCGGAGCCGCCGCCAGGCCGTCACGCCCGAGCAACCCACAGTCTCAGCAGGGACATCGCGCCATGCGACACCGGTCCGCAGCACGTACAAGATGCCCGCGAGTGCCGCACGGTCGGGAACACGCAGACGCCCGGGATGACGATGCCGCCGCTCGGGGCTGGGCGGAAGCAGCGGAGCCAGGCGCTCCCACAGGCCGTCCGGAACAAGATCAACACTCACGAGGGCACCCTGCCGACCAAGAACATGCAGTGCAAGACCCACGGCTCAATTCATTCTGAAACGATCAGTAAGCCAGAATCCGATGTCGGCGTCGACGCTCTTCCCTCTCATAGGACCCTCCCTTCGAACACGTCGATGTCCGTGATCAGTTCTTTCGTTACCGGGTCGGCAATGGCCGATCGCGAGCCATCCAACAATGAGAAGACCGTCAAAGGTAGAAACTTCCAGAATGCGAAACGAAAGTCCAAATCATGAAAACGACCATCAATGACCAAGCGTCATAATCTGGACAAAACAGTTGAACCGAGGCTAGATCAGCCAAACATGAAGGTCACGGCATGCAAGGGGCTGCTGGCTGACGGGTGCAGGGGCCGACCGGGCATACGCGGTGTCCCGGAAACTTCACCGCAATACCGCCCCGCCTAAACGAGTCCGATACGTCCGAAGACTATTCGGCAGCGTCGTGGCACCGGATCCCGAACCCGGAAAAACCATCGCCCGGGTCGAAAGCGGCCACGGACGACGCGACGCGACCGCCCCGCCGAGGCCGGACCGTGCCCCGCGACGCCGCGGAACATTCGTCCAAGACCCGGCCCGGCCCGCGCCGGGAGACTGCGGGCATGACCGAGAACCTGTTCACCTCCCTGTCCCGGTACGGCGTCGACGCGCCCGGCTTCGTCGGCTCGACCTCCGCGCTCGGTGCGGCCTGCGCGCTCGCGGCCGCTGCCCGGCCGTTCCGCGGCCGGGCGGTGGTGGCGGCGCTGGGGGCCGGGTTGCTGGTGCAGGCGGGGGTGTACCTGCACACCACGTTGCACGGGAAGTTCCGGGTGTGGGAGCGCGAGTTGGACGCGCTGGAGCTGCGCGGCGACGAGCGGCTGCTGGATCTGGGCTGCGGCCGCGGCGCGGTGCTGATCGGGGCGGCCCGGCGGCTGCCGCGCGGCCGGGCGGTCGGGGTGGACCTGTGGGCGTCGAAGGACCAGAGCGGCAACACCCCGGCCGCGACGCTGGCCAACGCCACCGCGGCCGGCGTCCGGGACCGGATCGAGGTGCACACCGCCGATATCACCGAACTGCCCTTCCCCGACGCGGACTTCGATCTGGTCACCTCCGCCCTGGTGATCCACAACATCCCCACCGTGCCCGCCCGCCTGCGCGCCGTGGACGAGGCCCTGCGCGTCCTGCGCCCGGGCGGCCGACTGCTGCTCGCCGACATCTCCCCCATGGTCCGCCGCTACGCCGCCCACCTGGGCGCGGGCACCGTCCGCGACCTCGGCCCGGCGTACTGGTACGGCGGCCCGTGGCTGCCGGTGTCGATGCTGGAGCTGCGCAAACCGGCCTGAGCCGGGCGAGCGGGCCCTAGCCGGGCGAGCGGGCCCGGGGGCTGGACCGTCACGCCGGGGTACTGGCACCATGATCCGCATGACCGCAGACCGAAAGGCCCGTGCCGCGTAACCGGCCCGGTCGGCTCCGGGCCGACCAGCGACCTGCCCCGCTCGCCCGGGACGAGCCGCCCCCTGGGCGCCTCCACGGGCTCTCGACCCGCACCAGCCTGGCGGTCCACCGGGTGGAACGGCGCTCGGACGACTACTACGTGTACCCCGGCGCCACGGACCGGGCGTTGCGGCGGTACCGGGCGTTCACCCTGCCGCCGGGGCGCCGCCCCCGCTACCCGCAGGACGCGCTGTGCTCGTGCCGCGGGTGCTCCTTCGACGACGTGCGGCACGCCCGGGACGTGCTCGACGGGGTGCTGCGGGCCCTGCCGCCGGGGGCCCGGGCCGAGTTGGGGCGGCGGGTGGCCGTGCTGGACGCCGCGTACCTCCGGCGCACCCTGCCTGATCCCTTCGCCGCCCGGCGGCAGTGGCGCGCCGACCGCTGGTGGCGCCGCCGCCTCGCCGGGGGTTGGGAGGGGGCGTGATCCGGGCCCGCCGCGGCGGGGGGTCAGAGGCTCAGCGACTCCAGCACCAGCAGTGCGCCCACCGCGAGGTTGGCCCAGCGGTAGATGACGAGCACCGCGACGAACTCGCGGATGGTGGCGCTGGGCCAGAAGTACGCGGCGGTGGGCGAGCCGACGACGTGGCCGCGGACGCCCTCGCGGCGGGCGAAGACGGCGGCGCGGAAGGCGTGGAAGTTGTTGGTGACGACGACGCAGCGGTAGTCGGGGTCGGCGGCGGCCATGATCGCGTGGCTGAAGCGGAGGTTCTCCTCGGTGGTGCGGGAGCGGTCCTCGCGGATGATCCGGTCGGCGGGGAAGCCGCGTTCGACCAGGTGGTCGGCCATGGCCTGGGCCTCGGGGAGTTGCTCGTCGGAGCCCTTGCCGCCGGAGACGAGCATCAGCGGGGAGCGGCCGCGGTCGACCTGCCGGTCGTACAGGCGGCGGCCGCGTTCCAGGCGGCTGGCAAGCAGTGGCGGGACGCGGCTGCCGTCGAGGAGGCCGGTGCCGAGGACGACCACGTAGTCGACGTCCTCGCGGGGGGTGAGGCGGCCGTAGAGGTAGGCGTAGCCGACGAAGCAGGTGAACAGGAAGGAGAGGTAGCAGGCGAGCACGAAGACGGTGCGGGCGGTCACCACCAGCGCCTCGGAGTCGGTGCGGGTCGCGGCCAGCAGCAGGGCGAAGACGGCCAGGATGCCGAGTCCGGACAGCAGGGCGAGCAGGTTGCCGAGGCTGCGGCCCTCCCGGCGGACCATCTTGAGGCCGTTGGCGATGAGCAGCCCGGCCAGCACCAGGCTGCCCAGCGCGGGGGTCAGCACCACGACGATCAGGACGGTCTCGGCGGCGACCGAGTCGGCCCGGTGGAGGGTGCCGAGCAGGGCGAGGGCGAACAGGGCGACGGCGAGTCCGAGGCACACGGCGTTGCCGAAGCGTCGCCGGTCGCGCAGCACGCCGACCCCGAACAGCAGCAGGAAGACGAGCGCGAGGGCGTACAGGAGCATGGGGGCAAGCCTAGGAGACGGGGCCGCCCCGCGGTGGATCTCCGCGGGGCGGGTGACGTGGCGCCAGCGGCGGCGTGGCGTCAGCGGCGGCCGGAGCGGTGGGCCTCCGCGGGGCGGGTGACGTGGCGTCAGCGGCGGCGTGGCGTCAGCGGCGGCCGGAGAGGGCGCCGCCCTTCTCCGGGAGGCCCTCGGCGAGGTCCTCGGCGATCATGCGCTTGGCGATGGTGTCGGCTGCGGCGCGCAGTTCGGCGCTGCGCGGGCGGCCGCGGTCCTCCTCCAGGCGTCGGTTGAGCCAGTCGGCCCAGGCCCGGGTGATGGTCGCGGCTTCGCGCCGTCCGGCCTCGGTGTGCTGGTAGAAGCCGTTGTGGGCCTCCAGGAAGCCTTCGACGACCATCCGGTCGAAGACCGGCTGGAGGACCTCCGGGGGGATCCGGCGGCGGGCGGCGATCAGGTTGAGGCTGGCGTGGCCGACGGTGCGGGTGAAGAGTTCGACCTGCATGACGGCCCAGCTGCCGGCCACGTCGAGGCGGGTGCCGGAGAAGCCCACGACCTGTCGGGCGGTGTCGAGCCCGGCGCTGCCGAGGAGTTTGGCGACGGCGAGTTCGAGGACCTTGGCGGAGTCGCCGGAGGACGGCTGGGCGAAGCCCTCGCCCATGTCGGAGGAGCTGGCCCGGGCGGAGTCGCGGAGCTTGACCTGCTTGAGGAAGAGCGCGACGACGAAGCCGACCAGGGCGACCGGGACGGTCCACAGGAAGACGGTGTGCAGCGAGTCGGCGTACGCCTGGATGACCGGCGCGGCCTGCTCGGGGGGCAGTTCGTGGACGCCGTGCGGGCTCTGCGCGGCGGTGGCGAGCTGCTGCGGGTCGGCGCCGGTGGCCCGGGCGGCCTCGGCGACGCCCGCGGTCAGGTTGGTCTTCAGCGAGTTGGTGTAGATGGTGCCGAAGACGGCGGTGCCGAAGGAGGAGCCGAGGGTGCGGAAGAAGGTGACGCCGGAGGTGGCGGTGCCCAGGTCGGTGTAGTCGACGGTGTTCTGCACGGCGATGGTGAGCACCTGCATGCACAGGCCGATGCCGGTGCCGAGCACGAACATGTAGAGGCTGGCGAGCCAGGCGCTGGTGCCGACGTCCAGCAGCGAGAGCAGGTAGAGGCCGACGCCCATCACCACCGAGCCGACGATCGGGAAGAGCCGGTACTTGCCGGTCTTGGAGACCACGTTGCCGGAGAAGATCGAGGCGATCAGCAGGCCGAGCACCATCGGCAGGGTGCGGACGCCGGAGACGGTCGCCGAGTCTCCGTCGACGTACTGCAGGAAGGTCGGCAGGAAGGTCAGCGCACCGAGCATGGCGAAGCCGACGATGAAGCTGAGGATCGAGCAGACGGTGAACACCTGGTTGCGGAACAGCCGCATCGGCAGGGTCGGTTGGGGGGCCCGGGTCTCGACCCAGCAGAACAGGGCGAGCGCGACCACGCCGATCACGAACAGGCCGATGATCACGGCCGAGCCCCAGGCGTACTCGTTGCCACCCCAACTGGTGGCCAGGATCAGGGCGCTGGCGCCGATCGCGACCAGGGTGATGCCCAGGTAGTCGATGACCGGGCGGATGCCGGACTTGACCACCGGGATGTTCCGGGCTGCGGCGACGACCACCACGATCGCGATCGGCACGTTCACGTAGAACGCCCAGCGCCAGGACAGGTGGTCGGTGAACAGGCCGCCGAGCAGCGGGCCGACCACGGTGGCGACGCCGAAGACCGCGCCGATCGCGCCCTGGTACTTGCCGCGTTCGCGCAGCGGGATGACGTCGGCGATCAGCGCCATCGAGGTGACCATCAGGCCGCCCGCGCCGATGCCCTGGACGGCCCGCCAGATGATCAGCAGCAGCATGTTGGTGGACAGGCCGCACAGGAAGGAGCCGACGATGAAGACGATCGCGGAGACCTGGAAGACCACCTTGCGACCGAACAGGTCGCCCATCTTGCCGACCAGCGCGGTGGTGACGGTCTCCGCGAGCAGGTAGGAAGTCACCACCCACGACATGTGGGAGGCCCCGCCGAGGTCGGCCACGATGGTGGGCAGCGCGGTGCCCACGATGGTCTGGTCGAGTGCGGCCAGCAGCATGCCCAGCATGATGGTGCCGAACACGACGTTCCGCTGCCGCCGGTCGAGGACGGGCGGGGCGGCCTGGCTGACTTCGCTGGAGGTGGTCACCCTGGCATCGTCACACTTCGTCCTGGTTTGCCCGATCCGACACCCCGGCCAGCCGATGCATGATCAGCCGATGGTGCGACAAGACGACGGGCCTGCCGCGTTAGAGGGGCATGGAGAGCCCGACGAAGACCGGCACCGACAGCGGCCCCCTGGAGTTCCGGGAATTCGCCGCCGGCCGGTCCCGCCACCTGGTCCGCACCGCGTACCTGCTGACCGGCGGCGACGCCCACCTCGCCGAGGACCTCGCGCAGGAGGCGCTCGGCAAGCTGTACGCCGGCTGGCGCCGGGTCTCCCGGATGGAGAACCCGGCCGGGTACGCCCGCACCGTCCTGGTCAACACCTTCCTCAGCCACCGGCGGCGCCGCAGCAGCAGCGAGCACGTCACCGACACCTTCGTCGAGACCCCCGGCCGCGGGGACGACCCCGCCCTGCGCATCGCCCTGCTCGGCGCGCTCGCCGAAATCCCGCAGCAGGACCGGGCCGTGCTCATCCTGCGCTACTGGGAGGACCTCGGCGTCGAGGAGACCGCCGCCGCGCTGCGGCTGACCCCCAGCGCCGTCCGCTCGCGCGCCTCCCGGGCCCTGGCGCGGCTGCGCGCCCGCCTCGGCGACCAGCTCGACGACCTCGCCCGTCCCTGAACCGGGCCCGTCCGCCCGCCCGTCCGCCCGCCCGTCCGCCCGTCTGTCCGCTCGCCCGTCTGTCCGCTCGCCCGTCCGCTCGTTGCCTGCTCGCCTGTCCGTCCGCCCCTGCACCTTCCCGTCGCACGCCACGGAGCCCCGCCCATGCCCTCGCCGTCGCCCTCGTCCTCGCCCTCCGAAGAAGACTTCGCCCGCGCGCTGCGGGCCGGTGCCGAACTGGCGCCCCTGGTGCCCACCGAGGAGTTCGCCCTGGGCGCCGAGCGCCGCGGCCGCCGCCGCGTGCTGCGCCGCCGGGCGGGCATCGCCTCGACGGTGGCCCTGGTCGCCGCAGCCGGGCTCGTCCCCGCCCTGCTGCCCGACCGCGGGAAGCCCGCCGCCCACGTCCCGGCCTCGACGCCGCCCCGGGTCGACGGCGCGTTCATGCTCGACACCCTGACCGCGATGCTGCCCCCGGGCGGCACCGTCAGCGACGGACAGGGCTCCGGCCCCGACCAGAACGGGCCCGGCCAGGCCCCGCAGGCGTTCCTGAACTACGACGACGGCCACGGCGGGAAGGCCCAACTCCTGCTCGCCACCGACCTGGTGGCCACCCCCGTCACCACCGACGCACAGCGCCTGCTCTGCTACGAGCCGATCGTCCCCGGCAACGCCACCTGCCGGCCCGCCGCCCGGCCGGACGGCTCGCACCTGCTGACCAGCAGCTACGGCGGCTCCGGCACCGACGAGCACAGCCTGAACGTGGCGTACACCACGGCCACCGGCCGCCAGGTGGTCGTCCAGGAGGTCGCCGCCGACCGGAGCGTCCAGCAACTGCCGCTGGACACGGCCAAGTTGACCGAGATCGTGACCGCCGCGCAGTGGCAGTGGGTGTTCGGCTCGCTCGGCGACGTCCCCTCCCGGCCCCCGGCCCGGCCCGCCCCGAGCGGGGAACGGATGCTCGCCGCCCTGACCCCGCTGCTGCACGGCGCCCACCTGGACACCGGCCGCACCAGCACCGACCTGCCCGGCCGGATCCGGGTCGACGTCACGGTGAACGGCCGCACCAGCGCCCTGCTGCTCGGCGTCACCCCCGGCTGGCGGCGCAGCTACCCGACCGATCCGGCCGTCGCCTTCCCCGCCACCCACCGCAGCGTCGACCGCCGGCCCGACGGCACCATGGTCAGCACCACCCCGCTCGGCAGCACCCCGGGCACCGCCGACGGCGGCTACCTCGCCGACGCCCTGCTCCCCGACGGCACCCGGGTGAACATCCGCCTGTGGAACTCCGACACCGGCCGCGACGGGGAACGCCCCGGCGAGCCCGTCCTCACCCTCGACCAGCTGTCCGCCCTGGTCACCGACCCGGTCTGGACGACGATCTGATGCGCGAACGGGCCCGCCGGCGTCAGGAGTCGCGCTCCAGGTCGCCGGTGAAGCCCTGCTGGACGAAGTGCAGCGAGCCGTCCTTGTTCGGGGTGACGACGCCGTCGCCCGTGAGCGGGGTGCAGCCCACACTGAGGGTGTCGACGACCGTCCGGGCGACCAGGCGGGTCTGGGTCGCGGAGACCAGGGACGCCTCGTTGGTGCACATGACCTGGCCGGTGCCCAGGCCGCCGTCGGTCTCCACGTAGGCGATCGAGTCGCCGACCGCGCCCTGGTGGACGGTGAACCGCATGACGATCTGCAGCCCGTTGCCCGCCGTGCTGACCGTCCCCTCGAAGGTGCCCAGGAACGCCTCCGCGACCGCGTCGCCGTCCTCCTCCGCCGAGGACGAGGGCGAGGGCGGCGCCTCGGCCCGCCCGCTGTCGTGCCCGGCCGGTGTGGACGCCTTCCCCGACGCCTCCGCCGACGGCTTCCCCGACCCGCCCGGCCCGCCCGTCGCGGCCCACACCCCCAACCCCGCCAGCACCGCCGCGACCACCCCGGTCGCCACCAGCGGCCCCACCCGCCGCCTCGACGGCTGCTGCACCACCACGGGGTACGGGTACGCACCCGGCGGCGTCTGCCCGGCGTACGGGTTCGGGATCGGGGCCGGGTACGCGCCCGGGGGCGTCTGCCCGGCGTACGGGTTCGGCGGCGGGCCGAAGGACGGCGGCGGCGCCGGGTACGGGGCGGTGGGGGCGGCCGACGGGGCCTGCGGGGGCGGGGCCGGGGTCGGGGCGGCCAGGAC
>NZ_JNYE01000062.1 GCF_000717185.1 Kitasatospora phosalacinea | reverse complement strand
AGCCCGAACCCGCACCAGCCACTTCGCAGCACTTCGCCCCACCGACCAACCAGTCGACGAGGCGAAGTGATCAGAACCCGAATTCACCAACAGCGTCCGTCCGTACGGTCCGGGCCCCTCCGGCGTCGTTCGTGGTTCCGGTTCCGGTGCCGCTGTCGCTCCGGTCCGTCGCCGTGCGTTCCGGTCCGTCACAGCACGTCGCGGCGGCGCTCCTCGACCACCACCTCGTCCACGCCGCGCCCGCCCAGGTAGCGGCGGCGGCCCAGCACCCGCGCGTACACCGCCACGCCGATCAGGCCCGCCGCCATCAGGACGACGCCGACCACCGTGAGGTTGACGCCCGCCAGGTGCCAGTGCACGCCGAACGCCAGGATCGCCCCGACCGCCAGCAGGATGATGCAGCCACCGATCCCCATGATCGCCTCCGTCGCAGTGTCGCTCCGCCCCGGGACCGGGGCCGCCCGGCGTCTACCCCCGACCGGCCGGAGGATTCCCGCCCAGCGCCCGGGCGTTGACGCCGCGTCGGCTGCCGACCGCCGCTCGCCGCTCGCGGCCCGCCGTCTGCCGTCTGCCGTCCGGAGGGGTGCTCAGGCGCCGTCGGGGTGCCAGGCGGCGAGCAGCACGGTGGCGTCGTCCCGCAGCCGGTCGCCCTGGTGCGCGGTGATCCGCCGGACGAGTCGGCGCAGCGCCTCGGGGGCGGGCAGGCCGTCGGCCATCGCCCGGGAGACCACCTCGACCAGCTGCTCCTCGCCGAACGGGACGCCCGCCGCGTCCCGGCCCTCGGTCACGCCGTCCGAGTGCACCAGCAGCTGGTCGCCGGGCTCCAGGCGGGCGGTGTGGACGGCCGGTGCGGTGCGCGGCAGGCCGAGGGGCAGGCCCAGCGGCGGGTGTACGGGGCGCTCCAGGGCCCGGGCCAGGATGCGGCCGCGGCGGATCAGCAGGGGCGTCGGGTGGCCGCAGTTGATCCAGGCCAGGGCGCCGGTGGTGAGGTCGAGGTCGGCGATCACGCAGGTCAGCAGGCGTTCCGGGATCCACCGGGTGAGCGCGGCGTCGATGGCCCCGGCGATGTCGGTGAGGGTGCCGCCCGCCCGGCGGGTGGAGCGGCAGGCGGCCAGGGCGACGGCGCTGCAACCCCCGGAGGCCAGGTCGTGGCCCATCGCGTCGACCACGGTCAGGTGCAGGTGCCGGTCGGCCAGGTTGTGGTCGAAGGCGTCGCCGCCGACGTCGTAGGCGGGCTCCAGGACGGCGCTGGAGGTGACCTGGCGGCTGCCGATCGTGCGGGGCGGCAGGATCGCCCGGACCAGCTCGGCCTGCAGGGTCATCGCCCGGCGCCGGCCGGTGCGCACCAGCAGGTCGCTGAACGGCGTCTTGGTGGCGATTAGCAGCGCGGTCGCGGAGGCCAGCGCCCGGCAGGAGTCGAGCCGGTCCTCGTCGAGGGCGGGCGCGGAGACCTGCAGCACCCCCAGGCGCCCGATGCCGTCCACGATCGGCACCCAGCCCACCGCGTCCCCCGCGCCCCCCGCGCCGGACCCGCCGCCGGTGCTGGCGCGCTCGGTGCGGTAGGCCCGGCCGGCCAGCGAGTTGTCGACGTCGAGCACCGCGGGGCCCGCGGGCCCGGCCAGCTGCGCCTCCTCGGGCGGGACGGGCAGCGCGGTCAGGCACTTCTCCTGCACGTCGGCCAGGTAGATCCAGGCGCCGGTGAGGCCGAGCCGCCGGGCCGCGTCCTGCACCAGCCGCGGGAGGTCCCGGGGCCCGGCCCGGTGCGAGTCCTCCAGCAGGCCGAGCACCGCGGCCCCGGCCCGCTCCTCGTCGTGGCGGTGCATCGTCGCTCACCTCCGCTGTCGTCCGCCCCCCGTCTGTCCCACCCTCCCGGACCGGGCACGCCACCGCCCCCGGAGCGGTCCCGCCGCCGCCGGGAACCCTCGCCGGTGCAGCCTCCGCCAAGGCGCGGGACGGTGCGCCTCCCGCCCCCCGGGCGGCCGGTGCGGGTGGGGCCCGAACGAATTGACGGGCCGTCAAGTTCCTTGCCGATTATCGGTTTTCCCGCACACCGGGATCCCGGAATCCGACCCTCCGGCGCCGTTCCGCACGTAAGCTGGAACGGCGCGGCGACCGGGCCGGGCGCAGGCGGGGGAGGTGGGGATGACCGGACGCGCAACGACGCGGGGCGGTCGGCTCGCCGTCCTGCTGGCCGCCGCCCTCGCCGCGGTGCTCGCCGTCCTCACGGCCGGGCCCCCGGCGCAGGCACAGCCCCGGGCGGCCCGTCCGGCCTCCGCCTCGGTCGCCGAGGAGCACGTGGAGTGCGCCCACCAGCACGAGGCGCAGGCCCCGGCGGGCCGCGGTGCCGGGCGGCCCCGGGCGAACGGGGGCCCGCCCGTGCGCGGCGCGGCCCGCCCCGGGAGCGAGGACGCCGGGGCGCCGGGCGTGCGACCGGCCGCGCCGGTGACGGCCGTCGGCGGGTCGAGACCGGCCGCGCTGGCGCGCATCCAGGTCTTCCGCTGCTGAGCGGGCCCGTGAGCTGACGACGGCGACGGGCCGGGGCCGGTCCGTCCGGACGTCGCCCCCGCCCGCCCTGACGACACGTCGGTTCGCTCCGTTGCCCTGACAGCAGCCCCCGTCCGGCCGCGGCCGCACGGGCGGAAGGAGACACCCATGCGCTCGCCCACGCACCACCACGTCCGCGCCCTCCCGCACCGGGAGGTCCGGCCGCTGTGAACGCCAACGCCAACGCCACCAACGCCAACGCCACCAGCGCCACCCCCGCCCGCCCCGCCGCGCGCCGGGCGCTCGCCCACTGGCGCCAGGACCTGCCCGCCTCGCTGGTGGTCTTCCTGGTCGCCGTCCCGCTGTGCGTCGGCGTCGCCGTCGCCTCCGGGGTGCCCGCCGAACGCGGGCTGGTCACCGGCATCGTCGGCGGCCTCGTGGTCGGCCTGCTGCCCGGCAGCAGCCTCCAGGTCAGCGGCCCGGCGGCGGGCCTGACCGTCCTCGTGTTCGACGCCGTCCAGCGCTTCGGCCTCGGCTCGCTCGGCGTGCTGGTGCTCGCCGCCGGGCTGCTCCAGATCGCCATGGGCCTGCTGCGCACCGGCCGCTGGTTCCGGGCGATCTCGCTGTCCGTCGTGCACGGCATGCTGGCCGGCATCGGCCTGATCCTGATCCTCGGCCAGCTGTACGCCGTCTCCGGGCAGGTCGCGCCGGGCAGCGGTGGCGGGAAGATCACCCACCTGCCCGGGCTGGCCGCCGACTGGTTCACCGGCCGGGCCGCGACCACCGCGCTGCTGATGGGCGCCGCGACCGTCGTCCTGCTGACGGTGTGGAAGAAGCTGCCCGCACCGGTGCGCGCCGTGCCCGCCCCGCTGGCCGCCGTCGCGCTCGCCGCCGCGGCCACCGCCGCGTTCGGCCTCGACGTGCCCCGGGTCGAGGTGGACGGCCTGCTGGACTCCGTCGCCCTGCCCACCGGCGACGGCTTCGCCGCCGTCACCGGGGCCGCCGGGCTCGGCACCGTCCTCGCCTTTGCCCTGATCGCGTCCGCGGAGAGCCTGTTCAGCGCCGCCGCCGTCGACCGGATGCACCACGGGCCGCGCACCGACTACGACCGCGAACTCACCGCCCAGGGCATCGGCAACACCCTGTGCGGCCTGCTCGGCGCCCTCCCGATGACCGCCGTCATCGTCCGCAGCGCCGCCAACGTCCAGGCGGGCGCCCGCAGCAAGGCCTCCCGCGTCCTGCACGGCCTGTGGCTGCTGCTGTTCGCCGCCCTGCTGCCCGCCGCGCTCGGGCTCATCCCGCTCGCGGTGCTCGGCGGCGTCCTGGTCCACGCCGGGGCCAAGCTGATCCCGGTGCAGGCGCTCGTCGCCCTGTGGCGCGGCCACCGCGGCGAACTCGTCGTCCTCGTCGTCACCACCGCCGCGATCGTCCTCACCACCCTCTTCGAGGGCGTCCTGATCGGCGTCGGCCTCGCCGTCGCCAAGAGCGCGTGGCAGACTTCCCACCTCCACATCGACCTCACCGACACCGGCCCCGGCGGCCCGCTGCGGATCCGGCTCAGCGGCAACGCGACCTTCCTGCGGCTGCCCCGCCTCCTCGACACCCTCGAATCCCTCCCCGGCGGCCGCGCCGTCGAACTCGACTGGACCGACCTGCGCCACCTCGACCACGCCTGCCGCACCGCCCTGCTCACCTGGGCCGGCCGGCACACCGCCCACAGCGACACCGCCATCACCTGGGAACCCCCGCTCACCGCCGCCGCAGCAGCCGCTGCCACCGGCAGAACCTGAACCGCCGGTTCCCGGCCCCGCGGGGCCGGGAACCGGCCGAATCCCGCCCTTCCCAGCCCGCGCCCGCGGTCCGACCATGACGGTGGACCCCGGGCGCGGCCGGTACCGGCGGGGGAGGAGGTGCCGCCCATGCGGGAACGAACCGCCCCGAGCAGCCCCGCGCCCGCTCCCACCGCCCCGCTGTCCGCCGCGCAGCACGCCCTCTGGGCCGCCTCCGCCGGACAGCCCGACAGCCCCGCCCACCACCTGACGGCCGACGTCCGACTGCCCCCGGAGGCCGACGAACCCGCCGTCCGGGCCGCGCTGGCCGCCCTCGCCGCCCGGCACGGGGCGCTGCGCACCGCCGTCCCGTTGCGCGACGGCACGCCCGTGCAGCAGGTGCACCCCCGACTGCCGATCCAGCTACGGGTCGTGGAACTGGGCATGATCCCGGAACGCGACCGCCCCGGACTGGTCGAACGGCTCGCCGACCACACCGCGCGCCACCCCTTCGACCTCGCTACCGGCCCGCTCTGGCGCGCGCTCCTGCTTCGCACCCCGACCCGCAGCCACGTCCACCTGGCCGCCCACCAGCTGGTCCTCGACGACCGCTCCGCCGCCGTCCTGCGCGCCGAACTCCTGGAGACCGTCACCGCCGCCCTGACCGGACGGCCCGCCCGGCTCCCGGAACTCCCGCGCCGGTGCGCGGACTCCGCCGAGCCGGAGCACACCGCGCAGGAGCACACCGCGCAGGAGGCGCCACGGCCGGGCCCGGCCGCGGTCGACCTCCGGGGCGCCCGGCGGGAGTTCGCGCTCCCGGGGCTCGCCGTCGACGTCCGCCGCACCGCCCGGCGGGCCCGGACCACCCCGGACCTGGTGCTGCTCGCCGGGTTCGCCGCACTGCTGCACCGCTGGGGCGGCGGGACGGACCTGCTGATCGGCGTACCGGCGGACGGGCGGCCGCCCGAACTGCGCGGCCTGGTCGGCTGCTTCACCACCACCCGCCCGCTGCGGGTGCGGATACCCGCGGACGGGTCCGTCCTGCACCTGCTGGAAGAGGTGCGGTCGGCCGCGGCCGCGCCCCCAGCCGACGCCCCGCCCGTCCGGCTGGCGTTCGCACCGGCCCCGCCCACCGGCCCGGGCCTGCCGCACCGGCGCCAGCCGGGCCCGCAGCACCGGGACGCCGCCACCCGGTTCGACCTCGCCCTGACCCTGGCGGAACGCGGCAACGGCTACCACGGCCACCTCGCGTACCGCACCGCCCACCTCGCCCCGCCCACGGTCGACCGGATGGTGCAGCACTGGCAGCTCCTGCTCCCCGCCCTGCTCGCCGACCCCGCCCGCCCGCTCCGCGACCTGCCGGCCCCGCCCTGACCGCAGCGGCCGCGTCGGGGCCGGGTGCGGACGCGGCGGCCCGGGCGGGTGGCCTCCGGCCCGTCCGCTCAGGCGCCCAGTTCCCGGGAACGCCCGGCCCAGCGGACCACGAACGGCGGTCCGGGGCGGCGTCCTCCCGGCGGCCGTCGGGGACAGGGTGCTGCTCCGGCTCACGCGGTGCTCCTGGACGTCGGGTCACGGGCCGGGCGGGCGCCCCGGCGGGGTCCCGGCCGGAGGCGCCTCCGCCGCTCCGGGCGCCGGGGCTCCGCGATCATCCCAGGGGAGGGGCCCACCGCTGCGGAATCCGGTGATCCGTTCGTCCCCTTCGGGGGGCCCTGCCGGTGGGGCGGGGCGGGGCGCGGGGCAGAATCTGCTGCGACAGGATGTGGTCGGGGGTCGGTGAAGGGGCCGTGGAGTGCCGTACGTCGTCGTCAGCGCGCTCAGCCATGACGGGGTGGTCAGGGACCACAACGAGGACAGCCTCGTCCTGGGCCCGTGGACGTTGAGCGCGCTGTCCACCGACAGCCCGCAGTCGCTGGTCTTCCCGCTCGGCGGGGCCCCGGTGGTGGTCGCCGTCGCGGACGGGCTCGGCGGCCACCCCGCCGGGGACGTCGCCTCCGCGCTGACCGTCCGCCACCTGGCCGCCGTCGGGCCGCAGCTGCACACCGAGCAGGACGTCACCGAGGAGCTGCGGGCCTGCCACGCCGCGCTGCACGAGGCCGCCGACGCCGACCCCGCGCTGGCGGGCATGGCCACCACGGTGGCCGGGGCGGTCTTCGGGGCCGAGCAGGTCCTGGTCTTCAACGTCGGCGACAGCCAGGTCTTCGAGATCACCCCCGACCGCGGCGACGGCCTCGGCCTGCGCCAGGTCAGCACCGACGACAGCCCGCCCCCCGCACCCGGCCGCCGCACCAGCCACCTGGTCACCCGCACCCTCGGTGGCCCCACCGCCCCCGAGGACCTCGACCCCCACCTCGTCCGGCTGCCCGTCGCACCGGGCGCCCGCTACCTGCTGTGCACCGACGGCCTCACCGACCCGGTCGCCCCGGACGAGCTCGCCGCCCTGCTCACCGAGGCGGAGGCCGAGGCCGACGGCGACGCGCAGGGCGACGACCAGCGGGCCCTGGTCGACCTGTGGCGCGCCGCGATCCGGGCCGGTGCCCCGGACAACGTCACCCTCGCGCTGGTCCGGATCGAGGACTGACCCTGCGCCACCTCACCGTGCGCCGCTCCGACCAGGGCCGCTGCGCTCGCAGCTCGGCACCTGGGGGAGGCGGAGGGGGAGGGGGAAGGGGGGAGGCGGTCAGGCCAGGCCGAGGGCGGGCAGGACGACGGCCTCCACGTACCGGGTCAGGTAGTCCGCGTCGGCGGGGCGTCCGGAGACCAGCGGCCGGATCCGCGTCACGCCGAAGATCATGCTCGGGACGAACTCCAGGGCCGGATGGCCGTCCGGCACCTCGCCCCGCTCCACCCCGCGCCGCAGCACGGCCTCCAGGGCCGCGACCTCGGGGGCGACCACGGTCTCCCGGACGGCGTCCCGGAGGTCGTTGTCGGTCATCACGGCGTAGCCGAGGGCCTGTAGCAGCGGGGTGTCCTGGTCGGACCACGCCCCGGCCGCGGCGGCGACCAGGCGCAGGTCGCCGGCCAGCGAACCGGTGTCGATGCCCGCGCAGCGCGGCTGCCGGTCGGCGCGCAGGGCGGCCGCGACGAACCGGGCCTTGGTCCGCCAGCGTCGGTAGAGGGTGGACTTGCCGCACCGGGTGCGGGCGGCGACGCCCTCCATGGTGACGGCCTCGTAGCCGTGGGTGCGGACCTCGTCGAGCACGGCCGCGAAGAACTCCCGCTCGCGCTCGGAACTGATCTTCGAGCGGGCCGGGGCGGTGGCCGGGGCCAGGTCAGGGGCGGTGGCCGGGCCCGGGGCGGGGGTGGGGTGGTGCGTCATGCCTTCCCCATGGTGTCGGTGCAGTGGCAGGCGTATGTACACTACCGAAACGTACCGATACGCGCCCGTATCGATACGTCAGCGTATCGGCACTCGCAGGCGCGGGTCGTGCACGGCCCGCCGGTAAGGGGGGAGGGTTGCAAGCCCGTACCGGAGCCCGTACCGGAGCCCGCGCCGCGGCTCGCGCCGCGGCTCGCGCCGTCGCCGGGTTCGGGGCCCGCACCGGGGACGGGGCCCGGCCCCCGCTGCTGCGGGAGCTCCTGCTCGTCCTGGGGCTGTTCTTCGTCTACAAGTTCGGCCGCCGGATGGCCATCGGCCACACCGACGCCGCCTTCCACAACGCCGACCGGGTCTGGAACCTGGAGCGCGCCGTCCACCTCCCGGGCGAGGGCGCCGTGCAGTCGCTGCTGCTGCACGACCACGCGGTGGTCCAGCTGGCCAACACCTACTACGCCACCGTCCACTTCCCCGCGACCGCGCTGTTCCTGGTCTGGCTCTACCTCCGCCGCCCCGCCCACTACCTGTGGGCGCGCCGGGTGCTGGCGGCCGTCACCTCGGTCGCGCTGGTGCTGCCGTTCACCTTCCCGCTGGCTCCGCCGCGGATGCTCGCCGCCACCGGACTGCAGGACACCGGACGGCTCTACGGGCCCTCGGTCTACGGCCCGCCGAACACCGACCACCTCTCCAACCAGTTCGCCGCGATGCCCTCGCTGCACTTCGGCTGGGCGCTGATGGTGGCCGTCGGCCTGATCGCCGCCACCCGCTCGCGCCTGCGCTGGCTGTGGCTGCTGCACCCGCTCGTCACCCTGACGGTCATAGTGGGCACGGCCAACCACTACTGGCTGGACTCGATCGTGGCCACCCTGATGTTCCTGGTCGCCTTCACCTTCATCCGCGCCCCGAACCGCCCCCCGACGGCCCGGCGGCCCGGCCCCGCCCCGGCCCGGGCACCCGACCCGGAGGTGGCCCTGGCACCATGAGCGCCATGAATCCCGTGAGCGCCGTGAGCGCCGTGAGCGCCGTGAGCGCCGAGAGTGCCGTGAGCGCCGTGAACGCCGTGAACGCGCCATGACGGCACCGGAGCCGGTGCCCACGACCCCCGTGCAGCGCGGCCTCGCCACCCTCGGCGAGGCCGCGTGCCGCTACCGGGAGGGCGCGATCCGCCCGGAGGACCTCCCGATGATCGCCGCCGAGGCGCTCGCCGCCGGGCCGGACACCCCGGCCCTGCGCGAACTCGCCGGGCTGCCGCGCAACGCGGCGAGCGACGACGTCCACGACGCCTTCGCGCAGGCGCTCGCCGAGTGCGGCCTCCCCCTGCCCGACCCGGCCACGGCCCGGCGCCACGCCCTGCGCAGGCTGGCGGTGCGCCTCGTCGACGGGCCGGTCGACCTCGCGGAGCTGACCCAGGAGGAGTGGTGGGAGACGGAGACCGGTACCGCGGCGGAACGGGCGTTCGTCGAGCTGATGCCGCAGTGTAGCTGCTGCCTCGACTACACCCTGCCGAGCGACCTGCGGACCTGGACGGCCGACCTGCGGGCCGCCGCCCGCGCCCTGACCACCGCCGTACCGGCCGCCCCCGGCTGCTGACCGCCGTACCGGCCGTCCCCGCTCGCTCCCTCTGAGGCAGGGCAAACCCGCTGGCGGAGCGGCGAACTGACTGATCGTCAGGAATTCCCCGGGTCGGCTGACAGCGCGGCACCCTCCGACCGCGCGCAGTGGCCCGACCCGCGGGCGGAGGACGGCGACCGGCCCCTGCTCAGCCGCAGCCTCGACGGCGAGGCCCCCGGCGAGGCCCCGTGGCTCGACGCGGCCGAACCGGTGCCGCTGGGCCACCTGCTGGCCGCCGCGGCCGCGGCTGACCGGCCGACCGTCCGCCCGCCGCCGCCACCGTCGCCGCGCGCCTGGCCGAGCTGGGCTGCCGGGTGTCCGGCCAGGCCCGGTCGGCGGACTTCGGGGCCGAGGACGGCGACCTGGTCCTGCTCAGCCGCCGCCTCGACGGCACGTCCCCGTGGCTCGACCGGGCCGAAGCCGTCACCGTCGCCCACGTCCTCGCCGCCGCCCGGACCACCGGGCGCTCCGCCCGTGCCGTCGCCGAACGCCTGCAACTCCTGGGCTACGACACCCCGGCCCTGGCCATCCTCCCGGACGCCCCCGCCGAGGACGACGGCCCCGGCGGCCGTGCCCCGTAGGAACGGACGAGCGGTGCCGCCGTGGCATCCACGGCGGCACCGCTCGGGCGGATCAGGCCGCGTGGCGGGGCCGGATCGGGGTACCGGCCCCGCCACGCAGCCGGGCCGCCGCGGTCAGGCCACCGCGGGCTGCGCCGCCCGCTCCGACGGCCGGCGCAGCAGGCTGCCCAGCGCGAGGCCGCCCGGACCGACGGCCGCGATCAGCAGGAACGCCCAGCAGAACATCGCGGCCGACTCGCCGCCGTTCTGGATCGGCCACAGCGCGTGCTCCTGGTGCACGCTGAAGTACGCGTACGCCATCGAGCCCGAGCACAGCAGCGCCGCGGGCCGGGTGGCGACCCCGACCAGCACCAGCACCCCGCCCACCAGCTGGATCAGCGCGGCCCACCAGCCGGGCCACTCGCCGACCGACGGCGCCTTCCCGTGGGCACCGCCCAGGACGTTGAACAGGGTCGCCGCGCCGTGGCAGGCGAACAGCAGCGACACGACTATCCGGGCCAGACCGAGCACGGTCGGTCTGGCCCGGTCGGCGAATCGCGAGAGGTCTTCGAGCATGACGGGCACTCCTGGTGTGGGGACGGGTTCTCGGCAGGTGCGGGAGCTGTCTGCGCCAGGGGGGTATATCGCCTGGTTGAGCGAACTCCGACAATTCTGACGCAGCATCAGGGGGCGGGCCAAGCTCTTGATCCTCTGAGAATCCTCTGAGAATCACCGCCGCCGTTTGAGGCCGCGAAGGCCCCCACGCCGTCCCCCACGCCGAGGCCCCCACCCCGAGGTCCCCACGCCACGTCCCGCGGGTCAGCCGAGCGTGCGGGTCAGCCGAGCGCGCGGGCCTCCGCCAGGACGCGCAGCAGGGCGGCGGGGTCGGTGCCGTCCGGGCCGGAGAGGCAGAGGCGGTCGGCCAGCGCGCCGTAGCGGCGGTGCAGTTCGCGGGCGGCCTCGGCGGGCGGGCCGGTGACGGCGAAGGCGGACAGGACGGTGTCGTCCAGGGCCTCGCCCATCTCCTGCCAGCGGCCGCGGGTGGAGAGCCGGTGCAGCTCCTCCTGGAGGTCGCCCCAGCCGTGGGTCTCCAGGACCGGGCGGTAGGCGGGCGTGGAGGCGTAGAAGGCGATCCGCTCCCGGACCAGGCGCAGGCTGGTGCGGTACTCCTCCTCGTCCCGCCCGGTGGCCACCAGCACGTTGGCGACCACCTCGAACGGGCGGGCCGTCCACGGCTCCCGGTCGGCCTCCGCCCGGGCCCGGGCCGCGCGGACGCCGGGCAGCACCTGCTCGGCGAGGTGCCGGGGCGTGCAGAACGGGTGGGCCAGGAACCCGTCGGCGACCGCTCCCGCCGCGGCCGTCATCAGCGGCCCGACCCCGGCCAGCAGCAGCGGCGGCGGCCCGTACGGCAGCGGGTCGGGCGCGAACACCGGCGTCATCAGGGTGTGCCGGTAGAACTCGCCGCGGAACGCCAGCCGTTCACCGCTCTGCCAGCTGTGCCAGATCGCCCGCACCGCCGCCACGTACTCCCGCATCCGCGCGGCCGGCCGGTCCCACGGCATGCCGAAGCGGCGCACCACGTGCGGCTTGACCTGGGTGCCCAGCCCGATCGCGGCCCGCCCGCCGGAACTCTCGTGCAACCCCCAGGCCTGGTACGCCAGCACCATCGGCGTCCGGGCGAACGCCACCGCCACGCCCGTGGCCAGCTCGATCCGGGAGGTCCGGTCGGCGGCCCGGGCCAGTTGCAGGAACGGGTCGTGCGAGGTCTCCGCCAGGCTGATCCGATCGGCCCCGGACTCCTCGGCCAGCCGGGCCAGTCCGGGCGAGACGGCGGGCAGGGCGGCAGCGGAGAGGTCGAGGCGCATCACGGTTCCTCCTCGGGGCGGCGGCGACCGCCCGATGCTACGCGCCCGCGGGGCCCGAAGCGGCCGCGCAGCCGCCCCCGGCCCGCCGTCGTCGGCCCGGCCACCGGCGCACTTGCCCGATCGGGCCCGTCCCCGGCCCGCGTGCCGTGCTCCCTTGCCGCGGTGCGTCGGGCGCGGGTGCCTAGCTGTCTTCGGGCCGCCCGGGCGGCTGTCGTGAGCCGGGCCGCCGGTGTGCTTGCCCGATCGGGCCCGGCTCCGGTCGACGTGCCGTGCTCCCTTGCCGCGGTGCCGTCCTGCTGCCCTACTGCTCCGCCAGGTACCGGGCCAGGCACTCGGTGACCAGCAGGTGGTCCTCCAGTTGCGGCAGGCCGGAGACGGTGACCGTCCCCACCATGCCGGTGCCCCGCACCAGTAGTGGGAAGGAGCCGCCGTGCGCGGCGTACCGTGCGGGGTCGAGGTCGAAGGTGCGGCCCTTGGCCCGGTGGCGCTCGCCCACCAGGTAGGAGGCCTCGCCGAAGCGGCGGACCACGGCCGCCTTGCGGCGGATCCAGTCGTCGTTGTCGGCGCTGGTGCCGGGCAGTGCGGCGTGGAAGGCGAGCTGCTCGCCGCGGCGGATGTCGACCGCGACCGGGAGGCTCCGTTCCAGGGCGGTGGCGACGATCAGCGAGCCGAGCCGCCAGGTCTCCGCCAGACCGGCCGCGGGGAGCTGCAACTCCCGGTGCTGGCGCTCCAGTTCGGGGATGCCCAGGCTCACGGCGCCACCACCTCGCCGGTGCGGGAGGAGCGCTGCGCCGCCTCCAGCACGCGCAGCACCGCGACGGCGTCGCCCGCGTCGACCGGGGCGGGTCCGCGGCCGTGCAGCGCCTCGGCCAGGCCCGCGTAGTACTCCTGGTAGCCGCCGGGCAGGGTCGGCACCGCCTCGGCGGCGTCCCCGGCCCGCAGCGAGCCCCACTGCTCGGGCGGGAGGACGCCCCAGCCCGGGTCGGCGGGGGTGCGGCCCGCGCGCAGCGCGTCCTCCTGGCCGTCCAGGCCGTGGACGACGTACGCGCCGCGCGAGCCCAGGACGCGGAAGCGCGGGCCGAGGTCGCCCGCGGTCGCGCTCATCCACAGGTGCGAGCGGGTGCCGTCGGCGTGGGTGAGGGCGACGAAGCTGTCGTCGTCGGTGGCGGCGCCGGTGCGGCGCGCGTCCAGTTCGGCGTAGACCCGCTCGGCCGGGCCGAACAGGACCAGTGCCTGGTCGACCAGGTGCGCGCCGAGGTCGTAGAGCAGGCCGCCGGCCGCGGCCGGTTCGCCCGACTCCCGCCAGGCGCCGGTGAGTTCGGGCCGCCAGCGCTCGAAGCGGGACTCGAACCGGTTGACCCGGCCGAGCCGGCCCGAGTCGAGCAGCTGCCGGACGGTGCGGAAGTCGCCGTCCCAGCGCCGGTTCTGGAAGACGCTGAGCAGCAGTCCCCGCTCCCGGGCCAGGGCGACCAGCCGTTCGCCCTCGGCGGCGGTGGCGGCGAGCGGCTTGTCGACCACGACCGGCAGCCCGGCCTCCAGCGCGGCGGTGGCCAGCGGGACGTGGGTGCGGTTGGGGGAGGCGACCACCAGCAGGTCCAGGCCCAGCTCGGGCGCGGCGGCCAGCAGCGCGTCGGCGTCCGCGAACAGGGCGGCCCGCGGGTGCTCGCGGGCCGCCCGGGCCCGGCGCTCCGGGTCGGCGGTCACCACGGCCGCCAGGCGCAGGCCCGGGGTGGTGCTGATCAGGGGCGCGTGGAAGACGGCACCGGCGAGGCCGTAGCCGACGAGTCCCACGTTGAGGGGCGAGGAGTCCATGCGCCAAGTTAAACAACAGTGTGGACTAACCGGCAAGCTCCCATAATCGACAGGTGACCACCGACCCGCCCGCCCCGCCCGCCCCGCCCGGAACCCCAGCCCCGCCCGGAACCTCAGCTCCAGCTCCAGCCCCCGCCCCCTCGCCCGACGCCCCCAGCCAGTCCTCCGCGCCCGGCGCCCTCAACCTCGCCCTGCTCCGCGACCGCAACGACGCCGCCGTGCTGCGCGCCGTCCGCGCCGCCGGGGACGGCACCAGCCGGGTCGAACTGGCCGTCCGCACCGGCCTCACCGCCCAGGCCATCAGCAAGATCACCGCCCGCCTGCTCGCCGACGGCCTGCTCACCGAGGCGGGCCGCAGCCACGTCGCGGGCCGCAGCGGCAAGCCCCGCACCCTGCTCCGGCTCGTCCCGGACGCCCGCTCCGCCCTCGGTGCGGAGATCGGCCGCCGCGAGCTCCACCTGCTCCGCACCGACCTGACCGGCGCCGTCGTCGTCCGGGCCCGCACGCCGATCGACCCGGACGGCGAGCCAGGCCCGATCCTGGACCGCCTGGCCGCCATGGTCCGCGAACTCACCGCGGACACCGGCGGGGGCCGCGTCCTCGGCCTCGGCCTGGCCTGCCCCGGTCCGCTCGACACCCGCGACGGCATCCTCCACCAGGTCACCGGCATGCCCCGCTGGCACGGCCTCCACCTGCGCGAAGCCGTCCAGGACCGCACCGGGCTCCCGGTCCTGGTCGAGAAGAACACCACCGCGGGCGTCCTCAGCCGCCCCGGCCCCGACCACCGCGCCTTCGTCTACCTCGGCGACGGCGTCGGCGCCGGTCTCGTCCTCGGCGGACGGGTCCAGCGCGGCGCCCGCACCAACGCGGGCGAGTTCGGCCACCAGTGCCTCGACCCGGACGGCCCGCCCTGCGCCTGCGGCGCCCGCGGCTGCCTCGAAGCCCTCTGCCTCGCCGCCCTGCGCACCGGCCGCACCGACCGGGCCGCCGCCGCCCTCGCCCTCGGCGTCGCCAACCTGGTCCGCCTCCTCGACGTCGAAGAGGTCGTCCTCGGCGGCGCCACCCTGCTCGGCGACCCCGAACCCTACGAGGCCGCCATCCGCACCGCCCTCGCCGCCCGCCTCCCCGACCCGCACTGGCAGCACGTCACCCTCACCCGCGCCACCGCCCTCGCCGTCCCCCAGGGCGCGGCCGCCCTCGCCCTGTCCCGCCTCTTCGGCTGACCGCGCCCCGCCGTTCCTGCCGTCCCGCCGTCCGGTCCCCTCCTCGGCGCCACCCCGGCGGTACCGTCGGAGCCGACACCCTACGGAGGAACCGATGCGCAGCGTCACCTATTCGATGAGCGTCTCGACCGACGGCTACGTCACCGGACCGGACGGCGGCCTGGACTGGGGGTTCCCCGACGAGGAGACCTTCCGCCTCGCCACCGACGAGGTGCGGGGGGCGGGCGTCCACCTGATGGGGCGGCGGCTGTACGAGACGATGCTCTACTGGGAGGGCGTCGACCAGAACCCCTCGCTCGCCTTCCCGACCGGCGAGTTCGCCGCGCTCTGGCGGGCGCTCCCCAAGGTGGTCTTCTCCACCACCCTGTCGACGGTCGAGGGCAACGCCCGCCTGGCCTCCGGCAGCCTCGCCCAGGAGATCGAACGCCTGCGCGCCGAACCGGGCGGGGGCGACATCGCGATCGGCGGCGCCACCCTCGCCGCCGAGGCGGCCGCCGCCGACCTGATCGACGAGTACCGGCTGCGGGTCTACCCCGTGCTGCTCGGCGGCGGCACCCCCTTCTTCCCCCGCCGCGACCGCCGCGTCGACCTCGAACTCGTCGAGACCCGCCCGCTCGGCCCCCGCGTCGTCCACCACCGCTACCGCGTCCTGCGCTGACCGGTACGGCGCTGACCGGTACGGCGCTGGCCGGTCCCGTGCCGACCGGTACGGTGCGGTGCAGGTGGTCAGAACCAGTCGGGGCGGGTGTCGGCGGCCGTGCGGTCCAGGGCGGTCAGCAGGTCGAACTGCGGCCCGGTGCGGGGGAGTTCGACGCGGAAGAAGTAGCGGACGGCCTGGCGCTTGCCCTCGTGGAAGCCGTCCCCGCCCCGGTCGTCGGGGAGGGCGAGGAACTGCTCCAGCCAGATCCAGGCCAGCACCACGTGCCCGACCGCCTCCAGGTAGACGGAGGCGTTGGCCAGCGCGGTGTCCGGGTCGCCGCCCGCCCACAGCGCGGCCGTGGTGTCCCCGACCCGGTCGGCGGCCGCGGCCAACCGGGCGGCCAGCGCGGCGGCTTCGCCGCCGAGGGCGGTGGCGCGGCGGACGGTGGCGCCGATGGTCTCCAGCAGCAGCCGCAGGCCCGCGCCACTGCCCATGACGACCTTGCGGCCGAGCAGGTCGAGGCCCTGGATGCCGTGGGTGCCCTCGTGGATGGGGTTGAGCCGGTTGTCGCGGTAGAACTGCTCGACGTCGTACTCGCGGGTGTAGCCGTAGCCGCCGTGGACCTGGATGGCCAGGTCGTTGGCGGCCAGGCACCACTGCGCGGGCCAGCTCTTGGCGATCGGGGTCAGCACGTCCAGCAGCAGCCGGGCCCGGGCCCGCCCGTCCGCGTCCTCGGCGGTGCGCTCCTCGTCCAGCAGGCGGCTGCAGTACAGGCCCAGCGCGAGGCCGCCCTCGACGTAGCTCTTCTGCGCCAGCAGCATCCGCTTGACGTCGGCGTGCTCGATGATCGGCACCTGCGCCGCGGCCGGGTCCTTGCCGGTGGGCGGGCGGCCCTGGGTGCGGGTGCGGGCGTAGTCCAGGGCGTGCAGGTAGCCGGTGTAGCCGAGCGCGGCGGCGCCCAGGCCGACGCCGATCCGGGCCTCGTTCATCATGTGGAACATGTACGCCAGGCCCTGGTGCGGCTCGCCCACCAGGAAGCCGACCGCGCCCGGCGCGCCCCCGGGGGTGTGCCGCCCCTCGCCGAAGTTGAGCACCGTGTTGGCCGTCCCCCGGTACCCCATCTTGTGGTTGAGGCCCGCCGGCACCACGTCGTTGCGCTCGCCGAGCGAACCGTCCGGCGCCACCAGGTACTTGGGAACGACGAAGAGCGAGATCCCCTTCACGCCCGCGGGCCCGCCGGGGATCTTCGCGAGCACCAGGTGGACGATGTTCTCGCTCAGCTCGTGGTCACCGGCGGAGATCCACATCTTGGTGCCGGTAATCCGGTGGGTGCCGTCCGGCTGCGGTACCGCGCGGGTGGTGATGTCGGCCAGCGAGGAGCCCGCCTGCGGCTCCGAGAGGCACATGGTGCCGAAGAACCGGCCCTCCACCATGGGCCGCACGTACGTGTCGACCTGCTCCGCACTGCCGTGCGCCAGCAGCAGGTTGGCGTTGGCCACGGTCAGGAACGGGTACGCCGCGGTGCCGACGTTCGCGGCCTGGAACCAGGCCATGCAGGCGTTGGCCACCACCTGCGGCAACTGCTGCCCGCCCACCGCCCGGCCCATCGCCGCACCGGCCAGCCCCGAGTCGGCGAACACCCGCAGCGCCCGCCCGACCTCCGGGATGACGTGCACCCGCTCGCCGTCGAACGTCGGTTCCCGGGCGTCGTTCTTCTTGTTGTGCGGGGCGAAGTGCCGGGCGGCGATCTCCGCACTGAGGTCGAGCACCGCGTCGACGGTCTCCCGGTCGTGCTCGGCGTAGCGCTCGCGCGCCGTCAGCGCGGTGACGTCCAGCCAGTCGTGGAGCAGGAAGTCCAGGTCACGGCGGGACAGCAGCAGGGAGTCCAAGGTGGGGCGTCCAATCGGGCAGCTCGGCGCCGGGTTGCCGACTCGCGAGTAACCTAAATTCGCCCCTCCCGCGAGTCAAGGCCGCGGCACTCCCTGCGGCAGCCCGGCGCGACCGCACCACCGCGTCCCTGCCGCGCAACGGCCTGATCCCCCGGCGCGCCGCCGAGGAGGGCGACGACACCGCGCTGCTGGTCCTGGATCGGGCGGTTCGGCGGTCGTCGGACCACGGTGGGTACGGCTCCTCTGCTCCCGCCGGAGCGGGCGCACCAGCGGCCCGCCGGGGACACCGAGGGGCCCGGCAGGTGGCGCACGCGCCCGCACCGCCCCGGCGCCACCCCGGTGCGGGGCCCACGCGGCCCGGGCGGACCCGTACCGCCGCCGGGGACCGTGCGCGCGGACACGGTCTCGGGGCGGCCGCCGCGAGCATCCGGGGGGAACGCGCCGTCCAGCGCCGCCCGGTGGTGCGTCCCTGGGCCAGGGTCCGGCAGGAGCTTCGGCAGGACGTCCCGTTCGGCGTCCGGCGGTTCACGGCGGAAGGGCCCGGCCTGCCCGGGCGCCGGTGCCGCCGCGCACCACCCGCGCGCACTCGCGCCGGAGCCGACGCGCCCGGGTCAAGGCTCCGGTCTGCGAGGAGAGTTGATGCCGACCAGGCGAACGGCCGCCGCACGCCTGCTCCAGCCGGGTGGATTCGCCCCGAGCGGAGCGGCGCGGGACGGTCGCGGCGCCGGACCGGCCTACGTTGGGGCGGCTGTTGTCCAACGTCCGGAATGGTGCTCCGTGTACACACGTGTGACTCGCTCTGCCGTACTCCTGATCACAGCGTTGCTGGCGCTGTGTCTCTTCCCCGGGGCGGCGTCCGCCCGCTGGACACCACCCGGCGGGCCAGGTGCCCCCGTCTCGGGCTCCGGGGTCGCGATGGTGATCGACGCCGCCACCGGCCCCGGCCAGAACTACGGCGGCTTCGAGGGCCCCGCCTCGCTCGACGTGCTCGCCGGGTACCCGGCGCCCGGCTACAGCACCAACGGCTACACGCCGGTGGACACCGGCTTCGGCGGGGTCATCTACGGCACCAGCACCACCGGCGGCCGACTGGAGCTGTACTGCATCGACCTCAACACCTCGACCGAGACCGGCCTCCCCTACGACCCTGGCACCTGGTCCCTCACCGGCGTCCCCCACCTCGGCCACGTGATGCGCATCCTCGCCCAGTACTACCCG
Organism: Kitasatospora phosalacinea; assembly: GCF_000717185.1. Taxonomy (GTDB): domain Bacteria; phylum Actinomycetota; class Actinomycetes; order Streptomycetales; family Streptomycetaceae; genus Kitasatospora; species Kitasatospora phosalacinea_A. The sequence goes on along the minus strand of NZ_JNYE01000062.1, from coordinate 69,722 downwards.
TCGACCGCCGAACCCGCCGCCGCGACCAGCGACAACCAGCGCGCCGCCGCCGTCCAGGCCGCCATCTGGTTCTTCACCGACCGCTTCGTGCTCGCCACCGGCGACCCCCGCTTCGCCCTGACCTCGGCCATCGTCAACCGCGTCATCGCCCAGGGCCCGCAGGCCGAACCCGCCGCCGACCTCACCGTCCAGGGACCGGACAGCGCGACCACCGGCCAACTCGCGGGCCCCTACACCCTCCAGGGCGACGCCACCGAAGCCGCGCTCACCACCACCGGCGGCGAACTGTTCGCCGACTCCGCCGGCACCCAGCCGATCGCCGACGGTGCCACCGTGGCCGTCGGCACCCCGTTCTGGCTGCGCCCCACCGCGGCCGGAACCGCCCGGATCCACGCCACCGGCGTCGCCCGCAACCCGATCGGCCGGGCCTTCGTCTACGCCCCCGCCAACCCCGACGCCCCCGAGCCGCCCGACGCCCAGCGCCTCATCCTCGCCCAGGCCGCCACCGTCACCACCCGGGCCCAACTCGACGTCACCGTCACCGCCCCGTCCCCGTCTCCCTCTCCGTCCCCCACGCCCACGCCGTCCCCGACGCCCACGCCCACGCCGACACCGCCCAGCCCCCGCCCCACCCACGACCACGACCACGACCACGTCCTTCCCGACACCGGCACCCACATCCCCTGGCTGCCCGCCACCCTCGCCTTCGCACTGCTCACGGCCGGGACCGCCGCCCTGCTGCTCGCCCGGCGCCAGCGCTGACCCAGGGGCCCGAGCAGCGTGCCGCCCCGGCCGCCGCTGCTCGGGCCCTCGGTCGGGGGGAGCGGCCGCGGTGGCTGCTCCCCGTGGGTGAGTGCACGAACCACCCTGTCGTGGAGCGTGCGCCGGGCCCGTGCGGGTGCGCTAGGAATCGGTGCGCGGGGGTTCTGTCGATCAACGAGGAGTCACATCGTGTTCAGGCGTTCTCTGGTGGTGCCGACGCTGGTACTGCCGCTGCTGCTCGCCGCACCGCAGCCCGTCGGGGCCGCGACCCGTTCACCGGCCTTCGCCGTGTCCGTCGCCACCTGCAACCAGGGCTACGCCGGCACCGACGACAGTGTCCAGGGCCGGATCACCTCCACCACCGGGGCGCAGTCCTCCTGGCAGGAGTTCGACAAGCCGTACTACAACGACTTCGAGGCCGGGGACAGCGACACCTACGGCCTGCCCGTCCCGGCGGGCTTCGGCGAGCCCGCCTCCTTCCAGCTGTGGAAGGGCGGTAGCGACGACTGGTGCGTCAAGAGCGTCATCCTGCGCTCCCCGAGCGGCAAGAAGTACGTCGTGAACATGCAGCCCACCAACGGCACCCACTGGATCACCGAGGACGCCGAGCGGGTCGAGCGCGGCAACGGCTACACCCGCTACTGGCACCACGAGTACAGCCCCGACTGGCAGGTGATCGAGGGCGAGCTCTACGGCTGAGCTCCGGCGCCTCCCCCGGGCCACCGGGGGAGGCCGCCCGCGCCCTGCGCGGTGTCGCCGTCCAGGAGCACCGACCCGTCGCACCCCGCCACGAAGCAGTCGTGGAAGTGCAGGTGGGACCGGGCCCCGACCTCCGCCTGCGCGGCCCGGACGACGCACTCCCGTCCCTGTTCGGCATCGCCGACGCGGTCGGCATCGTCATCGAGGGCCTTGCCCCCCGCCCGTAGCCGGGCCGGGGCGAACCTCCTTCGGGAGGGAGCCGCGGTCCGCGCCGGTGCACCCCGGGCGCGGTGGGGGCGCCCGGTCACCGCTTCGGCCCCTTGCGGGGCGGTTTCCCGCCCTCCTTCCCCTGCTTGTCGCCGTCGGTGCGGGGTGCTTCCGGCGGGTCGGTCCGCGGGCCGGGTCCGGGCCGTGCCGCGTCCTGCGGGGCGGGGCCGGACGGCGTCCCGTCCCGTGGGGCCGATCCGGCCGGCGTGCCCCCGCTGCCGGTGCTCGCCGTCGGCGCCTGCGCCGGTGCGGTGGAGGGCGCGGCGGTGGGGGAGGGGACGGGGGCGACCGCGGGCTGTCGTGCGGGGCCCTTGGCGCTGAACGCCATGCTTCCGGCGCCGGTGGCGAGCAGCAGGGCGGCCGTTGCCGCGGACAGGGCGACGCGCTTGCGCCGGGTGGCGCTCCGGCGCGCGGGTGATTCGTACCCGAAGGTCGGCAACGGCAGCGGCAGCGGCAGCGTCCGCGGGTCGAGCAGGTCCGCGCAGGCCGCGGCGGACGGGCGCGCCCCGGGGTCCGTCCGGGTCATGGCGCGCAGGGCCCGGGCGAGCCGTGCGGGCGTGCCCGGGGGGACGGAGGGGGAGTGCAGCAGGCGGGCCACCGCCGCTTCCATGGGCCCGCCGGGGTAGGCGCGCCGTCCGGTGAGGCACTCGATCAGCAGCAGGCCCAGGGCGTAGACGTCGGCGGGCGGGCGGGCGCCCTGACCGCGGATCTGCTCCGGGGCCAGGTAGGCGGGGGTGCCGACGACGAAGCCCGTCCGGGTCGCGTCGGCGTCCTCGGTGTACTCGTCCGAGGGGCGGCGCGCGATGCCGAAGTCCGTGAGGCGGGGGGTTCCCGCGCTGTCGATCAGGACGTTGGACGGTTTGATGTCGCGGTGGACGACGCCGTGGTCGTGGACGAAGGCGAGGGTGCGGGCGAGTTCCCGGCCGAGCCGGAGGGTGGCGGAGGCGGGCAGCGGTGATGCGCGCAGCGTGTCGGCCAGGGTCGTCCCGTCCACGAGTTCCAGGACGAGGTAGGGGCGGTCGTCGACGCTGCCGTGGTCGTAGACCTCGACCACGCCGTGGTGGCGGAGCCGGGCCAGGGTCCGCGCCTCGGCGGTGAACCGGCGGGCGAACTCCTCGGGAGCGCTGCGGCGCAGGACCTTCAGCGCGACCTCCCGGCCCAGGCGCAGGTCGACGGCGCGCAGCACCTCGGCGGCGCCCCCTCGCCCCAGGGTTCCTTCGACCCGGTACCGGTCGGCGAACAGGTCCGTGTCGTCGATGCTCTCCACTGTCACGTTCACGCCGCTCCCTGTTGCCGGACGGCCGGCCCCGTCGTGCAGACGGGCCGCGGTCCGCTGGCGCGTACCCCCGATGGGTGGCGCGATGCCCGGTCCGCCCGGGGAGCGGGCGATCCGGCCGCGGCGCCCGCCCGGCCCCCGCCCACGGCCGGGGCTGGCCCGCGACGACCCGCTGACCGCAGGGCGGGACAGACGGACGCCTCCTGCGCGGGCTGTCCGCATGAAGAGACCGGCCCGCTCGGGCGCGGCCGTCCCGTATACCGTGCGCACGTCCGGGCGCGGCTGAACCGGACGTACCGTCGACCACGGAAGGCATGCGGAGCAAGGGGTGCAGGTAGCGGTTCTGGGACCGTTGGTGGTGCGTCGCGAAGGCGCGGTGGTGGACCCCGGGCGGCGCGGGCAACGGCTCCTGCTGATCCGGCTGCTGCTCGCGGACAACCGCGCGGTGGCTCCGGAGACACTGTGCGAGGACCTGTGGCAGGGGCGGCCCCCGGCTGCGGCGATGCCCTCGCTGCACGCCCACGTCAGCAAGCTGCGCGCGGCGCTGGAGCCGGAACGGCGCGGGACCGGACGCTTCGAGACCCTGGTGACCGAACCCGGCGGGTACGTCCTACGGGTACCGCCCCAGGGCCGGGACACGGTGCGCTTCACGGAGACGGTCGCGCGCGCCCGGTGGGACGTGGCGGCCGGCCGGGTCCGGGAGGGGCTGGCGACCGTCGAACAGGCCCTGGGCATGTGGCGCGGTGCCGCACTGGCCGACGCCGCCGAACAGCCGTTCGCCGCACCGGAGATCGCCCGCCTGGACGGCCTCCGGCAGAGCGCCGCCGAACTGCACGCCGCCGCACTGCTGTGGGACGGCCAGGTCCCGCGCGCGCTGTCCGTCGCGGAGCAGCTGACCGCCGAGCACCCGCTGCGCGAGACCGGCTGGGCCCTGCTGCTGCGGGCCCTGTACCTCTCGGGCCGCCACCCCGAAGCACTGCTGCGCTACGAAGGCCTGCGCAGGCACCTCGCCGACGAACTCGGCCTCGACCCCGGCCTCGAACTGCGCGCCCTCCACCACGGCATCCTCCACCACGACCTGCCGCCCCTCACCCCGGTGCCGTGGGCACCGGGCGCCGGGACGACGACGCCCCTCACCCCGGCGCCTCCGGACGCGCCCGTCCGACGGGAGCGCTCCCACGGGCCGGAGGCGGGGAGCCCCGACCGGCCCGTGACCGCGGCGGCGCCGGCGCCGCGGAGCGGTGCCCCGGAGCCGCCGCGCCCGGCCCAGCTCCCTCCCGACCTGGCGGTCTTCGCCGGCCGGGTGGCCGAGTCGGCCTGGCTCTCGGCCGCGGAGGACGCGCCGGACCGCCCGGGCCCGGGCACCACCAGGGTGGTGGTCATCGGCGGCGCCGCCGGAGTGGGCAAGACCACCTTCGCGGTCCACCACGCCCACCAGGTCGCCCCGCTCTTCCCCGACGGCCAGCTGTTCGTTAACCTGTGCGGCTTCCACCCCCGCCTGCCCGCGGTGGACCCCGGCCACGTCCTGCACGGCTTCCTCACCGCGCTCGGCGTCCCCGCCGAGCGCGTCCCGGAGGACACCGCCGCCCGCGCCGCCCTGTTCCGCAGCACGTCGAGCGGACGGCGCATCGTCGTCGTCCTGGACAACGCCCGCGACGAGGAGCAGGTCCGGCCGCTGCTACCGAGCAGCCCCGGCTGCCTGGTGCTGGTCACCAGCCGCAACCGACTCACCGGGCTCGTCGCCGGCAGCGGCGCGCGCTCCCTCACCCTCGAGCCGCCCTCGGACACGGAGGCCCGCGAGATGCTGGCCCGGTGCCTCGGACGCGAACGCCTCGACGCCGAACCGGAGGCCACCGCCAACATCATCCGGTTGTCCGGGCACCTGCCGCTGGCCCTGGCCGTCGTCGCGGCCCGCGGCGCCCTCGACCCGACGTTCCCGCTGAGCGCCTTCGCCGACGACCTGCGGGCGGCCGACAACCGCCTCGACGCCCTCACCACCTTCGACGCCGGCACCGATCCGCGCACCGTCTTCTCCTGCTCCTACCGGGCCCTCGACGAGCCCGCCGCCCGCCTCTTCCGGCTCCTCGCCCTCCACCCCGGGCCCGACGCCACCGCTCCGGCCGTCGCCAGCCTCACCGCGCTCCCGCTGCCCCGGGCCCGCCACCTGCTCACCGAACTCACCCGGGTCCGGCTCGTCGAACAACCGGTGCCCGGCCGCTTCACCCTGCACGACCTGCTCCGCGACTACGCCACCGAACTCACCCACGAGCAGGACAGCCGCGCCGAACGCGACGCCGCCACCCTCCGCGTGCTGGACCACTACTCCTCCACCGGCCACGCCGGCAACCTCCTGCTGAACCACGAGCCGAAACCCGTCGCGCCCGGCCCGCCCAGCCCCGGCACCGTCCCCGAACGGTTCGGGGACTGCGAGCAGGTGGCCCGCTGGTTCACCGCCGAACAGCAGCTGCTGACCCGGCTGTTCCAGACCGCCGTCGCCCAGGGCCTCGACCGCCAGGTCATCGGCCTGGCCCGGGTGCTGAAGGAGCACCTGAACCGCCACGAACGCTGGTCCGAGGCCGTCGCCGTGCTCTCGCACGCCCTGGACGCGGCCCGCCGCGAGCGCGACCGCTTCGAGCAGGGGCGGTGCCTCCGCATGATCGGCGTCATGCACGGCCAGACGGGCCACCAGGAGGAGGCCATGAGCCGGCTGGAGGACTCGGCCGCCCTCTTCGACTCCCCCGACGGCCCCGAGGCCCTCGTCGAGCAGGTCCGCACCCAGTACGCCGCCTCGTACGTCCTGGGCCTGTTCGGCCGCCACGAGGAAGCCCTCGCCCGGGCGGAGCGGTCACTCGCACTGGCCCGGGCGACGGGGGACCCCCGGTGGACGTCCGACCCGTTGAACGCGGTCGCCACCCACCACACGCTCCTGGGGCGGCCCGAGCAGGGCATCGCCTACGGCCACCAGGCCGTCGCCGCGTTCCAGGGCCTGAACGCGCCGTGGCGGGAGGCGATGTGCCGGGACAGCCTGGGCCGCGCCTACCAGGCCCTCGGCCGGCACCGGGAGGCCCTGGACTCCCACCGCCGGGCGCTGGAAGTGTTCGAGGAGACGTGCGACCGCAAGCACGCCATCAGGTCGCTCAGCCGCATCGGCGACCTCCACCTGGCCATGGGCGACCGGGAGGAAGCCCGGGAGGCCTGGACCCGGGCGCTCGGGCACGGCGGCGGGTCGACCGAGGACGCGTTCGAAGGACTCGCATCCGTACGGGCGCGGCTCGCCGCCCTGGCCTCCTCGCCCCGGCGGTGAGCACCGGCCCGGCCCGTTGCGAGGCGGACGGGTTCCGCCGCCGCGCCGGGGCCGGCTAGCCCGCGAGGACGCCCTGCTTCTCCAACGCCTTGCGCAGCGCCCGCACGGCGTAGAAGGCGCGGCTCTTCACCGTGCCGGGCGGGACGTCGAGGTACTCGGCGGCCTGGGCCACGCTGCACTCCAGGTAGTACATGAGGCGGATGACGGTCCGCTGCTGCTCGTTCAGTTCCCGCAGGGCCCCCAGCACCGCATGGGTGGTGAGCGTGGATTCCGTGCTGTCCCAGGACGCGTCCAGGTCCTCGACCGGGACGAGTTCCAGGGGCCGCGTCCGCCGGGCCCGGTGGTGGTCGATGACGAGGTTCCTCGTCACGGCGTACAGCCAGGGCCGGACGTGTTCGCCGCGGTCGCCCAGGGACCGGCCGTGCTTCCAGGCGCGGACCGCGGTCTCCTGGATGATGTCCTCCGCCTTGTGCCAGTCGCCGTCGAGCAGTCGCGTGGCGTACCGGACGAGCAGCGGCCCGTACCGGTCGTAGACGTCCCGCACCAAGTCGTCGCAGTCGGTGCCGGGGTCGGTGTCGGTGTCCGAGGGGACGTGCCGGGTGTGCGCCCGGGACGGCGCGAAGGGGGTCCCCGCTTCGATGATCCCATTCATGGGTGGTGCCCGTTCCTGTTCGAGTGTGCTGTGACCTGCTCTCCCGCCCGCGCGGTCGAACGGCTCCACACTCGTGGGGGCCCCTTGGCCGAACCTTGTCGTCTTCTTGTCGCGGCTCCTCGGCGTCTGCCGCCCGCCCGGGCCGGGCGGGCGGGCGGCACCACCGGGGCGGACCCCGCTACGCGGAGACCGGCAGGTTCCACTTCTGGGCGGCGGTCCCGTTGCAGTCCCGGAGCTGGATCCGGTTGCCGTTGGCCGTCCCGGAGCCGGCTCGCCCTCGCCGACCTGCGGGCCCTGCCCGACCCGCCGACCGCCCTGTTCACCAGCAACGACCTGATCACCCAGGGGGTCCTGGACGCGATGGACGACCCGGACGGCCAGGACCACCCGCGGGCCGCCGGGCACCCCCTCCCGATGGCCATCGTCGGCTTCGACGACCTGCCGCTCGCCAAACGGCTCGACCCGCCCCTGACCGTCGTCAGCCAGGACCCGGTGGCGGTCGGCAGCACCGCGGCCAACCTCCTGTTCGCCCGGATAGCCGGCGACCGCTCCGCCCCGCGCAAGGTCGTCCTGCTCACCCGCCTCGTCGAACGCCGCTCCGGGGAACGGCCGGGCCACCGCCCCGACCGGCCCGCCGGCACCTGAAGCACGGCGGCCGGCGGGGGAGGGCGGCTCAGACGCTCTCGAAGAGCAGCTGCGAGCCGGCGGTGATCAGGCCGGGGACCTCGAACTCCAGCTCCACCAGGGTGCTGGCGCCGGGCGCCAGGACGTAGCGGCCGATCTCGCAGCGGGGGACGGTGGGCCGCACGTAGAGGGTGGCGATCCGGGCCGGTCCGCCGTCGACCCGGACGGAGGCGGCGCCGTTCCAGGTGTCGCCCGGCACGTCGGTGGCGGCGGTGACGTTGGAGCCGAAGGTGAGCACGGCGGTGCGGCTCTGCGCCGAGGGGTTGGTCAGCCGGGCGCGGACGGCGTAGCGCATGCCGTAGTTGCCCCAGCTGCGCTGCGAGGAGTCGGCGAGGGCGGCCGTGGCGGCCACGGTCTGGTCCAGCGCGGCGACCTGGCGCTGCGTCGTGTTGAGGGCCAGGCCCAGGTAGGAGCCGGCGGCGGGGACCGTGACGTCGAAGGTGCCGCTCTCCCAGCGGGAGGCGGCGTAGACGCCCGCCTCGCGGCCGTAGGTGGTCGCGGTCTGGGAGACGATGTTGCCGGGGGCGGCCTGCGCGTCGTTCTGGGTGTAGTTGACCGCGGTGGCGGTGCTGCCGTCGGTGGTGACCGCGGTGTACACGTACACGCCGCCCGAGGCGGTCACCTCCAGCAGGCCGTCGACGATCGAGGAGGTCATCGGGACCTTGGCCACCTCCACCACGGTGCGCGGCTGGACGGCCGTGGCGGCCAGGTACGTCCGGGTGGTGCCGGCCGCCCAGTCGTAGGAGGTGGCGTAGCAGGGGCCGGTGCCGGCGCGCTGGGCCGGGTCCTGGACCAGCGGCTTGTCGGCGTTGGTCCAGATCGCGCCGGACGCCTGGACGGTGACCGCGGCGTTGTTCGGGTTGGACACCAGGACGTGCAGGTAGGCCGTGCCGCCGGTGCTGTTCTGGTGGTACAGGTACACCGGGAAGGTGCCCGAGAGCGGGTGGGCGGAGCCGCCGCGGTTGGCGGTGGTGCGGGCGCACTGGGCGAGCCAGCCGGGGCCGGTGAAGGTCTCCGGGTTGTTGGAGACGAACATCTCGGCTCCGGTCGGGCCGCCGGGCAGGGGGAAGAGCTGGTCGCGCGGGACGGTGGGGCCGGGGGCGGAGGGGGTGCCGACCGTCCAGGAGCCGGCGTCGACGGAGGCGGTCGACGCCGTGGCGCAGCCGCAGCCCTTGCGGGCGGCCTCCAAGTGGTCACTACCAGTTCTGGCGTGGGCCGGGGCGGCCGCGAGCGGGACCGCAGCGCCCGCGAGGAGCGCGGGGGCCAGGCCGAGGACGGTCCGCCGGGAGGGAGCGGGGTGGTGGTTCACGTGTTTCTCCTCGTGAGAGTGGGGGGCCGCCCGGGGCGCGGAGGTGCGGGGGCGGTCACGTGACGGTCTCCGGGGCGGTCGCCGAGCGGCCCGCCGGAGCCATAGAGGTAGATACCAGAAGCGGCGGCAGGCCATAAGTGGCTAGGACCGAATTGGGCGTGCAGATCGGCGATCCCGCAGCGGAATGGGGTGGTTTGGATGGATTCTCGGCCGAGAAAAGCGAATCGGATCCCGCCGGGGGTTGACGTGCAGGGGGACCAGCTGCCAACTTTCTCGTCAAGTGGTCCGTACCACTTCCGGAACGATCCGGCCTCCTTCGCCCTCCCCCGCCGTAGTAGGAGAGTCATGCCCAGCAGCAGAGGCATCCGCCTGGCCGCCGCCGTCATCACCGTCGCCCTCGCCACGAGCGCCTGCGGTCTGGGGTCCGGCGGCTCGTCGACCGACCAGGGCGGCGCGCCGTCCGGCAAGGTCGGCGGCACCATCACGCTGGAGACGCTGCAGCTCAAGCCGACCTTCACCGACTACATGAACGGCGTCATCGCCGCGTACGAGAAGGAGCACCCGGGCACCGAGGTCAACTGGGTCGACATCCCGTTCCAGGGCGCCCAGGAGAAGCTGACCGCCGACGCCGCGGCCGGGAACCTGCCCGACGTGGTCAACCTGAACCCCCAGTTCGCCCAGGCGCTGGAGGCCAAGGGCCTGTTCGTCGACCTGGACCAGGCCGCGGCCGGCGTCAAGGCGTCCTACGTGCCCGGCGCCTGGTCGGCCTTCCAGGTGCCCGGCCGGCAGGGCTCCTTCGGCCTGCCGTGGTACCTCACCTCCGAGGTCACCATGTACAACAAGGACCTGTTCGCGAAGGCCGGGCTGGACCCGGAGAAGCCCCCGGCGACCTTCGACGAGCTGCTCGCCGACGGCGCCAGGCTCTCCGCGGCCGGCCAGGGCGCCTTCTACGGCATCCACCCCGCGCTGGAGAACCGGTTCGTCACCGACCTCGCCAAGCAGGGCGTGCCGCTGCTGGACGCCTCCGGCAAGAAGTGGACCTTCAACACCCCCGAGGCCGCCGCCTACCTGCAGAAGCTGGTCGACGCCTACAAGGGCGGCGTCTACCCGCAGGACTCGCTGACCCAGAACCACAGCAAGGAGAACGAGGCCTACCAGTCCGGCCGGATCGGCCTGCTGCCCTCGGGCCCCAACTTCCTCGCCACGATCAAGAAGAACGCCGCCGACATCGCCGCGAACACCGGCGTCGGCCCGCAGATCACCGGCGCGTCGGGCGCCACCAACATGTCCGTGATGGGCCTGCTGGTCCCGAAGTCCGGCAAGAACCAGGCCACCGCCCTGGACTTCGCCGAGTACCTCTCGAACGCGCAGAACCAGCTCGCCTTCAGCAAGATCGTCACGATCCTGCCCAGCACCCTCGAGTCCCTCAAGGACCCGTACTTCAAGGCCGAGGGCGACACCACCCCCGAGGGCACCGCCCGCCGGATCTCCGCCGAGCAGATCGCCAGGGCCCGGAACCTGGTGCCCGTGCAGTACGACTCGCGGGTGACCGCGGCCGTCGTCGGCAAGGTCCAGCTCGCGCTCCAGGGCAAGCTGACGCCGCAGCAGGCGCTCGACCAGGCGGTCGAGGAGGCCGACAGGATCACCGGCGCCGCCGGCTGAGCCCGGGGCCGGACGCCTTCCCCCGGCGGCGTCCGGCCCCGCCGTCCTGCGCCGCCGACCCGGCCGGCCAGGACCCGCCGTCGCGGGCGACCCGTCCCCCGTGGCCGCCCGCGACGGCACCCCGCCGGAGACCCGCGCCCCACCCGCCCCGTACGACAGGAGACCCCCGTGACCGGCCGACGCTGGTACGTCCCCTGGCTCTTCCTCCTCCCGGCCCTGGCCGTGGCCGTCTGCTTCTTCATCGTCCCGTTCGCCAACACCGCCGTGCTGTCGTTCACCGACGCCAGCACGCTCGGCGGCGGCACCTTCACCGGCACGCACAACTACGCGCGGCTGCTGCACGACGACCAGTTCTGGCAGTCGGTGCGCAACACGCTGCTGTACATCGCCGTGGTGGTGCCCTGCCTGGTGGTGCTGCCGCTGCTGCTCGCGGTGCTGGTGCAGAAGCGGATCGCCGGCATCGGCTTCTTCCGGGCGGTCTTCTACTCGCCGGTGGTGGCGTCCATGGTGGTCGCGGGCCTGATCTGGTCCTGGCTGCTCTCCGACGACGGCCTGGTCAACTCGGTGCTGCGCGGCCTCCACCTGGTCGCCGGGCCGGTGCCGTTCCTCACCGACGCGCACCTGCTGCTGTTCAGCGCCATGGCGATGACCGTCTGGAAGGGCCTGGGCTACTACATGGTGGTCTACCTGGCCGCGCTGGCCAACGTGCCCCGCTCGCTGCTGGAGGCGGCCGAGGTCGACGGCGCGGGCGCCGTGCGGCGCTTCCGCCACGTCACCCTGCCGCTGGTGCGGCCCACCATGGTGCTGGTCGCCACCCTGGCCGCGATCGGCTCCGCCAAGGTGTTCGCCGAGGTCTACACCCTCAGCGACGGCAGCGCCGGGCCGGGCGGCGAAGCCCGCACCCTGGTCTACACCATTCGTGAGGTCGGCCTCGGCCTCGGCGGCGAGGCGGGCTACGCCTCCGCGATGAGCATCGTGCTGTTCCTCGGCACCCTCGGCCTGTCCGTCGCCGTCACCCGCCTCAACTCCCGGGAGGAACGGGCATGACCACGCTGCAGACCCCGCCCACCCCGGCCGCCGCGGACCCGCGCCGACCGGCCGCCCCCGCCCCGACCGCCCGCCGGGTCCGCGCCGCCGCCGGACTGGCCGGCCGCTACCTGCTGCTGGCGCTCGTGTTCGCGCTCACCGTCGGCCCGTTCCTGTGGCAGCTGTCCACCTCCCTCAAGGGCAACGGCGAGCGGGTCTTCGGCTACCCGCCCCAACTCCTGCCCGCCCACCCCACCCTGCACCACTACGCCGAGGTGCTGGACACCGTCCCCGTGCTGCGCTACGCGGGCAACTCGCTGGTCGTGGCGCTCGGTTCGGTGCTCACCAACTGCCTGCTCGGCTCGATGGCCGGCTACGCACTGGCCCGGATGAAGTTCCGCGGCCGCGGCCTCGCCGCCGGGATCTTCCTCGCCACGATGATCATCCCGTTCGAGAGCATCATGGTCTCCGAGTTCCTGGTCGCCCGGTCGCTGCACCTGACCGACACCCTGCTCGGCGTGATGCTCCCCGGCGCCGCCTCCGGCCTGTCGGTGATGCTGATGCGCAACGCCTTCCGCCGCCTGCCCGCCGAGGTCGAGGAGGCCGCGATCCTGGACGGCGCCGGCGAGTGGACGCGGTTCCGGCGGATCGCCCTGCCCTCCGTCCGCGGCACCCTGGCCGCCGTCGCCATCTTCAGCTTCGTCTTCAGCTGGGACGACTTCCTGTGGCCGCTGGTCTCGCTCTCCGACCAGGGCAAGTACACGCTGACCGTGGGGATCCAGTACCTGTCCGGCACGTTCACCAATGACCAGCGCGTGATCGCCGCAGGCACCATGATGGCCGTCGTGCCGCTGCTGGCCCTGTTCTTCGCCCTGCAGCGGTTCTTCTTCCGTGGCGTGGGTGAGGGAGCGGTCAAGGGATGAACACGACGACGAACGGCACCGCGCGCGGGGTCGGCAAGCAGGCAGGGGCCGCCGAGCCCCGCGAACCCAAGCACGAGACGCTGCGCCGCGCCCTGCTCGACCTCGTCGAGGGCGCCGCGCCGCACGACCCGCTGCCCAGCGAACGCGACCTGATGGCCCGCTACGACGTCAGCCGGGTCACCGTGCGCCGCGCCGTCGAACGCCTCAGCCAGGAGGGCCACCTCTACCGGGTCCAGGGCTCGGGGACCTTCGTCGCCGACCGCGAGACGATCAGCAAGTCGCTGCACCTGACGTCCTTCTCCGAGGACATCCGGGCCCGCCGCATGACCCCCGCGGGCCGCCTGCTGCTGATGGAACGCGTCCCGGCCGACGTCGTCAACGCCCGCGACCTGTTCGTCGAACCCGGCACCCCCCTGGTCCACCTGGAGCGGCTGCGCACCGCCGACGGCGAACCCATGTGCCTGGAGAACGTCTGGCTGCCCGAGGCCCTGCTGCCCGGCCTGCTCGACCAGGGCGAACCCGCCTCGCTCTACACCCTGCTGGAGCGGGCCGGCGCCGCCCCCGAGAGCGCCCAGCAGACCGTGCGGGCCACCCTCGTGGACGCGGCCCAGGCCGCCCTGCTGAACGTGCCCCCGCAGTTCCCCGCCCTGTACGTCGAGCGGGTCACCCGGGACGCCCGCGGCCGCGCCGTCGAACGCGCCGTCAGCCTCTACCGCGCCGACCGCTACGACTTCACCTTCACCATCACCAGGGAACGCCGACCATGAGCACCACCCCCGGGCACCGCGCAGCGGTGCCGCCGGTCCTCGCCGTGGACATCGGCGGCACCAAGACCACGGCGGCCGTCGTCACCGAGGCCGACGGCCGCCCCGTGCCGATCCTCCGGCGCACCGTCCCGACGCCCGCCGCCGACGGCGGCGCCGCCGTCCTCGCCGCCGCCCTGCGGCTGGCCGTCCTCGCCGCCGAGGAGGGCACCGCGCTCGGAGCCGCGCCCGTCGCCGTCGGCTTCGGCACCGCGGGCGTCGTCGACGCCCGCGGCCGCGAGATCGTCGCCGCCACCTCCGCGCTCCCCGGCTGGGCCGGAACCGAACTGGCCGCGGCCGCCGAACGGGAACTGCGGCTGCCCGCCACCGTCCTGAACGACGTGCAGGCGTTCCTGTCCGGCGAGTGCGCAGCCGGGGCCGCCCGGCACACCGGGGTGGCCGTCGGCGTGATGGCCGGCACGGGCATCGGGGGAGCCGTCGCCGTCGGCGGCCGAGTCCTGCGCGGCGCCCACGGCGCGGCCGGCCACCTCGGCCACCTGCCCGTCCCCGGGGCGGAAGGAACCGCCTGCCCGTGCGGGGCGACCGGGCACGTCGAGTCGCTGGCCGCGGGCCCGGCCATGGCCGCCGAGGCCCGCCGGCGACTGCCCTACCGCCACCTGCCCGACCTCCGCGCCGTCGCTGCGCTGGCCAAGGCCGGGGACCCGGTCGCCCGGTCCGTCCTGCACTCCGGCGGGTACGCCCTGGGCACGGCACTGGCGGGCGTCGTCGCCGCGCTCGACCCCGACGTGGTCGTCCTCGGCGGCGGCGCGGCCGCCGCCGGCCCCTGGTACGAGACCGGCCTGCGCGCCGCCCTCGCCGTCCACACCCTGCCCCTGCTGGCCGACGTCCGGGTGGTGCGCTCCGCACTGGACGCCGACGCCGTCCTGATCGGCGCGGCGGCGGAGGCCCGCACGCAGGCCGGGACGGGCACCGCGGCCCCGGACGCCCGCGCCGCGCGGACCGAACGGCCGCACACCGCGGATCCCGACGGCGCGTCCGCCGTCGCCCCGGCAGGGGGGAGCGGCGGGCCGCAGGGCGCGGACGCTCCCGGAGCGGGGACCGCCGGGGTCGGCGGACCGGGCGGCGCCCGCCCGCCGCACACCGCGGATCCCGACGGCGCGTCCGCCGTCGCCCCGGGCGGGACGCCGACGCGCTCGCGCGGGCCGAGCCGGGCCGACCAGGTGTCCAGCCGGCGCGGTCCGGCCGTCGCCCCGGGCGGCGGCGCCGGACGCACCGGCGGGCCCGCCGCCGTCGGCGCCCGCCCGCCGGGGACCGGCGCCGCGCCCGGGGCGGCCCCCGCGGACGCCCCCGCACCGCCTGCCGCGTCGACCCGCGACACCCGCGGGCAGCGGGCCGCCGAACCCTCCGAAAGCGCAGGAACGCCGTGAGCACCCCCCGCATCGCCCTGGTCCCGCTGGACGAACGCCCGGCCTGCGCCGAACTGCCGCGCCTGGTCGCCGCCGTGGCCGGCGTCCACCTGCTCACCCCGCCCGCCGACACCATGCCGAGACTGCGGGAACCCGGCGACCCCGACGCCCTCGCCGCCTGGCTCGCCGCCGTCGAGGCCGACGCCGCCGTCGTCTCCCTGGAGACAGTGGGACACGGCGGCCTGATCGCCTCCCGCACCCGCCCGGCCACCGTCGCCTCCGTCACCGCCGCCTGGGCGCCGCTGCACGCCCTGGCCGCGCGCGGCGTCGCCGTGCACGCCGTCACCCTGATCACCCGGACCCCCGACTCGGCCGACGCCATGGAGGAGCCCGCCTACTGGGACCCGCACGGCCCGGTCCTGCACCGGCTCTCCGCCGACCT
Source organism: Kitasatospora phosalacinea (assembly GCF_000717185.1). Lineage (GTDB taxonomy): Bacteria > Actinomycetota > Actinomycetes > Streptomycetales > Streptomycetaceae > Kitasatospora > Kitasatospora phosalacinea_A. The sequence continues at coordinate 54,546 of NZ_JNYE01000062.1, read as the reverse complement.
GCACCGCGGCGCCGACGACCCGGCCGCCGTCGCCGCGACCCTGGGGGCCGCCGAGGTGCCGACCGCCGTCCGCGCGGACTTCCTCACCCGCCGGGTGCGCAACCACGCCGTCAACCTGGCCGCCCTGGAACTGGTCGCCGACGGCACCCTGCGCACCCTCGTCGTCGGCGCCGACGACACCGCCGAGCACGGTCTGGCCACCGCCGAACTGCACTGGCTGGACACCTGGACGGCCTGGCTCGGCCTGCACGGACGCGTCAGCGTCCGGCCCGGCGCCGACGAGGCCTGCACCGTGCTGCTCGCCCGCACCCTGCTCGACCTGCTGGGCGGCCCCGCGCCGACCGTCCGGATCGAGGCCGCCGACCCGGCCGGGCTGCGCCGCACCGCCGCCTACGAGAACGTGCCGGTGGCCACCACGGCGACCCGGCAGCTCCAGGCCTGCGGGGCGGTCGTCCTCCCGGACCCGGACACCGGCACCCCGGACACCGGCACCCCGGACACCGGCACCCCGGACACCGGCACCCCGGACGTCGTGCTGCTCGTGCACACCCCCGACGGCACCGGTGACTGGGCGGTCGCCCCGCCCGCCGCCACCGACCCGGCCCCCGCCCGGGCACTGGCCGCCCGCGCCGCCGACCTGCTGGCCGCCGGACAGGCCGTCGCCGTCGCCGACTGCGCCCAACCCAACGGCGCCGACCCGGAGTTGGTCCGCGCCCTGGCCGAGGCGGGGATCCTGGAGCAGCTGACCGCGTACGCGGGCTGGAACACCGCGGGCAACACCCTGGGCACGGTGGCCGCCCACACCGTGACGGCCGTCGCCGCCCGCCGGGCCGGGCGCTTCGACGAACGCGCCCACCGGCGCCTGCTGCTGCACCGCCTGGTCGAGGACCGGGGCTGGATGAGCGGCGAACGCGCCCGCGTCCGCGCCGTCCTCGGCAGCGACCCCACCCGGCACGACCACGTCCCCGCCGACCACCCCGTGCTCGCCGACATCGCCGCCGGCCTGGCCCGCCGCCGCGCCGAACTGCCCGGCTTCGACGGCCTGGCCGTCGACCCCGGCTCCGTCCGGCTGCCCTGGTCCCGGACCTTCGAGGTCGACTTCACCCTCACCGGGGGCGCCTGCGACCACGGCGCCGCCGACGTCGCCCACCCCGCCCCCGCCACCCGCCCCGGCGCCCCGGAGGACGCCCGATGACCCCCCACGAGACCACCCCCGTCCAGCAGTTGACCGCCGAGACCGCCGAGATCGCCGTGATCGGCGGCGGACTCGGCGGCGTCGCCGCGGCCCTGGCCGCCGCGGAAGCGGGCCGTACCGTGGTGCTGACCTGCGAGCAGCAGGTGCTCGGCGGGCAGATCACCACCCAACTCGTCCCGGCCCTCGACGAACACCCGCACATCGAGGCGCCCGGCGGTGCCTCCGCCTCCTACCAGCGGCTGCGCCGCGCGCTGCGCGCCGAGTACGGCGGCGCCGACAACCCCGGCGGCGGCTGGGTCAGCCGCCTGTGCTTCGAGCCCGCCGCGGCGCTGCGCGTCCTCGACGCCCTGCTCGCCCCGCACGTCGCCGCCGGCCGGCTGCGGATCGTCACCGGCGTGCGCCCCGTCCGCGCGGTGCGCGAGGACGGGCGCCTGACCTCGGTGCGGCTGCGCGACCGGGAGGGCCGCGAACTCGCCGTCGCCGCCGTGCTGTTCTGCGACGCCACCGAGACCGGCGAGCTGCTGCCGCTGGCCGGCGCGCCCTGGGCGATCGGCTCGGAGGGCCGCGCCGCATTCGGCGAGAGCCTCGCGCTGCCCGGCGGCCCGCACCCGCACGCCGTGCAGTCCTGCACCACCGGCCTGCTGGTCGAGCACCGCCCCGGCGAGGACCACACCGTGCCGCGGCCCGAGGGGTACGAACGCTGGCGCGACGCCCAGCCGTTCACCCTGGAGATCGCCGGCTGGGACGGCCGCGCGCACCGCTACCGGATGTTCACCGAAGGGCCGGACGGCCACCCGCCGTTCTGGACGTACCGCCGCCTGCGCGAGGGCGCGCGGTTCGGCACCACCGACCTCGCCCTGATCAACTGGGCGGGCAACGACTACGCCGACACCTCCCTCGTGCACGAACCCGAACGGGCCCGCGCCGAGTCCCGCCGGCTGTCCCTCGCCTTCCTGCACTGGCTGCAGACCGAGTGCCCGCGCGACGACGGCAGCGGCCGCGGCTACCCGGGCCTGCGCCCGGTCGCGGACGGGCACTGCGCCCCCGGCGGCCTGGCCGCCGAACCGTACGTGCGCGAGTCCCGCCGCCTGGCCCCGGCCGCGCCCGTCCGGCAGCAGGACCTGGAGCCCGTCCCCGGTGCGGCCCGCGCCGCGAACCGGCCCGACAGCGGCGGCCTGGCCCTCTACCACATGGACCTGCACGCCCGGATCGGCCACCCGCAGTCGGCGTACTCGCCCACGGCGCCGTTCCAGGTCCCGCTGTCGGCACTGGTGGCCGACACCCCGCGCAACCTGCTGGCCGCCGCGAAGAACCTGGCGGCCACCCAGGCCGCCGCGGCCGCCTACCGGGTGCACCACGGCGAGTGGGCGGTCGGCGAGGCGGCCGGAACGCTGGCCGCGCAGGCCCTCGCCCGCGCCCTCGACCCGGCCGAACTGCTCGCGGAGCGCGCCGAGTTGACACACCTCCAGCTCGCCCTGACCCGGCGCGGCGTGCCGCTCGCCTGGCTCACCGACCTCGACCCGGCCGACCCGCTGTTCGCCCCCGCCCACCTGCTCGCCGCCGCCGGGGGCCTCGGCGGGGCCCGCCTGGAGCGGCTGACCGCCGACCCGCAGGAGCCCGCCGACGCGCAGGACCGGGCCGCCCTGACCGCCGCCGCCGACCTGCTCGCCCCGGGCGCCGGGCGCGCCGCCGACCACCTGCCGCCCGGCGCCCCCTGGCGGGACGTCGTCACCGCGCTGGGCACGGCCGTCGAGCACCGCACCCCCGGCACCCGCCGAGAGAGGCCCGCCGTGCTCCCCGACCCGCCGCCGACCCGCCGCCGTCCGCCCCTGCCGCCCGGCCTGGCCGGACGCCTCGTGGTCTCCTGCCAGGCCCTGCCCGGCGAGCCGCTGCACGGCCCGCAGTACATGGCGCAGATGGCCGTCGCCGCGCACAGCGGCGGCGCGGCCGCGGTGCGGATCAACGGCCCGGCCGACATCGCCGCCGTCCGGATGGCTGTCCCGCTCCCCGTCATCGGCCTGTGGAAGGACGGCGAGGACGGCCCGTACATCACCCCCACCCTCGAACACGCCCTCGCCGTGGCCGAGGCCGGCGCCGACGTCGTCGCCCTGGACGGCACCGGCCGCCCCCGGCCCGACGGCCGCACCCTCGCCGAGACGATCGCGGCGCTGCACGCCCGCGGCATCCCCGTCATGGCGGACGTCGCCACCCTGGAGGAGGGCCTGGCCGCGGCCGCCGCCGGTGCCGACCTGGTGGGCACCACCCTCTCCGGCTACACCCCCGACAGCCCCGACCAGGACGGACCCGACCTGGCCCTGGTGCGCGCCCTCGCCGAACGCCTCGACGTCCCCGTCGTCGCCGAGGGCCGCATCACCACCCCCGACGAGGCCGCCGCCGCCCTCGCCGCGGGCGCCCACACCGTCGTGGTCGGCGGCGCCATCACCCGCCCCGCCGCCCTGACCGCCCGCTTCGCCGCCGCCCTCGCCGTTCCCGTACCCGCCCGCACCGCCCCGGAGGACCAGTCGTGACCACCACCCCGCCCGTGGACTGCCACGTCGTCACCCACGTGCACTGGGACCGCGAGTGGTACCGCCCGTTCGAGTCCTACCGCGCCCGCCTCGTCGAACTCGCCGCACGCGTCTGCGCCGAACTCGACGACGGCCGGATGACCACCTTCCACCTGGACGGCCAGACCATCGTGCTCGCCGACGTCCAGGCGCTGCGCCCCGACCTCGCCGACCGGCTCGCCGCCCACGCCAGGGCCGGGCGCCTCACCCTCGGCCCCTGGCACGTGCTCGCCGACAACCAGCTCGTCTCCGGCGAGAACCTGGTCCGCAACCTGCTCACCGCCCGCCGCTGGGGCGCCCGGGTCGGCGTGCTCGCCGACGTCGGCTACTGCCCGGACACCTTCGGCCACCCCGCCGACCTGCCGCGCATCCTCAACGGCTTCGGCATGGACACCGCCCTGGTCTGGCGCGGCGCCCCCGACGGCGTCGCCCGCTTCCACTGGCGCTCGCCCGACGGCTCCCAGGTGCTGGCCGCCAACCAGGGCTACCACGCCGCCGAGGTGCTGTGGGCCGAACCCGACGGCGACAGCGGCCGCGCGGCCCGCCTGAAGGACTTCCTCACCGCCGAACGCGACCGCCTGCCCGGCGGCCCCTGGCTGCTGATGAACGGCGGCGACCACCTCGCCCCCACCGACCCCGCCGGGGCGCTCGCCGCCACCGCCCCCGCCGCCGCAGAGCAGGGCGCCGCCCTCGGCGAGAGCACCCTGGCCGCGTTCTTCGCCGCCGCCCGCGAGGCCGCCGAGGCGGGCGGCGTCCCGCTGGTCGAAGGACCGCTGCGCCACCGCCCCGGCCGCCTCACCTTCCTGCTCCCCGGCACCTTCTCGGCGCGCACCTACCTCAAGCAGGCCAACGCCGCCGCCCAGACCGACCTGGAGCGCTGGGCCGAACCCCTGCTGGCGCTGCACGCCCCCGGCGACGCCACCCTCGCCGCCGAACTGCGCCACGCCTGGGAGCTGCTGCTGCGCAACGCCCCGCACGACTCGATCTGCGGCTGCAGCGTGGACGAGGTGCACCGCGAGAACGAGGTCCGCTTCGAGCGGGTCGGACAGACCGCCGACCACCTGGTGCTGCGCGCCCTGGGCGCCGCGGGCCTGGACACCCGCCGCTACGGCGACCCGGAGACCGAGCGGGCCGCCTTCGCCGTCCTCAACCCGCACCCGCGCCCGCACACCGGCCCCGTCACGGTCGAACTGCTGACCGCGCCCGGCCGCCACCCGCAGGCCGTCACCGGGCCGGACGGCGCCCCCGTCCCGTTCGAGGCCGAACTCCTCGGCGAGGAGACCGCGTTCGAGGCCGACCTCGACCTGCTCCCGGACTCCCGCCCCGCCCTGCGCCACCGCCTGCACCTGCTGGCCGCCGACGTGCCCGCCCTCGGCCACGCGGTGCACACCGTCCTCCTGGGCGACACCCCGAGGCCGGACGCGGGCGCCACCGTCGAGGAGGGCGTGCGCGCCCTGCCGCTGGCCGACGGCGCCGCCCTGACCGCCGGGGACGACGCGGCCCTGACGCTGCGGCTCGCCGACGGCACCGAACTGCCCGGCCTGGCCGCCCTGCGGGACGAGGGCGACCGCGGCGACACCTACAACTTCGACCCCGTCGCGCACGACGCCCCCCGGGTGCCCCGCCTGCGCGCCGCCCGCCGCCGCACCTCCGCGGTGCGCTCGGTGCTGGAGCTCGACGCGGTGATCGAGCTGCCGACCGGCCTCACCGCCGACCGCGCCGCCCGTTCGGCCGACACGGTGGAGGTCCCGCTGACGGTCACCGTCGCGCACTGGCCCGGCCACGACGGCCCGCTGCGGTGGAACCTGACCTTCGACAACACCGCCGACGACCACCGCCTGCGGGCGCACTTCCCCACCCCGGCCCCGTCCGCCCGCTGGAGCGCCGACACCCACTACAGCCTGCTCGACCACCCGGTCGGCCCCGACCTCGGGCCGCTGCCGACCGAACGCGCCCACGAGGCCGAGTACGGCTGCGTACCCGTGCAGAGCGTCTCCGCGATCGGCGACGGCGAGCTGCGGATCGCCGTCGCCGCCGCCGGACTGCCCGAACGGACCGGCCTGGCGGCCGAGTTCAGCCCCTCGGGGCAGGACGAGATGGTGGTCACCCTGCTGCGCGCGGTCGGCTGGCTCTCCCGCTTCGACCTGAACGCCCGCACCACCGGCGCCGGACCGATGATGGCCACCCCCGAGGCCCAGTGCCGCCGTCGGCACTCCTACGACCTGGCGCTGGCCGTCGGCGCCCCCGTCGCCGCCGACGCCGACCTGGTCGCGCTCGCCGAGGCCGCCACCGTGCCGCTGCGCGCCGCCCAACTGCGCCCCGGCACCGCCCCCGCGGCGACCGGCGCCCCCGGCCTGCGGGTGCGCGGCGCGCGGATGACCGCCCTCAAGGGCGCGGAGGACGGCGACGGCCTGGTGCTGCGCCTGTCCAACCCGACGGGCCGGCCGGCCGCCGCCGAGGTCGAGCTCCCCGACGGCTGGCGGGCCGCGCCGGTCCGCCTGGACGAGTCGCCCGCCGGGGAGGCGTACCCGGCCGGTGCCCTCGCCCTGGAGCTGGCCCCGTACGCGCTGGTCAGCCTGCGCCTGACCCGCCCCTGACCGGCGTCGTGCGCCCGGGGGCCGGACCGCCGGGCCCCCGGGCGCACGACGTTCAGCCGCCCGCGCCCGCGTACAGGGCGACGGCGTCGCCCGCGCCGACCGTGGCGGTGAAGGTGCCGTTGGCCGCGACGGTGTACCTGGGCCCGCTGCAGCCGCCGCCCGCGCTCGGGTCGCCGTGCTGGACGTCGCAGTAGCTCCCGGCGGGCAGCGAGGTCTGGAAGGTCCGGGTGAGTGCGCTGCTCTCGTGGTTGATCGCCACGTAGCCCTTGGAGCCGCGGCCGAAGGCGATCGCGTTGTTCCCGTCGGACCACCAGTTGGTGACCGCGGTGCCGTTCACGGCGTTGCGGAAGCCGACCATGTTGGCGATCTGCCGCCAGGCGTGCTGGCACTTCCAGCCGTTCTGGTAGCAGGCGCTGACGGTGCCCCCGTTCGGCGGCCCGGCGTCGATGTCGCTGAACTCGTAGCCCGAGTAGACGTTGGGCGAGCCGTACGGCCAGGCCAGCAGGTACACGTTGGCGAGGGTGTAGGTGTTGCCGTACTTGTAGTTCAGGGTGGAGCCGTTGCGCTCGGTGTCCCAGTTGTCGGTGAAGGTGCGGGAGTTGGCGCTCGGCAGGTAGCCCGCGCCCCAGGAGTCGTTCCAGTTGCCCAGGTAGGCCAGCTTCTCGCCGGTGAAGATCCGCTTGAGGTCGTAGGCGCCCATGAAGGCGTCGACGTCGCCGGTGCCGGTGTACTCGGAGGGCTGGACGGCCTCGCCCGCGCCGTAGATGACCTCCTGCGCCCAGTAGGTGCCGGGGTTGGTCAGCTTGGCCTTGATGGCGGCGAGGTCGCCGGCGGCGATGTGCTTGGCGGCGTCGATCCGGAAGCCGTCGACGCCCTTGGCGAGCAGGCTGTTGAGGTAGGCGGCGATGGTGGAGCGGACGTAGTCGCTGCCGGTGTCCAGGTCGGCCAGGCCGGAGAGTTCGCAGTTCTGCACGTTGGCGCGGTCCGCGTAGTTCGAGATGTTCGTCCGGCAGGAGTGGAAGTCCTGGGTCTGGTAGTAGCCCGGGTAGTCGTACTTGGTGTAGACTGTCCCGCCGGTGCCCGTGCCGCTGCCCGCGCTCATGTGGTTGACCACGGCGTCGACGACCACCTTCACGCCCGCGGCGTGGCAGGTGCTGACCATGGCGCCGAAGGCGGTCGCGCTGCCCAGCCGTCCGGCGATCTTGTAGCTGACCGGCTGGTAGGACGTCCACCACTGGCTGCCCTGGACGTGCTCCTGCGGGGGCGACACCTCGACGTAGCCGTAGCCCTTGGGGCCCAGCACGTTGGTGCACTCCTTCGCCACGGAGGCGTAGGACCACTCGAACAGGGTGGCGGTGACGGTCTTGCTGCCGGGGGTGGCGGCAACGGCCTCGGTGGGGGCGGTCGCCAGGCCGGTCGCCGCGGTGACGACGGCCAGGGCGGCGGCGGTGAGCGCGGCCCGGCGCCGGTGGCGGGGTGCGGGGGAGGGGTGGTCCACGGGATCTCCTGGTGGGGTGGGAGCCGGGATGCGCGACGTGCTTCGGCTTGCGGGAGATTGCTGCAAATCTCGTGCAACTTGCCGGAAACACTTGCGGCAGCGCAGAACGTACGGCCCGCCGACGGAGCCGTCAAGGGTTCCCGCCGACCCCGGCCGGTCCGCCCGCCGCCCCACCCGGCGGCGGGCGGACCGGTGCTCAGACCCGCGCGCCGAAGACCGGCAGGTAGCCGTTGGCGTGACCGGCGGCGTTCGGGTGGTAGCTCTCGTGGACCGGGATCCGGGTGCTGTTCAGCCACCGGTCGGAGGAGCAGATCTCGTGGTCGGCGAAGACCTGGCGGACGTCGCCGAAGCCGAACCCGGCGGCGGCCGCGCGGGCCGCGACGACGGAGTCGATCGTGTCGGCGGCCCCGTTGGTTGCCGCCGACGCTGATGCTGACCAGGGTGGTCGAACCGTTCAGCGCGGAGAGCTGGTTGCTGAGGACGTCCTTCGTGGTGGCTCCGGAGCAGGCGACGAACGCGAACGAGGACGGCGCGTGGGCGGCGGCCCACAGGGCGGGGTGGGCGTGGTTGCTGCGGTCGCGACGCGACACCAGCACCCGCGCCCGCCGGTGGACCGAACGCATCCACTGCCGCACCAGCACCCCGTGGCTGCACTTCGCCGACACCCCGGACGGCGGCACCTACCGGATCGCCCTCCGACCGCGCCGGACCGGAGCCCGGTCGCCGGTTCCGCCGCTGCCGCGGGTGAAGGCGGTGAGGACCCGGGCCGGTCGGACCGGCAGGTCCGGTGGCGGCCGTTCGGGGCCGGTTTCCGCGTGTCAGGGAAGCCGGGTGAGAAATCGGTGAGAAACAGGGCGAAACTCCCCTCTTGACGAAACGTCAGTCACGAGGGAGAGGCACCGGATGCTTCGGTTGAAACCGGCAGGTGGTCGCATGCGGACGCGGTGGGAGTCGGCCCTGGCGGTGACGCTCGGCCTGGCGCTGAGCACGCTGGGCGTGACCCCCGTCGCGGCGGCGGGCCACGGCGGGCAGGCGGCGAAGGCCGAGACGGCCGGGTCCGGGGTGCACCGGGCGGCGGGGGTGCCGGCCGATCCGACGGTGGTGTACAGCGAGGACTTCGAGAACGGCATGGCGGGCCTGGCCCCGATCCGGCTGCCCGCCTACACGGGCGCGACGGGCATGACGTACACCGCGTCGCCGTCCTGGCTGGCGTTCTGCAACGGCTGGGTGATGGACTACGACGAGCGGGGCCCCGTTCCGGCGGAGTGCAAGACCGACGAGTTCTGGAACACCCTGGCGGACGTGGCGACCGCGATCGGCGAGTACAGCGGCGACGCCGCGCCGACGAAGAACCACAGCGTCGCGGCCTGGACCGAGGACGGCACCTACACACCCACCGACATCCAGCTGCAGACCAACACGGACATCCCCGTCACGGGCGCCAACCACTACCTGACGGCCTCCATCGCCTCCGGCGCGGTCTGCTACGACGGCGCGTACGCGGACCCGCAGCAGAACTTCTTCCTCACCGCCGGCGGCACCGAGACCCCACTGAACACGGTGCCGCTCAACCCGTGCACCGACCCGGGCGCCAAGACCTACACCTACCCGGACGCCAAGGCCCCGATCAAGGCCGTGCAGGCGACGGCGAACAAGCCGTACCTGTTCACCGGCAGCCAGTTCGGGATCATCCTGCGCAACAGCGCCAACACCGGCTCGGGCAACGACGCGGCGTTCGACAACATCCGGGTGCTGGACGTCACCCCGCAGATCGACAAGTCCTTCAGCCCCTCGCCCGCCCCGGTCGGCGGGACGTCCACGCTGACGTTCACCATCACCAACACCTCGGACCTGCTGGCGAAGGCCGGCTGGTCGTTCACCGACAACCTGCCCGCCGGCCTGACCGTGGCGGGCACCCCGAACACCGCCACCACCTGTACCAACGGCACGGTCACCGCCGATGCGGGCGGCACCTCGGTGAAGCTGGCCGGTGACCTGACGGCTGGTCAGGCCTCCTGCACGCTGAGCGTGGACGTCACCTCCGCCACCGCCGCCACCTACCAGAACTGCGCGGCCAACACCGCCGACCTGGTCGGCCTGCTGGCCCCCGAGTGCGCGACGGTGGAGTTCGCCGTCCCGCAGTACACGATCACCAAGACCGCCTCCCCGGCCTCCGGCAGCACCGTGCACCCGGGCGACAAGGTCTCCTACACCGTGACGGTCGAGAACACCGGCCGCGTCCCGGTGGACGCCACCGCGGTCGACGACCTGACCGCCGTCCTCGACGACGCGACGTACGACGGCGACGCCGAGGCCACCGCGGGCACCGCCACCTACGCGGCGCCGAAGCTGAGCTGGTCGGGCACCCTGGCCGCCGGTGACAGCGCCACCATCACCTACTCGGTGACCGTCAACAACCCCGACGGCGGCGACGGCAAGCTCGACAACAGCGTCACCGGCAACGGCTACTCGAACTGCACCACCGGCACCGAGGCCGGGTGCACCACCCACGAGGACGCGACCGGCATCGAGGTCACCAAGACCGCCGACACCGCCACGGCCAAGCCCGGCCAGAAGGTCACCTACACCGTCACCGTCACCAACCTGGTCGGCGCCCCCCGCACCGGGGTGAGCGTCAGCGACGACCTGACGAAGGTGCTGGACGACGCGGCGTACGGCAACGACGCCAAGGCCTCCTCGGGGACGGTCGCGTTCGCCTCGCCCACCCTCACCTGGAACGGCGACCTGGCGGCGAGCCAGAGCGTGACGATCACCTACTCGGTGACCGTCAACCAGCCCGACACCGGTGACCACCAGCTCGCCAACGCGGTCGTCGGCCCCGCCGACTCCAACTGCGCCGCGGGCTCCACCGACCGGGCCTGCTCCTCGACCGTCCCGATCGCCGAACTGAAGATCGCCAAGTCCTCGGACGCGAAGAACCCGGTCAAGCCCGGCGACAAGATCACCTACACCGTCGTCCTGACCAACCCCGGCACCGCCCCGTACACCGGCGCCTCGATCACCGACGACCTCGGCAAGGACCTCGACGACGCCACCTACGACAACGACGCGAAGGCCAGCTCCGGCACCGTCTCCTACGCCGCCCCCGTGCTGAGCTGGAACGGCGTCGTGCCCGCGGGCGGCTCGGTGACCATCACCTACTCGGTGACCGTCGACAAGCCCGCCAAGGGCGACAAGCAGGTCACCAACGCGGTGGTCGGCCCCGCCGACTCCAACTGCCCGCCCGGTGGCAGCGACCCGGTCTGCTCCACCGCCGGGAACATCGCCCAGCTGACCGTCGCCAAGACCTCCGACGCCCAGAACCCGGTCAAGGCGGGCGACAAGGTCACCTACACCGTCACCGTCACCAACACCGGCACCGCCCCGTACCCCGGCGCGAGCGTCACCGACGACCTCAGCGGCGACCTGGACGACGCCGTCTACAACGGCGACGCGAAGGCGGGCTCCGGCACGGTCTCGTACGCGGCGCCGGTGGTCTCCTGGACGGGCGACGTCCCGGCGGGCCAGAGCGTGACGGTCACCTACTCCGTGACGGTCGGCAACCCCGACACGGGCGACTACGAGCTGGCCAACGCCGTCACCGGCCCGGCCGACTCCAACTGCCCGCCCGGGGCGAAGGACCCGCGCTGCACCACCCGCGACCGGATCGCCGCGCTGCAGGTCACCAAGACCTCCGACAGCCGCCGCGCCCCCGTCCGGCCCGGCACCAAGGTCACCTACACCGTGACCGTCACCAACCCCGGCAAGGCCGTCTACCCGGCCGCGACGCTCAGCGACGACCTCAGCCGCGACCTGGACGACGCCGCGTACGACAACGACGCCAAGGCCGTCAACGCCAACGGCACCGCCGTCGGCACCGCCACCTACGCGGCCCCCGTGCTCAGCTGGACGGGCGACGTGGCACCCGGCGAGACGATCACGCTCACCTACTCGGTGCGGGTCAACAAGCCCGACACCGGCGACAAGGAACTCGCCAACACCGTCGTCGCCCCCAACGGCTCCAACTGCCAGGCCGGTGGCAGCGACCCGGCCTGCTCCACCAGCGACGACATCGCCGACCTGGCCATCACCAAGACCTCCGACGCGAAGAACCCGGTCAAGCCCGGCGACACCGTCACCTACACCGTCGCCGTCACCAACGACGGCACCGCCGACTACCCGGCCGCCTTCGCCACCGACGACCTCAGCGGCGACCTCGACGACGCCGCCTACAACGGCGACGCCAAGGCCACCTCCGGCACCCTCACCTACCGGGAGCCCACCCTCGCCTGGGCCGGCGCCGTCCCGGCCGGACAGACCGTCACCCTCACCTACTCGGTGACCGTCGACAACCCCGACACCGGCGACCACCAGCTCACCAACACCGTCACCGGCCCCAACAACTCCACCTGCCCGCCGCGGCGCAGCGCCCCCGGCTGCACCACCGCCGACGGCATCGCGGACCTGGCCATCACCAAGACCTCGGACGCGAAGGACCCGGTCAAGGACGGCGACCGGGTCACCTACACGGTGACGGTGCAGAACACCGGCAAGGCCGACTACCCCGGCGCGAGCGTCACCGACGACCTGGGCGGTGACCTGGACGACGCCGTCTACGGCGGCGACGCGAAGGCCACCTCCGGCACCGTCTCCTACGCGGCCCCGGTCCTCTCCTGGACGGGTGACGTGCCCGCGGGCGGCGCGGCGACGATCACCTACTCCGTCACCGTGAACAACCCCGACACCGGCGACCGGGAACTCGCCAACACCGTCACCGGCCCGGCCGACTCCAACTGCCCGGCCGGCTCGACCGACACCGCCTGCTCCACCCACGACAAGACCGTCCCGAACCCGGCCCCCAGCCCCAGCCCCACCCCGGGCCCGGCCCCGCTGCCCGACACCGGCACCGACGCCCTGGTCTGGTACGCGGGCATGGCCGCCGCCCTGGCCATCGCCGCCGGCACCGTCCTCACCACCGCCCGCACCCGCCGGAGCCGCCCCTGACCCCGACCGCTCCATCCCCCGCAGCCCCCGCGCCCCCCGGCCCGGGGGCTGCCCCCTTCTCCGGGCCCACGAATCGGCTACAAGACAGCCTGTCGGCGTCGGTCGGTCCATGAGTCAGATGCGGGCGGTGGCGTCGTCGCCGAGGCGGGTGGCGGCGGTGGCGTGGGCGATGAGGGCCTCGGTCTCGGCGAGGCGTTCGCCGCTGGCGTGGGCGCGGGCGGCTTCGGCGGCGGCGATCCGGGCGGCCTCGGCGGGGCGTCCGGCGGCGAGGTGGGCGCGGGCGCCGACCGCGCCCTGGTCCCGTCCGCGCACCCGCTGACCGCCCCACCGCGTTCCACGACGCATCAGTCCACCCCCCTCACAGAACGGAGCGCCACGTGCGCCTTCGCCCCCTGCTCACCGCCGCCCTCGCCTGCGCCCTGCCGCTCACCGCCGTCGCGGCCGTCGGGGACGCCGTCGCCGCCCAGCCCGGTGCCGTCCGGGCCGTCCCCGACGACTGCCCCAACCCGCCGAACGAGCTCCCGGGCCCGTACTACTGCAACGAGGCGCGGCTCGGCCCCGCCGTCCTGCCCAACACCGAACCGGTCGCCACCCTGCTGCGGGGCTACCAGCGCTTCGGCGGGCTCAGCGCCACCCACTTCGTGAAGCTGTACGCCACGGACAAGGGCGACTGGCAGTTCGCGCCCGACCGCGGCTTCCAGAAGCTCGACGGCAAGGTCGACATGACGCGGTGGACCGTGCCGGTCGGCACCGAGCTGGACCGCTTCGGCCCGCTCAAGGGCGGCTACCTCTCCGACCCCGGCACGCCGTTCGTCCAGCGCTCGCTGACCCCGGACGCGCTCAACCCCGACGGCGACGGCAAGGCGTACCACTGCCTGAACGTCCTGCAGGAGTTCGACGTCCGGCGCGGGCACACCGCCGCCTTCTTCGGCATGCCCGGCGGCGGCGTCCAAGAGTGGCTGGACAAGGACCTCAAGCCCGAGCAGCTCGACGGCCAGGAGTACAAGATCGACGTCCTCGTCAAGGAGAAGTACCTGGAGGTCGTCGACGACCAGCAGTGCGCGGTGACCCCCACCGGCGCCTGACGGCCCGGACGGCGCGGGCGTGCCCCGCCGGGCGGGAACCCGGCGGGGCACGGTCGTGGGGTCAGCCGTTGAGGGAGGTGTGGTTCCACCAGCCCTGGCGGCCGACGGTGAAGGAGACGGCGCGGTCGCCGATCTTCCCCTCGTGGCGGGTGCCGGGGGTCAGCGGGCTCTTCGGGACGGCGGCGTGCGGGTCCTTGACGGAGGGGACGGTGAGGGTGGCCGCGGGGGCGAGGTCGGCGGGCCGGAAGCCCTGCGGGGCGACGGTGGTGACCACCTCGTCCCAGTTCGGGGCGCCGGCCAGGGCGTGGGCGAGGTGGACCTCGTCGCCTTGGCCGAAGACCAGCTCGGTCAGGAAGTCGGGGTAGCCGGCGTCGCGGACGAGCGGCCGGTAGTGCACCACGTCCTCCTTGCGGCAGCCGGCGTCGACGGCGTCCAGGAGGGGGGTGAACTTCCGCTTGCCCTCGGCGTCGACGGTGACGCGCTCCAACTCGACCGGCAGCGAGGTCCGGGTGCCCTCGGTGATCTCGCTCAGCGGCCAGTGGCCCTCGGAGAACAGCGAGTAGTAGACCTGCTGGTCCTCGTGCGCGTCGAGGTCCGCCAGGTAGGTGTCGAGCAGGGCGGTGGGCAGGTCGAAGGAGGTGATCAGCTGGAAGGCGTGGACCGGGACGTTGTACAGGCCCAGGTGGTAGCTGAAGACCTTCTTCCGGCCGATCAGCAGGAAGCGGTGGCCGTGCCGGTCGGCGGCGTCGGCGCTCAGGGTGTCGGGCAGGGTTTCGGCGTTCATGCGGAGGTCTCCTCGTGGGTGGTGGGGGTGTGGCGGCGCTGCCAGAACGGCCGGTCGGGCCAGCGCTGTTCGGCGGCGTAGTGGGTGCGCCGGTTGCGCAGGTAGAGGGAGCGGACGGCGGCGAGGTCGTCGGCGTAGCCGGGCAGTGCGCCCGGGTCGCCGTCCAGGTGGGCGTGCACGGCCTGTCCGGCCCGCAGGCCGGTGAACAGGGCGGTCAGGATGCCCTGCGAGGACAGCGGGTCGAACGCGGCGGCGGCGTCCCCGGCCGCCGTCCAGCCGTCGCCGTGCACGGTGTCGAGGTGCGCGGTGTGGGCGGGCGCGCGCCGGGGCGCGGTGCCGGGGGGCCAGGGGTGGGCGCCCGCGAGGGGGTGCACGTGGCGGGTGCGGGCGAGCCGGTCGACGAGGTCGGCCCGGGCGGCGGGCAGGTCCGCGTCGGTGTACCAGGCGAGCAGGCGGTGGCCGGTGGGCAGCGGTGCGGTGTACCACCAGCCGTCGGGGGCCGCCTCGACCGTGGTGGTGGTGTCGGCGCCCTCCGCGGCGGGGCCGAGGGTGAGGTGGACGGCGAGCAGCCGGTCACCGACCAGCCGCCGGGCCCCGCGGGCGGTGGCGACGGCGGCCCGGCGGCCGGTGGCGTCCACGATCCACCGGCAGCGGACCGTGTCCCGCTCGCCCAGCCGCACCGTCCAGCCGCCGTCGGGGGTGCGGGCCAGCGGGCGGGCGGTGGTGCGCTCGGCGAGGCGGACGCCCTGGGCCCGGGCGCGGGCGCGCAGTTGGCGGTCGAAGCGGGGCCGGTCGAGGTGCCAGCCGTGGCCGTGCGGGTCGAGGATGCTGTCGGTCGAGGCGAGCGCCGGGCCGCCCCACGCGGAGCGGTTGGCCGGGCAGGGCAGGTGGCCGTCCGCCAGGGCGCCGTCCGCGCCCAGGTCGCGCAGCAGGACGCGGGCGGCGGCGGGCAGCGCCTCGCCGACCGGGGCCGGGCCGCGTCCGGCGTCGGCCAGCAGCACCGTCCGGCCCGCCCGGGCCAGGGCGAGGGCGGCGGCCGCACCCGCCGGGCCGCCGCCCGCCACGACCACGTCGACGCGGGGGGCTCGGGACGCGGCGGGTGCGGCCGGGCTCACGCGCCGCCGTCCGCGGGGCGGGCGCCGCCGCCGTTGGCGGACTCCTCGCCGAACGGGTCGAGCTTGTCGATGTAGCCGACCGTGATCTCCTCGGCGCTGTAGCCGGTCCGCTCGGCGACGTCGCCGAGCACGCCGCTGTAGGCGGCGGTGTCCAGCACGGTGGCCTCCGGGACGTGCACGGTCACCAGGTTGCGGTCGGGCGAGACGCCCTCCAGCGGGAAGCCCGGCTTCGACTCGACCTGGACGGTGGCGGGGAACCTGCCGTCGCCGACCGTGTAGCGGCGGGTCTCCACGATGCCGAAGTGGTGCCACTCGTGGGTCGCCTGGACGAGCTGCTCCTTGTACTCGCCGCGCAGGCCGCGCAGCCAGGAGGCCCGGCGGGCGAACGCGTCCAGTCGCTGCTCCTCCGAACCGGCCGCGTCCTTCTCCTTGTTGACGATCCGGAAGTCCTCCTCGGTGAACACGTGGTTGGGCACCCGGGCGGGCCAGAAGGTCGGCAGGTGCGGGTCGTAGCGGCCCTTGGGCAGGGCCTTGAACTCGTAGCCGGAGCGGCAGCTGGCGGTGTCGGTCTGCCAGGGGATCGCCATCCAGCGGGTCAGCCCGCCGGGCGGCTGGGCGTGCAGCGGGCCGTCGGCGCCCAGGGCCCGCTCGGCGCTCAGCTGCGGGCCGTAGTCGGGTTCGGGGTCGTTCTCGGCGCGGTGCAGGATCCGGAACGGCTCCTGGTACATGGTGGTGTGCCGGATCGGCCAGGTGACCTCGCAGCCGGGGTGGAAGGCGTCGGCGAGGCAGAAGTCCAGGGCGGCGCGGTCCAGCAGGCCGGGCTGCTCGGCGAGGGGCGCGTCCTCCAGCCGGGCCGGGACGCCGGGGACGGCGGCGGTGCTGAACTCCCCGTCCGCCCACTTCTCCAACTGCGCGATCTGGGTGGGGGAGAGCGTCATGTACTGCAACTGCGACTTGGGCCTGCTCGCCATGCCGTCGCCGTAGAACCACGGCCAGGGCAGCGGGGAGCGGCCGCCGTCGCGCTCGTAGTCGCGCATCGCGGTGAACACCTGGCGGCGCAGCTCCCGGTTGCGCTCGGCCTTGCTGGAGAGCCGGTCGTACAGGGCGGGGGCCATGAAGTCCTCGGGGCCGCCGAAGCCGTAGTGGGTGGCGTAGCCCTTGTTGACCCACTGGAGTTCGCAGAAGCGGTGCAGGATCGGCCTGATGTCCCGCTCGAACACCACCTCCTCGCTCGCGCCGACGGGCTGCTCGGGGCGGAAGACGTCGTGCAGCAGGTCCCACAGGGTGCGCGGGGTCTTCACGTCCGGGGCGAAGTTGGGCGGGCCGACCACCACCCAGGCGCCCTTGACCTCGACGGCCCTGCCGTTCAGCTTCAGGGTCGCGGTGACCGGGCCGTCGGAGGTGTCGTCGTACCAGCCGTCGTTGTTGCCGAAGGAGACCAGCGGCTCGCCGCCGGGGGAGGCGGAGGTGCCGGCGCCGCCGAGGACGACCAGCCGCCCCTCCTCGTCGGCCTGCATCCGGCCCAGCGGGACGGGGACGCCGAAGCAGGAGCCGCCGGTGAACTCCACCGGCCCCTTGCTGCCGGGGGGCAGCGTCTTGCGGCCGGGGTCGATGACCAGGTGGGAGCGGTCCGCGTGGTCGGGCTTGGCGTTGCGGAGCTGGGACGCCATGCCCTTCATGTCGGGGATGTCGAGGGCGAGGTCGAAGTTGTACCAGGCGGCCTTGCGGTTGGCCACGTGCACCGCCCACTCGACCTCCACCCCGGCCTCGGAGGGCTTCAGCTCCCGCACCACGCGGTGCTGGGCGTCGTAGCCGTAGATCCGGAACCGGGCGGCCTGGCGCTTGATCGCGCCGGCGGCGTCCTTGTAGAAACCGACCGGTGCCGGTTCGGGCGCGGGCGTCTCGGGACCGTGGAACCAGCCGTCCGCGGCGGTGCTGTTGCCGACGCGGGCCACCCCGATCGCGGGGTGGATCTTCGCGTAGGCGATCTCGTCTGTCATCGGTCGCGCTGTCCTCTCGTGGACGGGGCGGAGGCGCGGGCGAGCTGGACCGCCGCTCCGCCCCGACGGGTCGTGCTCGAAGGAATCGGTCGGCGCAACGGCTTCCGCGACCCCGGGCGCACCGAACTCACCTGAATGCCGGGCGCGCACGGCACGGCCCGGCGCGCGCCGCCCCGAGCACGCCGCGCGCCCGGACGCGTTCCACCCCCCGGCGCCGCCCGCCGCTGCGGGTGCGTCGGACCCGGTGGGCGGCGACGTAGCGGGCCGGGTCGGTGCGCAGGTCGCCGTGCCAGCGCTCCAGGCGCTGGTGGGCGAAGGTGCGGCCGGTGGCGGCGATCTCGTCCAGCGGGTCGAGGAGGGCGGGCACGTGCGGGGGCTCCAGCCCGGCGGCGACGCGGGCCTCCAGACCGGCGCGGGCCAGGCGGAGCAGTTCGGCGGCCAGCGGGCGGACGGGGGTGCCGCCGCGGCGGGCCTCCAGGCCGCGGGCGGGCAGTTCGGCGCGGGCCGAGCGGTGTCCCTCCGCGCTGCGCCCCCGCGTCAACTCCCAGGCGGCCTCCCGCGATCGCCGCCCACACGGCGCGTCTGCGGCCGGGCGTACGGGGCACGTGCATGGACGGCTCCTGGGGGAGAGGGTGCGGGGGAGCGGCCCCGACCCGCCCGCGCACCTGGGGAGTGGACGCCGGGACCTGACAGCACCGCACGCTAGACCCGGCGCGATTACTGGCCCGTTACACACCTCCCGCCCGCCGCGGCGCTACGCGTAGCGCTCGGTGGCCGCGCACCGGCGCTCGTGGCCGGCCGTCCGGTCGAGGACCCTCCCGCGCGTACGCGGCCAGGGGCGCGTCCCGCCGGGGTCCGGGCCGACCGGGGCGTCTTCCGGGCGAGTCCGTGCAGTTCCCCGGCCCGTCGGTCGAGCGCCGCGGTCGCCTCGTCCGGGGCCTGCCGCCGGTTCGGCCGGTGGCGGTGCTCCAGGACCGGGCCCCGGACCAGGACGCTGGTGGCGCCCGCACCCTCCTCACGGCGCAGGAAGGAGAAGTCGTCGGTCCGGCTGATCACGTCTGCGGCCGTGGTCAGCAGCACCCGCAGGTCGGGGTGGTGCGCGAGGTCGGCGGGGGAGGTGGCAGCCGCGGGCCCCGACCGGGCCCCGACCGGGCCCCGACCGGGCCCGGGACGCCCGGTCAGGCCGGTTTGCGTTACGAACGACCGGACACACCACAGGGCATGACCACACCCACTTCACGCGTCGTGGTGATCACCGGCGCCAGTGCAGGAATCGGGCGGGCGTGCGTCGGGGCGTTCGCCGCGCGCGGCGACCGCCTCGCCCTGATCGCCCGCGGCAGCGCCGGGCTGGAAGCAGCCGCCGCCGAGGCCCGGAAGGCGGGCACGAGGGCCGTCGTGATCGAGGCCGACGTCAGCGATCCCCGGGCCGTCGAGGCGGCCGCCGAACGCGTCGAGCGCGAACTGGGGCCGATCGACGTGTGGGTGAACGACGCGTTCACCTCCGTCTTCGCGCCCTTCAGCGAGATCTCGGCGGAGGAGTTCCGCCGGGTCACCGAGGTGACCTACCTCGGCTACGTGTACGCCACCCAGGCCGCCCTGCGCCGCATGCTGCCGCGCGACCGGGGGACGCTGGTGCACGTCGGCTCCGCCCTCGCCTACCGGGGCATCCCGTTCCAGAGCGCCTACAGCGGGGCCAAGCACGCGCTGCAGGGCTGGCACGAGGCGTTGCGCTGCGAGCTGCTGGCCACCGGGACGGGGGTGCGCACCACGATGGTGCAGATGCCGGCGGTGAACACCCCGCAGTTCGACTGGGTGCTCTCCCGGCTTCCGGAGCGCGCGCAGCCCGTCCCGCCGATCTACCAGCCCGAGGTGGCGGCCCGGGCGGTCGTCCACGCGGCCGACCACCCGGAGCGGCGCGAGTACTGGGTGGGCGGCAGCACGGTCGCCACCCTGGTCGCCAACGCGGTGGTGCCGGGCCTGCTGGACCGCTACCTCGCCCGGACCGGGCTGGACTCCCAGCAGACCGACCAGCCGCGCGACGGCGACGATCCGGCCAACCTGTGGGAGCCCGTGGACGACCGGGAGGACCGCGGCGCGCGCGGCCGCTTCTCCGGCAGCTCCAGCGACCGGAGCCCGCAGCTGTGGGCCACCACCCACCGGGGCGTCGTCGCGGGGGCCCTCGCCGCCACCGCCGCCGCCGCGGCGATCGGCACCTACCTCGGGCGCCGGCGGTGACGCCCGCGCCCCGGCGCGGGGCCGACGCACCGGCGGACCGCCGTGCGGGGAGGGTCGGATGACCGTCTTCCCGCACCCCGCCGAGCGCACCGACGACGGGCGGGGCCGGTTCGAGCGGCTCGCCGAGACCGCGTCCAACCTGAGCGGCTCGCCGGTGTTCTCGGTGTTCTGCCTGCTGCTGGTGGCGGGCTTCTTCGTGGTGCACGCGCTGGGCCTGTCGACCGAGTGGCAGATCCTCGCGGGTGACGTGATGACCGCCGTCACGCTGGTGCTGCTGGCCCTGCTGAAGAACGCGGAGCGCCGCGCGGAGCACGCGCTGCAGCGCAAGCTGGACGCCATCGCCGCCGCCCTGCTGGAGCAGCACGCGGGCGACGGCGACCAGGCGCACCGGGAGCTGCGCGCGGCGATCCGGATGGAGGAGCGGGTCTGAGCGGCGGCGGGTCGGCACCGGGCCGGCACCGGGCCGGCACCGGGTCGGCCCGCCCTCGAACGTGCCGACCCGGGCACGCGGATCAGGGCTCGCCCACCCGCAGCCAGCGGTAGCCGTACGGCGGCAGCTCGACGCGCGGTGCGCCCGCCGCCCGGTCGACGGCGGCCCCGGTGAGGACGTCGGTCAGCGGGCCGTCCGGCGCCCCGGCGGCGGTGGCGGTGACCGGCCGGTCGGCGAAGTTGTGCAGCACCAGGACGGCACCGTCTCCGGTGGAGCTGAGGTGGGCGAGGACGGCGGGGTCGCCCGTGTCGAGCACCTCGCAGCGACCCCAGGCCAGTTCGGGGGCCTCGCGGTAGCCCTGGACGAAGGAGCGCATCCGGGCCAGCAGCGAGTGCGGGTCGTGGGCCTGGTCGCGCACGTTGACGTGTTCGGGGCCGAAGGCGCCCCGGGTCAGCGGCCGGGGGTAGCGGGCCGGGTCGGCCTCGGAGAAGCCCCCCGTGGGCCCCGGGGCCCACTGCATGGGGGTGCGGACGGCGAGCCGCCCGTCGGCGGCGAGGTTCTCGCCCATGCCGATCTCCTCGCCGTAGAAGAGCACCGGCGTGCCGGGCAGGGTGAACAGCAGGCTGTAGGCGAGCTCGATCCGGCGCCGGTCGCCGCCGACCATCGGGGGCAGGCGGCGGCGCAGGCCCCGGCCGTACAGCTGCATGTCGGCCTCGGGGCCGAACGCGGTGAAGACCTCGTCGCGTTCGGACTTCGAGAGCTTGTCGAGGGTGAGTTCGTCGTGGTTGCGCACGAACGTCGCCCAGTGCGCGTCGCGGGGCGGCTGCGGGCGTTCGCGCAGCGCGTCGGCCAGCGGGGCGGCCTGCTGCCTGGCCAGCGACAGGTACATCCGCTGCATGCCGATGAAGTCGAAGCACATCGTCAGCTCGTCGCCGCCCGAGGCGGGGTCGCCGAAGAACCGGAGCGTGTCCTCGTAGGGCAGGTTGACCTCGCCCAGCAGCACCGCCTCGCCGTTGCGGCGGCCGAGGAAGGAGCGCAGGTCGGCCAGGTACGCGTGCGGGTCGGGCAGGTCGTCGGCGTCCACCTGCCCGGCGGTCTCCAGCAGGAACGGCACCGCGTCGACCCGGAAGCCGGACAGGCCGAGCTGCATCCAGAAGCCCGTGATCCGGGCTATCTCGTCGCGGACCTCGGGGTTGGTGATGTTGAGGTCGGGCTGCTCCTTGTAGAAGCGGTGGAAGTAGTACTGGCCGGTGGGCTCGTGGTACTGCCACAGGCTCTGCTCGGCGTCGGGGAAGGTGACGCCCTGCGGGCCGTCCTGGGGCGGGGTGTCGCACCACACGTACCAGTCGCGCAGGCGGGCGTCCCGGCCGGAGCAGGCGTCCCGGAACCACGGGTGGTGGTCGGAGGTGTGGTTGACGACCAGGTCGGCGATGACCCGCAGTCCCCGGTCGCGGGCGGTGCGGACGAACTCGGTGAAGTCGCCGAGGGTGCCCAGGCGGGGGTCCACGGCGTAGTAGTCGGTGATGTCGTAGCCGTCGTCGCGTTCGCGGGTCGGGTGGAAGGGCATCAGCCACAGGCAGGTCACGCCGAGCCGCACCAGGTGGTCGATCCGCTGGGTGAGGCCGGGGAAGTCGCCCACGCCGTCCCCGTTGCCGTCCTGGAAGGTCTCGACGTCCACGCAGTACACCACCGCGTTCTTCCACCACAGGTCGGCGGTCTCGGTCAGTCTCATCGGGCGTCCTCCCCTTCGGTTCCTGCGGACCGTTCGCTTCTTGCGGACCGTCCGGTTCCTGCGGTTCCGGTGGTCCCTCCGGTTTCGGCGAGGCGGTGCACGCGCGCCTCCCAGGGCGCCAGGACGGCGGGGGCGCCGGGCCGCCGGGAGCCGTCGTCGGGCAGGTTGCCGAGGACGAGTTCGGCCGCCCGCCAGCGCGGCGGCAGGTCGACCGGCACGTGCTCGCCGGTGAAGTTGCCGAGGACCAGCAGGGTGGTGCCCCGGTGGTGGCGGGTGAAGGCGTACACCCGCTCGTCCTCGGGCAGCAGCAGGGTGAAGTCGCCGTGCACGACGGCCGGTTCGCGGTGGCGCAGCGCGATCAGCCGCCGGTAGTGGTGGTAGACCGAGCCGGGGTCGCGCCGGGCGTCGGCGGCGTTGACGGTGGTGTGGTTCGGGTTGACCGCGATCCACGGGGTGCCGGTGCTGAACCCGGCGCCCGGCGAGGCGTCCCACTGCATCGGGGTCCTGGCGTTGTCCCGCCCCATCGCCCGCAGCCCGCGCAGCACCTCCTCCGGGTCCTGTCCGGCCGCGAGGGCCTGCGCGTAGTGGTTGAGCGACTCGATGTCGCGGAAGTCGTCGATCGAGGCGAACGGGGCGTTGGTCATGCCCAGTTCCTCGCCCTGGTAGACGTACGGGGTGCCGCGGTGCAGGTGCAGGACGGTGGCGAGCATCGTCGCGGAACGGGCCCGGTGGCGGGGGCCGTCGTCGCCGAACCGGGAGACGATCCGGGGCTGGTCGTGGTTGTTCCAGTACAGGCTGTTCCAGCCGGTCTCGGCCAGGCCCCGCTGCCAGCGGGCCAGCGACGCCTTCAGGTCGGTGAGCCGCAGCGGCCGCGGGTCGAACTTCCCGCCGGGGCCGTGGTCCAGACTGACGTGCTCGAACTGGAAGACCATGTCCACCTCGGCCCGCGCCGGGTCGGTGAACAGCCGCGCCTCCTCGACCGTCACCCCCGGCATCTCCCCCACCGTCAGCAGCCGGCCCGGGTGGCGGGCGAACACTTCGCGGTGCATCTCCCGGAGGTACTCGTGCACCCTCGGCCCGCAGAGGTACGACGGCGAGCCGTCGCCGTACGGGCCGTCGCCGCGCAGCGGGCCGTCCGGCAGGGCCGGGTCCTTGGAGATCAGGTTGACGACGTCCATCCGGAAGCCGTCCACGCCCCGCTCCAGCCACCAGCGCATCATCGCGTACACCGCCTGCCGCACCGCCGGCTCCTCCCAGTTGAGGTCCGGCTGCCCCGGGGCGAACAGGTGCAGGTAGTACGCGCCGGACGCCTCGTCGTACGTCCAGGCCGGGCCGGAGAAGAACGAGCCCCAGTTGTTCGGCTCGGCGCCGCGCGGCTCGGCGGCCTCGGGGGCGGCGGCCTCGGGGGCGGCGGTCTCGCGCCGGGGCCGCCACCAGTACCAGGAGCGCTTGGGGCTCGCCGGGTCGCGGGACTCCTGGAACCACGGGTGCCGGTCCGAGGTGTGGTTCACCACCAGGTCCATCACCAGCCGCATGCCGCGCGCGTGCACGGCCGCCAGCAGCCGGTCGAACGCCGCCAGGTCACCGAAGAGCGGGTCGACGTCCTGGTAGTCGCTGATGTCGTAGCCGTTGTCGGCCTGCGGCGACGGGTACACCGGCGACAGCCACAGCACGTCGACGCCCAGCTCGGCGAGGTGGTCGAGCCGTGACGTGATGCCGTCCAGGTCGCCGATCCCGTCGCCGTCCGAGTCCGCGAAGCTGCGGGGGTATACCTGGTAGACGACCGCCGACCGCCACCACGCCCCGTCCGCCTCCGCCGGGCTCCCGCCGTTCCTCCGGTCCACCGGAGCACCCCTTCCGTCCTCGCTCACCGCGCCCGTCCTCCTTCCGTTCCCGCACCGGTCACGGACTCCGCCTTCCCCCCGCCGCGGGATCCACCGGACCGGTTCGGCCCGACCGCGGCCGGGAGGCTCCGGACGAGGAAGCCGCGCCCGCCAGGAACGCCACCGAGGCGCTCAACCTCCTCGCCCGGGTCCTGCCCGGGTCCTGCCCGGGACCGACGCCCCCGGCGGCACCGTCGGCGCGCCCAGCCCGCCGTCCTCCCCGGCGGCCTCGACGGGCTGCGCCTTCTCGGACTGGAGGCAGGAGCCGAAACCCCATCGGCGTCGAACTCTCCCCCCACTACGCGGAGATCGCCGAACAGCGCCTGCGCGCCGAACTCACCCAGGACGACTTCGTCCTCGCCGGACCGGAGGCGTGAGCGTGGGAGCCCCCAGAACCCTCAGCAGCCGCAGACGCGAAAGGGCGGCCGGAGCACCACGCTCCGGCCGCCCTCGCCGTCCGGTCAGACCTCCTGGACCGCCCGCTCGATCAGCACCGCCGCCGTGCCGGTGAGCGTCACCACCCCGCCCGCGACGGCGACCCGCACCGCGTAGGCGGGCAGCCGGAGGGAGCCGAGCAGGACGTCGTCGACGATCTCCCGGCGGATCTCCTCGTCGTCGCGCAGCAGCGGGCGCAGCAGGTCGGAGCGGCTGACGACGCCGGTCAGCCGGCCATCGCCGTCGACCACGGGCAGGTGCTTGAGCCGTCCGTGGTGCATGACCCGGGCGGTCTCGACCAGGCCCCAGTCGGGGCGGGCGGTGACGACCGGGCTGGTCATCAGTTGCCGGGCGGAGTGGTGTCGCCCTCCTCGAACAGGTCCAGTCGGAGCGTCCACCGCTTGGTGCGCGGCCGCTGCGGGGTGGTGCTCTCGTCCATGGTCCGGGGCCTCGGTCTCCGGCGGATCCGTGCGGGACCGGACCCGGCGGCCTCCGTCGTGCCCGCCGGGCGGGTCGGTTCTGCCCACCAGTCTCGTCCCGCCGGGGAGCGCCGCACCGGGGCCGGTCGGCCCTGACCGGGGGTTCGGGCCGACCCGTCCCGTCGCCGCGGTCAGTCGGTCCGGACGACGACCACCGGGCAGCGCGCGTGGTGGACGCAGTGCTGGCTGACCGAGCCGAGCAGCGTCCCGGCGAACCCGCCGCGGCCGCGGTTGCCGACCACGAGCAGCTCCGCGCCGTCGGCGGCGGCCAGCAGCGCGGTCGCCGGGTGGTCCTGGACGACGTGCTGCCGGATCTCCACGCCTTCGTGCCGGGTCGCCACCGCCTCCACCGCCTCGGCCAGCGCCTGCCCGGCAGCGGCGGCGAAGTCGAACGACTGCAGCACCGGGGCGGGCCACCCGTAACCCGCCGGGTACTGCCAGGCGGTCACCGCGTCCACCGCCGCCCCGGTCAGTTCGGCCTGCCGCACCGCCCAGGCCAGCGCCGTCCGGGCGGAGGGCGATCCGTCCACGCCCGCCACGATCCGCGACGAGCCTTCGTTCTCCGTGGTCATGCTGTCCTCCGCTTCTCGTACCCCCGCACCACCATCCGCACCCCGCCCCCGCCGGTCCACCGGAGACCGCCCGGCGGGGGACGACCGGGGCAGCCCTCGGGCCCGGCGGACGGGGTCGGCGCTCGCGCGAGGGGACCGGCGGCCCGCGCAGGCCACTCGGCCCAGGAGGGACGGGTCCGACCGGGCGGGAGGACGGGCCGCCCGGCCCCGACAACGGACGGCAGAACGGCGGGAGCATGGAGGCAGCGCCCCGCGGGAGGGGCAACCGTGGCACGCGTCCGGATCGCGGAGCGCCCGACCGGGCCTTGCCCCGCCCCCGCTGAACCCGTGGACGGCGTCGGGACGGCCGACGCCGTACCGACGTCGGGGCGTGGCGGGGGGCGAGACCCGGCAGGGCGCCGGGCGGGTGGGGCGAGTGGAGGAGGCACCGATGGACGCGCCGATCGTCGTCGGCTTCGACGGCACGGACGAGAGCGCAGCGGCCGCGCACTGGGCCGCGTCCGAAGCGGAACGGCGCGGCCTGCCGCTGGAACTCCTCCAGGCCTGGCCGTGGCGCGGTCCCCACGTCCTCGGCACCCCGGACGCCCAGCGGTGGGCGCGGCAGCGCCTGGCCCGGCAGGAGGTCGAACTCCGCGCCGGGCGCTCGGGCGTCGCGGTGTCCGCCGTCCACGTCCCCGAGGACCCGGCGCAGGCCCTGGAGGCGGCGGGCCGCAGCGCCACGATGCTGGTGCTCGGCTCCCGGGCGCTGGGGCCGGTGCGCGGGTTCGTGCCCGGATCGGTGGGCCTCGCCGTCGCGGGCCGCGCCGCGTGCCCGACCGTCCTGGTCCGCACCGCCGACCCGGCGGGCGGTGGGACCACCGCTGACGGGCCGGGGCCGGTCGTCCTCGCCGCCGACCTGCGCCCCGAGGCCGCTCCGGCCGTCGACTTCGCCCTGGAGTGCGCGGCGCTGCGCTCGGCCCGGCTGCACGCGGTCCGGGCCTGGGAACCGCCGACCGGCGCGGAGTACCTGGGCCCGGTCGAACTCGCGGAACTGGAGATCGCGGAGCGGCGGCGGCTCACCGAGGCCCTGGAACCGGGGTGGCGGCGCCACCCCGACGTCCGGGTGACGGCGGAGACCGTCCGAGGGCCGAGAGCCCGGGCCGTCGTCGGGGCCGGCGACGGGGCGCAGCTCCTGGTGATCGGACGCCGCACCCGCCGGGTCCCGGTGGGGCCGCACCTGGGAGCCGTCGCCCACGCCGTGCTGCACCACGCGCGCTGCCCGGTCGCGGTCGTCCCCTGCTACTGACGGACGCCTCGGGCGGCCCGTCCTCCTGCCGGCCCCGTCCAGGTGGTTCCGCTGCGCGTCCGCCGAGGTGCGACGGGTCGGCGCCGGTTCAGGTCTTCAGGTGGTCGGCGAGCCAGAGTCCGGGTCCGGCCCGGAAGCGCACCTGCCCGACGGTGCCGGGATCGCCGACCGCGAAACCGTCGGCCCCGGGGCGCTCCGGCCCCGCGCGGCTCCGCGTCGAAGCGGTCTCCTCGAACGCGACCCACCGCCCCGCCTGCCAGGTGAACACGCCCCGAGGGGAACACGCCCCGAGGGGAACACGCCCGTGCCCGCCGCCCGACGAAGGACCGCACCGTCGTGAAGGGGGTGATCGACCGGGCCGGTACGCCGCAGCACCCGGACCCGGGCTCCCGGCGCGGCGGCCGATCCGACCCGGAAGCCCGCCCGGTGGCGGCCGTGGGAGGCACGTCCACGGAGGCGGCCCGCGGGCTGCCCCCCGGCGCTACGCGACCAGCACCGCGACGCCGGTCACCCGGTCGGCGGCGAGGTCGGCGAGCGCGGCGTCCGCGCGCCGCATCGGGTAGCGGTTCACCCGCACCACCGGCCGGACCCGGGCGGCCTCGGCCAGGAACGCGCGTCCGTCGGCCCGGGTGTTGGCGGTGACGCTGCGCAGCGTCCGCTCCTGGAAGAGGTGCTGACGGTAGTTCAGGACGGGCACGTCGGTGAGGTGGATGCCCGCCACGGCGAGGGTGCCGCCGCGGTCCAGCGCGGCCAGGGCGACCGGGACGAGTTCGCCCGCGGGGGCGAACAGGATCGCGGCGTCCAGCGGTTCGGGCGGCGGGTCGTACGAGTTGCCGACGAAGCCCGCGCCGAGCTCCCGCGCCAGGTCGCGGGCGGCCGCGCCCCGGGTGAACACGGCCAGCCGGGCGCCCCGGGCCGTGGCGAGCTGGGCGGTCAGGTGCGCGGAGGCGCCGAAGCCGTAGATGCCGAGCAGCCCGCCGTCGGGCAGTTCGGCCCGCTCCAGGGCCCGGTAGCCGATGATCCCGGCGCACAGCAGCGGCGCGAGCTCCTCGGCGGGCGGCCCTTCGGGCAGCCGGTAGGCGAAGCGGGCGTCGGCGGTGACGAAGCCGGCGTAGCCGCCGTGCCGGTCCCAGCCGGTGTACGTCGAGGCCGGGCACAGGTTCTCCCGTCCGCCGCGGCAGTACCGGCAGCGCCCGCACACCCCGGCCAGCCAGGCCACCCCGGCCCGGTCGCCGACCGCGAAGTCCGCCACCCCGGCCCCGAGCGCCGTCACGCGCCCCACCACCTCGTGGCCCGGCGTGCACCGGGGCAGCCGTGGCGGCAGGTCGCCCTCGGCGAGGTGCAGATCGGTGCGGCACACGCCGCACGCCTCCACCTCCACCAGGATCTCGCCCGCACCGGGAGCGGGGCGCGCGCGCCGCTCCGGCACGAGCGGCCCGGGCCCGTCGTCCGCACCCACCGGGCCGGGGCGGGCCACCACCCAGGCGCCGTCCTCCGCGAAGGGGGGTTCCTCGTCCATCGTGCACTCCGTCCTCCTGCCCCCTTCCACCAGCCTGCCCCCGCCCCCGTACGGTGCCGAGCCGAGCCGGTCCGGGACGGGACGGCGGCCGGGGCCGGTCGCCGGACGGGAAAGGGCCGTTCGGACCAAGCGCCGCCGTTCCGACCGCCGGGAGGCTGGGGGTGAGGGGGCATCGGCCGACCGGTGAGGAGGCGGACGTCGTGCGCGCGCATCCGCGGCAACGGAAGAACCCGCTCAGGCGGGGCAGCGACCGCGTCCAGTGGTGGCTGTCCCGGATCCTGCTGGCGCTCGCGGTCGCCGGGCTCCCGGCGGCACTCGCCGTCGGCCTGACCGTCCAGCACGAACAGGCCCGGATCGTCCGGGCCCAGGTCGCCGACCGCCACCCGGTGACGGCGCGGCTCACCGAGGACGTCGCGGCCGGGCTCGACACCCGCACGGTTCCGGCGGTGGTCGAGTGGACCACCGCCGACACCACGCACCGGGCCGCCGTCGCGGTGGACACCGGGCAGCGCGCCGGTGCCGCGGTGCGGATCTGGCTGGACGCGGACGGCGCCGTCGTCCCGCAGCCCGCCACCGCCGGCCAGGCCGACGCGGCGGCCTGGACCGCCGCCCTGGTCACCGCCACCGCACTGCCGCTGGCCGCCACCCTCACCTGGAAGGGCGCGCTGCACGTCCTCGACCGCCGCCGCTACGCCCGCTGGGACGCGGAGTGGCAGCAGGTCGAACCCCGCTGGACCCGCCGCCAGCCGAGCTGACGCCCGGCCGCCGGAGCGCCCTGCCCCTGTAACCGGCGTGTTATGCCCGGACGGAGACAGTGGAGCGGAAGACCCCGCACAGTGATGGGAGCCCCGGGTCCACCATGAGCGCACCTCCTTCGCACCGGGCCCGCCACGGAGCCCTCGGCCCTCCGCGCCCGCCCGTGGCAGCGGCCCGGTGGTGGCCCGCCGCGGTCCTCCTGGTCGCCTGGGCCGGGGTGCCGGCCGTGCTGGCGGTCTGGTGGCAGGACACCATCCCCGGCTCGCTCCGAGGCAGCGGTGACGCGCTCGCCGCCGCCGGGCGGCTGTCCGGCCTGCTGGCCGCCTACCTCCTGCTGCTCCTGGTCGCGTCGATGGCCCGGATCCCCTGGCTGGAGAACCGGGTCGGCTCGGACGTCGTGGCCCGCTGGCACCGCGCGCTCGGCGAGTACACCGTGCTCCTCGCCGCGGCGCACGCCGTGCTGGTGGTCCTCGGCTACGCCCGGCAGTCGGGGACGGGCCCGCTCGCCGAGGCGGGCACCGTCCTGTTCCACTACCCGGACGTGCTGCTCGCCGCCGCGGGCCTCGGCCTGCTCGTGCTCGTCGGGGCCCTCTCGGCGCGGGCCGTGCGCCGCAGACTGCGCTACGAGACCTGGTACCACCTCCACCTGCTGGTCTACCCGGCCGCCGGGCTGGCGTTCGCCCACGAGTTCTCCGTCGGAGCGGACTTCTCCACCTCGGCGCGCAACCGCCTGCTCTGGTCCGGAGCCCACATCGCCGTGGCCCTCGCGGTGCTGGTCTTCCGGGTGGCCCTCCCGCTGTCCCGCTCGGTGCGCCACCGCCTCCGGGTGGTGCGGGTCGTGCCGGAGGGGCCGGGCGTGGTGTCGATCCACCTCGCCGGCCGGAGGCTGGACGAACTCGGTGCACAGGCAGGGCAGTTCGCGCGTTGGCGGTTCCTGGCGCGCGGCCAGTGGTGGCAGTCCCACCCCTACTCGCTGTCCGCCGCCCCGACCCCCGGGCACTGGCGGATCACCGTGAAGGACCTCGGCGACTCCAGCGCCGCCCTGGCCCGCCTGCGCCCGGGCACCCGGGTCTGGTTCGAGGGCCCCTACGGCGCCTTCACCGCCCGGCGCCGCACCCCCTCCCGCAAGGTCCTGCTGATCGCCGGGGGAGCGGGCGTCACCCCGATCCGGGCCCTCTACGAGACCCTGCCGGGCCGGGGGGACGACGTGGTCCTGCTCTACCGGGCGTCCCGCCCCGCCGATTTGGTGCTCTGGTCCGAACTGCAGGAGATAGCCCGCAGCCGGGGCTTCGCACTCCACCCCCTGCTCGGGCCCCGCTCCGACGGGCCGGACGACCCGCTGTCCGCCGACCGGCTGCGCCGCACCGTGCCCGACGCCGCCCGGCGGGACGTCTACCTGTGCGGGCCGG
The DNA here is from genome assembly GCF_000717185.1 of Kitasatospora phosalacinea. Classification (GTDB taxonomy): domain Bacteria; phylum Actinomycetota; class Actinomycetes; order Streptomycetales; family Streptomycetaceae; genus Kitasatospora; species Kitasatospora phosalacinea_A. Next base: position 23,966 of record NZ_JNYE01000062.1, on the reverse strand, counting down.
ACGCCATGGCGGAGGCCGTCGAGCGGCAACTGCGCCTCGTCGGCGTCCCGAGGCACCGCATCCACCGTGAGACGTTCGCGTTCTAGACGAAGGGAGCACCCCGTGCGCAAGACCGCCACGGCCCTGCTGGCCACCGGCGCCGGCCTGTCCCTGCTGATCGGTGCCAAGGCCGCCTCCGGCGGCAGCCCGAGACCGGCCCTGGCCGCACCCGCCGCGGCGGCGGCACCCTCCGGGGCGGCGACCCCCGGCGCCCCGGCGGCCGCTCCGACGCCACCCCCGTCAGCCGGTGCGGTCAGCGGCACCTTCCCCGGCAGCGTGGTCGACACCCGCTACGGCCCGGTGCAGGTGCAGGCCGTCCTGACCTCGGGCAGGCTCACGGACGTCACGGTGCTGCAGCAGACCGAAGGAGGCCGCAGCACCCAGATCGACGCCTACGCCCTGCCCCGGCTCAAGGCGGAGGCGATGAAGGCCCAGAGCGCCCACATCGACGTCGTCTCCGGCGCCACCTACACCTCCACCGGCTACGCCGCCTCCCTGCAGGCGGCCCTCGACGCCGCCCACCGGTGAACGCCGTGCCCACCCGCACCACCCGTGTCATGGGAACCGTCGTCTCCCTCAGCGCGCCCGCCGGCACCGACCCGGACCGCCTGCGGACCGCCGCCGACGCCGCCTTCGCCCACCTGCACCGGATCGACCGCGTGTTCTCACCGTTCGAGCCGGAGAGTCCGGTCAGCCGCATCCGCGACGGCCGCCTGGACCTCGCCGCGCTACCCGACCACCCGGACGGAGCCGAGCTCCACGAGGTGCTGGCGCTGTGCGAACGCCTCAGAGCCGCCAGCGACGGCTCCTTCGACGCCTGGGCGGTCGGTGACCCCCCTCGGTTCGACCCCTCCGGCGCGGTCAAGGGCTGGGCCGCCGAACGGGCCTCCGCGCTCGCCGCCGCCCGCGGCCTGCCGCGCCACGTCCTCAACGCGGGCGGCGACGTCCGGCTGCGGGCGGGCGACGACCCCCGGCCGTGGCGGGTCGGGATCACCGACCCGCACCGGCCCGGCGGCGTTCTCGCGGTGCTCGCCGTCACCGACGGTGCGGTGGCCACCTCCGGAACCGCCGAACGCGGCCCGCACGTCACCGACCCGCACACCGGCCGTCCGGCCACCTCCCTGGTCCAGGTCACCGTCACCGGCCCCGACCTCGCCCTCGCCGACGGCTACGCCACCGCCGCCCTCGCCAGGGCCGGCGGCCCGGGCGGCGTGCCGGCGGCCCACGCCTGGCTCACCGGCCTCGCCCGCCGCACCGGCTACCAGTCCCTGACCGTCGACCCGCACGGCTCCGCGGTCCACACCCCGGGCCTGGCCGACCTGCTCGCGGGTGCCGGGTCCGAGCCGTCCACCGCGAGAGGATGAGGACATGCGGATCCTGATCGCCGAGGACGAGGAACGTCTGGCCGCGCGGATCGCCGAGGGACTGCGCGACCAGGGCATGGCCGTGGACGTCAGCCACGACGGCGACGACGCCCTCTACAAGGTCGACGTGGCCGGCGCCTACGACGTGCTCGTCCTGGACCGGGACCTGCCCGGCACCAGCGGCGACGAGGTCTGCCGACGCCTGTCCGGCCGTGCCGACGCGCCCATGGTCCTGATGCTGACCGCCATGGCCGGGACCGACGACCGGATCGACGGGCTGACCCTCGGCGCGGACGACTACCTCGGCAAGCCGTTCTCCTTCCCCGAACTCGTCCTGCGGGTGCGCGCCCTCGCCCGCCGGGGCCGCTCCCACGCCCCCCTGCTCACCCGCGGGGACCTCACCGTGGACACCCTGCGCCGGGCGGTCCACCGCGCGGGCCGACCCGTCGCGCTCACCGCCAAGGAGTTCGCCCTGCTCCAGGTCCTGCTCTCCGCCGACGGCGCCGTGCTCAGCCAGGAACAGCTCCTGGAGCGGGCCTGGGACGAGCACGCCGACCCCTTCACCAACACCGTGCGGGTCACCGTCAACCGCCTGCGCCGCAAGCTCGGCGCACCCGACCTGATCGAGACCGTCGTCGGCGCCGGCTACCGGATCGCCCCGTGATGCGCCGCCCGCCCCGCCGCCCCGCCCGGCTGCGCAGGCCCGCGCTGACCATCCGCACCCGGCTCACCCTGACCTACGCGGCCCTGTTCACCGTCGGCGGCACCTTCCTCCTGTTCGCCCTCACCTTCGCCTTCTACCGCGCCATCTTCCGCCCGATGGCCCCCGACCAGATCCCCAGCCGCTTCGATCCCGACCACGACCACTTCGTCGACCTCAGCGACCAGATCCGCTCCGCCGCCACCGAGCACCTCCTGCGCGACGCCTTCCTGCTCCTGCTGCTCGTCGTCGCCGCCTCCGCGCTCCTCGGCTGGTGGGTGGCGGGCCGCATGCTCCGCCCCATCGCCGCGATCACCGCCGCCGCCCGCCGCGCCGGCCAGGCCACCCTGCACGAGCGGCTCGCCCTCACCGGGCCGGCCGACGAGCTCAAAGAACTCGGCGACACCTTCGACGCCATGCTGGAGCGCCTCGACACCGCCTTCGCGGCCCAGCGCCGCTTCATCGCCAACGCCAGCCACGAACTGCGCACGCCCCTGGCCGTCACCCGGACCGCGACCGAGGTCACGCTCGCCAAACCGCACCCCACCCAGGCCCAGTGGCGGGCCATGGCGCACGACGTCGCCCGGGCCACCGACCGGGCCCAGCACCTGATCGACTCCCTGCTCGTGCTCGCCCGGTCCGAACAGCGCCTCGCCGATGTCGTCGACGACGACCTGGCCGACATCACCGCCGAGGCCCTCGACCGGGTCGCCGCCGAAGCCCGCGACCGGGGTCTCCAGCTGGAGACCTCCCTGGACCCGGCCCCCCTGGAGGGCAACCTCGGGCTGCTGGAGATCGCCGTCGCCAACCTCCTGACGAACGCCGTCAAGTACACCCCCGCCGCCGGCACCGTCCGGGTGACCACCAGGACGGTGACCCACCCGCAGGACGCGGACCACCCCGGGGCCCGGGCCGAACTGGTCGTCGCCAACGACGGACCGCCCCTCGACCCCGCCACCCTCGACCGGTTCCTCGAACCCTTCCACCGCGGCGACCACACCCGCCTGTCCGCCGCCCAGGGTGCGGGCCTCGGCCTGTCCATCGTCGCCGCCGTCACCACCGCCCACCACGGCCGGCTCACCCTCACCGCCCGCCCCCGGGGCGGGCTGACCGCCACCGTCGTCCTCCCCCGCAGCAACCGACCGGCCGGCTGAGCGGCCCCGCCCGTCCGCACCGTCCGGGGGGCCATCCGGCTCACCCCGGCCCACCCCGGTCGGCCCCGGGCTGCGGCCCCCGCGGCACTGGGAACGGCCCCGACGGCGCGGGACGGTGGAGGGGACGCACCCAGGAGGTGGCAGCCATGGAGCGCATCCGGATCTCCCGGTGCCCGACCCGCCCGCAACCGCGCCCGCCGCTGGACCTGCGGACCCCGTCCGGCCGACCGATGCCCTACTGACCGGGAGGACACCATGCGACGGACCATCCCCTTCGCCGAACTCGGCCGCGCGGACGTCGCCCTGGTCGGCGGGAAGAACGCCTCCCTCGGCGAACTCACCACCGCCCTCGCGGCCGCCGGGGTCGCGGTCCCCGGCGGCTTCGCCACCACCGCGGACGCCTACCGCGAGTTCCTCGACACCGCGGACCTGCGCCGCCGCGTCGCCGGGCAGCTCGACCGGCTGCAGCACGGCGCCCCGCTGCCCGAGGTCGGCGCCGCCGTCCGGGCCGCCCTGCTGGCCGCCCCGCTGCCGCCGTCGCTCGAAGCGGAACTCGCCGACGCCTACCGCGCGTTGGCGCACTCCGCCGGGCGCACCGACCCGGACGTCGCGGTCCGTTCCAGCGCGACCGCCGAGGACCTGCCGGAGGCCAGCTTCGCCGGGCAGCAGGAGACCTTCCTGAACGTGCGCGGCGTCCCCGCCCTGCTGGACGCCTGCCGGCGCTGCTACGCCTCGCTGTTCACCGACCGGGCGATCGACTACCGGCAGCGGATGGGCTTCGACCAGCTCGCGGTCGCCCTGTCCGTCGGGGTGCAGCTGATGGTGCGCTCCGACCTGGGCAGTGCGGGCGTCGCCTTCACCCTCGACACCGAGAGCGGCCACCCCGGCGTGGTGCTGGTCAGCGCGGCCTGGGGCCTGGGCGAGACCGTGGTCGGCGGGCAGGTCGACCCGGACGAGTACCTGCTGTCCAAACCCCTGCTGGACGCGGGCACGGCACGCACCCCGTTGCTGCGCACCACCGTCGGGGCCAAGCGCCGCAAGGCCGTCTACGCCGAGCACGGCCTCACCCGGCTCGTCGACACCACTGCGGAGGAACGCGCCGCCCGGGTCCTCGACGACACCGACCTCGGCACGCTCGGCCGGTGGGCCGTCGCGGTCGAACGCCACTACGGCTGCCCGATGGACCTCGAGTGGGCCAAGGACGGCCGCACCGGCGCACTCTTCCTGGTCCAGGCCCGGCCGGAGACCGTGCAGTCCCGGCGGGCCGGGGCGGTGCTGCGCCGCTACCGGCTCACCGGAACCGGCGAGTGCCTGGTGGAGGGGCTCGCGGTCGGCCAGGCGGTCGGCCGCGGACCGGTCTGCGCGCTGGCGTCCCCCGGCGAGATCGCCCGCTTCCCCGACGGGGCCGTCCTGGTCGCCGCCGTCACCGACCCCGACTGGGAGCCGCTGATGAAGCGGGCGGCGGCGATCGTCACCGACCACGGCGGTCGCACCTCGCACGCGGCGATCGTCAGCCGCGAACTCGGCGTCCCCGCCGTGGTCGGCACCGGCCGGGCCACCGCGCTCCTGGCCGACGGCCAGGAGGTCACCGTCTCCTGCGCCGAGGGCGAGCGGGGCCGCGTCTACGCCGGGCGGGTCGACTGGGAGGAGACCGAGACCGATCTCCGCGCGCTCCCGACCACCCGCACCCGCGTCATGCTGAACCTCGCCGACCCGGCCGCCGCCCTGCGCTGGTGGCGGCTGCCCGCCGACGGCGTCGGCCTGGCCCGCACGGAGTTCGTCGTCGCCCACCAGGTCCGCGTCCACCCGATGGCCCTGGTGCACCCCGAGCGCCTGACCCCGCAGGACCGGCGGGCCGTCGACGCCCTCACCGACGGGTACCCCGACCGCACCGAGTACTTCGTCGACCGGCTCGCCCAGGGCGTCGCCCAGCTCGCCGCCTCCCGCTGGCCGGACCCGGTGGTCGTCCGCACCAGCGACTTCAAGACCAACGAGTACGCCGGCCTGCTCGGTGGCCGCCCGTTCGAGCCGGTCGAGGCCAACCCGATGATCGGCTGGCGCGGAGCGAGCCGCTACTACGACGACCGCTACCGGGAGGGCTTCGCGCTGGAGTGCCGGGCGCTGCGTCGGGTGCGCGACGAGACCGGCCTGACCAACCTCGTGGTGATGATCCCGTTCTGCCGCACCCCGGACGAGGCCGACCGGGTGCTCGCCGAGATGTCCGCCCACGGGCTCACCCGGGGCGCCAACGGTCTGAAGGTGTACGTGATGGCCGAGATCCCCGCGAACATCGTGCTCGCCGAGGAGTTCGCCGCCCGCTTCGACGGCTTCTCCATCGGCAGCAACGACCTCACCCAGCTCACCCTCGGCGTCGACCGGGACTCCGACCTGCTCGCCCACCTCTTCGACGAGAGCGACCCCGCCGTCACCCGCTCCATCGAGCACCTGGTCACCGCCGCCCACGCGGCCGGCCGCCCCGTCGGACTGTGCGGCCAACGCCCCAGCAACGACCCGGAGTTCACCCGGCTCCTGGTGCGTTGCGGCATCGACTCGGTCTCCGTCTCGCCGGACAGCTTCGCCGCCGTCAAACAGTGCGTCGCCGAGGCGGAGAACGAAGGCTGACGCACCGGGGCCCGGGCCGGCGAACCGTCCGCCGGCCCGGGCCCCGAACGTTCAGTTGCCGCCCGCCCGGTAGACGCGGGGGTGCTCCAGGGTCGGCTCCGTGTCGTCCTCGGTCCAGTCGAGCGACTGGTGCACGGCCACCACGCCGTCGACCGCGCGGCACAGGCGCTCGGCGAGCGGGACGAGGCTGCGGCGGGGGAGCCGGCCGGTGAGGGTGACCACGCCGTCCCGTACGGTGACGGAGACCTCCTCCGGGGGCAGCCACAGGGTGCGGCCGAGGACCTCGTGGAGGATCTCCTCGCGGATCGCGCCGTCGTGCCGCAGGAACACCTGCACCAGGTCGGCCCGGCTGACGATGCCGATCAGGCGGCCGGCCTCGTCCACCACCGGCAGGCGCTTGACCCGGTGACGGTCCATCTGGCGGGCGGCCTCGCCGACGTTCCAGGACGCACGGGCGGTCACCACGGGGCTGGTCATCAGCCCGCCCGCGGTCTCCGCCTCGGCGCGGGCCTGCTCGGCGGGCCGCAGCCAGCGGCCCGGGTGACGGTCCTCCGGGTCGGGCAGGACGGCCTCCTTGCGGAGCAGGTCCGCCTCCGAGACCACACCCACCGGCCGGTCCTGGTCGTCGACCACCGGCACGGCGGTGACGTCGTTGCGGTGGAACAGGGCGGCGACCTCCTTGAAGGGGGTGTCCGGCCGGGCCGTCACCACCTCGCGGGTCATCAGTTCACGGACGCTCCGGTGCTGCATGGTCCTCACTCCTCGGACGCTCGGTTCCGCTACTCCCACCCTCGCCCCGCGCGGCGGCGTCCGGACAGGGCCGACCGGCCCCCGGGCACGGCCCCGGCGGCCCACGCCGGTGCGCGGGGCGGCGGCGGACGCTGGAGGAGGACCCCGGAGGCCGCCATGGAGAACCAGCCCACCCCGACGCCCCGCCCCGGACTGCTCACCTTCCTCGGCGGCGTCGGCACCGTCACCGGCAGCAAGTTCCTGGTCGAGACCGACCACGCCCGCGTCATGATCGACTGCGGCCTGTTCCAGGGCCCGGCCGAACTGCGCCGCCGCAACCGCCGCCCGCTGCCGCTCGACCCCGCCGACGTGCACTGCGCGGTGCTCACCCACGCCCACCTCGACCACTGCGGCCACCTGCCCAAACTGGTCGCCGACGGCTTCCGCGGCCCGGTGTTCACCACCCCGTACACCGCCCGGATCGCCGAGCTGATCCTCCGCGACAGCGCCCACCTGCTGCGCGAGGACGCCGAGCACGCCAACCGCGGCGGCTGGTCCGCGCACCGCCCCGCGCTGCCGCTGTACACCGAGGACGACGTCGAGCGCACCCTCGCCCGCTTCGTCCCCGTCCCGCACGGCGAGGACGTCGAGATCACCGACGGCACCGTGCTGCGCCTGCACCCCGCCGGGCACATCCTCGGCTCCTCCTGGGCACACCTGACCCTGGAGGACGGCCACACCCTCGCCGCCAGCGGCGACCTCGGCCGCCCCGTCCACCCGCTGCTCAACCCGCCCGACCCGTTCACCGGCGCCGACGCACTGCTGATGGAGTCCACCTACGGCAACCGACGGCACGAGGAGACCGCGGCCCGTGCCTGGTTCGCCGCGGCCCTGGAGCGGACGCTCGCCCGCGGCGGCACCGTGGTCATCCCGTCCTTCGCCGTCGACCGCACCGAGGTCGTCCTGCACCAGCTCGCCGAACTGCGCCGCGCCGGACGCCTCCCGGCCGGCGTCCCGGTCCACGTCGACAGCCCGATGGCGCTCGCCACCCTGCGGATCTACCGCGACGCCTTCGCCGAGAAGGCCCCCGAGTTGCGCCCCGAGGTCCTGGAACGGGGCGAGGCGGCGATCAGTCCGGAGCCCTTCCACCCGGTCCGCTCGCTCCAGGAGTCCCTGGCACTGGAGCACAGTCCCGGCCCCGCGGTCCTGGTCTCCGCCTCCGGCATGGCCACCGGCGGCCGCGTCGTCCACCACCTGCGCCGCCTGCTGCCCGACCCCCGCAACACCGTCGTCATCGTCGGCTACGCCGCCGAGGGCACCCGCGCCCGCGACCTGGTCGACGGCGCCCGGGTGCTGAAGATGTACGGCGGCTACGTGCCCGTCCGGGCGGAGGTCGTCGACGTCCCGGCCTTCTCGGCGCACGCCGACGCCGCCGAGGCCGTCGACTGGCTGCGCGCGGCCCCCGCGCCGGCCGCCACCTACCTCGTGCACGGCGAGCCGGAGGGCTCGCAGGCCCTGCGCGACCGGATCGACCGCGAACTCGGCTGGACGGCCGTCGTGCCGCGCTCCGGCGAACGCGTCCTGGTCCGCTGACGGGCCGACAGGAAAGGAGAGTGCCATGAGCACCGTGAAAGCCGCGGTCGGGGACCGCATCATCGTCGAGGCCACCCGCCCCGGTGCCGCCCGCCGGGACGGCGAGATCGTCGCCCTGCACCACGCCGACGGCAGCCCGCCGTACGACGTGCGCTGGTCCGACACCGGACGGGTCTCGGAGTACTTCCCCGGCCCGGACGCCCGCATCCACCACTACGCCCACCCCGCACCGCCGCCGCACCTGTTCGCGGACTGACCCCGCGCCGGGACGGTCAGGACGTCGCGTCCTCGCCGTCCCGGCCGCCGCGCTGCTCCGGTCGATCACCGGCAGCACGCCGCGCGGTGCCCCGGTCAGCGGCGCCACCGTCGTGGCGAAGTCGGTGCCCGGGGCGACGGCGGCCGCGGAGCGGGTCGGACGGCTCCCCGCCCGGGTGCCGAGCCGATCACCCTTCCTCCTCGGACAGCGGTCGGCGGCGCAACCGGCGCAGGTACGGGTCGAACGGGCGACGCGGCTCGACGCGGACCCGTGCGTCGGCGCAGAGCACGCCGTCGGGCCGGACGACGACCGGGCCGATCAGGGCCTCGGTCAGCTGGGGCAGGTCGGTGGCCATCCGGGACGCCCCGACCAGCACCCGGTGCAGGGCGGCGGGGTCGGGGAGGTCGGCGAGCAGGGGCGCGGCGAGGGAGTCGGCGACCATCGCGGGCGGGTCGTCCTGGGTCAGCGGTGCGAGGCGGGCGACCGGCCCGTCCAGCAGCTCACCGGCCGGGCCGCCGAGGCCGAGCACCACCAGCGGGCCGAACACCCCGTCCTGGCGGACGTCGACGCGCAGGTCGACGCCGGGCGCGGCCGCCGGGCGGACCACCACCCCGGCCGCCCGTCCCCCGGATGCCGCGGTGAGTTCCCGGAAGGCGCTGCGCGCCTCGTCGTCCGTTCCGACCGTCCGGCCCGGGTCCCCGACCGGATCCCCGGGGTGGGCCGTCAGCACGGCCCGGCCGTCGTGGCCGGTCCGGCGCAGCGAGCGGGCGGCGAGGACGGCGGTGCGCTCGTCGGTGGCCCACACCGTGGTGGCCAGCGGCAGCCGGTAGCACTCCAGCAGGTCGGCGGTGCGCCCCGGGTCGAGCCACCCGCCGTCCGGGCGTTCGGCGAGGAACCCGTCCACCAGCCGCCGCGCCGCCGCGGGGTCGCAGCCGCGCAGGACGGCCTCCGGCGCGGCCGGCCGGGCCAGCAGGCGCGCCCGCTCGCGGGCCCTGGCCAGGGCGCAGGCGGCGGAGCGGGGGTCGGAGTAGGACGGGATCAGACCGCCGTCCCCGGCCGTCAGGTAGCTGACCGGCACCTGCTGGTCGATCCGCACCACCACGAGCGGCAGCCTGCGCCGTCCCCGGCCGTCGAGCAGCGCCCGCAGCGGGTCCCGCTCCGGGCCGTCGGCCAGCGCGGTCGGCACCAGGCACACCACCAGGGCGTCCACCGCGCCGCTGCGCTCCAGCAGGTCGAGGCAGTGCAGCAGGTGCTCGGGCCCGGCTGCCGGGGTGGTGTCGACCGGGTTGCCGGTGCCCGCGCCGTCGGGCAGCACGCGGTGCAGCCGATCGGCGAGCCCACCGAGGAGGGCGGGCGGGGACAGCCCGGCGTCGGCGCAGGCGTCCGCGGTGAGGACGCCGATCCCGGCGGCGTTGGAGACCACCGCGACCGCGCCGCGCCCCGCGGGCAGCGGCTGGGCGTGCAGCAGGGCCGCGGTCTCCACCAGCTCGGCGACCGAGCGGGTCGCGGTGATGCCGGCCTGGTCGAACAGCGCCGCCCGGGTGGTGGCCGGGACGGCCGCGGCCGCGGTGTGCGCGGCCGCCCCGCGCCGGCCGGCCGCGGAACGTCCGGCGTCGACGGTCAGCACGGGGAAGCGGCGGGTCACCCGGCGGGCGGTGCGGGAGAAGGCCCGCGGGGCGCCGAAGGACTCCAGGTGCAGCAGGGCCAGATCGGTGCGGCCGTCGCCCTCCCACCACTGCAGCAGATCGTTCGCGCTGACGTCGTACTTGTCGCCGAGCGAGACGAACGTCGACACGCCGATGCCCAGCCAGGCGAGCCGCTCCAGCAGCGCGATGCCGACGCCTCCGGACTGCACGGCCACCCCGGCCGTCCCCGGCAGCGGGAACGCGCCGCCGAACTCGGCGTCCAGCCGCACCGCCGGGTCGGTCTGCGCCAGCCCCAGGCTGTTCGGGCCCAGCAGCCGCATCGAGTGCTCGCGGCAGGCGTGCAGCAGCCGCCCGGCCTGCTCGGCGTCCAGCCCGGAGGCCAGCACGACCAGGGCGCGCACCCCGGCCCGCCCGCACTCCTCCGCCAGGTCGGGGACGGCGGCGGCCGGGACGGCGAGCACCGCCAGCTCCGGGATCCGGGGCAGCGCCTCCAGGGAGGGGTAGGCCGGCAGTCCGGCGACCCGGTCGGCGTGCGGGTTGACCGCCCACAGCTCGCCGCGGAACCCGCCGTCGCGGATCTTGCGCAGCACGCCCTGCCCGACCGACCCGGGCCGCCGGGAGGCCCCCAGCACGGCGACCGAGTGCGGCCGCAGCAGGGCGGTGAGGCTGGCCAGGTCCGCGGTGCGGCCGCGCTGCTCCACCGCCCGCAGGTAGCGCTCGTCCGGGTCCGGCTCGGTCAGCGGTACCCGGATCCGGACCTCGCCCTGCGCGTACTGGCGGTGCACCGGTAGTCCGAGGTCGGAGAAGAGACGGTGCACGCCGCTGTTGCCCGCCAGGGCGTCCGCCTCGAAGGCGGTGACGCCGCTCTCCCGGGCGGCGTGCACCAGGTGCTCCGCCAGCAGGCTGCCCACACCCCGGTGCTGCCAGGCGTCGGCGACCGCGAGGGCCAGCTCGGCGGTGCCGGGCCGTTCGGCGGTGGCCTCGAAGTCGGCCTCGCCGACGAGCACGCCCGCCGCCCACGCGCCGAGCGCGCACCGCTCCGGGCGGGGCGGCCCGCACAGCCGGTCGGCCGTCAGTTCCGGGGCGCGGCGGCTGACACCGAGGAAGCGCAGCCGTCGGCTCGCCTCCGACATCCGCTCCGCGTGCAGGGCCAGCACCTGCGGACGGTCGGCCGGGACGACGGGCCGGATGGAGACGGTGCTGCCGTCGGTGAGCAGCGCCTCCTCGCCGGGCTCCGGGTACGCCCGTCCACGCGGTGCCGGGGTGGTGATCGCGGGCTGCTCGGTCATGGCGGTGCTCCTCCGGCCGACGGGGCCTCGGACAGAGGACCCTCCTGCCTTCCACCGTCCGACGCCCGGACCGCGCGGGGCGAGGGCCTGCGGGGCCCTTCCAAGGCGCACCGGACCCCGTCCGCTTGGGCCACCCGGCCCTCCCCGCGGACGGGCTGGCCCCGTAGCGTGCCAAACGGGGGTGGAACGGAGGCGAGCGCGGCGATGGCCACCACCGAGCGGCCGGGCCCGGCGTCGGAGGAAGACCCTCCCGACCCGCGGGAACCCGTCCGATTGCTGCTGCGGCAGCTCCACAGCTCCCCGTCCGGGCTGAGCGGACGGGAGGCCGAGCGCCGACTGACCGTGTACGGGCCCAACACCTTGGCCCGGCAAGGCGGTCGGCGCTGGCCGCGCGAACTGGCCCGGCAGTTCACCCACCCGCTGGCCCTGCTGCTCGCGCTCGCCGCCGCCCTGGCCGCCGTCAGCGGGGCGCCCGCCCTGGCCGTCGCGGTCCTCGCGGTGATCCTGCTCAACGCGGGTCTGGCGTTCGGCCAGGAACGCCAGGCCGAGCGGGCGGTGGAGGCGTTGGCCGCCTTCCTGCCCGACCTGGCGACGGTGCTGCGCGACGGAGCCCGCCGCGAGGTGCCCGCGGCCGGGCTCGTCCCCGGCGACGTGCTGGCCGTCGAGGAGGGCGACCGTGTCCCGGCCGACGCCCGGCTACTGACCGGGACGGTCGAGGTCGACCTCTCCGCGCTGACCGGAGAGTCGGCGCCGGTGGTCCGCACCGCCGAGGCCGAGGATCCCGGCAGCACCCTGGTGGACGCCCCGGAACTGGTGTTCTCCGGCACCTCCTGCACCGGCGGTCAGGCCCTCGCCCTGGTCACCTCGACCGGCATGCACACCGAGCTGGGCCGGATCGCCGCCCTCAGCCAGCGCCGACAGCCGGAGCGGAGCCCGCTGGAGCGGCAGGTGCAGCACGCCGCCCGGCTGATCGCGGCGGTCGCCGTCGGCGCCGGCCTGGCCTTCCTGCCGCTCGGGCTGGCCGCCGGGCTGCCGCTCGCCGCCGCGCTGAGCTTCGCCATCGGCCTGCTCGTCGCGAACGTCCCCGAGGGGCTCCTGCCGACCATCACCCTCGCGCTCGCCGCCGGAGTGCGTGAACTCGCCAGGGCGGGCGCCGTCGTCAAACGCCTCTCCGCGGTGGAGACCCTCGGCTCAACCACGGTGATCTGCACCGACAAGACCGGGACCCTCACCGAGAACCGGATGCGCGTGACGGCCGCCTGGACGCCGCGCTCCGGCGTCCTCGCGGCCGGCGGTCCGCACCCGCCCCCGGCCTTGCGCCCGCTGGCCCGCGCCGCCGCCCGCTGCACCACCGCCGACCCCGTCGCCGCCCGTGGCGACCCGACCGAACTCGCCCTGCTCGACCTCGCGGAGCGGACCGGCTCCCCGCTCACGGCGGCCGAGCGGGACGGGCGGCGCCGGGCCGTGTTCCGCTTCGATCCGCGCCGTCGACTGATGACCACCGTCGACCGGCAGGACGGCGCCCTCGTCCTGCACACCAAGGGCGCTCCCGAGGAGGTCCTGCACCGGGCCGACCGTCTCCTCGACGGAGACACCCAGCACCCGCTCACCGAGGTCGAACGGACCGAAGTGGTCCGACTGGTCGGAGAGCTGGCTGCCCGCGGCCTGCGGCTACTGGCGGTCGCCCGCACCGTGCTGCCCCCCGGCCGTCCCCCGCCCGAACGCCGGGAGGACGCCGAGGAGCACCTCTGCCTGCTCGGCCTGGTCGCCCTGGCGGACCCGCCCCGCCCCGAAGTCCCGGAGGCGATCCGGCAGGCGCACGCAGCCGGCATCGCCGTCCACGTCGTCACCGGCGACAACGGCCTCACCGCCGCCGCCGTCGCCGAACAGGTCGGCATCGGCCACCGCGGGATGCGGATCGTCACCGGCACCGAACTCGACGCCATGGACGACGCCCGACTCGACGACCTGCTCGGCCGCGGCGAGGAGGTCGTCTTCGCCCGGACCTCGCCCGAGGCCAAGCTCCGCATCGCCGACGCCCTGCGCGCCGAGGGCCACACCGTCGCGATGACCGGCGACGGCGTCAACGACGCACCCGCCCTGCGCAGCGCCGACATCGGCGTCGCCATGGGCGGCTCCGGCACCGACGTGGCCCGCGAGGCCGCGACCATGGTGCTCACCGACGACGACTTCGCCACCATCGTCAAAGCGGTGGAAGCGGGACGGCGGACCTACGACGACATCCGCAAGTTCATCGTCTACATCTTCACCCACGCCGTGCCCGAGGTCCTGCCGTTCCTCGTGTTCGCCCTGGCGGGCGGAGCCGTTCCGCTGCCCCTGACCGTCATGCAGATCCTCGCCGTCGACCTCGGCACCGACACCCTCCCCGCCCTCGCGCTCGGCCGGGAACGCGCCGAACCCGGCCTGATGGAGCGCCGCCCCCGCCCGCGCGACGAGCACATCATCCGCCCCGCGATGCTCGCCCGCGCCTGGGGCTTCCTCGGCCTGATCTCCGCCGCCCTGGTCCTGGCCGGCTACTTCCTCACCCTCGCCCGCGGCGGCTGGCACCCCGGTGCCCCCACCGGCCCCGGCACCCCCCTCCACCTCACCTACCAACGGGCCACCACCGTCAGCTTCCTCGGCATCGTCGCCTGCCAGATCGGCACCGCCTTCGCCGCCCGCACCGAGCGCGCCCCGCTGCGCGCCATCGGGGTGTTCGGCAACCCCCGCCTGCTCGGCGGCATCGCCTTCTCGCTGGCCTTCGCCGCCGCGATCGTCCACCTGCCCTGGCTGCACCCCGTCTTCGGCACCGCCGTGCCCACCCCCGTCCAACTGGCCACCGTCGCGCCCTTCCCGTTCATCGTCTGGGGGGCCGACGAACTGCGCCGGGCGGTCCTGCGCCGCCGCGAGCCCGCACGGGTGCCGTCCGCCGAGCCACCGCCGACTCCCGCCGCAGACGACGTCCACCACCCGGTGGCGGTCCTGCTCGCCCGGCACGGCTGGCCGGCCGACCGGCTGGCCCACGCCCTCGGCATCGGCGAACGCGCGGCGGCGGACAGCGTGGCCCGCGCCCGCCGGATCGCGGCGGGCCACGGTCGGCACCGCCCCTGAACCGCGTCAACCCGGTAGTTGCCCCCCGTACCCGGCCCGGGCACGGGGGGCAACTACCGGGTGTCAGGTCTCGTCGTCCTCGTCCCCGGCCGGCGTGCTGGTGATCCGGCGCCCGCTGACGGACGTGGGCCGGATCCGGATCCAGAGCGTGCGCGGCCCGCCCGCCCACGGCTGGACGGCGAGGTCGCGCAGCAGCCGCTGGAGGGTCTCGTGGTCCTCGATCCGCTCGGCGGTGCCGGTGACCAGCACGCTCCAGCCGGTGTGGCGGTGGTCGTCGATCCGGTCGACCTCGAAGGACACCGCGGTGCCGGGCGCGGCGGCGGCGGCCCCGCCCTCGTGGGTGCGGTAGACGACGGTGCCGCGGTCGACGCTGTAGTTGACGGGGAAGACGGCGGGCTCCGGGTCGCCGGGCAGGGCGATCCGGCCGACGGCGGCGATCCGCAGGAAGCCGTTGGGGTCGAAGCCGGGCCCGGCGGAGACGAGGAACTCCAGGTACGGGCGTGACATGCCGGCCTCGCGGGCCAGCGCGTCGGGGCCGAGGCCGAGCACGGCCCGGCGGTCGGCGATCCGGCGGGCGATCGCGTCCGCGGTCGCCGGGTCGGTCTGGGGCTGCCCGAGCATGGGGCCCACCTCCTGGGTCAGGTCCGGAACAGGGCGACCTTGAGCGCCCCGGTGTCGGTGGCGTCGGCGAACACGTCGTACGCCTCCTGCATCTCGCCGAGGCCGAACCGGTGGGTGACCAGTCCGTCCACGTCGAGCCGCTTCGCGGCGAGCAGGTCGAGCAGCAGCGGGGTGCTGCTGGTGTCGACCAGGCCCGTGGTGATGGTGACGTCCTTGATCCACAGGTCCTCCAGGTGCAGCACGGCGGGCCCGCCGTGCACACCGACGTTGGCCACCCGCCCGCCGGGGCGCACCACCCGGGTGCACAGCTCGAAGGTGTCGGGGACGCCGACCGCCTCGATCGCCACGTCGACGCCCAGTCCGTCGGGGCCGAGCGCGCGCACCGCGCCTTCGACGTCGCCGTCGCCGCGCAGCACCTCGTCGGCCCCGGCCCGCTCGGCGGCGGCCAGCCGGTTCGCGTCCAGGTCGACGGCGACGATCCGGCGCGGCCCGTACAGGCGGGCGGTGGTGATCGCGGCCAGGCCGATCGGCCCGGCACCGACCACCGCGACGGTGTCGCCGGGGCCGACCCGGCCGTTGCGCACGCCGACCTCGAAGGCGGTGGGCAGGATGTCGGCGAACACCAGCGCGGTCTCGTCCGCGACGCCGTCGGGGAGCCGGTGCAGCGAGTTGTCGGCGAACGGGGTCCGCACGTACTCGGCCTGGGTGCCGTCGACCAGGTGCCCGAGGACCCACCCGCCGCCGCCGGTGCACTGCCCGTACACGCCGCCGCGGCAGTAGGCGCAGCGGCCGCAGGCCGAGATGCACGACACCAGCACCCGGTCGCCGGTCGCCACGGTGCGCACCGCGCTGCCGGTCTCGACGACCGTGCCGACGGCCTCGTGGCCCAGCACCCGGCCCTCGGCGACCTCGGGGACGTCGCCCTTGAGGATGTGCAGGTCGGTGCCGCAGACGGTGACGGCGTCCACCCGGACGATCGCGTCCTCCGGCTCCCGGAGCACCGGGAAGGGGACCTCGCCCCAGGTGCGGCGGCCGGGCCCGTGGTAGGTCAGTGCCAGCATCGCTCTCACGTCCTCGTGTCGGTCGCGGCTGCTTCCACCTCCAGCTTCGCCGCGGACCGGGCGCCGGCCATGGGCCTGCCAGGGGCCGGGTACGGGGCCGACCGGCCCCATCGGACGGCGCCTGCGAGGCAGCGCGCCTAGGCTGGAAGGCGCCGTCACCGAGCCCGGAGGATCACGGTGAGCAGCGCAGAGGAGAGCCCGACCCCGTTGCCGCAGCTCAAGCTCGACGACCTGCTGGACGAGCTGCAGAGCCGCCTCGACGCCGCGCGCGGCACCCGGGACCGGGTGCACAGCCTGCTGGAGGCCGTCCTGGCGGTCGGCCGCGACCTGGACCTGACCCAGGTGCTGCGGCACATCGTCGAGGCCGCCGTGACCCTGGTCGACGCCGAGTACGGCGCGCTCGGCGTGATCGGCGAGGACCGCAGACTGTCGCAGTTCGTCCCGGTCGGCCTCACCGAGGAGCAGACCCGGCGGATCGGCCCGCTGCCCTCGGGCCACGGCATCCTCGGCGAGCTGATCCGCCACCCGCAGCCGCTGCGCCTGCCCCGGCTCGCCGACCACCCCGCCTCCTACGGCTTCCCGCCGCACCACCCGCCGATGAACAGCTTCCTCGGCGTGCCGATCCGCATCCGCGGTAAGGTGTTCGGCAACCTCTACCTGACCGAGAAGCGCGGCGCGGAGGAGTTCGACGCCGAGGACGAGTCGGTGCTGGAGACCCTCGCCGTCGCGGCCGGCGTGGCCATCGAGAACGCCCGGCTGTACGCCCGGGCCCGGCTGCGCGAGCAGTGGCTCGCCGCCGGGGCCGCCGTCACCAACAGCCTGCTGTCCGGCAGCGCCGAGCAGGAGGTGCTCGACCTGCTGGTGGCCCGCGCCGCCGGGATCGCCCGCGCCGACCTGGCGGTGGTCGCCCTGCCGCTGCCCGGCAGCGGCGAGCTGGAGGTGCGGATCGCCGTCGGCCACGGCGCCCGCGAGCACCACGGCCTGGTGCTCCCGCTGGAGGGCACCTTCATGGGCGCGGCCGCCCGCACCGCCACCCTGGTCACCAGCGCCGACGTCCACCACGACCCGCGGATCACCGCCGGACCGCCCCGCTGGGAGGGCCTGGGCCCGGCCGTCGCGCTGCCCATCGGCACCGCCGACCTGGGCGTGCGCGGCGTGCTGATGCTGGCGCGCAAGGCCGGGGCGCCGCTCTTCGAGCCGGACGAGTCCACCCCCCTGACCGCCTTCGCCGGGCAGGCCGCCCTCGCCATGGAACTGGCCGAGCGCCGCCGCGACTCCGAGCGGGTCGCCCTGCTGCAGGAGCGCGACCGGATCGCCCGCGACCTGCACGACCTGGCCATCCAGCGGCTGTTCGCGGTCGGGATGACCCTCCAGGGAGCCACCCGCTTCATCGACCACCCGCAGGCCGAGGAGAGGGTGCTGCGGGCCATCGACGAACTCGACGAGACCGCCCGGACCATCCGCGCCACCATCTTCGGACTGCGGGCGCGCGAGGCCGGCCCGGCCGCCCACGGCCTGCGCGCCGCCGTGGTCGCGGCCGTCGAACGGGCCACCGGGGCGCTGGGCTTCGCCCCCGCCCTGCGGATGACCGGCCTGCTGGACGTCGGCGTGCCCGGGCGGGTCGCCGACGAGGCCGCCGCCGTCCTCCAGGAGGCGCTGTCCAACGCGGCCAAGCACGCCAAGGCCGGCACCGTCGAGGTGACGGTCGCCGCGGACGCGGGGCACCTGACGGTCACCGTCTCCGACGACGGCGTGGGACTGCCCGAGGGCGGCCGCCGCAGCGGGCTGGCGAACCTGGCCGAGCGGGCCGCCGCGCTCGGCGGCGAGTTCCGCGCACAGGCCCGGCCCGCAGGCGGCACCGAACTGGTGTGGAAGGTCCCGCTGCCCGACGGCTGACAGTCCGTCCGGCGGCCGGACGGTCCGGTGGTCCGACGCCCCGGTGGCCCGTCAGCCGTCGAGCACCTCGGCGGCCGGCCGCCGCGGGGTCGGCGCGCCCTCCGGGCCGTAGCCGAACCGGATGAGCATCTGCGCGAACGCAGGCCCGTGCCGGGCGTCCCTGGCCTCCCACCGCAGGAACCGCCACTCCATGGCTTGGTGCAGCAGCGAGGCCCGCACCCCGTGCACCGTCGCCGCCAGCAGCACGTGCTCCAGCGCCAGCCCGGCCCGCAACCAGTCCTCCGGCCCGTCGCCGCGGGTCAGCAGCACGGCGATCCGCGGACGCGCCTCGAACCGCTGCGGCGCGAGGTGGCGTTCCGGGGCGAGCGCGCCGAAGTCCCGCATCGGCAGGCGCCCGTCCGCGTCCTGCGGGCCCAGCGCGGCGGCCGGGACGCCGTCCGGCCCCGCACCGGGCTCCCGCAGCCAGCGGCGGCTCTCGGCCCGCTGGGCGGGGTCGACGGTGTTGCGGCGCTCGGCCTCGGCGGTCAGCCGCAGCAGCCGCGCCGTCTCCTCCTCGTCGGGCAGCAGCAGTTCCGCGCCCTCCGCCCGGGCCGCCTCCGCGAAGTCGGCGAGCACCCCCTCGGGCACCGGCGGCCCGGTGAACGGCGAGCGGGCCGAGTGCCGCCGCCAGATCGCGTCGTACAGCGCGTCGACGGCGGGGACGCGGCAGGGTGCGGGCTCGTCGAGCCGCACCCCGGCCAGCAGGTCGGGTTCGGCCGGGTCGGGCAGCAGCCGCACCCCGGGGGCCCAGCCGAGGTGGCGGGCGGCGGTGCGCAGGTTGAACACCGCCGCACCCACCGAGACGTGCAGCGCCCGGCCCTGCGGGTCGATGGCGGGCAGGGCGCGCTCGGGGGCGGCCCGCACCTCCAGCACGGAGGTCTCCGGCACCAGGCGGAAGCGCCACGGCTGGGTGTTGTGGACGGACGGCGCCGCGACCGCCGCGGAGACCAGGGTCTCCAGCGCGGGGGCGTCCAGCACCGGGGCGGTCACGGCGTCCACCCCGCTCCGCCCTCGCCCGGCCCGGCCGCGTCGCGCAGCGCCCGCAGGCGCAGGCGGTACTCCTCGGGGTCGATCTCGCCGCGGGCCAGGCGCTCGGCGAGCACCTGCTCGGGCCCGGACCGCTGCTCGGGCGGGCGCGGCGCGGGCGGCGGCTGCTGCGCCGAACGCCCCGCGTAGCGGAACAGCACCACCGCCGCGGCGACCAGCAGGCCCAGGAACAGCAGGGTGGTGAACACCATCAGACCGACGCCCCAGCCGTTCATTCCGTGGTCGTCCCAGTACATCATCACGGCCTCCCGGGCCGGTGGGCGCCGGGGCGGCGCCCTTCACCGTCCACGTTGCGCCGGGGCGGCGGCACCGCGCATGGGCCGGACGGCCCCGTCGGCGGTGCCGGTCGGGTTCAGTGCGGCCGAGTCGGACGGTGCTCGTCCTCGGCGTGCGCGGCCAGCACCGCGGCCTGCAGACGGCGTTCCACGCCCAGCTTGCCGAGCAACCGGGAGATGTGGTTCTTGACGGTCTTCTCCGACAGGTACAGCTCGTGCCCGATCTCCCGGTTGGTCCGCCCCTCGCCGATCAGCGCCAGGATCTCCCGCTCGCGCGGGGTCAGCCGGGCCAGCGCCGCCTCGGTGCCGCTCTCCTCGTGGTGGCGCAGGCTCTCCATCAGCTTGCGGGTGGTCGCCGGGTCGAGCATGGACTGCCCGGCGGCCACCGTGCGCACCGCGGCGACCAGGTCGGCGCCCTTGACCTGCTTGAGCACGTACCCGGCGGCCCCGGCCATGATCGCGTCCAGCAGGGCGTCGTCGTCGTCGAAGGACGTCAGCATCAGGCAGGCCAGCTCCGGCATCCGGTCGCGCAGCTCCCGGCACACCGTCACGCCGTCGCCGTCGGGCAGCCGCACGTCCAGCAGCGCCACCCGGGGGCGCAGGGCAGGGACCCGCGCCAGCGCCTGCGCGCAGCTGCCGGCCTCGCCGACCACCTCGATGTCCGGCTCGGCCTCCAGCAGGTCCCTCACCCCGCGGCGAACCACCTCGTGGTCGTCGAGCAGGAACACCGTCACGCGCTGCCCGGCCTCGCCGGACTGGGTCTCGTCCATGTGGGCTCCCGGGACGTCCGATGCGGTCTCCCTCCGATTCTGCCCGCCGCCCGGCCGTCCGGCGCGGCACCGGGGCGGCGCGCACACTGGAACCCGGACCCGCACGACAGGAGGCGGACCGTGCACCCCGACCCCCCGGCCCGGCGCGAGCCGACGACGCCCGACCCGTGGACCCTGCACTGGAGCGGCTACGAGCCCGCCGAGGAGGGGCTGCGCGAGGCGCTGTGCACGGTCGGCAACGGCTACCTGGCCACCCGGGGCGCCGCGCCCGAGGCGGTGGCGGACGGCGTGCACTACCCGGGCACCTACCTGGCGGGCTGCTACGACCGCACCGGCTCCGTGATCGGCGGGCGCATGTTCGCCCACGAGGACCTGGTCAACTGCCCGAACTGGCTGCCCGTCACCTTCCGCGGCGCGGGCGGCGAGTGGTTCGCCGGGCCGCCCGAGCGGCAGGAACTCGAACTCGACCTGCGCCGCGGCGTCCTCGTCCGACGTGCCGTGTGCGTCGACGGCGAGGGTCGGCGCACCCGGCTGCTCCAGCGTCGGATCGCCAGCCAGGCCCGCCCGCACCTCGCCGCCCTGGAGACCGTCCTCACCCCCGAGGACTGGTCCGGCCCCCTGGAGGTCCGCTCCGCCCTCGACGGGACCGTCGCCAACACCGGCGTGCCCCGCTACGCCGGCCTGACCGGACGGCACCTGACACCGCTGGGCCAGGGATCGGAGCCGGACGGGACGCTGTGGCTGGAGGCGTCCACCGGCGCGGGCCGGCGGATCGCGCTCGCCGCCCGCCACCTGCTGCGCGCCCCGGGACGACCGGCCGAGTTCATCGACGGGACCCGGACGGGCCTGGCGGCGCAGACCCTCGTCCTGGACGCCGCCGCCGGGGTGCCCGTGACCCTCGACAAGGCCGTCGCCGTGTGCACCTCGCACGATCCCGCCACCGGCGACCCGCTCGACGCCGCCCGGCAACTGGCCGCCGCGGCGCCCGACTTCGATGTCCTGCTGGCGGAACACGCCCTGCGCTGGGAGCAGTTGTGGCGCCGCTGCCGACTCGACGCAGACTTCCCCGGCCTCGGCCCGCTGCACCTCGACCTGTTCCACCTGCTGCAGACCTGCTCCGAGCACTCCGCAGACCTGGACGTCGGCGTCCCGGCCCGCGGCCTGCACGGCGAGGCGTACCGCGGCCACGTCTTCTGGGACGAGCTGTTCGTGCTGCGCGTCCTCGACCTGTGCTTCCCCGAACTCGCCCGCGCCGTGCTCCGCTACCGCCACCGCCGCCTCGACGCCGCCCGCAGCGCCGCCCGGGCCGAGGGCCGCCGGGGCGCGAGCTACCCGTGGCAGAGCGCGAGCGACGGACGGGAGCAGTCCGCCCGGATCCACCTCAACCCGCTCTCCGGCCGCTGGCTGCCCGACCACAGCCACCTGCAGCGGCACGTCGGCTCCGCCGTCGCCTACAACGTCTGGCAGTACTACCAGGCCACCGGCGACCGGGACTTCCTCGCGGAGGCGGGAGCCGAGACCCTGGTGGAGATCGCCCGGTACTGGGCATCGGCCGCCGAGTACGCCCCCTCCAGGCAGCGCTGGTCGATCCGCGGCGTGCTCGGGCCCGACGAGTACCACGACGCCTACCCCTGGGCGGACGGACCGGGCCTGGACGACAACGCGTACACCAACGTCCTCGCCTCCTGGGTGCTCGCCCGCGCCGCCGACGCCCTCGACGCCCTCCCGGCGCGGCGCCGCGCCGAGGTCGCCGAGCGCCTCGCCCTGGACACCGACGAACCCGACCGCTGGCAGGAGGTCGGCCGCCACCTGCACGTGCCCTTCCACGACGGGGTGGTCAGCCAGTTCGACGGCTACGAGCGCCTCGCCGAACTCGACTGGGACGCCTACCGCCGCCGCTACCCCGACCTGCGCCGCCTCGACCGGATCCTGGAGGCCGAGGGCGACAGCGCCAACCGCTACCGGGTCTCCAAACAGGCCGATGTCCTGATGCTCTGGTACCTGTTCTCGGCCCGCGAGGTGCGCGACCTGCTGCGCCGCCTCGGCCACCCGGCCGGCCACGAACTGATGCGCCGCACCGCCTCCTACTACCTGCGCCGCACCGTCCACGGCTCCACCCTCAGCTCCGTGGTCCACGCCTGGGTGCTGACCCGCTGCGACCGCCGCGCCTCCTGGCGGTACTTCCGCGACGCGCTCACCGCCGACCTGCGCGACTCGCAGGGCGGCACCACCCGCGAGGGCGTCCACCTCGGGGCGATGGCCGGCGCCGTCGACCTGCTGCAGCGCTGCTACACCGGCCTGGAGCTGCGCGAGGACGCCCTGTGGCTGGACCCGCGCCTGCCGTCCGCACTCGGCTCCCTCACCATGGACCTGCGCTACCGGGGCCACTGGGGCGTGCGGATCACCGTGGACCGGAAGAACGTGACGGTCGCCCTCGACCCGGACCACCAGGAGCCCGTCGCGGTGCGCCTGCGCGGTACGGCCGCCCGGGTGGGGCCCGGCGAGAGCCGCACCTTCGCGCTCTGACCGGGACGGGCCCGGTGTCCCGTCCGGTGGGGCCGGTCGGCCCTCGCCCGCCCGACGGGCCGTGCCTAGCGTGGAAGTGATCCGGCCGTCACCGGACAACGGCCGCCGCACCGGTGGAGGAGCCATGACATCGCCCACCGAACCCCGCCCGATCGTGCTGGGCGTCGACGCCCGGCAGGTCAGCCCCGTGGTCGTCGGCTGGGCCGCCGACGAGGCCGAGCGGCGCGGACTGCCGCTGCGGCTGGTGCACGCCGTCCCCGACGAACCCCGCGACCGGCGCGGCGACGGCCCCGCCTACCTGCGCTCCCTGCGCGAGGCCGGGGCGCAGGCGCTGGAGAAGGCCGAGGGCATGGTCGCCGAACGCCGTCCCGGGCTGCGCTTCCGGTCGGCGCTGCGCGACGGCCCCCCGGCCCCGGTGCTGTGCGCGGAGTCCGAACGGGCCGCGCTGGTGGTGCTCGGCACCCGCCGCCTGGGCCGCCTCGCGGAGGTGCTGAGCCGCTACTCGGTGACCGTCCCGGTCAGCGCCCAGGCGCACTGCCCGGTCGTGGTGGTGCGCGAGCCCGAGCACACCACCCTCCAGCCGCCCTACGTCGTGGTCGGCGTCGACGGCTCCCCGGCCTGCGGGCCCGCGGTGCGCTTCGCCGCCGACCTGGCCGCCCGCCGGGGCGCGGCCCTGCGCGCCGTGTGGGTCCGGCGCACCCCCGTGCGGCCGTTCGAGCCGTCGGAGGACGAGGCCGAGGTCCGGCGGCGCCTGTTCGAGGGCCCGGCGCCGACGAACCGCTGAACCGGGAGAGGTGAACGGACGATGCGTGCCGTGATCGTCTACGAGAGCTCGTACGGCAACACCGGACAGGTCGCTGCCGCGATCGCCGACGGCGTCCGGCAGGCCGACCCGGACGCCGAGGTGCGGTGCCTGCCGGTCGCCGGGGCCGGGACCGTCGGGGACGTCGACCTGCTGGTGGTCGGCGGCCCCACCCACATGCGGGGCATGTCCACCCGTCTCAGCCGCGCCCTGGCCGCCAAGGCGGGCGCACCCGGGCACGGCTCCGGCCTGCGGTCCTGGCTCCGCACGCTGCCCGACGGCGGGCCGGGCGCCCGGGCCGCCGCGTTCGACACCCGTGCCGGGGTGAAGCACGCCGGTGCGGCGGCCGACGGCATCGCCGCCCGCCTCACCGAGCACCACTGGGACCTCGCGGCCGAGCCCGCCGGCTTCCTGGTGGAGGACACC
>NZ_JNYE01000061.1 GCF_000717185.1 Kitasatospora phosalacinea | reverse complement strand
TTCGCCGACGCCGTCACCACCCTCACCACCCACGGCGTCACCCGCTTCCTGGAACTCGGCCCCGACGCCGTCCTGACCGCAATGGCCGCCCACAGCACCACCGACGACCAGGTGGTCCTGCCCGCCCTGCGCCGGGGCCGCCCCGAGGAGCAGACCACCGTCACCGCCCTCGCCACCCTGCACACCCACGGCACCCCCGTCGACTGGCACGCCTTCTACCCCGACACCACCACCCTCCCCGACCTGCCCACCTACCCCTTCCAACGGCAGCGCTACTGGCTGGAGCCGTCCGCCAACGACGGCGACCCGTCCTCGCTCGGCCTGGAGGCCGTCGGCCACCCGCTGCTGGGGGCGGCCACCGTGCTGGCGGACTCGGAGGGCGTGGTGCTGTCCGGTCTGCTGTCCACGGCGGCGCAGCCCTGGCTGGGGGATCACGTGGTGCTGGACACCGTGCTGTTCCCGGGGACGGGGTTCGTCGAGCTGGCGTTGCGGGCCGGGGCGGAGACCGGGTGCCCGGTGGTGCGGGACCTGACGCTGGAGGCGCCGTTGGCGGTGCCCGAGCAGGGGGCCGCCGTCCAGGTGAGCGTGCAGGAGCCGGACGGGGACGGTTGCCGTCCGTTCGCCGTGCACGCCCGGGTCCGGGGCGGTGACGGCGCCTGGGTGCGGCACGCGGCCGGGGTGCTGGCGCCGGAGGGGTCGGTCGAGCCGGTGGGGCCGGACCTGGTGCGGTGGCCGCCCGCGGGGGCGGTGCCGGTCGAGTGGGAGGGCGGGTACGAGCGGCTGGCCGAGGAGGGGTACCGGTACGGTCCGGTGTTCCGCGGGCTGCGGGCCGCGTGGCGGGACGGCGAGGACCTGTACGCGGAGGTGTCGCTGCCGGAGACCGAGGCGTCCCGGGCCGACGCGGCCCGCTACGGCCTGCACCCGGCGCTGCTGGACGCCGCCCTGCACGTGCAACTGCTCGCGGACCTGCCCGCGGACCTGCCCGCGGACGGCGGGCGCGAGGGCGCGGCGGCGCCGATGGTGCCGTTCGCGTGGAACGGGGTGACGCTCGGCGCGGCCGGTGCGGCCGCGCTGCGGGTGCGGATCAGCCCGGACGGCCCGGACACGGTGGTGGTGACGGTCGCGGACGCGTCCGGCCTGCCGGTGGCGGCGGTGCGGGGCCTGGTGGCCCGGCCGCTGTCGATCGGTCAAGTCAAGTCCGGAGTAGGGGAGTTGCTGCACCAGGTGCACTGGGAGGCGGCCCCGGACGGGGGCGCGTCCGCGGTGGACGCCCGGGTGCTGCGGGTGCCCGCGCCGACCGGGGACGACGACCTGCCGGGGGCGGTGCGCACCGTCCTGGGCGGAGTGCTGGCGGAGGTCCGCTCGCACCTGGCCGACCCGTCGGGCGGGGTGCTGGCGGTGGTGACCGAGGGCGCGCTGCCGGTGGGCGCGGGGGAGTCCGGCGACCCGGGAACGGCGCCGGTGTGGGGCCTGCTCCGGGCCGCGACCGCGGAGAACCCGGGGCGCTTCGTCCTGGTCGACGCCGAACCCTCCACCGGGGAAGGCGAGTTGCAGCGGGCGCTGCGCAGCGGTGAGCCCGAGGTGGCGGTCCGCTCCGGCGCGCTGCTCGTGCCGCGGCTGCGGCGGGCGCCCGCCCCGGCGGCGGACCCGCTGGGCGGCTGGGACCGGGACGGGACCGTCCTGGTCACCGGCGGCACCGGCGGCCTGGGCGCGCTGCTGGCCCGCCACCTGGTGGTCGAGCACGGGGTGCGCCGCCTGCTGCTGACCAGCCGCCGCGGCCCGGCGGCCGAGGGTGCCCGGGAGCTGTGCGGGGAACTGGCCGCGCTCGGCGCGCACGCGCAGGCCGTGGCCTGCGACGTCGCCGACCGGGACGCCGTCGCCGCGCTCCTCGCCGACGTGCCCGCCGCGCACCCGCTGACCGCGGTCGTGCACGCCGCGGGCGTGGTCGACAACGGCCTGGTGGAGACGCTGGGCGCGGAGCGCCTCGACGCGGTGCTGCGGCCCAAGGCCGACGGCGCCTGGCACCTGCACGAGTTGACGAAGGGGCTCGACCTCGCGGCGTTCGTGCTGTTCTCCTCGGCGGCGGGCCTGGTGCTCGGCGCGGGGCAGGCCAACTACGCGGCCGCCAACGCCTTCCTGGACGCGCTGGCCGCGCACCGCCGGGCCGCCGGGCTGCCCGGCCTGTCGCTGGCCTGGGGCGCCTGGGCGGCGGACGGCGGCGGCATGGCCGGCGAACTGGACGAGGCCGACCTGCGCCGCCTGGGCCGCCTGGGCCTGCCGCCGATCACCGCGGCCGAGGGCCTGGCGCTGTTCGACGCGGCGCTGGGCGTCGCGTCGACACCGGGCTCCGCGTCCGGTTCCGCGTCCGGTTCCGCGTCCGGTTCCGCGTCCGGCTCCGCGCCCGGCGGGGACGCGGCGCTGCTCGTCCCGCTGCGGGTGGACGCGGCGGCGCTGCGGGCCCGTACCGACGTGCTGCCCGCGGTGCTGCGCCTCCCGGCCACGGCGGGGAAGCGCAGCGGCAGCGGCAGCGGCAGCGGCGCCGCGGCGGGGACGCTGCCGCGCGTGCTGGCGGGGCTGCCCGCCGCGGAGCGCGAGGAGTACCTGCTGGGCGTGGTCACCGGGCGGGTCGCCGCGGTCCTCGGCCACGGCTCGGAGGCCGCGGTGCGGCCCGACCGGGCGCTGTCCGAACTCGGCTTCGACTCGCTGACCGCGGTCGAACTCCGCAACCAGCTGGGCGCGTTGGCCGGACGCACGCTCCCGGCGACGCTGGTCTTCGACCACCCGACGCCCGCCGCGCTGGCCCGCCACCTGCGGGAGCTGATCGACCCGGCGGCCGCCGACCCGGCCGCGCACGTGCACGCCGAACTCGACCGGCTGGAGGCGCTGCTGACCGCGGCCGATCCGGCCGCCCCGGGCCGTCCGGCGGTCGCCGCCCGGCTCGAAGCGCTGCTGCGCCGCTGGCAGGCGCAGGGCGCGAACACCGGCCTCCCCGCCGACGGGGAGCCGGAGCAGGACTTGGAACAGGCCAGTGACGACGAGCTCTTCCACGTGCTCGACCAGGAGTTGGGGACTCAGTGAACGGGCCGGGTGCGAAGGGGCGGGGGATGGAAGACCGGACCACGGACAGGCAGGACGCGGGCACCGCGGACAAGTTGCGCGACTACCTCAAACGCGCGACCGCCGACCTGCAGCAGACCAAGCGGCGGCTGCGCGAGGTCGAGGAGGCCGCGGCCGAACCGATCGCGATCGTCGGCATGGCCTGCCGCTACCCGGGCGGCGTCGCCGGGCCGCAGGACCTGTGGGAGCTGGTCTCCCGGGGGCGGGACGCGATCGGCGACTTCCCGGCCGACCGCGGCTGGGACGTCGAGGCGATCTACGACCCGGAACCCGGGAAGCCGGGCCGGACGTACGTGCGCCAGGGCGGCTTCCTGCCCGGCGCCGGGGGCTTCGACGCCGAGTTCTTCGGCATCAGCCCCAACGAGGCCCGGCGCGCCGACCCGCAGCAGCGGATCCTGCTGGAGGTCTGCTGGGAGGCGTTCGAGCGGGCCGGGCTGGACCCGCTGGCGCTGCACGGCAGCGACACCGGCGTCTACACCGGCCTGATGTACCACGACTACATCCAGGGCAGCCCGGGCGGCAGCCTGGTCTCCGGCCAGGTCGCGTACAGCCTCGGCCTCCAGGGGCCGGCGATCTCGCTGGACACCGCCTGCTCCTCCTCGCTGGTCGCGGTCCACCTGGCCTGCCAGGCGCTGCGCCGCGGCGAGGTGGAACTGGCGCTCGCGGGCGGGGTCACCGTGATGGGCACCCCGGAGATGTTCGTCGACTTCAGCCGCCAGCGCGGCCTGGCGCCCGACGGGCGCAGCAAGGCGTTCTCCGCGGACGCCGACGGCACCTCCTGGTCCGAGGGCGCGGGGGTGCTGCTGCTGGAGCGGCTCTCCGACGCCCGCCGCAACGGCCACCGGGTGCACGCGGTGGTGCGCGGCTCTGCGATGAACCAGGACGGCGCCTCCAACGGCATCACCGCGCCCAACGGCCCCGCCCAGGTGCGGGTGCTGCGCGCCGCGCTGGCCGCCGCCGGGCTGACCCCGGCCGAGGTGGACGCGGTCGACGCGCACGGCACCGGCACCACGCTGGGCGACCCGATCGAGGCGCAGTCGCTGATCGAGGTCTACGGGCGGCGCGGCGACGCCGAGCCGCTGCGGCTGGGCTCGGTCAAGTCCAACCTGGGGCACCCGCAGGCCGCGGCCGGGGTCGCCGGGATCATCAAGATGGTGCTGGCGATGGAGCACGGCGTCCTGCCGCGCACCCTGCACCTGGCCGAGCCGACCCCGCACGTGGACTGGTCGGCGGGCACGGTGCGGCTGCTCGCCGAGAACGAGGACTGGCCCGCCGTCGACCGGCCGCGCCGCTCCGCGGTCTCCTCCTTCGGGATCAGCGGCACCAACGCGCACGTCATCCTGGAGCAGGCCCCGGAGGAAGAGCCCGCCGGGCCCGCCGCCGACCCCGCGGCCGTCCCGTTCGCGCTCGCCGCCAAGACGCCCGCCGCGCTGGCCGCGGCCGCCGAGCGGCTGGCCGCGCACCTGCGCCGCCGCCCCGAACTGGCGCTCGCCGACCTGGGCCGCTCGCTGGCCACCGGCCGCTCCGCGTTCGAGCACCGGGCGGTGCTGGTCGGCCGGGACCGGGACGAACTGCTGGCCGGGCTGGACGCGCTGGCCGCCGGACAACCGTCCGCCGCGGCCGTCACCGGCGGAGCCGAGGCGTCCGACCGGACGGCGTTCGTGGTCACCGGCAGCGTCGAGGCGCCCGGCCGGACCGCCTTCGTGTTCACCGGCGGCGACCCGCTGCCGCCCGGCACCGCCGCCGGGCTGCTGGACGGCTCCGAGCCGTTCGCCCGGCAGGTCGCCGACTGCGAGCGGGAACTCGCCCCGCTGCTGGGCGGATCGGTGGCCGAGGTGCTGCGCGGCGCCCCGGGCGCCCCCGCGGCGGACCTCCCGGAGGTCGCCGCCGCGGTCCGCTGGACGGTGCAGGTCGCGCTGGCCGCGCTGTGGCGGGCGCACGGCGTCGCACCGGACGCCGTGCTGGGCCACGGCCCCGGGGAGGTCGCCGCGGCGACCGTCGCCGGAGCGCTGTCCCTGGCCGACGGCGCCCGGGCCGCGGTCGCCCTGGGCCGCGGCGACGCGGCCGACCTGACCGGGAGCGCCGCACCGGCGGCGGACCCGTCCGTGCGCCGCCCGGCCCTCTACTCGGCCGCCACCGGCGGCCGGGTCGACCCGGAGACCGTCGGCACCGGCCCGTGGCTCGCCGCGCTGGAGCGCGACGCGGACCCGGCGCCCGTGCTCAAGGAACTCGCCGTCAACGGCCACCGCGCCTTCGTCGGCATCGGACCCGACCCGGAACTCGCCGCCCTGCTGGGGGAGGCGTCCGGCGACGGGGCCGCGGCCGTCGACACCCCGCTCGCCCCGGGCCCCGACGCCCTGGAGCGGTTCGCGCGCGCCGCCGCCGCCCTGCACGTGCACGGCACCACCGTGCGCTGGGAGGGGTTCTTCCCGGCCGGGCGGACCGTCGACCTGCCCACCTACCCGTTCCGGCACACCCACTACTGGACGCTGCCCGAGCCGTTCACCGCTCCGGCCGCCCCCGCTCGGGACGCCGCGGCGGACCGGCTGCGCCACCGGGTGCGGTGGTCCCCGGTCGAGCCGCTCACCGCCGCCGCCCCTGCCGCCGCGCCGTCCGGGGCCGTGCTGTCCGGGCTGTGGCTGGTCGCGGCCGACGACCGCACCCCCGGGGCCGACGCGGTGCTGGCGGCCCTGGCCGAGCACGGCGCCGAGACGCTCCGCCTCGCCGTGGACCCGGCCGCCGCGGACCGCGCCGAACTGGCCGCCGGGATCACCGCGCTCCTCGGCGAGGAGCAGCCCGCGGGCGTGCTCTCGCTGCTGGCCCTGGGCGGCCCGGACGCCGCCGAGGTGCCCGCGCCGGGCGTCACCGCGACCGTCCCGCTGCTGCAGGCCGTCCTGGACGCCGGGATCACCGCGCCGTTCTGGTGCGCGACCCGCGCCGCGGTGGCCGTCGACCCGGACGAGGACGTCGACCCGTCGGCGGCCGCGCTGTGGGGCGCGGGCACCGTGCTCTCCCTCGACCTGCCCGCCGTCTGGGGCGGCCTGGTCGACCTGCCCGCGGACCTCGGCCCCGAGGCGGCCGCCCTGCTGGCCGCGGTGCTGTCCGGCCGCTCCGGCGAGGACCAGGTCGCCGTCCGCGGCGGCCGGGCGCACGCCCGCCGCCTGGTCCCCGCCCCGGCCGACGGCCCGGTCCCGGCCGGGCTGCCGTGGCGGCCGGACGGCACGGTGCTGGTCACCGGCGGCACCGGCGCGATCGGCGCGGCCGTCGCCCGGCGGCTGGCCCGCTCCGGCGCCCGGCACCTGGTGCTGACCAGCCGCCGCGGCCCGGACGCCCCCGGCGCGGCCGAGCTGACCGCCGAGCTCGCCGCGTCCGGCGCCGAGGTGACGATCGCCGCCTGCGACGTCACCGACGGCCCGGCCGTCACCGAACTCGTCGCCGGGCTACCGCAGTTGACCGCGGTGGTGCACGCCGCCGGGCAGCTGCCCGCGGAGACCGCGTTCGGCGAGCTGACGGCGCAGGAGTTCGCCCGCGCCACCCGCGCCAAGATCGCCGGGGCGCACCACCTGGACCGGGCCGTCGGCGACCGCCCGCTGGACGCCTTCGTGCTGTTCGCCTCCGGCGCGGCCGTCTGGGGCACCGCGGGCCGCGCCCCCTACGCCGCCGGCAACGCCTACCTCGACGGCCTGGCCCAGCACCGCCGGGCCCGCGGCGCCGCCGCCACCTCCGTCGCCTGGGGCACCTGGGCGGGCGGCGGCATGGTCGACGCCGAGGCCGACGAGCACCTGCGGCACCTCGGCCTGGCCTCGCTGGACCCCGACGCGGCGCTCGACGAACTGTGGCGCGCCCTGGCCCTGGACGAGGGCCACCTGGTGGTCGCCGACATCGACTGGGCCAGGTTCGCCCCGGTCTACGCCGCGGCCCGGCCCCGGCCGCTGCTGCACGAACTGCCCGCCGCCGTCCGCGCCCTGGACGGCGACGACCAGGAGCGGACGTCCGCGGACGGCCCGTCGCTGGCCGAACGGCTCACCGGCCGCTCCGCCCCGGAACGGGCCCGGATCGTGCTGGGCCTGGTCCGCGAGCAGGCGGCCGCCGTCCTCGGCCACGACGGGGCCGGCGCGGTCGAACCCGGACGCACCTTCAAGGACCTCGGCTTCGACTCGGTCTCGGCGGTCGACTTCCGCAACCGGCTCAGCGCCGCGTCCGGCGTCAAACTGCCCGCCACCGTCGTGTTCGACCACGCCAACCCCCGGGCGCTGGCCGAGTTCCTGGAGGCCGAACTGGCCGACCTGGCCCCCGGCGGCGCCGCCGCGGTGGCCGCCGAACTCGACCGGCTGGAGGCCCTGATCGACGGCCTCGCCCCGGAAGAGGCCGACCGGGCCAGGATCGGCCCCCGGCTCCAGGCCCTGGCGGCCCGGCTGAACGGCGCCCGCGGCGCCGCACCCGGGCCCGAACTGGCCCACGTACTCGAATCCGCAAGCGCGGAAGACCTGTTCAACCTGCTGGACCAAGAGCTCGGATCGAGCGGAAACGGCGAGGGTTTCTGATGGCTGAGGAAGCAAAGCTGCTCGACTACCTCAAGCGGGCGACCGCCGAGTTGCACGAGACCCGCAACCGGCTGCGCGAGGTGGAGGCGGCGGACCGGGAGCCCGTCGCGATCGTCGCGATGAGCTGCCGCTACCCCGGGGACGTGCGCTCCCCGGAGGACCTGTGGCGGCTTGTCGACGAGGGCACCGACGCGATCGGCCCGTTCCCCACCGACCGCGGCTGGAACACCGCCTCCCTCTACGACGCCGACCCGGACCGCCCCGGCACCAGCTACGTGAACCAGGGCGGCTTCTTCTACGGCGCGCCCGAGTTCGACGCGGGCCTGTTCGGGATCTCCCCGCGCGAGGCCCTCACCATGGACCCGCAGCAGCGCCTGGCCCTCGAACTCGCCTGGGAGGCGTTCGAGCGGGCCGGGCTGGCCCCGGACGGGCTGCGCGGCGAACGCGTCGGCGTGTTCCTCGGCAGCGGCAGCCAGGACTACTACGAGGACCTGGCGCCCGGCGCCGTCGCCGCCGTCATCGACGACTACCTGAGCACCGGCAACGCCGCCTCGGTGATCTCCGGCCGGGTCGCGTACTCCTTCGGCCTGGAGGGCCCCGCCCTCACCGTCGACACCGCCTGCTCCTCCTCGCTGGTCGCCCTGCACCTGGCCGTGCAGGCGCTGCGCCGCGGCGAGTGCACGATGGCGCTGGCGGGCGGCGTGATGGTGATGGCCGCACCCGGCCCGTTCGTCGCGTTCAGCAAGCAGCGCGGCCTCGCCCCCGACGGCCGCTGCAAGGCGTTCGCCGAGGGCGCCGACGGCACCGGCTGGGCCGAGGGCGCGGGCACCCTGCTGCTGGAGCGGCTCTCCGACGCCCGCCGCAACGGCCACCGCGTCCTCGCCGTGGTCCGCGGCTCCGCGGTCAACTCCGACGGCGCCTCCAACGGCCTCACCGCCCCCAACGGCCCGTCCCAGCAGCGCGTCATCCGGCAGGCGCTGGCCGACGCGGGCCTGACCGCCGCCGACGTCGACGCGGTCGAGGGCCACGGCACCGGCACCGTCCTCGGCGACCCGATCGAGGTGCAGGCGCTGCTCGCCACCTACGGCAAGGAGCGCACCGGCGGCCGCCCGCTGTGGCTCGGCTCGATCAAGTCCAACATCGGGCACGCGCAGGCCGCGGCCGGGGTCGGCGGCGTCATCAAGATGGTCGAGGCGATGCGCCACGGCGTCCTGCCGCAGACCCTGCACGCCGCGAAGCCCTCCGAGCGGGTCGACTGGACCGCCGGGAACGTCCGGCTGCTCAGCGCCCGCCGCGAGTGGCCGCAGACCGGCGCGCCCCGCCGGGCCGCCGTCTCCTCCTTCGGCGTCAGCGGCACCAACGCGCACGTCGTCCTGGAACTGCCCGACCCCGAACCGGCCGCCGGGATCGCCGAGAACGCCGGGGCCCCCGCCGCCGAGCCCGTCCCGTGGCTGCTCGGCGGCCACGGCGAGGACGCCCTGCGCGCCCAGGCCGCCCGGCTGCTCGCCCACCTCGACGCGCACCCCGACACCGACCCCGCCGACCTCGGCCTCTCGCTGGCCACCGGCCGCGCCGCGCTCGACCGCCGGGCCGTCGTCCTGGCGTCCGACCGGGACGCCGCCCGCACCGCCCTGGCCGCCCTCGCCGCCGGCACCCCCGGCCCCGAGGCGGTGCACGGCGCCGCCGACCCCGGCCTGACCGCCTTCCTGTTCTCCGGCCAGGGCGCCCAGCACGTCGGCATGGGCAAGGAGCTGTACGAGGCCCACCCGGTGTTCGCCGCCGCCTTCGACGAGGTCTGCGCCGCCTTCCAGCTCGAACACCCGCTGCGCACCGTCGTGTTCGGCAAGCCCCGGCTGCTCGACCAGACCCGGTACACCCAGCCCGCGCTGTTCGCCGTCGAGGTCGCGCTGTACCGCCTGGTCGAGTCCTGGGGCCTGACCCCGGACCTGCTGCTGGGCCACTCCGTCGGCGAGATCGCCGCCGCGCACGTCGCCGGGGTGCTGTCGCTCGCCGACGCCGCCACCCTGGTCACCGCCCGCGGCCGCCTCATGCAGGCGCTCCCGTCCGGCGGCGCGATGGTCGCCGTCGAGGCCACCGAGGAGGAGGCCGCCGAACTGCTCGGCGCGGGCGTCGCCCTCGCCGCCGTCAACGGCCCCCGCTCGGTGGTGCTCTCCGGCGACGAGGACCCCGTCCTGAAGGTCGCCGCGCACTTCGCCGACCAGGGCCGCCGGACCCACCAGCTGACGGTCTCGCACGCCTTCCACTCGGCCCGGATGGACCCGATGCTGGAGGAGTTCCGCGCGGTCGCCGCCCAGCTCACCTACCACGCCCCGGCCCTCACCCTGGTCTCCTCGCTGACCGGCGAGGTCGCCACCGCCGAGCAGCTCACCGACCCCGAGCACTGGGTCCGCCAGGTCCGCGGCACCGTGCGCTTCCACGACGGCGTGCAGCGCCTCGCCGCGGAGGGCGCCACCCGCTTCGCCGAGGTCGGCCCCGACAGCGTCCTGCTCGCCCCCGCCCAGGAGACCCTCGCCGACGCGACCGGCCCGGCCGCGTTCGTCCCCCTCCTGCGCAAGGGCCGCCCCGAGGCGGCCACCCTGCTCACCGCCCTGGCCCGGCTGCACGTCAGCGGCGCCGCGGTCGACTGGGCCGCCCTGTTCGCCGGGACCGGTGCCCGCCGCACCGACCTGCCCACGTACGCCTTCCAGCGCCGCCGCTACTGGCTCGACGCCCGCGGCGGCGGCGACGGCGGCGCGACCGTCGCCGCGGCCGGCCTGGCCACCGCGGGCTACGGCGGCGGCGAGCACCCGCTGCTGGGCGCCGCCGTCACCCTCGCCGACACCGACGGCGCCGTGATGACCGGCCGGCTCTCCGCCGAGGCCCAGCCCTGGCTCGCCGACCACGTCCTGGGCACCGCCGTCACCGTCCCCGGCACCGCGTTCGTCGAACTCGCCGTCCGGGCCGGCGACCTGGTCGGCTGCGGCCGGGTCGAGGAACTCACCCTCAGCAGCCCGCTGGTGCTGCCCGCCGGAGCGGCCGTCCGGATCCAGGTCGCCGTGCACGCCCCCGACCCCGCCGGGCGCCGCACCCTGACCGTCCACTCCCGCCCCGACGAGGACGGCCCCGGCACCGACTGGACGGTGCACGCCACCGGCACCGTCGCCCCCGCCGCCGACCTCCCCGCCGCCCCGGCCGCCCCGTGGCCGCCGAGCGCGGCCCGGCCCGTCGCCCTGGACGGCCTCTACGAGTCCTTCGCCGCCACCGGCATCGACTACGGGCCCGCGTTCCGCGCCCTCGAGGCGGTGTGGCAGCACGGCGAGGAGATCCTCGCCGAGGTCCGGCTGCCCGAGGGCGAGACCCGGCGGGCCGCCGCCTTCGGCCTGCACCCCGCCGCGCTCGACGCCGCCACCCACGCGCTGCGCGCCACCGGCGGCGGCGAGGACGGCGACGACGGGCCGGGCCGGATGCCGTTCTCCTGGTCCGGCGTGCAACTCGCCGCCACCGGCGCGAGCGTGCTGCGGGTCCGCTTCACCCCGGCCGGCCCCGACGCGTTCGCCGTCGAGGCCACCGACCCGGCCGGCGGCCTCGTCGCCCGGATCGACTCCGTCGCCTTCCGCCCCCTGGTGCTGCCCGCCGCCACCGCCGCGGCCCCGCTGTACCGCCTGGAGTGGCGGACCGTCCCGACCGCCCCCGCCGCCGACACCCCGTACGCGCTGCTGACCAGCGCCCCCGGCGGCGACGCCGGGGCCGTGCACGCCGCCACCGCCGCCGCCCTGGCCGCCGTCCAGGAGCAGCTGTCCGAGGAGCGCGCCGCCGCCCCCGTCCTGGTCGTGGCCACCCGCGGCGCGCTGTCCACCGACGGCGAGGACGTCACCGACCCGGCCGGCGCCGCCGTCTGGGGCCTGGTCCGCTCCGCCCAGTCCGAGCACCCCGGCCGCTTCGTCCTGCTCGACACCGACCCCGGCACCGACCGGGACGACGAGGCCCTCGCCGCCCTGCTGCCCGCGCTGCTCGCCACCGGCGAACCGCAGCTCGCCCTGCGCGGCACCACCGCCCGCGCCCCCCGGCTGGCCCGGCTGCCCCGGCCGGAGCACACCGCCCCGGCGCTCGACCCCGAGGGCACCGTCCTGGTCACCGGCGCCTCCGGCGCGATCGGCACCCTGCTGGCCCGCCACCTGGTCGCCGCGCACGGCGTGCGCCGCCTGCTGCTGCTCAGCCGCACCGGCCCCGCCGCGCTGGCCGCCCTGGCCACCGAACTGGCCGCCGCCGGGGCCGAGGTCCGCACCGCGGCCTGCGACGTCGCCGACCGGGCGGCCCTCGCCGCCGTCCTCGCCGACGTGCCCGCCGCGCACCCGCTGACCGCCGTCGTGCACGTCGCGGGCGTCCTCGACGACGGCGTCGTCACCGCCCTGACCGCCGAGCGCACCGCCGCCGTGCTGCGCCCCAAGGTCGACGGCACCCTCAACCTGCACGAGCTGACCGCGGACGCCCCGCTCGCCGCGTTCGTCCTGTTCTCCTCGGTCTCCGGCGTCCTCGGCACCCCCGGCCAGGCCAACTACGCCGCCGCCAACAGCTTCCTGGACTCCTTCGCCGCCCACCGCCGCGCCCGCGGCCTGCCCGCGCTCGCCCTCGCCTGGGGCCAGTGGGAGCAGCCCGGCGGCATGGCCGGCACCGGCCGCACCGTCGGCACCGCGGCCCTCGCCCCGCTGACCGCCGAGGAGGGCCTGGCCCTGTTCGACGCCGCGCTCGGCACCGGCCTGGCCGCGCTCGCCCCGGTCAAGCCGAACTTCCGGGCGCTGCGCGAGCGCGCCGCCGACACCCTGCCCCGGCCGCTGCACGACCTGGCCGGACCGTCCCGGCTGCGCACCGCCGCCACCGCCGCGGCGGGCGGGGACGCCACCGCCTTCGACCGAACGCTGGCCGCGCTGCCCGTCACCGAACGCCCCGCGGCCGTCCTCGAACTGGTCCGCACCCACGCTGCCGCGGTGCTCGGCTACGCTTCCGCCGCCGACGTCGAACCCACCGGCCAGTTCCAGCAGTTGGGCTTCGACTCGCTGACCGCCGTCGAACTGCGCAACCACCTCAACGCGGCCACCGGGCTGCGCCTGCCCGCGACCCTGGTCTTCGACTACCCGACGCCCGCCGTGCTCGCCGAGCACCTGCTCAGCGAGACCTCCGGCCCGGCCGCCGCCGTCACCGCCCAGCAGAACCACCACGACGAGCCGATCGCGATCGTCGGCATGGCCTGCCGCCTGCCCGGCGGCGTCGGCTCCCCGGCCGACCTGTGGCGGCTGCTCTCCGACGGCGAGGACGGCATCGGCCCGTTCCCCGCCGACCGCGGCTGGGACCTCGCCGCCCTGCACGACCCGACCGGCGGACGCCCCGGCACCACCAGCGTCAACGAGGGCGGCTTCCTCTACGACGCGGGCGACTTCGACCCGGCCTTCTTCGGCGTCGCCCCCAAGGAGGCGGCCCTGGTCGACCCGCAGCAGCGCCTGCTGCTGGAGGCGTCCTGGGAGGCCCTGGAGCGCTCCGGCATCGACCCGCAGCAGCTCAAGGGCAGCCCCACCGGCGTCTACGCGGGCGTCCAGTTCCACGACTACGTCGGCAGCAACAGCACCGGCTCCATCGTCACCGGCCGGATCGCCTACACCCTCGGCCTGGAGGGCCCCGCCGTCTCCGTCGACACCGCCTGCTCCTCCTCGCTGGTCGCCCTGCACTGGGCCGCCCAGGCGCTGCGCGGCGGCGAGTGCTCGCTCGCCCTCGCGGGCGGCGTCACCGTGATGGCCACCCCGGAGACCTTCGTCGAGTTCTCCCGCCAGGGCGGCCTGGCCGCCGACGGCCGCTGCAAGGCCTTCTCCGCGGACGCCGACGGCACCGCCTGGGCCGAGGGCGTCGGCGTCCTCGTCCTGGAGCGGCTCTCCGACGCCCGCCGCAACGGCCACCCCGTGCTCGCCCTGGTCCGCGGCTCCGCGGTCAACCAGGACGGCATGTCCAACGGCCTCACCGCGCCCAACGGCCCCGCCCAGCAGCGCGTCATCCGCCAGGCCCTGGCCAACGCCGGGCTCACCGCCGCCGACGTCGACGCCGTCGAGGCGCACGGCACCGGCACCCGGCTCGGCGACCCGATCGAGGCCCAGGCGCTGCTCGCCACGTACGGTGCCGAACTGCCCGCCGACCGGCCGCTGCGGGTCGGCTCGGTCAAGTCCAACATCGGGCACGCCCAGGCCGCGGCCGGCGCCGCCTCGGTGATCAAGATGGTGCTGGCGCTCGGCCACGAGGAGCTCCCGCGGACGCTGCACGTCTCCGCGCCCTCGCCCGAGGTCGACTGGTCGGCCGGCAGCGTCAGCCTGCTCACCGAGCCCGTCGCCTGGCCGCGCGGCGCCCGGGTCCGCCGGGCCGGCGTCTCCTCCTTCGGCATCAGCGGCACCAATGCCCACGTCATCATCGAGGAGCCGCCCGCCCCCGTCCCCGCCGCTGCCCCGGCCCCGGCCGCTGCCCCGGCCCCGCAGGCGCCCGCCACGATCGCCTGGCCGGTCTCCGCCCGCACCCCCGGCGCGCTGCGCGCCCAGGCCGAACGGCTGCTCGCCCACCTCGACGAGGCCTACGACCAGGACCCCGCCGTCACCGGCCACGCCCTGGCCACCACCCGCTCCGCCTTCGCCCACCGGGCCGTCCTGGTCGGCAGCAAGCGCGGCGACTTCCTGCGCGGCCTGATGGCCCTCGCCGACGGCGAGCAGACCCCCGGCCTGCTCACCGGCACCGCCACCGCCACCGGCCGCAGCGCCGTCCTGTTCTCCGGACAGGGCTCCCAGCGGATCGGCATGGGCGCCGAACTGCACCGCGCCTCCCCGGTGTTCGCCGCCGCCTTCGACGAGGTCTGCGCCGCGCTCGACCCGCACCTGGACCGGCCGCTGCGCGAGGTGATCGACGGCGACCAGCGCACCCTCAACCGCACCGGCTACGCCCAGGCCGCGCTGTTCGCGATCGAGGTCGCGCTGTACCGCCTGGTCGAGTCCTTCGGCCTGCGCCCCGACTACCTCGCCGGGCACTCGGTCGGCGAACTCGCCGCCGCCCACGTCGCCGGGGTCTGGACGCTCCCCGACGCGGCCGCCCTGGTCGCCGCCCGCGGCCGCCTCATGCAGGCGCTGCCCGGGGGCGGCGCGATGATGGCGATCGCCGCCCCCGAGGCCGAGGTGCGCGCCGCCCTGGTCGACGGCGTCGACGTCGCCGCCGTCAACGGCCCCGCCTCCACCGTGGTCTCCGGCCCCGAGGACGCCGTCCTCGCCGTCGGCGCGGGCTTCAGCCGCTCCAAGCTGCTGGCCGTCTCGCACGCCTTCCACTCCGCCCTGATGGA
Source organism: Kitasatospora phosalacinea (assembly GCF_000717185.1). Classification (GTDB taxonomy): domain Bacteria; phylum Actinomycetota; class Actinomycetes; order Streptomycetales; family Streptomycetaceae; genus Kitasatospora; species Kitasatospora phosalacinea_A. The sequence continues at coordinate 32,289 of NZ_JNYE01000061.1, read as the reverse complement.
CCCGATGCTCGACGAGTTCCGCCGCGTCGCGCAGGGCATCTCCTACGCGCCGCCGCGCATCCCGGTGGTCTCCAACCTCACCGGCGCCCTCGCCGCGCCCGAGGAGCTCACCGACCCCGAGTACTGGGTCCGCCACGTCCGCCACGCCGTCCGCTTCGCCGACGGCGTCACCACCCTGCGCGAGCAGGGCGTCACCCGGTACCTGGAACTCGGCCCGGACGCCACCCTGACCGCGCTCGCCGCCGAGACCCTCGGCGCCGAGGCCGCCGAACAGGCCGTCCTCACCCCGCTGCTGCGCAAGGACCAGGACGAGCTGCGCGCCCTGTGGACCGGCCTCGCCGCCCTGCACGCCCACGGCCTGACCCCGGACTGGGCCGCCGTCTACCGCGGCACCGGCCACGCCCCCGCCCCCGTCGACCTGCCCACCTACCCGTTCCAGCGCAAGCGCTACTGGTACCAGGGCGCTGCTGCCGGTGCCGCCGGTGCCGCCGGCGGCGTCCAGCACCCGCTGGCCGGCACCGCCACCGAACTCGCCGGGGACGGCGGCCTGCTGCTCACCGGCCGGATCTCGCTCGGCACCCACGCCTGGCTCGCCGACCACCGGGTCTCCGGCGCCCTCGTCTTCCCCGGCACCGGCCTGGTCGAACTCGCGCTGCACGCCGGGGAGCAGCTCGGCCTCGACCGCCTGGACGAACTCGTCCTGGAGGCCCCGCTGATCCTGCCCGAGACCGACGGCGTGCGCGTCCAGTGCACCGTCGGCGCCCCCGGCCAGGGCGGCGGCCGCACCTTCACCGTCCACTCCCGCACCGAGTCCGGCCCGGCCGGCCGCCCCTGGACCAGGCACGCCACCGGACAGCTCACCCGCGGCACCGGGCCCGGCTTCGACCTGGCCGCCTGGCCGCCCGCCGGGGCCCGGCCGATCGCCCTGGACGGCCGCTACCAGGAACTCGCCGACGCCGGACTCGCCTACGGACCGGCCTTCCGCGGCCTGCGCGCCGCCTGGAAGCACGGCGAGGAGGTCTACGCCGAGATCGGCGCCGACCCGGCCGCGACCCTGGAGACGGAGGGCTACGGCCTGCACCCCGCCCTCTTCGACGCCGCCCTGCACGCCATCGGCCTCAGCGGCGCGGGCAGCGGCGAACCCGTCCTGCCGTTCTCCTGGGAGCAGGTCGAACTGCACGCGGTCGGCGCCGCCGAACTGCGGGTCCGGGTCCGCCCGACCGGCACCGGCACCGCCGCCCTCGACCTCGCCGACACCACCGGCCGGCCCGTCGCCACCGTCGGCGCCCTGGTGCTGCGGCCCGCCGCCGCCCTGGCCCGCCCCGCCGAGCCGGACACCGGCGCCGACGCGATGTACCGCCTCGGCTGGCAGCGCACCGAAGGCGGCAAGGGGGCCGCGGGCACCGCCGACTGGACCGTCGTCGGCGCCGACCCGTGGGGCCTGGCCGCCGCCCTCGGCACCCCCGCCCGGCCCGACCTGGAAGAGGCCTACGGCGCCCGCACCTTCGTCCTCGCCGCCGGCGCGGACACCGCTGCCGCCGACCCCGCCGACCCCGCTGCCGCCGACCCCGCCGACCCCGCTGCCGCCGACCCCGCTGCCGCCGCCCGGGACGCCCTGCACCGCACCCTCGGGTTCCTCCAGGAGTGGCTCGCCGACGAGCGCTTCGCCGCCACCCGGCTGCTCGTCGTCACCCGGGGCGCCCAGGACACCGGCCGGCAGCAGCCCCGCGACCTGGTCGGCGCCGCGGTGGCCGGCCTGGTGCGCTCCGCCCAGGCCGAGCACCCCGACCGGATCGTCCTGGTCGACCTGGACGAGGCGGCGCCCGTCGCCGCGAGCCTCGCGGCCGCCGTCGCCGGCGGCGAACCGCAGATCGCCATCCGCGGCGGCGCCCTGCTCGCCCCCCGGATCGAACCCGCCACCGGGCCCGACACCGGGTCCGACACCGGGTCCGCCGGGTCCGCAGCCGGGGCCGCCGACACCCCGGCCTGGGACCGGGACGGCACCGTCCTGATCACCGGCGGCACCGGCGCCCTCGGCGCCGCGGTCGCCACCCACCTCGCCGCCCGGCACGGCGTCCGGCACCTGCTGCTGGTCGGCCGCCGCGGCGCCGACGCCCCCGGCGCGGCCGAACTCACCGCCCGGATCCAGGAGTTGGGCGCCACCGCGACCCTCGCGGCCTGCGACGTCGCCGACCGCGCGGAACTCGCCGCGCTGCTCGCCGGCATCCCGGCCGACCGGCCGCTGCGCGGTGTGGTGCACGCCGCCGGCGTCATCGACGACGCCGTGATCGCCTCGCTCACCCCCGAGCGCGTCGACACCGTGCTGCGGCCCAAGACCACCGCCGCCGCCAACCTGCACGCCCTCACCGCGGGCCTCGACCTGACCTCCTTCGTCCTGTTCTCCTCCGCCTCCGGCGTCCTCGGCGCCCCCGGCCAGGGCAGCTACGCCGCCGCCAACGCGTTCCTGGACGCACTGGCCGCGGACCGGCGCGCCGCCGGCCTGCCCGGCACCTCGCTGGCCTGGGGCGTCTGGGACCAGAGCGGCGGCACCGGCATGGCCTCCGGGCTGAGCGAGGCCGACCTGCGCCGGATCGCCGAAACCGGCGTCGGCGCGCTCACCACCGAACAGGGCCTGGCCCTGTTCGACCGGGCGGCCGACCTCACCGACGCCGTCCTGCTGCCGGTCAACCTCGACCGCGAGGCCCTCGACCGGGCGGGCGACGAACTGCCCGTCCTGCTGCGCGGCCTGGTCCGCGGCCAGGGCGGCACCGCCAAGCGCGTCGCGGGCACCGCCGAACCGGAGGCCGAGACCGGCGGCTCGCTGCGCGAACGCCTCGCCGCGATGCCCGCCCCCAAGCGCGTCCCCGCCCTGATCGACCTGGTCCGCGGCCAGGCCGCGACCCTCCTCGGCTTCGCCGACCCCCAGGAGGTCGCCGTCGACCGGGCGTTCAGCGAACTCGGCTTCGACTCGCTCTCCGCGATGGGCCTGCGCAACAAGCTGATGATCGTCACCGGCCTGAAGCTCCCCACCAGCCTCATCTTCGACTACCCCACCACCCAGCTGCTGGCCGACCACCTGGCCACCGAACTGCTCCCGCAGGAGGACGAAGCGGGCGAGGAACCCCTCACCGACGAGCGGATCACCGAGATCCTCGGCGCCATCCCGCTCACCCGGCTGCGCGACGCCGGACTGCTGGACAGCCTGCTCGAACTGGCGGGCGTCCGCGCCCCGCAGGGCGAGGAGGACGGGACGGAGGACCGCGAGCCCCTCTCGGACAGCTCGATCGACGAGATGGACAGCGAAGCCCTGATCAACCTGGTCATCGGCGGAGCCGCCGACCTGGACTGATCCCGACCCGGCCCGGCCCGACCCAAGCCCGGCCCGACCCGGCCCGGCCCGACCCGGCCCAAGCCCGCGGGGGCGCCCACCGACCGACCGTCGGCAGGCGCCCCCGCGGCGTCTTCGCGGCGCTGCTGGAAGGGGAGTTCCACCCACCACCGGCGCGATCGGGGCCGGTTCCCCCAAACAGCGGGTGACGGGCGCGGCTCCGCCCTAACGTTGTCCGTACGGCGGGCCGCGACCGTGCACTGCCGACCAGCACCGACCGGGGGGATGCCGTGCTCTCCATCAGGGGAAACGCCACAGAACTGCTGCGCACCCGCGCCGAACAGCTCATCCGGGGGATCGGCGGGCTGAACACCTCCGTCCAGACCGCGATCGACGACCCCAACATCCGGCTGATGGTGCTGGTGGACGCCGTGGACGGTGACCGGAACCAGAACACCCGGGTCTCCTGGGCGGCGCCGGACACCCAGATATCGGTCACCGTGGAGATCGCTGCCCGCGGTGACGGTCTGTACCAGGGCCTGTTGCACGAGCTGGTGCTGCACGCCGTCCCCGCGGTGCAGCGGCACCTGGCCGCCATCGCGCAGCACCGGGCGCCGGTGTACCCGGTCGGCAGGCAGATCCTCGTGGAGGAGGCCCAGGAGCACGCTTCGCAGGCGGGATGGCTGCTGATGGCCGAACTCGCCATCGCCAGCGGCCTCACCGGCCTCCTCGACGCTGCCGTGATGGACGCCTGTGCCCACGACAAGGGCATCGCCCGCGCGGTCGTCAGGTCCCTCCGCCAGCGCAACCTGATCACTCAGGAGGACGCCGCCGACCTCTACGACGAGATCGATTCCTGACCGGCCACGGACGGCCCTGTCGCACCGTCACCTCCCGGTTCCCCGCCCCCGCCGGGACCGGCGCCCCGAGCTCCACGGCTCACCCGCCCCCCTCGCGGGCGCCCTCGTCTGTCGGCGAGGACCCGACGAGCCGACGCAGTCGTCGTGCGGCGGCTCGAAGGGGACGTCCGGTCACTCACCACCGGCCGCGGCCCGCTCCGCGCGCGGGCGGCGCAGGGCGGCCGGGGCGAGGGCGGGGGAGCGCCAGGCGCCGTCCGGCCGGTAGAGGTCGGTGCCGGGCGGGACGATCTCGTCGATCCGGTCCAGCACCTCGTCCTCCAGGACCAGTGCGGCCCCCTTGAGCAGCCCGTCCAGCTGTCCGGGCGTCCGGGGCCCGAGGATCACCGAGGTGACGGCCGGGTGGGCGAGCGGGAAGGCGACGGCGAGTTCGGGCAGCGTGCAGCCGATGCCGTCGGCCAGCTCGACGAGCTGCTCGACCACCTCCAGCTTGCGGGCGTTCTCCGGCAGCGCCGGGTCGAAGCGGTGCGGGGTCAGCGCGGCCCGCCCGCCGCCCAGGTCGACCGGGCCGCCCTTGCGGTAGCGCCCGGTCAGGAAGCCGGAGGCGAGCGGCGCCCAGGTCAGCACGCCCATGCCGTGGCGGCGGGCCACCGGCAGCACCGAGGACTCGATGCCGCGGGCCAGCAGCGAGTACGGCGGCTGCTCGGTCCGGAACCGGGGCAGGGCGCGCCGCTCGGCCGTCCAGTGCGCCTCGACGATCTCCGCGGCCGGGAACGTCGAGCAGCCGAACGCCCGGACCTTGCCCTGCCGGACGAGGTCGCCGAGCACCGACAGGGTCTCCTCCACGTCGGTGCGGTGGTCGGGCCGGTGCACCTGGTACAGGTCGATCCAGTCGGTGCGCAGCCGCCGCAGGCTGTCCTCCACCGCCCGCAGGATCCACCGCCGCGAGTTCCCGCCCCGGTTGGGCCCCTCACCCATCGGGAAGTGCACCTTGGTGGCCAGCACCACGTCCTCGCGCCGCCCCTGCAGCGCCTTGCCGACGATCTCCTCGGACTCGCCCGCCGAGTACATGTCGGCCGTGTCGACGAAGTTGATCCCGGCGTCCAGCGCGGCGTGCACGATCCGCACGCCCTCCCGGTGGTCCGGGTTGCCGACCGCACCGAGCATCATCGTGCCCAGGCAGTGCGTGCTCACCTCGATGCCGGTGCCGCCGAGAAACCGGTAACGCATGCTCCAACCCCCTCCGACCGCGCCCGCTCGGGCGCGCCGCCGGCCACAGTAGGGCTTGGAGTCCGCTCTAGATCAACCCCGGTGCGTGCGGTCAGTACCAGGCGGAGCAGAGGCCGTCGTTCGGGCAGAACACCACGTACGTCGCGTTGTAACCGGCCCGGACGGTCAGACTCGCCGGGTCCGGACCGTAGTTGACGTTCGATCCGGGGTCCGGCGTGGCGGTGAACGTCACCACGGTCCCCACCGGGAAGAGCGCGTCACACGTACCGGACGTGTCGGGCTGCGGCGCCGGGTCCTCCTCGTACGGGTTCCACTCGCTCTGGTGGCAGTTGATGCCGGCCGGGTTGCTGACCACGGTGCCGCCGCCCCAGCCGTCGCTGGTCCAGGCCGTCACGTGACTCTGCGTCGTAGTCGTAGTCGTAGTCGTAGTCGTAGTCGTAGTCGTCGTCGCGGCCCGGGCGGAGACGGGGGGTGTGCATGGGAAATCGCCTCCCGGGGCTCGACCTGCCCCGTACCTCCCAGTCTCCGCCCCCACCCCGCCCATTTGAACCCCCGCCACCAGGTAGCTTCCCGCCACCCCCCGACCACACCCTCCGCCCGCGGCGCCGGGCGATGGGGGATCACGGCGCGACACGTGTTCGGGCCGGTCGGAGGACGAGGCCGGGCAGTCGAGGGCCATGACGGCGGCCACTGCCCGCATCCGCAAGGCCTCCTGCGCGTCCGGCGACAACCGCCGCGCATCCCCCACCAGATTCGTCGCACCCAGACCGACGAGTCCGGAACCTTGCCGTTTCGGTTCGATGTCTCGACTTTTCAATCGAGTGGTGAATTCGGCAGTAGGCGGATGCCCGGCCTTCCTTCAGCCCTGGCCGATGCCGTCCAGGTCTATTCCAATTTTGTACATTTCGTTCCGGTAGTCCTTGTCGCAATCCGTCAATCTTGCTCTGATCCACCGCCGGGCAGAGGTTCCGGAGCATTTCCAGCGCCACTTCATCGCCTCGGCGGCGACTCGCTCCCTCTGGTGGCTCCTGTGCTCGGCGAGCGCCCCGGGAAAGCTGTGGCAAATATCCGAGATCATGGCAATCCGGGATATCGGATCGTTGTCGCTCGGTTCGTCGGGGTCGAGGTTCTCCACTCCTTGGAATACGCGGCCGTTCTCCGCCATGTAACGAATCTCCAGCAATCCGTTCGCCATGAGGCAGGACAGTGCGCCTGCCACCGTTGCCTGCCGAGGCGCTGTGCGCCCACGCCAGAATCCCACCATCGGTCAGTCCGCCCATTGTTCGTAGTTTCGAATACAAATGGGAGTGTCCCAGGTGATTATCCCCTCGTCGGTCCGCCTGTGATGATCCGCTGCCGCCTTCAGTAGATGGGCGCGATGATTGCCGTTCAGCATTGCCTTTTCCACTGTTCCGACGGTCAGGACGTCTCCAGGGCCGCTCTTTGGCGTGAAAACAGATGCCAGGAGTTCTTCTTGGTTCAACCCCTTCAGGGCGTCCATCTGTTCTCTGCTCTTCTTGGTCCCGCCGACGTCCCGGATTGTGATGCGGGTCAGGTCTGCGACTGTCGCGTTCGGAGCCGGCGGTTCCTCGTTCGCCTTCTTGGAGAAGCGCCAGATACCTGGCGGGCAGTTGTGAACGAGGACCGGAGTGGCGCCTGCCGACACGTAGTACGCGTGCTACGCGACCCCTCCCCATCTGCGTTTATTCAGGTAAACGGCGGTTTGGTGCTCCGCTGGCGTCCGTGGATGTACCCGGGTGTGCGTGGTTGTCGCCGTCAGCACTGCCGTCAGAGGTATAGACCATTGGCGTGGTTCGGGTGACACGTCGGCGTTCGCCGCGTCGGCTACTCGGCGCCGAGAATGCGTAGGCCGTGGTGGGCCTGGAAGTCCTCGTAGTCCTTGAGGTTGAGGGTGGCGAACGGACGAATCGTCACATCGGTCACGCCCACCAGCAACGATCACCAAGATCGTGTTACGAGTTCTTACACCAAATCGAGTCTCCACTGAGCCCAGGACGGTTTAGTGGCACCTCCAGATCGTTTTCCGAAAATCAGGAGGTAGCACCACGCATGGCTCTCAGTGCATCAACAGACCGCCGAAGCGTGTCCACCAATCTGGCAGCCTGCTGCCGAACCTCTTTGCGACCTTCAGGGCTCGCACTCTGCGGAGACAGAAGCGTTTCGAGGGGCTTCCACGCCTCAAAGACGAGACGTGTCTGCTCAAGCGCTTCCCCTGAAAGTCGCATAGCCATCTCCGCGTCGCCCTGCTTGGCCTGGTGGAGCCACGCCAAAACGAGCGATTGCTCCACGACGAAGCGACCTGTCCATTCTGAGATTTCAGCTCCGACAAGTTCGGACGAAAGGATCTTGATAGCCAGATTGTTTTCGATGGAGTTGGATGGGGTTAGCAGTTCCTCAGGAGGTTCCCATTCATCCGGAATTCCATCCAGCCATCCCCAGTTCGGCGGTAGTGACACTCCGCTCCTTTCTTCACCCGTGATGCTCAAGGAGCCACTCTGTCGCGCGCTTCGTGGTCTTAGGAAGCCCTTCGATTCCGCCGGCCTCGAGTACGTTCATGCAGTAGGTTACACAACTCTGCCTGCCGGGGGTGTATGGCGGGTACGTACCTTCGGCCGACCGACTGAATTGCCTTTCGATATATGCCAAGGCACCTTGAACTCGCGGTAGCTCTACTCGCACGTGGATGGTAAAGGGCGAAAGGATCTCACTGGGCGTTTCACCCGTAGTCGTGATGGTTCATCCTGATTGCCGGGGAGCTCGGGCTGCTGGCGTTCGGTGACGCTTGGGGTCCTGGTGGCAGGAGGGCCACTGTTGCGCCTATGTCCGCCGGAACTGCGCGGTTCCTCCTGTCTCATCCCAAGAAGTCGAGTCCACTGGCTTTTGTCTCTCGAGTGGCGCGAGTCCTGGGCAGCGCGGCAATCCCGCAGTATGCCGTTGTCATGACGGATCGTCGACCGTATCCGAGTGACCTGTCCGACGCCCGCTGGGCCCTGGTCGAACCCACCCTGACCGCCTGGCGCAGGGCCCGCACCGAGCGGGCCCTGGCGTTCGGCCGGCCTCCCGAGCACGAGCTGCGCGACCTGCTGGACGCGATCCTCTACGTCGACCGCACCGGCATTCCCTGGCGTTACCTCCCGCACGACTACCCGCCCTGGGAAACCGTCTACGCCTACTTCGCCCGATGGCAGAAGGAAGGCGTGTTCGAGCAGCTCAACGGGCTGTTGCGGCGCCTGGTCCGCACCGCCGAGGGCCGCAGTCCGGAGCCGACGGCCTGCATCGTCGACTCCCAGAGCGTGAAGACCTCCACGAACGTCCCCGCCTCCTCGCAGGGCGTCGACGCCGGGAAGAAGATCGTGGGCAGGAAGCGCAGCATCGTCACCGATACGATCGGCCTATTGCTGATGGTCCTGGTCACCGCCGCAAGTGTGCCCGACGGCACCGCCGGCCGACAGCTGCTGACCTCGGTGGCGGTCGAGCACCCCGCCGTCCGCAAGGTCTGGACCGACATGGGCTACAAGAACGCCGTCGTCGAACACGGCGCCACCCTCGGCATTGACGTCGAGATCGTCCGCCGCGACCCCGCCACCAGGGGATTCGTCGTCCAGCCCCGCCGTTGGGTCGTCGAGCGGACCTTCGGCTGGCTCGTGAACCACCGCCGTCTCGCCCGCGACTACGAAGCCCTCCCGGCCCGCTCCGAAGCCATGGTCCACGTCGCCATGATCAGCCTCATGACCCGCCGCCTCACCGGCGAATCAACCCCTACCTGGCGCGGAACCTGACCATCAGAATCCGGGGTGAAACGCCCAGTGAGGCACTCGACCGTGACGCTCCTCCTGGAACAGGGCGTCGAACTCGTCGTCATCAAGGAACTCCTCGGACACGCCCACATCGGCGTCACCGCCACCGTCTACGCACACGTCCGCCTCCGCCTCCAGCGCGACGCCATCGACCTCCTCGGCCGCGCCCTCCGCCATCCCCTGGAGGCCACCAGCGAACCCGACGACGGCGACGGCCCGCCGCTTTGTGCAGCACCCGTCCGCTGACGTTGCCGTCAACTACTGCCGTCAAGGCGTGAAGAAGCCCCACCGGGAATGCCCGGCGGGGCTTCTTGCCTAACTAATTCCCAAGCGAACTTCGCCTATTTTGCATTGCGGTCCAGTGCATGCGCCAAAAGGGATTTCCCTTCCGCTTCTTGCTCTGCATCCCAGTACTTTACGTGCCGCCAGCGCTCGTGGTCGTACTCGTCGTGCGACTGCCATGGGGATACCAGCGCCCACAGAGTATTCCATGCCCCCTGCACCTGCAGGCGTAGATACCTCTGAGCATCGATATCCTCAACTGTTTCCCTGGACAGGGGTAGCGCGTGCTGCAGCGTGCCCACTACATGAATCAGCGCCGCCCTTACGCTACGAGCCACCTGACGCTCGTCACTGCCGCGCTCCGCACGGGCGGGCCGTGCGGTTCGTGCAGTCAGGAACGAGTCGATCGCCTCTACGTCACCGATCGTGATGTCCGCGGCATAGACCAACCCACGCTGCTCCCGCTCAAGCATGCCCATGAGCTCTACCTCCATGCCGCACAGTTGAGACTGGATCCGCCAGGGATGGGCTAGTGAAGAGGAGATCACCTTTCCCAGATGGGTTCGTCATAGTCGAAATCAACCTCGCCCCATTCATCCTTCTTCCAGACCCTAGTCACATACTCCCAGGGTATCCCGCCATCGAAAGCGATTTCCCTTTCGTGCGGCGATGGGCTGAGGGAGCCAAGCTCCTTATTCACATCAATTCCGCCAGGCGCCCCGCTGATCTCATACACATACCCTTCTCTTCCGCCAAAGTAGGTCGCGGCTATATCGGCACTCTTCGAAGTTCCGACAAAGCGACTCTTGTTGCGGATATCGCTGGCGTAGTCGAGAAGCGACCTTTCGCTCGAAGGATCCTGAGGTATGAACCCCCCGGCAGCCTTAATCTCTTCCGGTGGCCGTGCATCGCCTCGATAAACAGGGTCATTGCAGTTATGCACCAGTACGGGCGTCGTCCCCGCCAGCACATAGTACGTGTGCTACGCGACCCCTCCCCACCTGCTTTCTCGCAGGTCAACGGTGGTTTGACGGTCCGTCGGCGTCCGTAGATGTGCGCTGAAGTCCGTGGTTGTTGCCGTCACTACTGCCGTCAGAGGTATAGACCAGTCGTGCTGTTGTCGGCCGCGCGCGTGATCCTACTGCCAAGCTCCGGGCTCGGCGCGGACGACGGTGCGGGTGGTCTGCTCGTACGACTGGTGGCCGGTCTGAGCGCAGTGTCCGGCGATCCAGCGCGTCAGCTCTTCCGGGGTGTGCAGCTCGCCGGACGCGGCTCCGCAGTCCTGTTCTTCGCCGGTGATGCAGACGGCTTCGAAGATCGGCAGCGCCAGGGGGTCAGGGTCGGTGGTCACGTTGTACTCGCGGAACCGGTAGCGGGTGGTCGTGCCCATCAGCGTGTCCTTTCATCTGGTATCGAAGGTCTGCTGCCGTGGAGACGTAGCGGACTTGGCCGTCACTGCTCGTCAGGTCGGGCACCCTCGGTCGCCTCCTGCGGGGCGGGGATGCGCTGCCCGCGTGAGTCCGCGATTCTGAGGGCATCCGACAGGGCCTCGGTCAGCCGGCAGGCCAGCCAGCGGTATTCGACGGCCGGCCGCGCGAGCGTTCCAGGCGCCAGGACGCCTCGGGCGTACTCCAACAGTTCCTCGCCCATGCCGATCTGCACGGTTTCGATGTCGTCGGCGAGGGTCGAGAGGTAGCCCCTGCCGTCGGTGCTCAGGTAGCAGGGGTTCCCGTCCGAGGTGGTCCAAGGGAGCAACCGAGGCCCCTCCCCTACGGACTCCGCACTCCCGTGAGGCAAGCGTTCCGCTTGGCTGCTGTTCTGGTTCATCGTGCCCGCCCGTGGTCGGCTCCGCTGTGACTGTTGATCAGGGTCCCCTTTGGCGCGAACCTTGCGGAGTAGCCAGCGTGTCTGCCTCTGTGTCTGCCAAGCTGGCCAGGTGAGGGAGACGGTCGGGGAACTGGTCAGGCGGCTGCGCCTGGCACGCGGTTGGAGTCAGCGGCGGCTGGCCGAGGCGCTGGCCGATGCTGCTCCTGAGCGCGTTCCTCCGACGCGCAACGACGTGTCCCGCTGGGAGATCGGCACGCGGTCCCCGCGCGAGTGGCTGCCCTTCCTCGCCCTGGTGCTGGAGGTGCCGCGCGAGCTGATGGAGGCGGCCAAGACCGTCCCACTGGCCGAGCCCGCGCCGCGTGTGCTGACCGTGGCCGACTTCCTGCCCGAGGGCGACCCGCTGTCCCTGCTGAGCGCCCGTACGGGCCGTCGGATCGGGGCTGGGCAGGTGGCCGACCTGGCTCAGCGGGTCCACGGCCTGCGGCTGGCCGACGACGTGGTGTACGGCAAGGACCTGATCGGCCCCGCCCTGCGGGAGCTGCGGGCGGCGGTGAAGCTCTACCGGGAGGGCACCCACACCGAGGAGGTGGGAAGCGAACTGCTTCGGGTCATCGGTGAGTTGTCTCAGATCGCCGGGTGGGTGGCCTCCGACGCGGGCGAGCATGCCGAGGCCGAGCGGATCTACCGGCTCGGCATGAGTGCGGCCCGTGCGGCGGGGGACGGGGTGCTGTCGGGGAACGTCGCGGGCTCGCTGGCCTACCAGTGGAGCAACACCGGACGGGCAACCGACGCGGTGCACCTGGCCCGCGCCGCCCTGGACAGCGCCGGGCCGGACGCCCCGCCCAAGGCTCGCGCGCTCTACCTGGACCGCGTGGCCTGGGCCCACACCCGCGCCGGGCAGGACCGCCCGGCGATGACCGCCCTCGGGGAAGCGGGCGAAGCGCTGGCCCAGGACTCGGCCGGCACCGAATCGCCGTCGTACCTGTACTGGATGGACGCCGGGGAACTCCAGGTCATGGAGGCCCGCGTCTACACCGAGCTGCACCGGCCGCTTCGCGCCGTACCGCTGCTGACGGACGTCCTGGGCCGTTACGACGCAAGTCACGCGAGGGAGTTGGCGCTGTACCTGTCCTGGCTGGCCGTGGCCTACGCCGACGCGAACGAGCCCGAGGCCGCAGCCGGGACCGCTGGCCGGATGCTCGCCCTGGGGCAGAGCGGCAGCGAACGCACCACCGAGCGCGCACGGATCGTGATGGACCGGCTGCGAGCGTTCCGCGACGTTCCCGAAGTCGCCGAGCTGCTGGCGTCCTGATCGTCCCGATCGCGCGGGGGTCGAGTTCGGACTGCTGCTTGCGGGCGTCTCGGCACTCGGCGGGCTTGCGCGCGCTCTGATCGCTCGGCACAGGAGCGGTCGGCGGGTCGGCGGGGAGCCTGCGCTGCGGAGTCGAGGCGGCGTCGGACATCGCCCACGGCGGGCCCGGTGGCGGGAGAGGGAGGGTCGGACTCCTGGCCGACCCTCTGCCCGCGATCCGACCGTAGGACGGTCGCAGGCGACAACTTGCTCCGCAAGGCGCAAGGAGTCCTTACCCCACAACTTGCTCCGATCCTGGGCAGTGCTGGGGTAAGCAGCGCTTACCCCACAACTTGCTCCCATCGGGCACCAGTCGAGCCCCGCTCACGACCCGGCGGACCGCTGACCGCCGACACCCGTGCAGACCTCGGGGTCGGTCCGACTCTGGCTCGGTCGGCGACGTCGGGCCACCTCCAGCGGGCGGGGCCCGCCTTGAACCTCGTAGAGAAAATCTGGACGCACAGCTCCAGCCCCTGGCCGTCCAGGGGCCGACGCGTCAGCAGCCTCGCTCGGTGCTGCCCGCTTCGAGGGCTTCGACGCGGGCACGCAGGGCGGTGAGCTGATCAAGCGTCTCGGCCAGTGCCAGCTCCAGCGCCTCGACGCGCGCCGCCGTCCCGCCGACGGGCGTGTTCCCCGCCGCCCCATTATCTGAGTCGCCGTCGGTGTCGGCGTCGGGGTGGGCGACGAAGGCTCCCTTGCCGGGGCGGGAGATCGCGTAGCCGTCCTGCTTCAGCAGGGCCATGGCCTTCTGCACGGACAGGCTGGAGGCCCCGTACTCCGCCATCAGCACGGCCTGCGTCGGCAGCGCGTCCCCGGGGTTCAGTTCCCCGGAGCGGATCCGCTCCCGCAGGGCCTCGGCGATGACCTCGAACGTCAGCAACACCGTGCCGCCCGCCGGTCTACGTCCCCGCCGCCCCACCGTCACCGCAGGTCACCCCGCTTTCTCCGCGCCTCTACCACCGAAATCCGGCCCGTCCAAAACGGAAGACCGGGGCCACAGTACTCGCGTCGCCACCGGCCACCGAAATAGATGAGGAGGGATGCACTTGAATGCGCACTTGAAGCGATGCTACCTTCACGCACCGCTGGTGAACACCACCGCTGACCAGGCCAGACGTCCCCGGCCCACCATCCGCGCCCGCCGTCACGCGCACCGTGCCCACGTGCGCCGATCACCCGGGTCGCCCCTCAATCGCCTCTCCTCTTCTCCCGACTCCTGCCGGAGGTCTGTCCCCATGCCCGCGCAGCTCCCACTCCTCACCCCCGCAACCACCTCCACTCACGCCGGCGCGGCGTTCGCCGCACCGGCGCACGACAGGAAGGCCGACGCGTCCGCAAGCAGGAACTCGGCGCTGGAACGCCGGGCGCGACTGACCGCCAGGCTGGCCAAGCTCGCCGCCGCCGGATACCTCGCACCCCTGGCCCGGCAGATCGGCTCACTGGGCGGCTGCGCCCGCCCGATCCGGATGACCGGACACCGCACCCGCCTGGACACCGCCACCGGCCAGATCCTCGACCACCTCGACACCCGCCACCTGCCCGCCGGCGAACTCCTGGTGCGCTGCGGCAACCGCCGCACCACCCGCTGCCCCGCCTGCTCCACCCTCTACCGCTACGACACCTACCAGCTCATCGCCGCCGGACTACGCGGCGGCAAGACCATCCCCACAACCGTCGCCACCCACCCCCGCGTCTTCGCCACCCTCACCGCCCCCGGCTTCGGCCCCGTACACAACCAACCCGGCACCGCCCCCTGCGCCTGCGGCACCCGGCACGCCGACGGCGACCCGCTCCTCGGCACGCCGCTGAACCCGCAGCGCTACGACTACACCGGCGCCGTGCTGTGGAACGCCCACGCCCCCGCCCTGTGGGCCCGCTTCACCACCCACCTGCGCCGCGAGATCGCCAAGGCCGCCGGACTGACCCAGCGCACCCTGCGCCACCACGCCACGCTCTCCTACGCCAAGGTCGCCGAATACCAAAAGCGCGGCCAGATCCACTTCCACACCGTCATCCGCCTCGACGGACCCACCGGCCCCGCCAGCACCCCGCCCGCCTGGGCCACCACCGAACTCCTCGACCACTCCGTCCGCGCCGCTGCCAAGCGCACCCGCGTCCAGCACCAACACCCCTCCCGGACCGGGGAGGCCGACCCGGCACAGCCGCCGGAGCCCTCGGTGTTCGGGTTCGGGCGGCAGATCGACGTCCGCGCCATCCGCAGCACCGACTTCACCGGCGACGCCCCCGTCACCGACCGCCACGTCGCCGCCTACATCGCCAAATACGCCACCAAGGGCGCCGAAACCACCACCGGCACCCTCGACCGCCGACTCCGCTTCCTCGCCGAACTCGCCCAGCACGACCTCACCGACCACGCCCGCCGCATGATCCACACCGCCTGGCACCTCGGCACCCAACCCCAGCACACCCACCTCCGCCTGCGCCAGTGGGCCCACATGCTCGGATTCCGAGGCCACTTCTCCACCCGCACCCGCCACTACTCCACCACCCTCACCCACCTCCGAGCCGAACGCACCGCCTGGCGCACCAGCCGGTCCGACGCGCCGGGGGCGGCCTCGGCGTCGGCCGAGCCACAGCCCGGTCAGGTGACCGACCGCCGTCCGGTCGGTGACCGGCCCGGTCACTCCACCGACCTGACCGCCGGCCACCGATCCGGTCACGGTCAGCACCCCGGTCACTCCGCCGGTCACCGCGACAGCACCGGTCAGCGCGGGGTCTCGGGCTCGACGCTGGTGATCTCCCACTGGCAGTACGCAGGAACGGGTCTGCTACCCGAACTCACCCACCTCTCCGCACTCCTCGCCGAGAGGCGACCGACACATCGCAAGAGCCCGAACCGAATCCGCCGGCCGCTACAACCCGGTCACTCCGCCGGTCAGCCGGTCGGTCACCCGATGAGGGCTGCCCTGACGGGAGCAGTCGCATGACCACCGCCACTGAACTCCTCACCGTCCCCCAGGTCATGGAACGCCTCCAACTCGGCCGCACCGCCGTCTACGACCTGCTCCGCTCCCACCAGCTCCCCTCCCTCACCCTCGGCCGCGCCCGACGCATTCCGGCCCACGCGCTCACCGAACTCATCCGCACCCAACTCGAACAGGAAGCAGCCTGATGACCACACCCCGCAAGAACCGCGCCAACGGCGAAGGGACCATCTACCAGCGCAAGGACGGCCGCTGGGAAGCCGCCGGCTACGTCCTGGCCACCGACGGCAGCCGCAAACGCGTCCGCGTCTACGGCACCACCCGCAAGGAAGCCGCCGTCAAACTCACCGAACGCATCGCCGCCAGCAACCAGGGCCGACCCGTCGCCGCAGCCGACAGCACCGTGGCCGCCTACCTCACCTACTGGCTGGACAGCGTCGCCGTCCACCGCCTCCGCGAGAACACACACACCCGCTACCGCACCTGCGCCCGGCTCTACGTCATACCCGGCCTCGGCCGGAAGAAGATCGCCCATCTCACAGCCAAGGACATCCGCACCTGGCTCGACCGGCTCCGCACCACCTGCCAATGCTGCTCCCGCGGGCTCGACAAGCAGCAGGGCTGCTGCGCCATCGGCCAGTGCTGCAACAAGCGCTTGTCCCCTCTCACCGTCACCTACGTGCACTCGGTCCTCAAGTCCGTCCTGGAGCACGCCGTCCGGGAGGACGAGCTGCCGCGCAACGTCGCCCGGAACATCAAGGCTGGAACGCCGCGGCCCCGCCGCTTCGAACCGCTCACCGTCGCCGAGGCCCGGCGCTTCCTCGCGTCAATCGAAGGCCACCGGCTGCAGGCCCTCTTCGACCTCGCGCTCCGCACCGGACTGCGCAAGGGCGAACTGCTCGGCCTGCGCTGGGAAGACCTCGACCTCGACGGCGGCACCGCCAGCATCCGCCGCACCCTCCAGCGCACCCCCACCGGCGGCCTGACCACCCTGCCCACCAAGACCGTCAGCTCCGAACGCCGCATCGCCCTCCCCACCGAATGCATTCACGCCCTCAAGCGCCACCGCGAACAACAGGACCGAGAGCGCGAGACCGCCGGCGCGGCCTGGACGGACAGCGGGCACGTCTTCACCTCGCCCAACGGCTCACCCACCGACCCGTCAACCCTGACCCGACACTTCACCGCGCTGTGCCGGGCGGCCAGGCTTCGCCGCATACGGTTTCATGATCTCCGACACACCGCCGCGACCCTGCTCCTCGAACGGGGCGTCGAGCTCGTAGTGATCAAGGAGCTACTCGGCCACTCCCACATCGGCGTCACCGCCTCGGTGTACGCCCACGTCCGCCTCCGCCTCCAGCGCCAGGCCATCGACACTCTCGGCGACGCCCTCCGAGCCGCCGAGAGCCCTGACGATCCGCCACGTGCAGAACCCGTCCGCTGACGTTGCCGTCAGCGTTGCCGTCAAGGCGGCCAGATGCCTCGCCGAGCGACTGCCTCGGCGGGGCATCTGCCTATCCGCCGCGACCAAGGGAAAGGGAGAACAGTGGATATCCGGTCTGCCCGCTCATCTGTGCACCAGCTCGACCTCTGAGCATACGAAGAGCAACGACCAGACAACAACTGCCCCCAGCAGCCCCAGCCTGGCGGAACATGGCGCATACTGTGGAGGTGGAAGAGCTCCTTAATGTCACCAGCGACAGTCTTATCCGATTCTTGACACGATGGTACGGTGAGCCGGATCTCCCCGCTGCCGTAGATCTGTCAGTAGTGAATGAGATGCCAATCCCTTTGCGGACGTGGCACGAAATCACTTCCCGCTGGTCGGCAGGGGTGACGTCTTTCAATTACCCGGTCGGGCCGCACGAGCTAGAACTCGAAGATGGCAAACTGGTCTTCTGGGTCGAGAATCAGGGCTGCTGGACATGGGCTACGTCTCCAGATGGGGACGATCCACTCGTGTTCGATCGGCAGTCAAGTGCAGATCCAGATCCATGGACCTCAACAGGCGAGACGCTGTCTGAATTTCTCCTTCAGGCCACGGTATTCGAGGCAATCCTCGGAGCAACCAACCTGTGGAGTGCGGAGAATGTCACCGGCGATCAGCTGTCGCAGATCCTGACGGGCTTTCGCCCCCTCCCCCTGCCGAACTGGAGGTGGCCTGCGCCCGATGTCAGGATCCTGGTAGGTAGGGATCTGCTGGCCGAGGCGTCTGTGAGCATGAACAGTGATCCAGCTACCGAACGTCCAAGCTTCGACGTGTCGATCGCTGCACCATCGCCAGAGCTTTTGGCACATCTCGCCAACGTGCCAGACGTCGCCTGGAGAGTGCGTCCGGCAGCCTCCAGCCATGGAGGATCCGCCGTTGAGCCGATCCCTGACTTTCTACGCTAGGCGACGCTGAAGCAAGGGCCAAGCAAAGTCGTCCAAGCCAACAAAAATGGCCCTCCCGGTCGAAAGTTCGACCGGGAGGGCCATTTTTATATCACTTGCAGTTAGCGTTCATTACCAGTGAACATCCTAGTCTCCCTGCCGGGCGCGATCACCCACATTTTGACTCCCTCGGGGAGCATATCTTCCAGGCCACCCGCACAGTACGGGCAGACTCCAAACTTATTGTCGATATACAGCACGGCCTTTCGAATTCCCGGGTTCATCCTCAGGAACGCAGCAGCGTGAGTCTCGACGTGATCAAAGTTCTGCTTGGTCCGCCCGGGGAGATCTGAAAGCAGTTGAGATTGACCATCTGGACCACTTGAGATAGGCAGCCGATCGCCACCCACGTCCAGAATTCCGGTTGTCCTTCGGGGATAGTCCTTCGGAAGGTCAGCAGTGGCACCAGGGAGATCGCAAACTCCACCATTGCTGTTATGGACGAGGACCGGCGTATTTCCCGCGAGCACATAGTACGTGTGGATGTCGGCGACGGTGAGGTTGCGGACGGTGGCTTGCTGGGTCCAGCGTTTGACGGCGGTGATCTGGACGTGGGTGCCGGCGCTGGTCTGGAGCCACTGGCCGGGTTGGAGGTCGGTGGCGTCGGTCCACTGGCCGGTTTCGGGGGTCCAGAAGGGGTGGTGGTCGGTGGCGGTGATGGTGGCGGTGGTGGTTCCGGCGAGGCCGTCGGTGTCGACGGTGATTTCGACGAGGTTCTTGGTGCCGGTGCCGATGATGGTGGCGAGGACGGTGTGGGCTTCGGTGGTGCCCTGTTCGGGGTCGGTGGCGAGGACCTGGTCGCCGACCTGGACCTGGTCGATGGGTTGGGTGGTGCCGTCGGCCATCTGGACGGGTGTGTCAGGGGTGAAGCTGTTGCTTTCGCAGGCGGTCGGTACGTTCGGCCCGTTGGAGTCGGGTGTGCCCTTCTTGGCGATGAGGTTGCGGAACTCGTCGGCTTTGCGGGAGGCGTAGGCGGCCGCGTCGTCGGCCCACTTGAGGAGGGACCTGGCTTCGGCGAGGCGCTTGTCGAAGGCCCGGTAGGCGTCGTAGGCCTTTTCGAGGGCCTTGATGACCTTCTTGGCCTTGAAGATCTTGCTCCAGGGGATGGCACCCATGATCATCGAGGCGCAGGCACCGATGGATCCCTTGGTGAAGCAGTCGCGGATGTCGTTGATGCCGAGGACTTCCATGAGGATCTCGCCGCCGGCTTCGACGATGACGTCGACGAGGGTCATCTTCTGGATCTTCTTGGCTTCTTCGACCTTCTCGGCCGGGGGTGCCGGGATGGGCGGCTCGCCGCCGATGTCGTCGCTGCCGCCGTAGTCGATGGAGCGCATCAAGCCGCTGGGGTCGCTGCTGGAGACGGGCGCGTTGTTGGCGTAGGCGTAGGCGTTCAGCGCCTGTGGGTCCGAGGGGTTCAGGACCGGGTCGACGGAGATGAAGCGGCCGGTGGCGGGGTCGTACTCGCGGGCGCCGAGGTGGGTGAGGCCGGTGGAGTCGTCCTTGGTGCCGCCGACGAAGCCCTTGCTCCCGGGCCACAGGGTGGGCGGGGTGCCGCGGTCGGCGCCGAAGGGGGTGGTGCTGCGGCGGGTGACGGTGCCGGTGGCGCTGTCGACGGCCAGTTGGGCGGTGCCGTGGTGGTCGGCGATCTGGATGGAGATCTTGCCGTCGCAGGTGCGGACCAGGGTCGGGGAGGTGCCGTGGCTGTAGTAGCGGGTGCCGCAGACGGTGCCGGTGGAGCCGGAGCCGGTGAGTTTGAGTTCGGTGTTGCCGAGGTAGAGCGTGACCCCGTCGGGGGCGCGCTTGAGCAGGCGGGTTCCGTCGGCGTCGTACAGGAAGGAGGTGGTCCCGGTGGCTCCGGTGACCTTGGCGAGGTGGCCTTCGGCGTCCCATTCGAGGGTCTGCTCGGAGCCGGAGACGCGGCGGGTGATCTGGTTGCCGGCCTCGTCGTAGACGTACTCGTCGAGGCGCTGGCCCGCGGGGCCGGTGGAGGTGGTGGAGGTGGAGGCGTGCGGCCGGGGGCTGCCGGGGGCGGGGTAGGCGTAGGCGCGGCCGATGTCCTTGGTGGTGTCACCGGCGGGGTCGTGGACGGTTTCGGAGAGCCGGTTGCCGGTGACGTCGAAGCCGTAGGTGTTCCAGTAGGCGTCGGGTCCGCCAACGGTGGTGGCGGCGTTCTGCGGGGTCGGGGTGGTGGAGCAGTCGGTCCTGGCCGTCCAGGCGGCGGTCATGCGCTGCAGGTGGTCGTAGCGGAAGCACTGCTGGTCGACGGCCCCGGTGTCGGCCTTCTCCTTGATGCCGGTGACGTTCCCGGCGTCGTCGTAGCTGTAGCTGGTGGCGGAGATCTCCGGGACGGTGCCGGTGGTGCGGGAGACCACGGAGTCGGTGAGGCGGCGGGTGCCGTCCTCGTAGTAGTAGGCCTGGGTGATCGGGTTGGCCGCGGTGCCGACGACGTGGGACAGGATTTCGCCGCTGTCGCTGTAGACGGTGGAGCGGACGTAGGGGCTCGCCCCGGAGAGGCTGCTGGGCTGGCCCATCGCCGTGTAGCCGTAGCCGAGGTTCTCCAGCGGCAGCCCGCCGGCCTTGGGCAGGAGCGTGGAGGACAGCGCGCCGGTCGAGCTGTAGGCGATCGTCGTGCTGTACGTGTTGGCCAGGAGTTCCTCGCCCGCGACGGACGGGACGGTGACCTTGACGCCGAGGGGGGAACCGGCGGCGTTGTAGCCGGTGACCGCGGTGGTGTAGGAGGCTCCGCCGCTGATGCGGGTGGAACTGGCGGGCAGGCCGAGGCCCTTGGTGGCGGTGTCGTAGGCCCAGGTGGCGAGGGTCGTCCCGGTGCCGTCCTGCAGGGAGGTCTTGCGGCCGAGGACGTCGTATTGGGGGGTGAGGACCCGGCCCCGGGCGTCGGTGGTGGACAGGAGCCGACCGGCGAAGTCGTAGGTGCTGGTGGTGGTGCCCTTGTCGGGGTCGGTGGTGACGGTCGGTCGGCCCCTGAGGTCGTAGGTCCAGCTCCAGGTGTTCTGCCCGGTGGCGTCGGTGACGGAGGCCTGCTTACCGCGCTTGGTGTAGGTGAAGCGGGTCGCGTCGTAGTCGGTCTCGGGCGCGTCGATCGCCGGGACGGCGCTCTGGGAGTGGTACTGGCGCAGCTCGGTGGGTCGGCCGGTGGCGTCGGTGAGCGTGAGGGTGCGGGTGCCGCCGGTGGGCGGGATGGTGGTGGTCCAGTTGCCGCCGTAGAGGGTGCGGGTGCGCCACTTCTCCACGCCGCCGGTGTAGGTGATCTCGTCGGTGGGGCGGCCCTGGCCGTCGAAGAGGAAGCCGTTCTGGGCGGGGATCTCGTTGTCGGGGATGTTGCCGACGGCCGTTCCCGCGGGGGCTCCGCTCACGAGGTGCGGCGGGTTGGTCTGGACGACCTGGCCGAGGGAGTTGTAGTAGGTGTCGCTGACGTTGCGGTTGGTGACGGTGGTGCTGGTGGACTTCGCACCGGGTTCCTGGCTCTGGCGGGCGCGTCCGAGTCCGTCGAAGATCTGGTAGGAGGTGCGGTAGCCACCGGCCTCCAGGCGGGTCGAGGTGCTGGAGGAGATGTCGTCGCTGACGTCGTTGGCGCCGTTGACGGGGAGGCCGTAGCCGAACTTGCTGCTGGGCTCGGTCGGGTGGGCGGCCTTGGTCCACAGCGGGCTCCAGACCTTGGCGAGGCGTCCGACCGCGTCGTACTCGAGGTCGGTGCGGTTGCCGTTGGCGTCTTGGGAGGCGATCTGGTCGCCGCGGAGGCCGTCGAGGTAGGCGACGCTGGTCAGCCACTTGGTGGCGGGCCGGTCCAGGGGGGCCTTGGTGGTGATGGAGGTGGCCAGGCCGCCCGGGTTGGTCGTGTAACTGGTGAGGGTGGTGTCGCCGTAGGAGTCGGTACTGGACTCGGGGCGGCCGTAGGCGTCGTAGGTGGCCTGGGTGAGGGTCTGGTACTGCGGGCTCTGTCCGCTGTAGGAGGCGACTTCCTCGGTCCTGGTGGCCAGGCCGCGGCCGGGGGCGGCCGTCAGGCTGGTGGAGCCGTCGTAGTAGATCCGGGCGTCCTGGACGGCGTCCTGCGGGTAGACCGGCGTGGTGGCGCAGTCGACCGCGACCTTCTCGGTGCGGTAGGGCTTGTCCTTGATGCGGCCGCTGGAGTCGGTGAACCAGAAGCGGGTGCAGGAGTCGTCGTCCGAGCGGGTCGGGTCGCCCTCGTCGTTGACCTGGGTGGTGCGGCCGAGGCTGTCGAAGGACTTGGACAGTTCGGTGCGCTGCCAGGCGGTGGCGCCGGCGGAGCTGGTGGTGGTCAGGGTGTACGAGACGGTCCTGGCGGTGTCGCGCTGGTAGGCGTTCAGCGCCCCCGGGGCGCCGGGGCGGTTGCGGGTGGCGGTGGGGGCGGATCGGTAGGGCTCGGTGGAGACGCTGCCGGTCGGGGTGCCGTTCTCGCCGGAGTAGGTGACCGTCTCGCGCTGCGTCCCGGCGAGGCCCTCCTCGTCGGCGATCGCCACGCCCTGGGAGTCGGCGACCGAGGCGCTGCGGGTGCCGTTGGCGAGCTTGTCGCCGTTCATGCCGCGGAAGTAGACCGTCTCGGTGCGGGTGGCCCTGTCGCCCTGCGCGGAGTCACCGGTGACGGTTCGGACGCGGCCGTAGCCGCGGAAGTCGTTCCAGGTGCGGTCGGCGTCGTCGGCGGTCTCGGAGGTGTCGTAGTGCCAGGCGGCGCCGCCGAGGTACTCGTAGCGGACGGTGGTGCTCCTGGCGCCGACGAGGCGGTCGGTCTCGGTGACCTGGCGGACGACGTACTTGTGGAAGAAGTCGTCGGCGGCGATCTGGGACTGCGGGGGCGTCCAGTGGACGGGGTAGCAGCGCAGGGTGTTCTGGTCGAGCGCGGTGGGCATCACCGCGGGGGCGTCGCGGCGGCACTCGGGGTCGGAGTAGGTGACGTCGATCTGGCCGCCGGTGTCGAGGCCGACGGCGGTGATGCGCAGGCGGGCCAGGTAGGGCAGTTGGTCGGTGGTGGCGCTCCCGGTCACGCGGTTGGCCATGGGCGTGCCGACGAACGTGGTGCGCGGGAGCTTGACCTCCGCTCCGGTGATGCCGGTGCCGGCGGCCTTGCCGGTGCGGGTGATCGAGTTCAGCCACAGGGCGGGGGCGAAGCCGTCGTTGGCGCTCTTGAACTCCTGGTCCAGGGCCCAGCTGTCGACCGGCTGGTAGGCGGTGCCGTTCCAGACCTGGGTGGAGATGCCGGTCAGCCGCTTGCGGTTGAAGAAGGACGGCGTGTGCTGCGTGCAGGTGGCAGTGGAGCAGACCTGGTCGAACGGCACGTCGGGCCAGTTCGCCGCGTGCGCGGAGTCGAAGGTGCCGCAGTCGGCCGTGCAGCGCTCGCCGGTGCTGAAGAACACCTGGGCGGGGGCGGTGGCGTAGAGGTTGTCGGAGCGCAGCCCGTAGTCGATCCGCTCCAACTGGCCGCCGCGTACGTACGAGGACGGAGTGGTACCCATGTTGGGCGCGTAGCTGTTGGTCTCGGCCGCGTAGTAGTACGACATGGCGCTGCCGTGCACGTCCTCGACCAAGTCGAGGTTCCACCGCCAGGCGAGGTTCGCGCACTGGGAGGCGGCGTAGGTGGCCGCGTGGCACGGTTCGCCCGGGTGGTTGCCGTAGACGGGCTCGGTGAACACCGCCTGGGTCTCGCGCTTCCCGGAGGCCCACCCCGGCAGGCGGCCCGCGCCGAAGGTGTAGCGGGTGCCGTCGGTGGTGGTGACGACCCAGTGCTCGCCGCCGTAGGCGCCGTTGGCCGCGCCGGACTTGAGCTCGACGCTCGATCCGTCGTCGCTCGCGGGCTTCCACTTCTGCGTGGCGTCGTCCAGGACGAGTTCGGTGGTGCGCCCGTTCAGCGACATCGCCACGACCGGACCGGCGTAGCACAGGTCGCCGGTGTCGGCGGTGTTGTTCGGGCTCTGCCCGGCGGGGTTCTTGCCCTTGTCGTCGGCGCACTGCCTGTAGCGGCGCTCGACGTAGCCGCCGGTGCCCAGTTCCCAGCCGTCACCGACCGTGGAGGCCTGGCTGTTGGTGGCGGCCGTGCGGCCGTCCACCGATCCGGAGGAGTACGTCAGCCCGACCTGCGGGGAGGGGCCGCCGAGCGAGGGCGGCATCTCGAACGGGTACGAGTAGGTGAAGTCACCCGCCGACCCGCCGGACTGCCACGAGCCGGACGGCGCCAGCGAGGTGGCGCTGTACGTGCCGCCGGGGCCCGCTGGGGCTGCCTCCGCCGCCAGCAGCATCACACCGGAACCCGCGGAGGCCGCCGCACGGGAACCGCCGTCCGCGGCAGGGGCTTCCGTCGCTGCCGCGAGGTCGACCTCGGCGCTCAGCTTCGACTGCGCCACCGAGTTGGACGACTTGAGCGGCGTGCGGGTGCGGCACTCGGCCAACTCCGGTGTGGTGAGGGCGCACGCGGGAAGCTCGACCAGCGTCAGCCGTGACGCCCAGTCGCCGCCGTAGGCGTCCTTGAAGGACGAGTAGTCGACCTCGGCCGCCACCCGGCCCGCCGCCGCGGCGCCGTCGGTGCGCGACACCCCGAACAGGACACCGTGGACGCCGGCCCGCTCGGTCGCCGAGCGGTCGGCCATCGTGACCTTGACCTTGGAGACCTGGGCCTTGACCGCGCCCCCGGCCTGCGGCGCGGAGATCCGCACCGGCAGCGATCCGGCCTGCGACGCGACCGGCCGCGCCCCCGGGGCAGGGCTTGCTGCAGTCTGCAGGTCCACCTCGGCCGACCGGGCGTCAGGCCACTGCACGGACGAGGCCCCCGGCCACCTGTTCTCAGCCAGCCGTGCGGCGTCGAACGGCTTCGAGGCGATGGGGCTGCCCTTGAGCGGCCGGTCCTGCTGCAGCTCACGGGCCTTGGCCGACTGTTCGGCCAGGGACGGAACCGGGGAAAGAAGTGAAACGCCCAGTGCCAGAACGACCGACGACGCAAGAGTCGCCAGTCTTCGGTGGCGCAATGGTGCCCCCGATATCCCAGATTTCCGGTACGTCCTCATGGCGGACCCGGGCATGTCTGCACCCCCCAGACGGATTAGCGGCCGATGGAATCTATCAGTCCTTCTTTCCTCTTGGAAAGGTAAAAGACCGCGGTCCCCACATGCATCCAACTCAAGCCAATGCCAGGCAAGTTGGCATGATCTCACGCAAAACTGACATAGCGTCATGCCCCCTGCGAATGCGGGCACCGGCTGACAGAAGGTCATGGGTCGCCAGCTTTGGGAGCCCGGCCCACCAATCTGCATAAAAGTTCTCCTGCTCATATTCGCGCATGGCCTGACGGGGGGCACTAGTACTCTGGCCGCAGTCACCCGTATTTCTCATAAGGAATGTGCATGAGATTCACGAGAAGAAATGGGAAGCCGATATCCGCGCTCACGGCGAGCGGCTTGCTGCTCGCCCTTCTGACGCTTCCCGCGGCACCCGTCCTGGCTGCCGACAGTTCGACCGAGGAGCAGAGCGCCCAACAGCGCGCCGCGGCGACCGGGCAGCCGGTCGAGATCCTCAACGCGCGCACCGAGACCAGCGAGCAGGTCGTCAACCCCGACGGCAGCCATACGCTCACCCAGCACCTGCGACCTGTCCGGGCCCGCAAGGGGGGAGAGTGGGCGCCGATCGACGCTACGTTGGAGGCCGCAGGCGACGGAACGGTGAAACCTGCCGTGTCCACCGTCGACGTGTCCTTCTCCAACGGCGGATCGGCTCCCCTGATCACCCTCGCCAAGGGCCCGCGGAAACTGAGCATCGACTGGCCCGAGCCCCTGCCCGCCCCCACCCTCGACGGCCCCACCGCCACCTACGCGGTCCTGCCCGACGTCGACCTCAAGGTCACCGCCACCGGCGACGGCTACACCCAGGTCCTGGTCGTGAAGACACGTCAGGCCGCGCTCGACCCGAAACTGGCCTCCCTCAAGTTCGACCTGAACACCCAGAACGTCCAGGTCTCCACCGGCCCCACCGGCGGGCTGCAGGTCACGGACGCCTCGGGCGCCACCGTCTGGGCGGGACCGGGCGCCCTGATGTGGGACTCCCGCGGTGACTCCGGTGCCGCCGATCCCTCCACCGATCCCTCCGCAGCAACCTCCACGGCAGCCGTGGCCGCATCCGCGGAGGGCGACACCACCACCCCTCCGGAGCTGACCGGCATCCCCGCGGAGCAGGCACCGGACCCCACCGACCGGACCGCCCCCGTGCCGATGACCGTCGCCGGCACCACCCTGGAGGTCACACCGGACCAGAGCCTGCTGACCGCCGCCGACACCGAGTTCCCGCTCGTGATCGACCCCTCCGTCACCGCCTTCGGGCGGCAGGTCTGGACCCGGGTGGAGAAGGCGTTCCCCAACCAGCCCTACTGGAACGCCAACGACATCGCCCGCGTCGGCCACGAGACCGAGGACGGCATGACCAGCCGCTCGTTCTTCCAGATGGACACCTGGGCCTTCACCCGGCCCGGCGTCCACGTCACGGACGCCAGGTTCGAGATCGTCGAAACCCACTCCTGGAGCTGCAGTGCGCGCCCCGTCGAACTCTGGTGGACCGGCGCGATCAACTCCTCGACCACCTGGAACAACCAGCCCGGCTGGATCGGCCGTTCGGACACCCAGGACGTGGCCCACGGCAACGAGAGCAAGGGCTGCGGCGACGACTGGGTCAAGTTCAACGCCTGGAACGCCGTCGCGGCCGCCGTCCAGGCCCAGTCGTCCAACCTCACCCTCGGCCTGCGCGCCAGCGACGAGAACGACACCTACGCCTGGAAGAAGTTCGACAACAACCCCCGGCTGGTCGTCACCTACAACTACCCGCCCAACAGCCCCACCAACTACGGCACCAACCCGTACACCGCCTGCGCGACCACCGCGGCCGGCGCGACAACCCTAGGGGCGACCACCGCCACCAACCCGATCCAGCTGCAGGCGACCGTCAGCGACCCGCAGGGCGACCAGGTCCGGGCCCACTTCTGGCTCACCAACGCCGACACCAACGCCCAACTGACCGAATGGACGTCCGGCTTCGTCAACAGCGGAACACCCGTCAGCTTCGCCGTTCCGAGCAACCTCATCCCCACTGACCGCCCCGTCAGCCTCCGCTGGCAGGTCCGGGCAGAAGACGGCTCCGACGCTTCGCCCAGCGTGCCCGCCACGCCCTGCCACTTCAAGGTCGACCCGGTCGGCCCCAAGTACCCGCCACTGGCCGCGTCCCCCGAGTACCCGCAGCAGCAGTTCGGCGCACCCGCCGGCACCGCCACCAAGTTCACGCTCGACGGCAGGGGCGACCCCGACATCGTCGGCTACCGCTACTCGTACGACAGCGACGCCCTCGGCCAGACCGTCAGCACCACCGCCGGGGCCAAGGTGACGCTCCCGGAGTTCAAGCCCATGAGCGCCGGACTGCACACGCTCTACGCGGTCGGCGTCGACACCGCCGGCAACCGCTCCTCCACCACCGCCTACCGCTTCTACCCCGTGCGCCCGGCCAACGCCCCCAAGGTCCCCGGCGACCTCGACAACGACGGTTACGTCGACCTCATCGGCACCGCGAACGACGAGGAGAAGCTCTACCTCTACAAGGGCACCGCCTCCATCGACCCCGCCACCACCCTCGTCACCACCGGCTTCACCCGCAACACCGACCCGCTGAGCGCCGACCTGCCGCCGTGGACGAACGCGCTGATCGCCCGCGGCGGCGACTTCGTCAACGACGGCATCGCCGACACCCCGCCCGCCGGCCAACCGCGCCAGAGCTGGGACGACGGCACCGAGGACGTCCTGGCCCTCCAGCCCGACATCTCCAACGACCCCGCGCTGCGCACGCTCTACCTCTACGCCAACGACGGCGGCGGCCCCGAAGCGGGAGCCGTGCGCTTCCAGAGCACCCTCGGCACCCCGGTCACCGACCCCAAGGTCGGCGGCGCCGCCTTCGGCTGGAACGACGTCACCCAACTCGCCACCGCGGGCGACATCGGCACCTCGCCCACCGACACCGCCAAGGACGGTAACCCCGACCTGCTCGTCGTCGCCACCGACAAGCTCTACGCCGTCTACGGCCGACCCTGCACGACCGAAGGCGACTGCACCTTCAGCCAGCCCCAGGAGATCGGCATCAGCGGCTGGAACAGCATGCAGATCCTGCGCGCCACCGACCTGACCGGCGACGGCAACCCCGACCTGATCGCCCGCAACAAGACCTCCACCACCGACGGACTGCGGATGTACCCCTACTCCGCCACCAACGGACCTGTCGGCCTCGGCATGGGCAGCACCCGCGTCGCCATCGGCACCATCGGCTGGGACACCGCCGCCCTCCCGACCCTCACCGCGCCCGGTGACATCGACCTCGACGGCAGGATCGACCTCGTCGGCACCACCAACACCGGCAGCATGCGCTTCTGGCACGGCAACAACGCCGCCGGCTTCGCCAGCTCACTCACCGGCAGCATCACCGGCATCGGCAACAAGTGCGTCGACGTCACCAACTCCCAGACCCAGGTCATCCTCTTCACCTGCAACGGCGGCAACAACCAGCACTGGACCTGGAACAACAGCACCCTCACCACGCTCGGCAAGTGCCTCGACATCGAACACCCCGCCAACTCCAACCCGCTCGCGCTCATCGCCACCTGCACCGGCTCCGCCAGCCAACGGTGGGAAGCCCTCCCCAACGGCAACCTGCGCAACACCGGCTACAACCAGTGCCTCGCCTCACCGGGCTCCAGCACCGCCGACCTCACCCGCCTCATCCTGTGGAACTGCGCCGACTACACCGACCAGAAGTGGCAGGCCCCCATCCAACTCGGCCCGCGCGAAACCCTCACCGGAGGCTGGCTCACGACCGCCGAACTCGCATGACCCCCATCGTCTAGCCCACCCGGGCCCTCCGGCGCGGCCAGGAACCGGTGCCGTCCGTCAGATCGCAACGGCCGTTCCGTCTCGGGGAGTTACCCGCGAGACGGAACGCCCGGACTTGCCTCACGGCTGAGCCGAATCCGCCATAGAGGACGGCGGCGAGGAATGCGGTGAAGCCCGTGACCAGGTGCTC
Source organism: Kitasatospora phosalacinea (assembly GCF_000717185.1). Classification (GTDB taxonomy): domain Bacteria; phylum Actinomycetota; class Actinomycetes; order Streptomycetales; family Streptomycetaceae; genus Kitasatospora; species Kitasatospora phosalacinea_A. Next base: position 3,148 of record NZ_JNYE01000061.1, on the reverse strand, counting down.
CCACCGGGACACCGGTTTTCCCTTCTCGCGGATGCCGAGGGCGTCCGCCCCGCTGCCCGGGGCGTGTCGGGGCCGATACCGGCGCCTCCGCGGGCGGTCTGCACCGGCGGGGGATCATGGTGCGTCAGCGTGTGGTCCTGGATGCCCCTTCGGGGTGGTCGGTCGAGTGGAGCGGGGAACGGCATGAAGGTCGGGTTCGGGTGGAAGCTGCACGGGGACGGGCGGGCGCCGCGGCCCGGGGCGGTGGTGCGGCCGGACGAGCGGCTGTCGTGGGGGCGGACGGTCGGGCTCGGGGCGCAGCACGTGGTGGCGATGTTCGGGGCGACGTTCGTCGCCCCCGCAGAAGCATGATGAGACCGAAGTCCGATAGTAACTCGCCGCTTTACTGTTCCCAGGCAGAGCGCGAGGTCTCAGAGGGCGTTAAGTCCCATTCTTGATGGTTTGGCGTCGCTCGATCGTGGGGGTGGCTGCAGTTCCGGGGTGCCTGCCGGATCGTGGGTGGTGCCATGGCGGCTATGGGACGACGTGCGTATCCGAGTGATCTGACGGATGATCAGTGGACCTTGATCGAGCCCGTGATCACGTCGTGGAAGCAGAGGCGGGTGGCGCGACCGGCGATGCGGGCTCGTGTGATCTGCGGGAGGTCGTGAACGCGCTGTTCTACCAGAACCGGACCGGTTGCCAGTGGCGCTACCTCCCGCACGACCTACCGGCCTGGTCGGCGGTGTTCTACTACTTCACCCTGTGGCGCCAGGATGGTCTGGACCAGCAAATCCAGGAACTGCTGCGCTGCCAGGTGCGCGAGCGGGCCCGCCGATTAGAGGACCCGTCCCTGGTGATCATCGACACCCAGACGCTGCGGGCGGCGGCCGCCGTGCCGAAGAGGACCACGGGACTGGACGCGGCCAAGAAGACGCCCGGTCGCAAGCGCGGGCTGGCCGTGGACGTACTGGGCCTGGTCATCGGCGTGGTGGTCCTGGCCGCCTCCGCCCACGAGAACACCGCCGGTATCGCCCTGCTGGACCAGGCGGCCGGGCGCTGCGGCAACCGCCTGGAGAAGGTGCTGGTGGACCAGGGCTTCAAGGACGCCGTGATCATCCACGGCGCACTGCTGGGCATCACGGTCGACGTCGTGCGCCGCAATCCTGCGGATCGAGGGTTCGTGCCGCAACCCAAGCGGTGGGTGGTCGAGCAGGTCAACGGCACCCTGATACTGCACCGGCGGCTGGTGCGCGAGTACGACCACCGGCCCGAGAACTCCGCCTCCCGCGTCTACTGGGCCACCACGGCCAACATGGCCCGCCGGCTCACCGCCCCCACGCCGGCCTGGCGCGAGACCGAGTGCGTCGCATGAACGTCACCGAACTCCTCAGCCAGCTCCAAGCCGGGCAGGACCTGGCCACCGCGCACGTCGACAGCCTGCAACGACAGCTCGACGACCTCGCGGCAGCCCTCGCCCAGGCCCAGACGCACCTCGCGGAGCTGCAGACCGCGCGCAAGATCGTCGAAGGTCTCGTCCAGCCCGGGAACGAGCCGCAGACCGCCGCGACACCGGACTCCTACCAAAGGCTCCTGACCGTCTTCAACGACCACCCCGGGCAGCCGTTCCGCCCCCGTGAGTTGCACGAACTGCTCGAACTCCCCACCGACGAAGCCTCGGTGAACATCACCCGGAGCCGTCTCGGCAGACTCGTCCGCCAAGGCACCCTCACCCAACCCGGACGAGGCCTCTACCAAAAACGGACTTAACGCCCTCTCAGGTCGTGCCCGGCAGTGCTTCGAACGGCTTCTCCCTCCATACGGACCGCTGGCGATCTGCGGAGTCCGCTGACGCCCACGCAGAGGCCAGCGGGTTCGGCGCCGTTGACCGGTGGCCTCGGTGGTGCGGGCGATGGACGTCGACCGCACCACCACTCAGTAGCGCCGGCTGCTATCCCTCCAAGGGGGCCGGTGGCTCCCGTCCTGGCCGAAGTAGCGTGCGCTTCTTCAAGCGCGGTTTCCGACATCGGAGCTTCTTCAAACGGCCTGCTCTGCGGCCGGGGGATCATGGTGCGGTTAGCGTACGGCCCCGGAGCTCGGCGCCGGGGTGGTTCAGTCGAGTGGAACAGGGAGCGGCATGAAGGTCGGGTTCGGGTGGAAGCTGCACGGGGACGGGCGGGCGCCGCGGCCCGGGGCGGTGGTGCGGCCGGACGAGCGGTTGGCGTGGGGGCGGACGGTCGGGCTCGGGGCGCAGCACGTGGTGGCTATGTTTGGGGCAACTTTTGTTGCCCCAATTTTGATGGGGCTGGACCCGAACCTCGCGGTGATGGTGTCGGGTGTGGCGACGGTGTTCTTCCTGCTGGTGACGCAGGGGCGGATCCCGTCCTACCTGGGCTCCAGCCTGTCGTTCGTCGGCGTGGCGGCGGTGATCAAGACGCAGGGCGGGGACGCGGCGACGCTGACGGGTGCGCTGCTGGTGGTGGGTGCGGTGCTGGCGGCGTGCGGGGCGGTGGTGCAGGGGTTCGGGGCGAAGGTGATCCACGCGGTGCTGCCGCCGGTGGTGACGGGTGCGGTGGTGATGCTGATCGGCTTCAACCTGGCGCCGGTCGCGGCGGGGACGTACTGGCCGCAGGACCAGTGGACGGCGCTGCTGGTGATGGCGTTCACGGCGCTCGCGCTCGTCGTGCTGCGCGGGTTCTGGTCGCGGATCGCGATCTTCCTGGGGCTGGTGTTCGGGTACGCGGTGTCGTGGCTGTTCGACCGGGTCTTCGGGCGGATCGACTCGCCGGTGGGCGGCGGCGCGGCCACCGAGCACTGGCGCCTGGACCTGTCGGGCGTCGGCAGGGCGGACTGGATCGGCCTGCCGTCCCTGCACGCGCCGAGCTTCTCGGCGTCCGCGGTCCTGGTCGCGCTGCCGGTGGTGGTGGCGCTGATCGCGGAGAACGCCGGGCACGTGAAGGCGGTCTCCGAGATGACGGGCGACCCGCTGGACGACCGGATGGGCACCGCGATCATGGCGGACGGCGCGGCGACGGTGCTCTCCACCGCGGTGGGCGGCCCGGCGACGACGACGTACGCGGAGAACATCGGCGTGATGGCGGCGACCCGGGTGTACTCGACGGCGGCGTACTGGTGCGCGGCCGGCTTCGCGATCCTGTTCGGTCTGTGC
>NZ_JNYE01000060.1 GCF_000717185.1 Kitasatospora phosalacinea | reverse complement strand
CGCGCTGGCCGGGGGCGACGATCTGGCCGCTGCGGGTGCCCTGGGCGGCGCCGTCGAGGTAGAGGGTCTGGGTGTCGCCTGCTCCGGTGAGCAGGGCGTGGTGCCACTGGCCGTCGTTGACCGGGTTGGCGGAGGCGATCGGGTTGACCCAGCCGTTCCACAGCTGGCCGTGGAGCTTGCCGGAGGTGCCGACGTACAGGGCGGGTGTGTAGGGGCTGGTCGTGGAAGCGGCGGGCGTCCAGGACGGCCGAGCGCAGGTGGGAGCCGGGGGTGTAGGTGTAGGTGGTGCAGGGGCGGGCGGTGTTGGTGCCGGCGGGCGGGGTGCAGACCTGGGACAGCCGGTCGGGGTTCGCGCTTTCGTAGCTGTAGGTCCAGCTGAGCGCGGTGCTCTGGTCGCCGGCGGTGGCGGGGTCGGTGGCCACCTGCGCGATGTGCTTGCCGTCGCTGGTCCAGGTGAAGTGCAGGGCGCGGCCGGAGGCCTGGTCGGTGGCGGTGTCGAGCTTGCCGCCGGTGTAGTGCAGTTGCTGGGTGTGCTGCTGGCGGTCGGTGATCTGCGAGAGCAGGTAGCCGGCGCCGGAGGGCTGGGCGAAGGTGTAGACGGTGCCGGTCTTGTCGGCGAGGGTGAAGCCGCCGCCGGCCTGCGCGGCGAGGGTCTCGAACTCGCCGGCGGGCGAGGTGTAGACGGGCATGCCGGTGGTGGTGCGGGTGGTGCTCGACCACGGCGTGGTGCCGCCGGAGTGGTACAGGTACTGCATGCCGGTGGTCTTGTCGACGGCGAGCAGGTCGGTTCCCGCGTCGCCGGCCTGGCCGTTGACGGGGGCGAGGTCGCGCAGGTTCTGCCAGCCGGTGCCGAGTGGGAGGGCGGTGCCGAAGGTGGAGCCGCCGAGGGTGGCGTTGCCGGTGCCGGGGTAGAGCAGCAGGTTGCCGGAGCTGTCGATGCCGGCGACGTCGCCGCGGCCGTCGTGGTTGAAGTCGCCGCCGGTCAGCTCGCGCAGGCCCGCCGTGGACATCGCCCCGGTGAGGCGGACCGGGGAACCGATCGTGTTGCCCGAGGAGATCGGGTAGGCGTAGAGCAGGCCGGTGGAGGCTTCGAACGCGACGAGGTCCTTCTTGCCGTCGGCGGCCAGCGGCGGGGTGAGGGTGAGGCCGGTCAGGGCGTTCCAGCCGCCGGCGGCCAGGGTGATGGGCGTGTCGGGGCTGTTGCCGGTCCGGCCGGGGTACAGCTTGAGGGCGCCGCTCTTGTCGACCGCCAGGATGTCGCCGACTCCGTCTCCGGTGACGTCGCCGCCGGTGACCTGCGACAGGCTGGTCCAGCCGTCGCCGAGCAGGCGGCGCTTGGCCTGGGAGAAGTCCGGTCCGGGGTAGAGCCAGAGCTTGCCGGTGTCGGAGTCGACGGCCATCGCGTCGTCGATGCCGTCGCCGGTCTGGTCGCCGGCTCCGGCGAGTTGGGTGAGCTGGAAGTCGTTGCGGCCGAAGCGTTCGGTGCGGCCGTTGCCGGTGGTCAGGACCACGCCGCCGTCGCCGTCGCCGTCCGCGACGATGCCCAGGTCGTAGGAGGAGGACCAGCCCGCGCCGAACAGCGAACCGGTGCGCGGGTCCAGCGAGTTGTAGGTGCGGGCCACCGCCAGGTCCGGGCCGATCGCGGTGACGGCGGCGTCGGTGGCGCTGGTGGTGTAGTTGCCGGCCTGCGGGTCGAAGCTGCGGGTGGTGCCGTTGCCGACCGCGCCGCCGATGCGGGAGGTGATCAGCGGCTGCTGCACCGAGGTGGTGAAGCGGATGGGCTGGGAGTCGAGGCTCTCACCTTGGTGGTCGCCGGCCTTCACCGTCCACAGGTAGGACGAGTTCCAGGCCAGCAGCCCGCTGGGCACCTTCCACGAGGTGGACGGCTGCCAGCCGGACTCGGCGAGCAGCTGCGGGTCGCCGAGCGCGGGGTCGGTGTAGAGCTTGAAGTCGTAGTCGACGCCGGTGCCGGGGCTGTTGTCGGGGTCGTGGCCGGTGGCGTACAGCTGCGGCGACAGGCTGCCGACGGAGGTGCCGCTGAGCGGTTCGACCTTGTCGACCTGCGGGGGGACGTTGTAGCTGGTGATCCACCGGCAGGTCGAGGGCGGCACGCCGTAGGAGTCCTTCAGTGAGGAGGTGCCGCCGACGTAGCCGTCCCAGCACAGGATGTAGGACTGGTTGGCGGGCAGCGGGGGGATGGCGCCGGTGACGGTGACCGATTCGCCGGTGCGCACCAGGCCGGGGACGCCGACCAGGGGGGTGTTGACGTTCTGCTCGTTGCCGTTGCCGTCGAAGACGCGGGCCCTGAGCTGCATGCTGGTGGAGTTCCACCAGTTCGCGGCGAGGTTGGTCAGGGTGACCTGCTGCGATCCGGCGGTGGTGGCGGTCGGCGGGACGTAGTTCGCGTCGACGTTGTAGGAGGCCGCCCAGTCGGAGTACACGATGGACAGGTAGGGCGGGTAGCCGGTGTTGACGCTGGCGAACTTCTTCCAGCTGTTGGTGTCGGTGTTGCTGGTGGTGACGGCCAGGCCGTAGTTCGCGCCGCCGTGCGCCCAGCTCTCCACCAGTTGCACGCCCGCGTCGCCGTGGCTGCCGCCCAGGCTCACCCAGTCCCAGGCCGCGCCGCCGCAGGTGTCGCCGTGCGACCAGGAGCGCGAGCCGAGCTGCTGGCCGATCGACAGGCCCGGGTAGGTGTTGATGGTGTTCGGGTCCCAGGGGGTGGTGATCTGGCTGACGTTCACCGGGTGCGCCGAGCACTCGTAGGAGTGCGTGTTGTTGAGGTTGAGGGTGACGGCCTCGAGGTAGTTCCAGCCGATGTTGGCGACGGCCGGGAAGTACAGGTAGGTGTTGAACCGGTTCGCGCCGCCGTCGTAGGTGCCCGCGCGCAGCACGGAGTCGGCGGAGTTGTTGGCCTTGGCGGTGTTCTGGACGAACGTCGACTTACCGGCGTTGATGCCGCTGGTGGTGGTCGGGTCGACCTTGACGGGGTAGACGCGCTCGGGAGCCTTGAGCCAGGCGGTGTCGAGGGTCATCCGCAGGGTCTGGGTGGTGCCCTCGGTGAGCAGCGAGTACGTGACGCCGCCGGTGCGGGCGCCGTCGCCGGAGGCCGGGTCGATCCGGGAGTCCTCCATGAAGCCGGTGGGGATGGTGAGGCGGACGTCGCCCTTCTCGTCGCGGAACTCGACCTGGCCGCCGTCGCCGACGGCGGCGCTCATGCCGGTGAGGGCGAGCGGGAAGTCCCAGACGGCGGGGGCGGTGGCGTCGTGCAGGAGCAGGGACTCCTTGATGCCCTGGGCCATGCCGTTGTAGACGACGTCCGCGCCGGGGCGGGCGCCGGGGTAGGTGAGCTGTTCGCCGGTGGCCTTGCCGGTGGTGGCGGCGGCGTCCTTGAGGCGGTAGGAGACCCGGTGGGCGGCGTCCAGCTGCCAGCGCAGCAGCGCGCCGTCGGCGGCGCCGGCGGCGAAGGTCACGTCCTGGTCGTTGGCGGCCTCCTTCCAGCGGCCGTCGCGGTCCTTGGCGAGGGTGGTGTCGATGTCGGCCCAGGTGCCGTCGGCGGCCTTGTAGTGCACCGGGCGGGAGTAGACCCGGACGGTCCTGGTGCCGTCGGGGTTGGTGAAGACGGAGGTGCTCTCGGTGCGCTTTCCGGTGTCCTCCACCGCGTCGGTGGCGGCGGGTCCGGGGATCGTCGAGCCGGGCTTGCCGCCCTCGTCCCGGGCGTCCTTGCCGCCGCGGCCGGCGGTGGCGGAGCGGTCCTCGGGCTTGAGGCGCTCGGGCCGCGCGGCCTCCTTGCCGACGGGGACGGGCTTCTGTCCGAGCGAGGCCTGCGGGGCGACCGCCTCGCGGCCGTCGTCGTCCGGGGCCAGCTCGCCCATCCCCGGGGTGTGCTTGCCCGGGTCGCCCACTGCGGTGTTCCGGGAGGTCTTGGACGAGCCCTCCTTGTCCGCCGATCCGCCCAACTGCTCGGGTGTGCGCAGGTCCTGACGGTTCTGCCGGGTCGGGGCGTGGTCGGCGGCGAACGCGAGCGCGCTCTCGGTGCCCAGCGTCAGCACCATGACCAGGCCGAGCAGCAGCGAGATCCTCCGTACGGCCGCCCTCACCGCCCGTCGGTCGCCAAGAGCCCGGTGCCGGGGCGGACCGGCAAAGACAGACCGCAGCAGAACAGCACGAAGCCACGGAAGACGCACGGAAATCCCCCACCAGACAAGCCACTCGTCCATCGCCCGGACGGCGACAGCGACCTACTTGATAGCGGACGAACCCCTGGGGCACACCAACGCCGATCCACCGATTTGTCCACGTATCACCGGAGACACCCGGAAAAATTCACTCTCTTTTTTGCCAATTCTTTGCTTGGCATAAAACCGCGCCTATTCGCTATTAGTGCTTCAAATGCCCTCGAACTACAAATTAAGAGACCCATCCGCACCAAAGCGCCAAAACAGGCATCGAATCTTCGAATTTCCGGCGTTCGCCCCCAGCCGAAGCGGCCCTGCCGCTGCTTGAAGCCCGCCACCAGGAGGCGAGGAGCCGAAGGCGGGTCCAGCATGGAAATAACCGACAAAAGCGCACTCCACCGTCCGCATCTCCGACGGCACCGACCTCCTCGGCCGAGGCATCCGCATCACCCGGGCACCCCGATACCGCTCGACGGCCGACAGCAAGCCACTTCCCCCATCCCAGAGGAATACCGGATAATCGGCCGCGCGCCTGAAACCCGCACCAGGACGCCGCAATACCCGCACCTGGCCAGAGAAACCCGTAAACGGCTGAGCCCTTCCGGAGGAACCTCACTCCTGCGCCACCGCCCCGGACGCCTCCTACCCCGACCCAAGCCCGCCGCCCCACACTCCACCCCCTGCAACGCCACGACCACAGGAACCCTTGACCCGTGAAACTCTCCTTCCGTCCGCGGCCCTCCCGCACCCTCACCCTGGCCGCGGCAGCAGCCGCACTGCTGGTTATCGCCGCGGCACTCTGGCCGTGGCCGCACGATGACGGGGGTGCTCCGGCGAAGACCACGGCGAACGACTACTCGCTCCGACCCTCGGCCTGTCTGGCCGCCGACGACTCGACCACCTCCGCCCCACTCGTCCAGCACACGTGGACCGCGCTCCAGCAGGCGGGCCAGGACAACCAGGTCAACGTCCAACAGCTCGTGATCCCCGCCAAGGACTCCACCGACGCCGCGCCCTACCTGTCCGGCCTGATCGCCCAGCGCTGCACCATGGTCGTCACCGTCGGGGCACCCTTCAACACCGCTCTGCCCGCCATCGCCGAAAACGCACCGCACGTCCGCTTCGTCGCCATCGACCCACCGACCGGAACCGATCTCAAGGGCGCCACCTCCCTCACCCCCGACCAGCTCGACCAGCTCGACCAGAGCCTCCATAGCCTCCTCCCCCAGCACTGACCAGACGCACCCCGGGAGGCTGGCCCGCCTGCGAAGGACGATCTCCATCGGCCAGGACACCGGGCCACCGACAGGAGAAGCGGCAAGGAGCCGCCCGCGCCCGGGAAGAGCGCGATGTGCCGGCGAAGCCGGAGCCAGCGTATGAGCCAACATCCCCTGCACCTCCATCACCGACACCCGACAGCGCGGCAAGGGCCGCAGGCCGCCACGGAGCCTGTCCCGGGAGATCGTGCTCGACCGCGACGGCCCGCTGAAGGGCGAACTCCTCTACGCGCTCGACCCGGCCCACTTCACCCCGGAGCGCCCCGGCACCGGACCGATGGCCCTGGCCCCGGCCGAGCGGGTCGCGCCAGCCGCGATCGGCGCCGCCACCGCCTCCGCGCCCGGCATCGTCCTGGGCGACCTCGCCGCCGACCTCCCCGGATCTGCCGGCTCATCGACCACGCCCTGGCCATCGGCCAAGAGCTGGACTGCGGGGCGTAGGGGTCGTGCCCGGGCCGGACGGGCCGAACGGCACAGATCCGCTCCACGATGTGCCGTCCGGGCCGCCCGCGGATCACCCCCGCGCGGGAGGGAGCGAGCGGGGTGCGGTGGGGGCGGCGAGGCCCTGGTCGAAGGCCAGGCGCAGCAGGGTGAGGGCGTCGGCGGGGTTGGCGGACAGCAGTGGTTCGCCGTCGGTGGCGTCGACGACCTGGCGGCCGCCGAGGAGGGTGACCCAGTCGTTGGTGCCCTGGTAGGGCTCGGTCCAGCCGAGCAGTTGGCCGCCGCGTTCGAGGGCTTGGACGGGGGTGCGGTGGGGCTGAGCCTTCCCCCGGGAGCGGGGCCGGGTGAACTCCGGTGGCTCGGTTCTCGTACGGGCCCGCTCCCCACACCGGCCCGCTCTTGGGCAAGCCTGCGGGGCCGGCAGGGGACCTCCCGAGGAACCACGGCGCCCCGGCACGTCCAACACGGACGCAGCACGGCGTTCACCGCCCGGGCCGCCTCCAACTGCTCCTCGGCCTCCCGCTCCAGGCACTGGATGACACGGTCGAGCGGATGCGTGTCCTCGGAGTACGGATCTGTCCGACCCGGCCGGTAGCGTCAAACGGTTGGCGCTGCATGTGTTCAACCGCGTCGGCCGATTGGAGATCCAGTGAGTTCGAGCCAGTACCGCAGCCAGCTGGAGCGCAAACAGCGGCAGCAGGCGGATGCCGTGGCCAAGGCCGCGGACTTGCGCAAGAAGGAAGCCGGCCACCGAGCCGACGCCGCCAAGGAACGCCAGGCAGCAAGCCGGACCAGTTCGCCCGGCACCTCGAAGACCAAGCTGAGCCAGGCGGCCAGGTCCGAGGAGAAGGCCAACGCGGCGGGCAAGAGCGCCGCGGAGGTGGAGAAGAAGGCAGCCGGGTTCGCCAAGGAAGCGGCAGGCCTTCTGGTCAAACTCGCGAAGGCCGAGGCGGGCGAGCGGGCAGCCGCGGACAGGCGTCGCGCGCAGGTGGAACGGGTGGCGCAGCGGGCGACGGTCGTACGGCAGGCCAGGGTGGATGCCCGGTTGGATGCAGCGGAGGCACAGGTGGAGGAGATCATGCGGGAGTTCCGGGTGCCGAAGGCGGAGCCGCTGCGGATCCTGATGCTGGGGGCGTCGATCGAGAGTGATCCCCTACGGGTCGGGCGCGAGCAAAGCCGGATCCGGAACGCGGTGCGCAGCTCGCTGCATCGCGACCTGGTCGAGTTCGACGTGCGCGGGTCGGCGACGACTGCCGATCTGCTGGACGGGCTCACCGGGTTCCGGCCCCATGTGGTCCACTTCACCGGGCACAGCGCGGAGCATCTGCTGGTCTTCGAGCAGGACGTCGACGCGCCCAACGACGGGCTTGTGGTCTCGGCCGGGGCGTTCGGCCGGGCACTGGCGGCCACCGACAACCCGCCGCTGCTGGTCGTCCTGAACTCCTGCGACTCGGCACCCCAGGCGCAGCGGCTGGTGGACCAGGGGGTGGTTCCGTTCGCGATCGGGATGTCCGACAGCATCGGCGATCTCGACGCGATCAGCTACGCGGCGCAGCTCTACGCGGCCATCGCCAACGGGCAGTCCATCACGAGTGCCAGCGCCTCCGGGCAGGTTGCGGTCGAGATGGCCGGCCTTGATGACCACGATCTGCCCACGCTGTTCCATGCGCCCGACGCCGACCCGCGCGCCGCTGTCCTGGTCAAGCCTCCGGCGGCACAGCCGGTCCAGTGACACGCTGCTGAACAGCGAGGTGGCGGCTCACCGTGTGGTGGGCCGCCACCTCGCTGTTCAGCATCAGAATGCTTTGCTCGGCGACGGTCTCACTGCGGTGCGCTCGATCGGTCGGCGGCCCGCGGGTCCCGGTGCTCAGAACCGGCTGCGCCGTACGACAGGCCGGGTCAGCGGGGGCTGCTCGGTGCCGCGTAGCGCGAGGGTCGCGGTGCGGGTGCGCTCCAGCCAGCTCATGACCTGGCGCAGTGTGGCGGGGTCGAGGTGCCGTGTGAGGTCGCGGACGGCTTGGTGGTCGTCGTCGGTCAGGTTGTAGAGGCCGGCGCGGTCGAGGGCGGTGTAGAGGGGTTGGGCTGCGGTGCCGCCGAGTCGGCGGTGGGCGGTGTCGGTGATCTGGCGGGCCTGGTGGGCGGCCTCGCGGGCGCATTCGGCGATGTCCTGGCGGTGGCGCTCGGTGCGCAGTGCGTGCTGGAGGGCGGTGTCGTGGTCGGGGTCGTAGCGCTCGGCCCGGGTGTCGGCGGTGTGGTCGAGGACGCGCTGCCACTCGGCGCAGATGTCGGCCGCGGTGGCGAAGGCGGTCTCGTCCCCGGCGTCGGCGTGTCGGTCGGCGGCGCGCTCGTCGTCCCGGGCCCGGTGCAGGGCCTGCTGGATGTTCTCCGGGGTCATCCCGGCCGCCTGGCGGCGGACCCGGCTGCGGACGCCGCCGAGCAGCCCGTCCTTCTGGTCGTCGTCCTCGTCCTGGGTGAGGGGGGTGCGGGCGGGGTTCTGGGCGAGGGTGGCGTGCAGCGTCGCGCCGGCCTCCCAGGACTCGGCGTGCACGACGGGCTCCGGTACGGCGAGGCCGGGGCGGGCGCCGAGGACGATCCGGCCTTCCACCAGGGCCGCCCAGCCCTCGTGGCCGTCGACGTCCTTCTCCACCCAGCCGCGGGCCAGGTCGGCACCCTGGTGGAGGGTGCGGATGCCGTCGTGGCCACTCCAGCGCAGCCACATCGCGCCGCGCACCAGCGGGGAGTCCAGGACCGGGCGGCCCAGGTCCCGGTCGGCGGGCGCGGGCCGGCTGCTGTACGGGGCCAGCTCCAGCCGTCCAGGGCCAGCGGGGTCGGTGCCGGTGATGTCGGTGGTCACGGCCGTTCCTCCTCGACGCGCACGATCCGGTACAGGCCGTCGCCGTAGAGGTGACCGTCGTGCTTCTTCCTGGTCAGGCGCACCGCGTCCTCCACCGAGGCGGCGACGGCGTGCGTGACGATCACGGAGACCCCGGGGTGCGCCGGGTCCACGCGCCTGGCCGTGAGCTGGTAGTTCCACCGCGTTCGGTCGGGGACGTCGTACTCGTCCAACTCGTCCTCATCGAGGCGCAGGGCGTCGGCGGACATCTTCCGGAGCAGGAGAAGGAGGCGGTCGGCGGTGCCGGGCGGGGTGGGTCGGCGCAGGTCGCCGGTGCGCGGGTCGAGGTCGGCGCGCCATTGGGTGGCGGCCGAGTACAGGCTGTTGACGCGGCCTTCGGGCAGCAGGGCGGTGTTGAGCTTGAGGCGGCGCAGGGCGTCGTAGAGGGGGTCGGGGTCGAAGGGGGACCACAGGAGGACGGTGCGCTCGGCGAGGAGGTTGGTGAGGTCGGCCAGGGCGGGGGCGGGGTCGACGGCGTGGTCGGGGGCGCCGGGGGTGCGGGGGCCGGTCAGGCGCACGGTGCGGTCGTAGAGGACGTGGCGGGTGCGGTCGAGGACGGTGAGGCGGGCGGCGGCCGGTGGCCGGGGCGTTTTGGCGGCGGTGGGTTCGCCGGGGGTGTAGTCGATCTGGAGGACGGCCAGGTGCTCGTCGGCCAGGAGGCGGGCGGCGGTCTCGGCGACGTCCTGGGCCGCGGCGCGGATCTCGGCCTGGCGGGTGCGCAGGCGGGTGATGTGGGCGCAGGTGCCGCACAGGGCCCGGCCGTCGGCCGCCGGGGTGCACGGGGTCTCGGGGTGGGCGCCGCAGTCCTCGCAGGTGCGGGTGTTGGTGGTGCGGCGCGTGCCGGCGGCGAGGAGCTGCGCGGCGGTGGCCGCGGTCGGGGCGGACTCGCGCACGTCGTACAGGTGGAATTCGTCCTTGCGTCCGGTGCCGGGGTTGCGGGTCTTGATGGTGGCGCGGACCGGGCCGGCTGCCTGGCGCGGCAGGTCCAGCGCGGCGAGCTGGGTGGTGGTTCGCAGGTGGTCGGGTACCTCGGCCCACCGGGTGTAGGACGGGATGGGCTTCACGGATTCCGGCATGTTGCTGCCTCCCCTTTTTCTCGGCTGTGCGGTTCAACGGCGGCCGCCACCGGGTGGTGGCGGCCGGTGGGCGGTCAGCGCATCCACGGCTCCGGGGCGGGGTCGGGCGGCGCGGCGGGGGTGAGCGACTGGTCGGCGCAGCGGGTGATCTGGAGGTTGCGTACTGCGCACTTGGGGCCGCGGTCGAGCGCGACGACGTACGGGAACGGGCTCGGGTAGTGGCGGACGTGGGTGATGACGCCGAGCGTGCCGGCCGGGATGTCCACGCGGGCGCGGGCGTCCTCTTCCCAGTACTCCTCGGCGGCCAGGTCCTCGTCGATCCACGTCGCGCGCACCGGCTCCAGCAGCTCCACCCGGTCACCCTCCGCCAGGCCGAGGCGGCCGGTGAGGACCTGGGACTGGTAGCGGAGCAGCTGCGCCAGCGCCTGCTCACGCTCCATCGGATCGGCGATGGTAGCGGGGTCCAGCACCAGCGCCCGCGGGGAACTGGGGGTGCTGGTGGAGGCCGGGGAACGCTGGGCGCCCGGCCGGGCCGCTGTCGGTGCGGGGGTGTGCCATGTGGTTGCCGAGGTGATCGGGGTGGTGTCGGTCATCGCGGGTGCTCTCCGGCAGGTTGGGGGCCTGGGTGCGGGGTAGTGGGTGGTCAGCTGCGGTACGGCCACGCCTCGGCCATGTCGTCCAGGAGGACGTCGGGCAGGACGTCCTCCCACGCCCCGGCCAGGGAGAGGTGCTTGTGCGTGAGCAGGTGCGCGAGGAGCAGGCTCTCGGGCTGGCGGGCCAGGACGTATCGGGGGACCGGCCAGACATCCGGGTCGGTGTCGTGCGGGGAGCCGGGGCCGAAGTCGGCGAACATCTGGCGCAGTTCGCGCTCCCGGTCGCGGGTGAACGCGGTGAGGTGGTCGGTGTAGCCGGGCTCGGTGACCAGCCACCGCACCGCGTACAGGACGTGGTCGGTGAGTTCATCCCCGGCCACGTCGTAGGGCCGCTCGCCGACCAGGCCGTGGAACAGGTCCTCTACCACCGTTCGCACGTCGCGCAGTTCGGGGCTGGGCGGGGGCGGCGAGAAAGGGATCGGCGGGTTCGGCGCGGACGGGACGGAGATGCCGCCGCGCTCGGCCTCGACGCGGGAGCGCTCGGCGAACTCGGCCAGGCGGGCGTTGACCGCGATGCTGCTGTCGTGCCAGCCGTCGGTGTAGCCGTCCCCGTCGCGGTCGGCGGGGAAGCGCCTTCCGGTGCTGGAGACGGTGCCCTGCACCGCGTCCAAGACGTCCCACTCGATCCGGGCGACGGCGGCGGACGCCTGCTCGCGGGTGTGGCCGGCGGCCACCAGCATGTCGGTCACCAGGTAGTAGCCGGGGCCGCGCATCCGGGTCCCTCTCCTTCTCGTCGTAGGTCGGTGTCGGGGCGGCCCTGCCGCGGGCCGCCCCGGGGCGGGTCGTCTACTGGTCGGTGGCGCAGTGGTGGCCGGCCTCGACGTAGTCGCCGTCGGCGAACTGGGTCTCCAGGGTCCAGCCGCAGGTGCATTCGGCGCGGCCGTCCCAGCCGATCTCGGGTCCGTCGTCGCTGTCGCAGTCGTGGTCGGCGTCGACCGGGGTGCCGTCCTCGAACAGCGCGTCGCCGCCGTCGCCGCAGGCGCCGCATTCCCACTGGGCGTACCAGGAGATCTTCGGCGGCTGGGTGGTGTGCGTGGTCACTCGTCTCCTTGGAAAAGGCGGGCCGTCCCGGCCTGGCTGGCCGGGACGGCGGGGCGTGCGGGGGGCGGATCAGCCGATGACGGTTTCGGCGTGGCGGTGGAGCGCGTCCAGGAGCGCGGTCTGCTGGTCGGTCAGCTTGCCTTCGGCGCGGGCCTTGTCCTGCTTGCGCAGCCAGGTGCCGGGCCGGAAGGCCGGGTCGTCGCCGAGGCCGGTGCGGTTGGCGGGGCCGGTGAGGGTTCCGCCGGCGGCGAGGTAGGCGAGCAGGCGGCGATACGAGCGGTTCCAGTCCGGCTCCAGGCGCCACAGCTCGTCCAGCGCGGTCAGCTTGGCCACCTGGTCGGTGGTGAGGTTGTCGGCCTTGCGCTGGCGGCGCATCCACGCGCCCACCGCGTAGTCGTCCAGCTTCGCGGTCGCCGGGATCGCGAGATGGCCGTGCCGGCGGTGGAAGGCGGCGGCGTACGCGTAGCCGCGTTCCCAGGCGTTGGCGTTCTTCGACCAGATCATGCCGAGCGCGTCCAGCTCGCTGACCCGGGCCGGGTCGAGGAGGCCTTGGCCGTGCAGGTGGCGCTGGCGGGTGAGCCAGGAGGTCAGCTCGCCGTGGCGGGTCTTGTCGGTGGGGTCGAGGTGGCCGTGCTCGATGTGGAACGCGGTGGCGACGGCGTGCATGCGCTGCCACTCGACGGCGCGCGGGTTGAACGCCCGCAGCTTCACCGCCTGGAGGATCGCGCCCGCGTGGTGACGGGCGTTGATCCGCAGCCACTCCACCGGCGACTCGGCCGGGGCCGGCGGCTCCGGGCCTTCGCCGGTGCCGGCCTCCGCCTCCTCGGACGCCTGCGTCGTGGTGGTGTGTGCGGTGGCCTGCGAGCGGCTGCCGCGCAGCTCGGTGATCCGGCCGACCACGCGGGCGTCGTGCGCCGCCAGCGCCCGCAGGACGCGCCAGATCGTGCGGAAGGAGGAGGCTTCGATCTCGGCGTCGGCCTCCGCCTTGACGGCCTCGCCGGCGTCGTGGACCTCGGACGGATCCGCGGCCGCCGTGTCGTCGCCGACCTCCGGGGTCGGCAGGTAGACCGGGATGATGACCCAGGAGACCTTGCCCTGGCGGTAGGACTGGCGCAGCGCGCGGCCGACGGCCTGGACGATGTCGATGACCGAGCTCTTGGGGTCGGCGAAGCACACCGCGTCCACCGCCCGGACGTCGATGCCCTCCGACAGGAGGCGGGCGTTGCAGAGGATGCCGCACTCCTCGCCGTCCTCGCCGGTGTGGGCCTTGAACTCGGCGAACGCGGCCCGGCGGTCGCGCAGGCGGTCGGTGCCGGCCACCGCCTTCGCCCAGATCCGCTCCGGCCGGTCCTTGTCCTCCAGCAGCTGCGCGGTCTCCAGCAGGGTGCCGGCGAACTCCCGCGCCGCCGTCACCCGCGAGTGGAAGGTGATGACCCGGCGCAAGTCCAGGTCGGCGACCGCGCGCAGCACCGCGATCTGCAGGGCCAGGCGCAGCAGTTCCTCGTTGGAGCGCTGGGATCGCAGGTCGGCGACGGCGGGGAGGTTGAGCAGCTCGCGCAGGTCCTCGTCCGTGACCACGGGCACGAGGACGCGGTAGTCGGCGAGGTAGCCGTGTTCGATGCCCTGGCCGAGGGTCCACTCGTACGCGATCTTGCCGTAGACGGTGGTGTCCGTCATGGAGACCAGCGCGGGCAGGGCTTCGCCGGTGAGGTCGTCCAGGCCGGTCTTGGCCTTGGAGTCGTCGGCGACCCTGGGGGTGGCGGTGAAGTAGCCGCGGCGCTTGGCCGGGATCTTCGCGTCGTCGTGGACGGCGCCCCACGCCTTGCCCTCGGCGCCGGCGGTGCGGTGAGCCTCGTCGATGACCACCAGGTCCCAGGCCGGCAGGCCGAACTGCTGGTGCGCGGCCGTGATCCGCTCCATGGAGGCGTAGGTGGCGTACACGGTGACCGGCTCGCCCGCCTTCGCGGAGGCGACCAGGTCGGCGATCCGCGCGGCCTGGGTGGTCACGGCCGCGTCGATGCGGCCGCCCGCCTCCGCGCTCTCCAGCGCCTCCTCCCGCGAACACGCCGCCACCGCCAGCCCGCGGCGACCGCCCCGCAGCGACCACGCCTCGGCGGTCTGCTCCAGCAGCTCGATCGTCGGCACCAGCACCAACACCCGGCCGCGCGCGGCGACGCGGCGGGCGCAGCCCGCGGCGATGAGGGTCTTGCCGGAGCCGGTCGCGGCCACGATCGTGACCCGGCCGCCGTCCTTGATCTCGCGCACCGCGGCCGCCACCGCCTCCTTCTGAAACCAGTGCAGCGGCAGCGGATTCACCACCGCGGTAGTGCCGGACGGCTGTGCCGGGAGCGGCGGTACGGCGGGGGCGCGCAGCCCGGCCGGTACGGCGGCCTCGGTGGCGGTGGTGGTCGTGGTCTCCACGGCGGTGCGTCTCCTGTTCTGCCGGGGCGGGTGCGGTGCGGGGTGGTGTGGCAGGGTCGGGGCGGGTGGCCTCCCCCCGGGGCCAGGTCTTGGTCGGGGAGAGGCCGACCGGGAGTTGCTACTCGGGGATCCAGCCGCGGACTTCGAGGTAGGCGATGTCGGCGTCCTCGACCGCTCGGCCGGTCTCCACCAGCCATGCCTTCATCGCCTCGGTGACGTCGCCGTGGTGCTCGGCGACGCGCTGGGACCACTCGGCGGCGTCGAACCCGCCGGTGGAGGAGCTGCCGTAGGTGCGCTCCTCGGTGCCGTCCGCGCGCGGGATGAAGCCGCGCCGCACCCCGCCGGAGTCCTTCTCCGAGCCCGCGCTGTAGACGTACTGGTCGGCTTTCATCCGCACGGTGAAGGCCAGGCGGCCGCCGGCCTGGCCGGTGGCGTGGACGACCGGGGCGAGGTGGCTCGCGCCGGACTTGATGGCCTGCTTGCCCGCGCGGCCGGCCATCGACTCGCCGGGCTTGCCGACGACGTCCTTGCCCCGCACCCGCGCCTTCTGCCCGGTCTTGGTGCGGCGGCGGGTGGTGTTCGCCTCGGCGACGGCGGACAGCGCCTCGGTGTCGCGCTCGCCGCCGCGCACCGCGCGGACGACCTGGCGCAGCGCGCCGACGAACGCCTTGCCTTTGCCCTTGGTGAAGAACTGGCTGACCAGGCTGGCGTCGCGGCCGAGCATCTTGGCGACCTGGCGCTTGGTGTAGCCCTGGTCGATGAGCTCCTGGGTCAGGCGGGCGGCCTCGTTCGGCTGGTTCGGGTCGGCCGGGCTCACCGGTCAGCTCCCATCTGCGCGAGGTGGGCGCGGCCCAGGCCGCGCAGCTTGAGGTACTGCTCCTGGCTCACCGGGTGCTCGACGGGGCCGGTGAGGTGGCCCTTGAGGAGGTAGTCGCCCGGCTCGCCCCGGTAGGGCCAGGGCTGGCGCTCGGTCAGGGCGATGCCGTCGGTGCCGAAGTACACGACCGTGCCCGGCCGGGCGTGGAGCGCGCCGGCGTGGCCGATGACCTCTTTGCCCTGGCGGTACTTCATGTCCAGCAGCGCCGCCCGGGCCCCCGACCACACGTACGCCGCCCACTCCGGGTGGGCGTACGGGTCGCGGGAGAAGCCGGCCTGCCGCTGCCAGGTCACCACCGCGTCGTCCTGGCCGAGGATCTCCACCCCGGCCGGGAGCGCCTCGCCGAGCGGGGTGGTGCCGGAGACCAGGCGCGGGCGCTGCGCGAACCCGCCCAGGCCGAACAGCAGCACCGAGCGCACCGCGCGGGAGGCGAGGTAGGCCGCCTGCCGCTGGCGCTCGTCGCCGTGCAGCTTCGAGAGGTTGGTCAGGTCCGCCCAGGCCGCCTTGAGCCGCTTGCCCCACTCATCCAGGGGCTTGCCGTCCTCGAACAGCAGGCCGCCCAGGACCTCGATCCGCCAGGGAGCGATGTGGTTCGACAGGGCGAGGTGGATCTCCGCGCCGCCCGCCCACGTGGTGAACGTGGTACCGGGCTGGGAGGGGTAGATCCAGGCGCGGTCACCGGTCACCGGCGCGGGCAGCAGGCCGACGTGGTTCCACCCGGCCGGGACGCTCACCCGCACGTTCCAGTGCGAACAGGACATCAACGCCTTGACCTGCTCCGCCTCGGTCATCGCGGCGAACGCGGCCGCGGTGATCCGGCGCGGCGCGCCGACCGGCGACTTCCACAGGTGCTTGGCGTAGGCGAAGGTCCTGTCGTACTCCACCAGCGCGGGCAGCTGCTCCGGCACCCGCGGCGGCAGGATCAGCTCGGTACGGCCCTGACCGCCGGTCGCGTGCAACAGGCCCCGCAGCTCCTCCGAGAGAACCGGGTAGCCGCCCGCCCATTTCCCGGTGGTCGGGATGGTGCGCGACCACAGGTCCCGGCCAGTCTGCGACGGCGAGCCCATCAGCACCGCGTCGTCCCAATGACGGCGCAGCGCCTGCCACAACAGCGCGAACGCCTGACGGCACGTCACGACATCGGCGCCGTCCGGATCGAACCACTCCCCCATCGACCGGATCTCCGTCATCGGTCCCTCCGGGGAAGCGGCGGGGGCGTAGCGGCCGACGGGCTGGCGCTGGTGGACGAAGTGCCCGGCGAGCTTGTCCCGGCCCGAACCTACGGCGGTGGTCCACCGCTCGGAAGGGGTGTTCAGCCAGGCGGTGACGGCGTCCTTGAGCGTGGAGTAGCGCTCGGCACCGTCGTGCCACGGAGCACCCGCGGTGATGTAGATCCGCTCGGTGCCGGGCGCGGCCGCGAGGACGGCGTCCAGGATCTCCCCCGGGGTACGGGCGCCGAGGTCGACGCGCACCACGCGGTCACGCACCGCCAGGTCGCCGGTCGCCGCGTCCAGGAACACCGTGGCGCGGGCCTGCTGCATGAAGTTGGGGCGCTTGGACACCAGGCCTGTGGTGACGGCCTCGAACCGGGTACCGGCCGGGCCCTCCGGGAGGGTGGGCAGCTCACGCAGACCGGACTCCCCCACCGGCCGCGCCCCGGCTGCGACCGAAGCGACCGGCGCAGCGGGAGCAGCGTGAGCGGGAACCGACGCAGCGGCCGCGGGGGCCAGCGTGGTCGCGGAGGCCGAGGCGGCCTGTACGCCGGGTTCTGTCTCCCTGCCGACGGTACCGGCGGGCTCGGCGACGGGCTGTCCGGCCCAGGCCGGGTCCCCGACGTCAGCATCGGACTCGATCAGCGCGGCAGGGGTCACCGGAGCAGCCGAGGCCGGGAGCTCGACGACAGCAGCGGGGCGGGTCAGTGCCGGAGCAACCGCGCCCACGGGCCCGACGGCGCTCTCGCCCTGCGACACCGGCGCCTGGACGGGTGCGGCGGCACGGTCGTCAGACTTGGCGGCGCGGACGGCGGCCGGGGTCGGATCCAGCAGTGGCGCGATCCGCACCACGTCGCCGACCGACAGCCCGGAGGCCTTCGCGACGGCCGACGCCTGGGCGCCCTCGTACCCCGCCAGCCCAGCAACCCGGCGCGCTCGCTGCCCGTTGAGCTTGTCCAGCTCCTTCCGCGCGGCCGCGACCATCTTCTCGGCTGCCGTGATCGCGGTGCGCAGCTCGCGCAGACCGGCGAGCTCGGCGGTGTACGTCTGGCGGTCCATCAGGCTTACTCCCCCTCGTCGGCAGTCGTGTTGGTGGTCGGGTGGGTGGTGACGTAGGCGATCGGGCCGCCGGACACGGAGGCCAGGCGGGTGCCGAGCAGCAGGCCCGCCAGGCTGGCGTCCTCGGCATCGGCCGGGTCGGCGGCGTTGGCGGGGGCGGTGAGGTCGGTCAGGTAGCCGGCCAACCTGGCCTTCGGGAAGCGGAACCGGGCCGCGGTGCCGACGGTGCCGTCGGACTCCCACTCGGTCAGGCCAGTCAGCACCGCGACGACGAACCCGGCGACCGTCACCGGCAGCACGGCGCCGGCCGCGACCCGGGCCGGGTCGCACCGCCACCAGCCGGACAGCGCCGCCAGCAGCTGCGCCTCGTCCAGCGCGGTGCCGAAGCCGATCCAGTCGCGGTCCGGCTCGTCCACCTTCACCGGGGCATCCGAACGCAGCACCGCCACCTCGGACGTGCCGAGCACGCTCAGGTCCGCGGCCGGGCGGGCCTGGAGCGCCTGGAGTACGGCCAGCGGGAACACCTGCCGACCGCTCTCGCGCACACCGGGGACCACACCGGTGGCCATCAGCTTCTTCACCGTCGGGATCGAACACCCCAACACCGTCCCGGCCTGACCGGTCGTCACGAACACACCCACAACCTCCACGCCTATTCATCTAACTTGAAACGCTAGGGCGACCCTACGCCTCCCCTCCGACACTGTCCATGCCTTTTTAGTAAGTCACACAAGCATGTACCGAGAAGCGGTCCGGGCCAGCTTGCCGGCGCCCGAGGAAGCAAAGAAGTCGAAGCCGGTTCAGGGCTACGGTTCGGGTGGCTACGGGGGCGAGGTCGACGAAGCAGACCGGCTGGCCCTTCCAGCGCCATGGGTCGACGGTGGCGACGAGGGCGGCGGCTGCGGGCCCTGGCGGTGGTGTCGGGCTCGCGCCAGGAGTGGCCTCCCGGGCAGGCGCAGCGCGGGAAGATCGGCGCGGTGCCCGGGTCGGCCGGGCGGCCGGCCCGAAGCCTACGCCCGGCGGATCGCGCCGGAGGCGAACCACTGCACCAGCGTGGTCGCCAGGTAGGCCGCAGTTACCGCCTGCGCCTCGATCTCCTTGCGATTCGCACTGAGCTGTCGGCTCTCGGTGGGAAGCTGATCTGTCGCCGATGAGCAGGAGGAGGTGGAGGTGACCGACGAACAGTGGATCATCTTCGATACGAACGCGGTGAACATGCTGAACCCTGACGGCATCACCGCAGACATCATCCGCAAGCTGAAGGGGTCCGGCCATCACCGGGTGGCCGTGCCGTGGATGGTGTTGGAGGAGCTCTCCGCACACAAGGCCAAGCACTACCCGGCCCAGTACCAGGCGGCCGTAAAGGCACTCGAAAAGCTGGACGCGGCAGTCCCGTGGGCGGTGCAGAGCAGTCTGGAGCCGCTCGACCTGGAGCGCCTGCTCGATCACTGGCGGGATGCCTACGGGAAAATCTTCGAGGTGATCGAGACCAGCGGGGACGTTGCCCGCAAGGCGCTGGCCCGGGAGGCCATGGCGCTGCCGCCGGCGAAGCGTGCGGATGACCACTCCGAGGGAGCCCGGGACGTCGCCATCTGGTTCTCGGTCCTCGAGTTCCTGCGGACGAACCCGCAGGCCCGCGTCTGCCTGGTCACGAACAACCACACGGACTTCGGGGACGGGACCTCCTACCCCTACCCGATGAACGAGGACGTGCGGGGTCTGGAGGATCGGCTCAGCCGGCTCAAGGGCTTCACGGAGGTGGTCTCCACGTTCACCACGCCGGTGGCCGGAGACGACGCGGTCGTGGCCGCCCGCGCGCTGCTGGAATCGCCGCCCGTCCGCTCCCGGGTGGCCCAGAGCGCGGAGGAGCTCCTCAGTGCACCCCTCGGATTTACCGGGCTGAGCAGTGCTGGCAACACGGCACGATGGAGCTCCTGGATTCTCCCGCCGAAGGCCGAGCTGCTCGACCTCACGGACGTCACCGGACACGAAATCGAGGGCGATATCTGGTACACGGCGAAGGCGCAGTGGTTGTTGTTCGGCGTTGCGGCACCCGGCGAACCCGACAGCCTCATCGACAATGTCTCGGCTGTGTGGGAGACCAGGTTGCTCTTCTCCACTCGCGGCGAAGCCCAGCCTCCGACCATCCTCAACTCGGCGGAGCCGTCGGTGCCCGACCTGACGGACGAGCGCTGTGCTGCCGCCGTCCAGAAGTTCAAGACCGATCTGACCGAGGCATCGAAGCGCCCGATGCCCGAAAAGACCGTCGCTGCTTCCGGCCTGGACGTCGTAGGAAGCGGTGCCGGCATCACGACCCCGTACACCAGCTTCAGCCCAACTGCCAGGTTGTCAGCGCAGTTCGCCGACTTGGGCCTGACCAAGAACGTCACAGCGCAGTTCGCCAACCTAAGCCTGGGCCGCAGCGTCATGGAGCAGTACGCCGCCATGGGCCTGGGCCGCAGCGCCATGGAGCAGTACGCCGCCATGGGCCTGAGCCGCAGCGCCATGGAGCAGTACGCCGCCATGGGCCTGAGCCGCAGCGCCATGGAACAGGCCGCCGCCATGGGCCTGAGCCGCAGCGCCATGGAACAGGCCGCCGCCCTGGGCCTGAGCCTGCCTATGGGCATCGCGGCTCAGTACGCCGCCATGGGCCTGGGCCGCAGCGCCATGGAACAGGCCGCCGCCAACCTCCTCGGCTCCGAAGCTGGTGCTGGTACTGCGGAGGAGGGCGGCCAGGATCCCGAACAGGTCCAGGGCTCTGCAGCCGACGGCTGACAGGGAGCTGCTACCCTCAAAGGCCGTCACTCTGCGCGGTGGCGGCCTTCCGGTTCTGGTGCTGGCCCTAGCTTGACTCTGTCGGGGATCTTGGAGCTTTCCCGGTGTGCCGGCCTGGTCAGTGGGCATGCTCGGGCTGATCGAAGACCGTGTAGTTGTCGAGGTGTCAGTTGTCGCTCCGTCCCCGCTTCGGTGAGCAAGTCCCTTCTCTGACCGCGCAGATCGCGCGGGCGAGCAATCCGGGTGGGACGACGGCGATGTGGGTGCGGGACCGGCTGGACGGGCTGTGGCGCGACGAGGACTTCGCGGGCTGGTACCCGCGCGACGGACGCCCCGGTATCTCGCCCGCCCAGCTGGCCACCGTCAGTGTGCTGCAGTTCCTGCTCGGTCTGTCGGACCGTCAAGCGGCCGAGGCGGTGCGCTGCCGTATCGACTTCAAGTACGCGATGGCCATGGAACTGGACGATCCCGGCTTTCACCACAGTGTGCTGGCCGACTTCCGTGAGCGCTTGGTCCTGGAGGACCGCGCCGACCGCCTCCTCGATCTGGCCCTCGCACGCCTGAAGGAAGCCGGACTCGTGCGCGAGCGCACCACGCAGCGCACCGACTCCACCCACGTCCTGGCCGCGGTGCGTGAACTGACCCGGCTCGAACTGGTCACTGAGGTTCCCCCTGTGGCTTGGACAGCTTGATACTGGGATGGATAGTCCCGGAGAAGGCAGTTCGAGGTAGTGGGCAAGCAGAGCAACAGGAGCAAGCGGTATACGGCCGAGTTCAAGCGGGACGCGGTCGCGTTGGCGCTGGCCTCGGACAAGACGGTGACCGAGGTTGCCAGGGACCTGGGGATCAGTCCCGAGGGACTTCGGGGCTGGGTCAAGCAGGCGCAGGTCGACCGGGGCGATGGCCCGGCAAAGGCGCTGAACAGCGCAGAGCGCGAGGAGTTGGTGCGGCTGCGCAGGCAGAACCGGGAACAGCAGCAGACCATCGAGATCCTGAAAAAAGCCGCGGCCTTCTTCGCGCAGGACACGTTGACGTAGGCGCCCTGTGCGCCTACGTCGATGCGGAGAAGGCCACCGAGACGAGCCCCGGCGGCTTCAGCGTGGCCCTGCTGTGCCGCGCGCTGGGACTGGCCCGTTCCACCTATTACGCGCACGTGGCCGCGGCCCCGGCACGGCGGGTGCGGCAGCGGGCCGAGGAGAAGCTGGTGGCTGAGATTCGGGTGCTGCACGCTGGCTCGCGCGGTGCCTACGGCGCCCCGAGGGTCCATGCCGCGCTGGTCCGGGCCGGGCGCGTGGTGAACCGCAAGCGGGTGGAGCGGCTGATGCGCGAGCACCGGATCGCCGGGGTCACCCGCCGCCGCCGGCGGGGGCTGACCCGGCAGGCGAAGCGGGCTGTGTTCGCCGCCGACCTGATCTGCCGAGACTTCTCCGCTCCCAGGCCGGGGATGCGGTTGGTCGGCGACATGACCGAACTGGTCACCGAGGAAGGGAAGTTGTATCTGGCGACCTGCATCGACCTGGCCACCCGGGAGGTGGTCGGCTGGGCACTGGCGGACCACCACCGGGCCGAGCTGGCGATTGCCGCGCTGCGGCTGGCTGCCGGACGCGGACAGCTGGAGGCGGGCTGCATCATGCACACCGATCGCGGCAGCGAATACACGTCCGCCGAATTCCGCTCGCTGATAAGGGAGTTGGGCATGCGGCAGTCGATGGGCCGGGTCGGGTCCTGTTACGATAACGCCGCAGCGGAGAGCTGGTTCGCCCTGCTCAAGGCCGAGATCGGCACGACCGTGTGGGCCACCCGCGCCCAGGCCCGGGCCGACGTCTTCCGCTTCATCGAAGTCGAATACAACCGCACCAGGCTCCGCCGACATCCCGAGTTCGGGTACCTCACCCCACTCGAAACCCGAGCCAGACTGCAGCTCGACTTCACCCCCGCAGCGTAGAAACCCGCTGTCCAAAATCAAGGGGGAACTTCACACGGCGTCACCACCGATTACGGGACAGAGCCGAAGACCGTACAGACCCGAGCCGGTCGCCGTACAGACCCCTTGCAATGTCCTTGGGGGCGGCGTGCTGCTTCTGTGCGCACAGATTCCTCTATCACGATACTTCGTCTGCGGGTAGAGAGCCTTTTAGGGCGATGGCATATGCCGGAAGAGCAATCTTTTGTACGCGCCCCACTGCTCCCGGGGCCGGGGATAAATCGCACTCAATGTAGACATTACTACTTGTAAGCATGGCTTCAGGCGGTGCACCTCTTTCGTGAGCCGGACCGGAACTGATCTTCCGAAGCTCAGATGACGCTGATGTGATGGTTGCCGCAGGGCGCTCGGCCCTGCGGCAACGATTGGGGAGGGCACATGCGCAAGCATGCAGTGGTTGGGACCCTGGCAGCGCTGACGGCGCTGGTCGGCATCGGCCTGGGCACGGGGGTCGCGATGGCTTCTGCGCCGGCCGGCTGCAACAACACTGTCGTGTGTCTCTACGCGGACGACGACTACTCGGGCGGCGGCTTCTTCAAGAACACCCCGGGCGGCCGCTACAACCTCGGCAACGAGGGCTTCAACGACGAGACCAACTCCTGGTACAACAACTCCGACGTCGACGCGAAGTGGTTCTTCGACATCAACCAGACCGGGGCGAGCCGCTGCATGCAGCCCCGGTCCGGCAACCACAGCCTGAGCCTGTACGACTACGACGAGGCGAGCTCGTTGGCCATCTACACCGACAACGCCGCCTGCTAGCAGTAACGTTGACGGCCAGGTAACGACAGGGAGCGCCCGGCTGGAACGCCGGGCGCTCCGCTCAGGTAGGGAGCCGAATGTCAGCAGTGAAAGCGGTGCGTGTCAGCAGGGTCTATCCGGGCGGGGGTGAGCCGGTCCGAGCGGTTGACCAGGTATCCCTGAGCGTGGCAGCGGGAGAGTTGGCGATCTTGGTCGGCGCCAGTGGTTCGGGCAAGAGCACACTGCTGAACCTGATCGGCGGGCTCGATCGGCCGGACAGCGGGAAACTGACTGTTCTCGGTACGGACATGTCTGCGTCTTCGGAGAAAGAACTGGCGCGTATGCGGCTGACCCGCATCGGCTTCGTGTTCCAGGACTTCAATCTCCTTCGTGACCTGACGCTGCTGGAAAACGTTGCGCTTCCTCTGGAGGGTGCAGGCGTCGCGCGCCGGACAGCCCGGGACGCGGCCGCGAAGGCTCTGGCGCGAGTCGGACTCAGCGACCTCGACGACCGCTTTCCCAGCGAAGTGTCAGGTGGACAGCAGCAGCGGGTGGCCATTGCTCGGGCCGTGGTCGGCGACCGGGAGATCATCCTGGCGGACGAGCCCACTGGTGCTCTCGACTCCACCACGGGGCACGAGATCATGAAGCTCCTGAGCGGCTTGAGCAAGGAGGGCACCACCGTTGTCCTCAGTACCCACAACCCGGCCAACCTACCTTTCGCCTCCCAGGTCGTCACCCTGCGCGACGGGCGCCGGGTGGAAACCGACAGTGACGCACCGCTCGACACTGAGGCGGCTCGCGCGTGAACCGCTCTCGTTTCCTTCAACTCTCTCTCGCCTGGCGCGTTGTGATCGGTCGTGGCCGGCGACGCGCGATGCTTCTCAGCCTGTTCGCCGTCCCCGTGCTGCTGGCCGCACTGTCTGCTGGCTCCCTGCAATGGATCACGGCGACCGCAGAACAACGGGCGACCAGCCAAATGGGATCTGCTGCCGCCTTAATCCTTCCTGGCAGCACCGAACCCACCACTGAACGGGCCGCAGAGCTCATCCGGCGTGCCGGTCCGGGCTCCGTCCTGACCGAGGTCGTGGACTCCCTCGAATACCCCATGCTCTTCGAGAACGTCACCACTCTGGTCAGCTACAAAGAAACCGACTGGGAACACGGTCCCGGCCGAAGCATCGTGCGACTTCAGACAGGCGCCCTACCTACACAGGTCGGCGAAGTCGCAGTCACCGAACGGCTTGCCGAACGTGAACACCTCACTATCGGCGACAAGGTGACCAGCCGTTGGTCTCCCACTACAGCCCGGGTCACCGGCATCGTTCAGATCCCTCAGGGTCACATCGCCCAGATGATTTTGGCCGCCCCCGGCCAGGCTGCCCTCTGGAAGGATCCCACCCACGCTGCCGAGTACGGCACGCAAGCCAGCCAACTCGTCGAGACCTCGACCCCCAGCCAGCTCGCCACACTCATCGGCGCCGCCGGCGACGCCGGATTGCTCATCCGCACCCGGGCAGACATCAAGGCTGGCACCTCCATGGTCGAACGAGAACCCGGCATCATCATGATCCCCGGGGTCCTCCTCGTCAGCGTCGGTGCCGCTGCTGCCTTCAGCATCCGCATGCGCCGCCTACAACACGAGTTCACCCTGCTCGCCGCCATCGGCTTGGACAGCAACTGGGTCCTCACCACCTGCCGCCTCGCCGGCATCACCGCAGCCGCATGGGGTGCCACCGTCGGATACATCACCGGAACAGCCCTCAGCATGCTCGCCAGGCCGCTGCTGCGCACCGTGGTCCACAAGGACCTCGCCCCCCTCATGCTGCCCTGGGAACGGGGACTTGCCCTCCTGCTCCTCAGCGCACTGTGCGCAATGATTGCTGTTTGGTGGCCCACTAGGCTCGCCCAGCGCAAACCGGTCGCACAGCAGGCCCAGACCCCAAACCGCGACACAGTCTCATGGCGACTGCGCCTGGCTGCGATCGCTGGTGGCCTTTCCACTGCAGCCCTTGCGACATCTGTGCTCCTCTCCTCGCGCTCCAACTCCACCTTCCTCGCGATGGCCGGCTCCGTCGGGCTCTTCCTGGTTCTCCTCGGCGCCGTCCCCGCGTGCCTGCGCCTGCTTGCGCGCGCAGCGCGACCCGCCTCCGCCACCCTTCGTATCTCCCTGCGGAACCTTGCTCGCGAACCACGGCGCCCCGTTGCCGCCGTGTCCATCGGAATCTTCGCGGTCGCCTCCACCACCGCCACGATCGTGATCCTCACCAGCGGCGCTCAGGACGAACGCACCAACTATGTCGGCCCCCGCCACCTCGGACAGATCGAAGTCGTTCTACGGCACACCGAAGCGATCACCGACGTCGCGGACGCCCTCTCAGCCGAGTTCGGCCCAGGCGCACACGTGGCCCAGGTCAAGGACGTCACTGCTGCGCGCCTCTCCGGCAGCGATGCGGGTACCCGCCTCAATGCTCCCTCGTGGCGCATCGCAGGCCCCCCCAGTGGGCAAGTGGCAGTAGGGGGTTCGGGCATTGAGTACGGAGACCGACCCATCGGTGCGGTCGACACTCCGGAGGAGTTCCAGGCGGTGACTGGGCGCACCCCGACCGAGACTGAATGGCGCATTATCACTAAAGGCGGCCTGCTGGTCATGCACCCCGCTTACCAGCAGGGCAGCGTCGCCACGGTCTTTGCCCCGGCCCCAGGCAACGATGCAACACAACAGGAGCCGACAATCCGGGTCAACCGGATCGGTCCCGCAGCCCAGGTCGACGCCACCACTCTTGGACGTGTTGGTGCGCTGATGTCCAGTCACACCGCACAGGAACTCGGCGCCACCGTTACCACCACCAGCATCATGGTCACAAGCGACACCACCCCGCCCACGGACGCGACGATGCGGCTGGCCAAGGTACTGGAACCCCTCCAGATTCCGGTCACCGACGTTCGGATCGAACGTGGCCCCAGCAACAACGTGCCCACTAAGTGGTACCTCGCGCTGTCGCTCGGATCTGTCGCCGCCGCGGTGTCTATCATGCTTGCGCTCTCCGCGTCAGCCCAGGAACTTCGGCCCGATCTGCGCAGGCTCTTCGAGATGGGTTTCCCGCCAGCAGTACGTCGACGCATCATCACCTGGCAGTCAGTCACCATTGCTCTGATCTCCGCGTTCTGCGGCGCAGTGGCCGGGCTGGTCATCGCCGCTTCACGTTTGTGGCCCTATGAGATCGCGATGGAGGTGCCATGGGGGTCACTCAGCGTATTTATCCTCGGGCCCATCATGCTGAGCGTCATTCTGAGTCCCTTTCTCGCCCCCTCCGGCCAACGGCTTCGGCTGAACAACTGAGCTTGACTCTGTCGGGAATCTTCGTTGCTATTCAGGTTGAACTCGCCTTGTCGTGGGTGCTGAGGGCTGTCGATCGGTGGGTATGCCCCATCCGTGCAATACGTGCAGGGGGCGGGTTCACTGCCCAGGAACAGCAGCGCCGGGAGCGGGGGCAGCTTGATGCCGCCGAGCGGTTCGAACGTGGTGACGGCAACGGAATGACCGCACCGTGACTTGAGGGTCACGGTGCGGTCGGTCGAGCGGTGGCGCCGGGCCTGGCAGGACGGTGGCTCGGCAACGTTGGAGTCGAAGAGGCCTCAGTCGCCACCGAAGCTGGGCGAGGGACAGTTCGCCCAGTTGGAGCGGGAGTTGGAGAAAGGTCCGCTCGCCCACGGCTGGGAGGACCAGCGGTGGACACTGGCGCGGATCAAGACGGTGATCGGCCGCAGGTTCCACGTCTCGTACACAGTCCAGGGCGTCTGGAAGCTCCTGCGACGCAACGGATGGTCGTGCCAGCAACCGGTTCGTCGGGCGATCGGGCGCGACGAGGATGCGGTCGAGGTGTGGAAGAAGCAGGTGTGGCCGCAGGTAAAAGCCTAGTGGCGACGCTCGGGGCCTGGCTGGTGTTCAAGGACGAGGCCGGAGTGTCGATGACACCGGCGCGCGCTCGCACCTGGGGACGCCGCGGCCGCACCCCTGTCGTTCGGGTGCGCGGCCGCTCCCGCCAGCGGGTCTCGATCGCCGCCCCGACCTGCTACAAGCCCGGCGAACGCTCCAGGCTGATCTACCGGCCCAGACCGGACGACAGCCAGGGCCGGGCCAAAGGCCGCAAGAGCTTCGCCTGGACCGACTATCGCGACCTGATCGTCGCCGCGCACAACCAGCTCGACGGCCCGATCGTCCTGATCTGGGACAACCTCAACACCCACCTGGCCGCAGGCATGAAGGAGTTCATCGCCGCCCAGGACTGGCTGACCGTCTACCAGTTGCCCGCATACGCCCCCGATCTCAACCCGGTCGAGGGGATCTGGTCACTGCTGCGGCAAGGGTTCCTGGCCAACGTCGCCTTCGCCGACCCCGACCACCTCGTGCGGACGATCAGACGCGGCTTACGGAAGATCCAGTACCGCTCCCACCTCATCGACAGCTGCCTGGGCGGGACCGGACTTGCCCTTGCCCCGCTGTCGACGACCACACGAGATCTCGGCCAGCACCCCATCTGAGCTGCGATCACTTACGCGAGCGAATGCAAGGTGATCACCGTACAGCTACGGCCGCCGCAGCGGGGTGAGAGCGAGGGCGGCGAGGTTGTGTGCCGCCGTCGCCACCTGAACCGTATCGCGGTCAGCCGCAGCGAGCAGGTAGCCAGCTGAGAACGAGGCGAGTTCGAGGTGGTCGAGCACCTGCTGGCGCCAATCCGGGTCCTCGGCGGCCGTGAGCTCCTCGCGCAGCAGGTTGCTCACGAACTGGTACTGCTGCCGAATCTCCCTCGGCAACGCCGGATCGAACGGCTGGCCAGCCGAGGGCTGGACGGGAGGTTCAGGCGGCACGTGATCTCCTGACCGGGCGGTAACTTCGCTGCTGGGTGCTGGCTTCCGCAGGTCAGTGTGGCACCTTCGGCTAGTGCGCTGATCTCGGGCGGACGTTGGTGACCAGGGACGATTTCAACACCTGCCCTGACCACCGACATCGCGAGTTCAATCTGAGTAGTCGTTGCGGCGCACCCGGACCTGGTCACCGACCGTGAGGTGAAGGGTGCGACCCGCGGGCTGGTGGTAGGTGCGGCCCTGCGTCAACTAGCCCTGCTCCTGCAGGAGTCCGCGGGCAACAGCGTTCAGCAGTTCGGCGTCCGCGTTGGTCGCGGCGAGCACGACCAGGTGCTCGGTGACCTCGTGCGGATCGGCGGACCAGCGGCCGCACAGCTCCAGCCAGGCGGTCAGCATCTCGGTGTGGGGGCCTGCTCGGCGTCGGCGGCGGCGTGCACGTGCCCGGCCTCGACCCACGCCGCCAGCGCGCTGGTGCGCCCTCCCTGGCACCAGACCTCCAGCGCGGCCCGCTCGGCCGCGTCCCACTGGCGCCGGTTCTCCGCGAGGACGGGACCGTCGACCAGGGCGTGCGCGGCCGCGAAGCCGCCGACGCCGATCGCGCGCAGCTGCAGCGGATCGCCGATCAGCACCACCTTCGTCCCTCCGGCCTCCGCAAGTCGCAGCAGCTCGGCGACCTGGCGGTCGTCGACCATCGCGCCCTCGTCCACGACCAGGACGTCGACTCCGGCCAGGCCCGGCCCGCCCGGGCGCAGCCACCCGGCGCCCGTGGACGAGTCGATCCCGGCCTCCGAGGACAAGTTCGCGGCCGCGACCGCCGCGGTGGCCGCGCCGCGCACGGTGAGGCCCGCTGCCTCCCAGCCGGTCCGGGCGGCGTCCATCAGCGTGGTCTTGCCCGCCCCGGCGACGCCGACGACGACGTCCAGGCCGTGACCGGCGGTCAGCAGCCTGGTGACGACGGCGCGCTGCTCCTCGGAGAGGGAGAAGCCGCGGCCGGCCTCGAACGTAGCCATGGCCAGGTCGGCGGCGGCCGGGGTGAGCTGGGCAGCGCCCTCGCCGAGGCGGGCGGTGGCGGTCTCCGTGATCGCCTGCTCGGCGGCCAGGATCGTGGTGTGGGTGTACCGCTGGCTGTGGGACATGTGGACGGCGCCCTGGTCCGGCAGGCGCACGGCGTGCCCCGGGGCGGCGAGGATGTCCTCGACCAGGCGCTCGGCCTGCTCGGCGGTGGCGACGCCGTGCGGGCAGGCGTCGATCACGGCAGTCAGCACCGCGGCGCGGGTGACGACCTTGGCGTGTACGACCAGGCCGCCGTCCTCGCGCCAGATCCAGGCGACGATCTGCTCGGGCGAGGGCAGCTGCGGGCCGGACGGTCCGGCCGGAGTCTCCGCCCCGCTGCCGCCCGAGCATGGTGGGACACCCACACGGCAGCAACAGCCGACGGAGGAGCTGGACATGGCCGCGGGCCGACCGCCACCAGGGGCAGGTGTGGGCTGCGGCGCGAGAGCAGCACGGCGCGGGCGGACGCGGAGGGAGGGCATCGAACCCCATGACCGAACGCACGGGCCCCGGGCCCGGTGGCGGCGCCGGGCAGGACTACGCTCCATCCGGTCCCGCGCAAGATCGACAACGTGGACGGACATTCAGGAGCCCAGGTGAGTACGCAGGCAGCGAAAGACGCGCCGCGCCGGAACGGCGCGGTCGGGGACGAGCGGGCCGCGGCCCTGCGCTCCGCGGCGACCGCCGCGCAGGCGGTGATCGCCGTGTACACAGTCGCCCAGCTCGCAGTAGGGCTGGCCGGAGGGACACGGGCAGAGTTCTTCGCGGCGTACGTGCTGGTCAGCATGGTGCTGCTGGTGGGCAGCGTCGTGTTCTTCCTGCGCTGGTTGCGCCGGTGCCGCCGCAATGCGCAGCTCTTCGACCCGGTCGGGCACCGGTTCGGGCCCGGGCTCGCGGTCGGCGGCTGGTTCATTCCGCTGGCGAACTTCTGGATCCCGTACCGCGTCACGCTCGACATCTGGCGGGCCAGCGGACCGCGCGGCGGCGAGTGGGTGGTCAACGCCTGGTGGGTGGCGTGGCTGGCGAAGACGCTCGGCACGGCCGCCCTGATGCGGACGCAGGCCCATCCGAACGGCTACTCCGCCTTCGACCAGGCCAGCGGCGTGGTGGCCGGCGTCCTAGCCGTCCTGGTGATCCGCCGGCTGACTGCCCGCCAGCAGGAGAAGCTCTCCATCTGAGAGGGCATGCTCTCAACCGACGCTGCTGTACACCTTCATCCACCCTTCTCCTGAACGGTCGCCACGGGTGAAGACAGCCACGCCGGTGTGGCCTGCTGACGGGTCGTCGGGGGAGGGCGGCGGGTAGGGCAGGTCGGCGGGGCCGCCGGTGGTGGTGTGGCAGGTGCGGGTGGTGCCGTTCCAGGTGATGGCGGTGGCGCCGCGCGGTGTGTAGACGGTGGCGTGATTGAGGTGGAGGGTGAGGACGGTTCCGGTGGCGCGGGTGGTGAGGAGGGTGCGGTAGTCGGCGGGTGCGAGGCGGCAGTGGGTGGGCGGGGTGGTCCCGGGCCAGTCGGGGGCGTCGATGCCGCGGGCGCGGGCGGCTTTCCACATGGCGGGGACGAGGGCGTGGGTGTGGGCGGGAGTGGCCATCTGCTCGCACATCCACAGCAGGCGGCCGGCGCCGCGGGTGGGGGCGAGGGCGCGCCAGCGGATGCGCTGGGCAAGGTCGGCGGCGACGGTGGCGATCCAGGGGTGGACGGTAGCGAGGGGTCCTTGGGCGCCGAGCCAGGCGAGGTAGCGCTGGGCGTCGTCGAGGACGGGGGCCATGGAGTCGGCGGGGATGCCGCGGATGTAGGCGGGGCGGCCGCGGAAGGCGCGCGGTGCGTGGGCGACGAGGAGCAGGACGGCGCGGGCGAGGTCGCCTGCGGCGGGCTGCCACTCGTCCTCCTCGTCGTCTTGGTCCGCGTCGGGTTGGCTGAGGGTGCGCAGGACGTTGTAGAGCTCGGCTTTGGCGCGGTCGGTGAAGGGGGCCTGTTCGAGGGTGGGCAGGTGGGTGGCGAGGGTGGTGATGAGCAGGTCTTCCGCGGTGTCGGGGTCGTCGGGGACGGGGAGGTGGGCGGTGGCGTCGGCGAGGGTGGAGGCGAGGTCGGCGTCGACCATGAATCGGCTGGTGAGACGGCCGAGTTCGGTGGCTTCGATGCGGTCGTCGCCGCCGTCGGGGTCGGGGGTGCGGGTGAGGTAGGCGCTTTCGGTGAGGAAGTCGGCGGCGTCGTGGAGCGGGTCGAAGGGGTGGTGGCCCTGGTGGAAGGCGAAGGTGCCCTCCCACCAGTTCTCGGCGTCGGCGAGGGTGTGGATGCGTAGTTGGACGGCTTCGGCGAGCAGGTGGTCGGGGAGGCGGTCGCGAATGCGGGAGGTGACGGTGTATCCGGCGGCGAGGCGGGCCTGCCAGTGGTGGCGCTCGCTCGGGGCGGTGAGCAGGTAGGCGTGGCCTTCGCGTTCGCCCGCGCCGATGCGGCCGGCGCGGCCGAACATCTGCTGGACCATGGACACTTCGATGCGGCTCATGCCGATCTGGGTGTCGCGGACGATGACGGCGCGGGCGGGCAGGTTGACGCCGGCGGCGACGGTGGAGGTGGCGACGAGGACGTCGGCCTGGCGGGTGCGGAAGGCCTGTTCGGCGTCGCGTTTGTGGGGCCAGTCGCGGTAGTGCAGGCGCACTCCGGCCTTGGTGCACAGCCGCTCGACGAGGTCGCTGTCGTCCGCGTCGGCGCCGGTGGTGTCGATGCCGCGGTCGTGGGCGAGGGCGAGGGCGGTGGTGCGCACGGAGCGTTTGCTGCCGCAGAACACCAGGACGCTGCCGCCGTCTTGGGTGTGGTGGCGGGTGAGGTCGACGGTGCGGCGGGTGCGGGCGTTGTTGCGGCTCGCCCAGTCGGCGGCGTCCGCCTCCGGGGGCATGGTCGGCAGTTGCCAGGTCAGGCGGGTCGGGCGCCAGGGCGAGCGGATGAGGCGGGCGCCGAGCCAGTGGGCGAGTTGGTCGGCGTTGGCGACGGTGGCGGACAGGCCGACGATCCGCACCCGGGCGGCGTCCTCGCGGACCCGGGCGAGGAGCGCTTCGAGGACGGGGCCGCGGGTGGGGTCGCCGAGCAGGTGGATCTCATCCACGACCAGGCAGCCGACCTCGGCGAGAGCGGTGCGCAGGGATCCGGCGCGGCAGATCGCCTCGAACTTCTCGGTGGTGGCGACCCACAGGTCCGCCTCGCGGATCAGGTCGGCATCGACGGCGGCCTCGCCCGTCAGGCGCACCACGCGCAGCCCGGCGCTGCGCCAGGTGGCGAGGTCGCGGTCGAGTTCGTCGGTCAGCGAGCGCTGCGGCACGAGCCAGGCGGCTTTGCGGCCGCGGTGGTGGGCGGTGAGGGCGGCGACCATGCCGATCGCGGTCTTGCCCGCGCCGGTGGGGGCGACGACCATGACGTGTTCGTCGCCTTCGGTGACGGCGGGGACGGTGGCGGCCTGGACCGGGTTGAAGGACGGGTGCGGCAGCAGCGCCTTCCATTCCTCGGGGACGAGGTCCTCGACGGGTGTGAACGCCTCGAGGTCGCCGGCGGGGAGTTCGTCCAGGGCGTCCCACTGGGCGGCGTACGCGTCCCGGGCCGCGTACGCGGCGGGGCCCGCGGCCGGTGTCGCTGCGCCGCCGGTCCAGGCCGCCAGTTCCACCCGGGCGCCCAGGTCGGACAGGGTGGTGACCACCTCGTCCTCCACCCAGTGCGCGGCGGTGCGCACCTGGGCGCCGAGGCCGGTGAGGGTCTCGCGCAGGGTGTCGAACCGCTCCCCCGCCGGGACGATGGCCCGCACGTCGTCGGCGGCGCGCAGTGCCGCCTCGGGCACGCTCCAGGCGGGGTCGGTGACTTTGCCCCACCACAGGGCCCGCGTCTCCTTCTGGACGGGCAGGGGCAGGTCCTCGGGCCATGCCGGGCTCGCCGAGGCTGTCTGCGCGGGTTGGGGTTCGCGGGAGGGGTGGGGCAGGCGGATCTCGGTGACGGTCACTCCGGGCCCGTCCGGGCAGGGGCCGGTGTCGAGGCCAGTCACCAGCCGTGCCGCGGCGCGGACCGTCATTGTGGGAGCTGCCTTCGCCCGCCGGGAGCCAAGGCTGGAGGGCGCCGCCGCGGGCGTGGCTGGGGTGGTGGGGCGCAGGAGTTTGTCGTAGGTCTTCACGCCGAGGTCGGCGAGGGTGAACGCCGCCGGGCAGGCGGGGCAGACCACGGCGACATAGCGGTACTGGCGTCCGCCGGACTCGTAGGGGCGGCGCAGCGAGTGCAGTACACCGGCGCACGTGGGGCACGGACGGGGCAGTTGTTCCTGCCAGGTCCAGCCCGGTTCGGTGAAGCGCTGCTGCAGCCCCGCGGCGGGCAGGTCGCTCCCCCACCTGTCATAAATGAGCTGTTGGACCGTCAAATCGCTTGCCTCGGTGTCTGTTTCGTGCACGGTGCTCACTGTGCCACCGGTGATGGGGACTGTGGAGGGCTTTGCCGGGACGGGGCGGCGGGGGCCGTGGGCGGGCATGCGGGGTCTGCGTCCACCAGGTGTGCTGC
Source organism: Kitasatospora phosalacinea (assembly GCF_000717185.1). GTDB lineage: Bacteria > Actinomycetota > Actinomycetes > Streptomycetales > Streptomycetaceae > Kitasatospora > Kitasatospora phosalacinea_A. The sequence continues at coordinate 14,565 of NZ_JNYE01000060.1, read as the reverse complement.
GGGGCTGGGTGGGCGGCTGGCGGGGTCGGTCGTCGTCGGGTGGGGCCCGGGTGGTGGGTCGGTGGGCAGGCGGGTGCGGATGTGGGCGTGGTGGAGGAAGGGGTCGAAGGGTTCCCACTCGGTGATGGCGGTGTCGGCGGCGATGCTGTGGTCGTGGATCGGGCAGCGTTGTCGGCGCCAGCGCAGTTGGACGGCGTAGGGCAGGTCGCTGAGGTAGTAGACGGCCATGTCGGCGGGCAGCAGGTGCGCGGCAAGGTGCTTGGGCGAGGTGGTGGCGGGGTCGACGGGCATGAGGGTCCAGCGGCCTTCGTCCGGGTCGGTGGCGGGGTGGCGGCAGCGGTCGCGGGTGCGGGTCTGGGCGACGCAGCGGATGGCGGGCAGCGGCCTGGGGGCGAGGTAGTGGGTGTGGAGCATGTGGACGATCGGGCGCTGCGGCGCTGCGGGTTCGGCCTCGGTGGGGCCGGTGGCGGTCGGGGTGGCGGGGTGTGGGGGTTCGGGGGCGAAGCCGAGGTCGGTGAGGCGGCGGGTGCGTACGGCTAGGGCGCGGCGCAGCGTGTTCAGGGCGGGGGTGGTGGGGCCGGTGTGGGGTGCGGTGGCGGGGCACAGGGCAGTGTGGGCGATGCGGCACCAGGAGGAGCCTCCGCCTCCGGGGTGGGCGAGGCCGGAGGCGAGGTGCCAGCGCTGGGGTGGGGGGATGTCGCTGGCGGGGAGTTCGGCGGGGTGGAGGGGGACGGGGCTGCCGTCGGCGCGGTAGCACCATTCGACATGGTTGCCGCACCACCGGCAGGCGGAGGCGGCGGCGGCGCGCAGCAGACGGGTGGGGCTGGCGGGATCGATGCGCAGGGTCCGGGTGGTGGCGGGGCCTTTGCGGGTGCCGTCCCAGTTGAAGCCGGGGGCGCAGGAGGTGGGGGCCATGGCGGGGACCGTCGCACCGTGCGGAGGTGAGTGGCGGGGTGGCGGCGCGGCCGTGTCACCCGCGAGGAGGGGACAGGTCGCCGTCCAGCGCGCACGGGGTGCGCGTGTTCGAGTCCGGTTGCCCGTTCGGGTGGTTGTCGCGGCGGGCGAAGGCGGGACGGGTGTCAGGCACCCGAGGGGGTGTGGTCGTCGCAGAGGCGGGCGGTGAGGTCGCCCAGCGGGAGGTCGAAGGCGTGGGCGATGGCGTGCCAGGTGGCGAGGGTGCCGATGGTGCGGCCCTGCTCGATTTCGATGAGGGTGCGGCGGGACAGGCCGCTGTGCTCGGCGAGTTGGTCGTAAGTCCAGCCGCGTCCGGCTCGCAGGCGCGCGAGTTCGAGGCGCAGCGCGGCGAGGTTGGGGTCGGGCGGCGGGGTGATCACTGTGCTATCGCACGGTGCAGACCCCTGCCCTGTCAGTGCAGACCTCTGCCCTATTTCTCCCCCTTTCGCCACCGCCCCGGCAGGGCGGGGCTCTGCACTAGGGTGTCCGCCGCTCCGTCCCGGGCTCCCCCGCCGCCCAGGACGCTCGCGGGTGGCAGCGGGGCGGGCGAAAAAGGGGCGGGGCGGCAGGATGTGGGAGGGTGGCGCGGAGGCGGACGGTGTGTGGTCGGCGGCCGTCGATGCGCAGCGTCGGGGCGTGGCGTGCCGCCGTCCGGGCTGCGGATACACGAGGGATCGACTGGCGACGCCGGCAGCCGTGCGCGAGGCGGCCGTCGCGCACCTCGCCGAGCACGTACTGCGTGAACGCCTTCCCGCGCACCTGCGGACCTGCGGCTGCCGGACGGCCGGCTGCGCATGGCATCCGGGGCGCCGCGGCTGCGGCGGGCAGATCGCCCTGGTCCTCTTCTGCGGCCTGAGCCGGCGCTCCTGGTACCTGGCCGATGCGTGCGAGACGTGCGCGGACGCCATCCCGCAGGCCGCCCGCATCCCGCAGGCCCCCGATCTGGGCGCCTCCCCCGCATTGGCTGCCGGACCGGTGCGAAGACGGCGCCGCGGCGGTGAAGCCTTTACCGTGGCCGGGCAGCGCCTGGCCGTCCGGGCCGCACTGGCTCGCGTCACCGTCCTGCCGCCGGTGGGCGCGGAAGCCCGCCTGCTGGCGGTGGTGTGCGCGCTGCGCGCCCGCCGCAGCGGACTCTCCCCCCTCCCCCACGGCCTGGTCCGCTCCTTGCGCCTGGCCCGGCCTGCCCTCGCACTGGCCGAACTACAGGATGCCGGGTGGCTGCACTACCTGAGCCGACCCCGCGGTGGGCCGGCCGTCTTCATCCCCGACCTCGCCGCCCACCGCTGCGGCCGCGCCGGCCGCTGGGCGCTGCAGCTTCTGTCCGATCCCCGCATGGCTTGCCTGGCTCCGACCGACCGACTGGCGGCCCTCGCGGTTCTCGCCTGGGCCGAGCAGCCCGGCGAGCCTTTCCTCGTCGAGGCCGAAGCCGCCGCGCGCGCCGCAGGACTGTCCCTGCGTGGATTCGGCGCGGCCGTCGCCCGTGCCCGCTCCGCCGGGGCCCTCAGCACTTGCGAGGCGCTGCCGAGCGGGCTGCTCACCTGCTGGCCAGCCCGCCGGTAGAAGCCGGCCGACAGCCAGTACTGGTCATACCCGGCAGCATGCAGGGATCCCTCACTCACCGCTCCTGCGCGGAGGGCACCGCTGCGGGCCCTCCAAGGACCTCACTCCTTCCGATACGTCAAGGTCCTTTTCTCCAGGTCGAGTTCGACCGCCCCACCGTTGTTCTCGCGCAGCTGGTGCCACACGTGGTAGCCGACCATGATGGCTTCCTCCCAGTCCGCCGCCCGCATCACACTGACTTCCAGGTGCGCCGTCATGTGTTCGATCGTGGTGAGGAGTTCGTGGTCGACGCTGCGTACCTCCTCGAAGTAGCCGTGCCTGGCGGCATAGGAGAAGACGAGGGCGGAGATGCCTTCCTCGATGGCGATGGCGCGGCCGCCGTCCTCCGCCTCGTCGACGCCGGGGCGGCTGCGCCGCTTGCACCCGAGAAGGAAGCGCGAGACCGGCGACCATCCGAGGACCGCGGCATGGGCGAGATGGAAGGCGTCGTGGAAGCGGTAGTCGTCCTCGATGTGGGAGGCGCTGGTGAGCGGGTCCCCCGCCCTGCTGCCGTCCTCCCGGGTGAGGACCACGACGGTACGGCCCTTGTCGTCCTCGGTGGGGGTGAAGGTGACCGTGGTACGAAGCGGCAGTTGCTCATGGTCCGGGTATTCGGCGTCGAAGGCTGTGCGGTCGGCTACAGGGGTCACGCGCCAACGGTCCTTGATCTTCTCCAGGCTCGCGGCAGCGATGTCCTCGAGGTCGAGGTCGAGGCAGTGGGCGAGAGCCGCGATGTACCAGAGGACATCGCCGAGCTCCTCGCGCAACTGCTGCTTACCGTGGCCGATGCCAGCCCCGTCGCGGATACGCTTCTTGTACGCCGTGGCGACCGAGCCGACTTCGCCGATCAGGCCGAGGAGCGGGACCAGTACGGGGTCGTGGCCGTCCGCCGGGGGCCTGAGGGTTTTGATCGCGGCCTGCTGGTACCGGGCGAGGTGCAAGGGGGACCTCCCATAGGCGACTGGCCGACAACCTTGTTGGATTTGCCGACACAGTCGTATGCTAAGCCCGGGTCATCCCGGTTGTCCGAGAGTTGCGAGCAAAGGCAGGCGCCGATCGTGCCGCACGGGAGTGTCAGCGACATCGTCGAAGTCGTGATCGATTTTCTGGCGGAGTACCAGGACCGCCAACATGAAGAGATCTACCAGGAGTTGACCGCGAGAGGGGCCGATCTCCCGGTGGACTCCGTCCTGGTGGTGGAGATCCTGACGCGGGTCGAGGAACGCTACGGTGTGTCGATCCCCGCCGATGCGGAAGCCGGCCGGTCCCTGCGATCGGTGCTCGCGTTCGCAGAGACCGTGTACAACGCCATACAGGAGGAGCAGTCATGACCGCGAGGCCCTCACCCACCGAGGACGACGCCGAGCGCGCCCGGATCGGGCAGCGGTTGAAGGACGTCCGGGAGTACCTCGGCCTCTCGCAGCAGCAGGTGGCCGAACGCACCGGCATCCTCCGGTCCGCGATCAGCGACATCGAGCGCGGCACCCGCCGGGTCGACGGCCTGGAGCTGAAGAAGCTGGCCAAGCTGTTCCGTCTGTCGGTGTCCTACCTCCTCGACGAGGACAACAACGCCGATGCCGGCGAACACGCCCTCGCGGGACTGCCCCACACCCACGAGCCTCTCACCGAGGACGACCGCATCGAGGTTGCCCGGTTCATCCACTATCTCAAGGCCCGACGTGCCGCCGAAACCGACAGCACAGGAAGGCCAGAAGGAGAAGCAGGCAACGCGTGAGCTGGGACCAGGCCCACGGCATCGCGATGATCGCCGCCAAACACGCCCACGAAGACCTCAAGGTCCAACGCAACCGCTACGTCGATGTCTTCTCCTCGTCCAAGGACTTCGGCGTCGAAGTCCTTGTGCGGCCCACAGGGCCTCTTCTCGGCCTCTACGTAGCGGCCGACGACGGCGGACCCGCCTGCATGCTCAACGCCGGGCTCGACGAAGTCGAGGCCCGGCACACACTGGCCCACGAACTGGGCCACCACGTCCTCGGGCACGGGACCACCCTCGACCACGAAGTCCCCTCTCCACAAGCATGGGGAGAGGGCTGGCCGGAGCACGAGAAAGCCGCAGAGGTCTTCGCCTCCTGGTTCTTGATGCCGCTGCCCGCCGTCCGCGCGGCACTGGACCTCAGCGGCATCCGCACCCCCACCGCCCCCGAACACGCCTACCGGATCGCCCGATGGCTGGGCACGCCCTACGCAACAACCGTCCGCCACCTCATCCGGCTAAAGTTCATCACCCGCAAAACAGCCGGCCAGTGGCTCAAGACGACACCAGCCGCCATCAAGCACCACCTGTCCCACGGCCTTCCCCCCGGCCCTGGCACCCACATCCACCTCCTGGCCCCGCACGCACACCAAGCCCATCTCCACGCAGCCGCAGGCGACATGCTCCTTCTCGGATTCCCCGCGACCTGGAACCGCATCCCGCCCGGGTTCACCACAGAGGACCCCCACAACGACGCAGCCCTGCCCTGGGAGGGAGGCCCCCTGGCCGGACGGGCCCTGTGGCTGTCCCCCAACCTCCCACCCACCACCACTTTGACCGCCACCGCGCACCCCACCTGCGAAGAACTGAGCATCACCGTGCACCCCACCCCTCCGCGGTCGGGGTGCGACTACTACTGGGACCAAGGCTGACCGACCCGCCGGACGACAGGAGTTTTGCCGTGCAGCACTTCATGGTCGACGCACCCGACATCTCCACCGCCTGGCTGCGCGCAGCCTCACGGCTGGCCGACCTCCCCGACAAGCGGGCCTACCACACCGTCGTACGCATCACCGACCCGCGAAGCGAGGACCCGCGGGTACGCAGCGAACTCGAACGACTGCGCGCCGCACGCAAGGGCAGCCCCCTCTACCCGCTGGAGACGGTGGTCAACACCCTCTTCCCGACCGCACTCGCAGCCGTCAGCAAAGACCACGACGACCTGGTACGGCGCTACCGCGCGCTGTACAGCCGCCTGCGCAAAGCCGCCCGCCGCAACATCCACGGCACCTACTTCGGACGGCTCGTGTGCTACCCCGGCAAGGACTCCACCGGCACCCCCGTGGACCAACTCGGCCTCCTCATCGACCGGCTGCGCCGCTACAGCGGATCCGCTCAGTGGAACGGCCTGTACGAGGCCGGCACCGCGCACATCGACGACGCCTCCCACAGCCCGGCAGCCGACGACGCCCACCTCGCCGACCTCCCCATCAGAGTTGCCGGCAGCGATACGCAGACCCTGGACTTCCCCTGCCTGAGCCACGTGTCGTTCCAGCTCGAAAGCCGCACCCGCACCGTCCACACCCTGGCCTACTACCGCAGCCACTACATGTTCGACCGCGCATACGGCAACTACCTCGCGCTGGGCCGCCTGAACGCGTGGGTGGCCCAGCAGGCCGGGCTGACTCCCGGATCGCTGACGGTCGTCGCAGGCGTCGCCCGTCTGGACTGCCCCGCCGACCAGGTCTCCCTCCTCCAACACGCAGCCCAGAAAGACGCCATGTTCGACCTCGCGAACTGAACACACGGGGGCCGCCGAACCGATCCGGTCCGGCGGCCCCGCCCGGCTCTGCCTGCATTCAGGCGTAGACGAGCTCCGCAGCACTCGAGCGCGCTCCTTCTTCACCGTTCAGCCCCCACTTCGGGGGGAACCACGTCTTCAACGGCGCCGGGTCCACCCGGTACGACTGCTTGATCCGGCTGCGCCCGCTGATACCCGCAACGTCCGGATGCACGACACGCGCGTACTTGTCCACCTCGCAGAAGAGGTTCTGACAGTCGATCAGCTGGAGCCGGCGCGAACCGCCCAGCCTGACCGGCTGCAGCTCGAGCCGCTCGAAATGGTGCTCCTGCGAATCCGCCATGTACCGGATGACCTCTTCCTCGATCCCGTGAGCAGCAGGACCGAAGCACTTGCGGATTCCGTCCCGGGCGCCGGGCCCGGGCACCACGAAGTCCATCTCATCGAACCCCATGCTCTCCGCATAGTTGAGGTCGATGACGTACTGGTATGCCAGAAACGGCCCGATTGCCGGGTACCCGAGCAGGACCTCATACGCCTCCCTCAGCGTCGAAGCCTCCGCCACCTCCTTGGGCGCCCCCGTCTCCATCATCATCTCCAGAAGTCGGAGATGATTGGCATGCTTGCGCTCCTCGCCGAGTGCCGGAGGCGGGGTGATGTAGGCCGCCGAGTACAGGCGGCCCCCGGTCGAAAACTCCTTCGACAGCACCCGGTCGTATACCTGGAAATCATAGCCGCTCCAGGAGGGCACTTCTCCGAGGGAACTCTCCAGCAACTCCCAGGTGGAAATCTTGTTGAACAGCTTGAAGAGCATGGAGCGGAAGAACACCTCGTCCCACCGCTGCTCACCCCGGTAGCTGACCTCCCTGATCAGGTACTGGCTCACCCGGTCCGCAGCACGGAAGCAGTTGGTGAAACGGTACTGGGAGAGGACTGCATCCTCGGTCCACGGCTGCGGCGCGCCCGCCACCCTGGCCTCGTACACCGCCTGGCGGCGCTCCGCGAACCTCCAGTAGGTGTCGAACACCTCGGTAGGGCGGAGCTTCCTGCCCGCGACGACCAACACATCGCCTCCGGATTCCGGAACCAAGCGCGGAGAACTGGCCATAGCTGGGGTCACTCCTTGACACGTAATCAATCATAAATCAAAATCCCGGACAGCCAGGAATCAGCGGGAGGCGGCCCGCACGCACATCGAATCCACGAATTCCCGGCAAGGACCCTCCTCCCCCGGTGCGAGTCGGCGACAGATTTTCGCAGCCCACCGAAAGCACCGCCAATTCCTCCTGGGAGGATATCACGGCACGCCCTGGCGATAAAGGATGTCCACTCGTAAAAAATTTACCCACACGCCCCTGGGCCGCCCCGGGCGCTCAGCCACCATCCTTCACACCTAAAGGAATCCAATTCGGGAAATATCATCGACCTCCGAGAACAGGCTGCCGGGCTCCGAGTTTCTCGCGCCCCACGCGCGGCCCTCCCCTTCCGCCTCCAGGAACTTCCCTGTGATCCGTCCGGGATGAGTCCGGGCGCCTCCAGATGCCCTGCCCTGGAACTGTCGGCCCGACCTCCAGGAGACCTCCCAGCCACCGCCTGCCCCAGGGCGCCGTCCCGCCCCGATGCAGCGCGCGACGCTGCGCGGTTAGGACCATCGCATGGCAGCACTAGGGGCCGGCACTCGCTCGATGGGGTGGCGTTTGCCGCCATCCGTGGAGACAGGGCTCTTCTCCCGGCAGGCTGTAGGCACACGGCCCGAACTCCACCCGCCTCCCCGGCCCCGCCGCACCGCATCCCTGCAGAAGCGGACTTCACAACGCGGAGGCTTCGCGGGGCGCCCCGGGTCTCACTCGCTTCGATAGGAAGGTGTGCCGTCTGTGGTCTGGCCCGAGCTGCGCAGCTGTCAGCGGGAAGCATTCGACCAGTACATGGCAGACCGCAAGTCCAAACGCGAGTGGCTGGCCATGCTGACACCGGGAGCAGGGAAAACCATCTTCGCGCTGCACTGCGCAGCGAAGCTCAAGGAGATGGGGGTGGTGTACCGCATCGCGGTCTACGTCCCCAGTGACTCGCTGCGCCAGCAGTGGGCCGAGGTCGCCGCGGTGTTCGGACTGCATTTGGTGCCCGTGGCCGACGACTCGGACTACAACGACTCCGACTTCGACGGCTTCGTGGCCACCTACGCCCAGATGAAGGGCGCCGGGGCGGAGCACGCGCGGCGGGCCGTCAGCAGCACTCCGACCATCGCGGTCCTGGACGAAGTGCACCACCTGGGCGACAGCCGTTCCTGGGGCTCAGGGACACAGAAAGCGCTGGCGGATGCCCGGCACATCCTCATGCTGACCGGCACGCCGTGGCGATCGGACGAGTGCTCCATCCCCTGGTGCACCTACGAGCCGGACCCCTGCGACCCCTCCGCCCAGCGGGTGGCGGTGGACTTCGCCTACGAGTACGGCGAGGCGGTCGCGGACGGGGTCTGCCGGGCGGTGGAGTTCCACTCCTACGACGCGCAGTTGCGCTACCTGGAGGTGGGGAGCGAGACCACCAAGTCACTGAAGGACCATGGCAAGGGGGCCAAGCTCGGCAAGATGTTCGACCATGTCTTCGATACGGAGCAGCCGTGGACCCGGGGTCTTTTGGCCCGTGCACACGAGCTGTTGACGGAGCGGCGTATCGATGTGCCCGACGCCGGCGGCCTGGTGGTGACGGACACCGAGGACAAGGCTCGGGAGATCGCGCGGATCCTGGCCGATCTGAGCGGGCAGATGCCAACTGTCGTGGTGAGTACGGATGATGAGGCTGTCGGCAAGATCGATGCGTTTCGCGTGGACGGGTCCCGGGAGTGGATCGTTGCGATCCGCATGGTTTCGGAGGGGGTGGACATCCCCCGCTTGATGGTGGGCTGCTACCTGTCACGTTGGAAGACCCCGCTGTTCTTCCGGCAGTTCATGGGCCGCTTCGTGCGCGACCGCGCGGTGTGCCCCGCTGACGGGCTCGATGCGCACATCATCATTCCGGCTGTGCGCGTTTTCATGGACCATGCGGCGCGGGTCGAACTCGAGCTGCGGGATCTGACCCGACTGGATCCGGAGGATGCGGCCGATGGCGGCGAGGAGCGCCTGGCCGGGCCGCTGGTTCCCCCGCAGCCCGCCCCGATCGACGACCTCCCCTGGGAGGGCACCGAGGGGCGCGAGGATCCGTTGGCGTGCGCGGAAAAGCTGGCTGCGGATGCGCGGGAGAGCGGGCAGATGGCGCTGTCGTTCGAACCTGCCGTCGAGGTCGATGTCCCCGAGTTCTACCAGTCCGAGCGGCGCGGTGTGCCGATGCCGTCGCCGCTGTTCCTGCACGGCGAGCAGATGTGCCGCGGCAAGGGCATCCCGATCACCTATGCCCGCCAGGTCGCCGAACTGCACGCCTCGACCGCTCCCCCGCCGCCTCCGGCAGTACATGAGCAGCAGCCTCCCCGGTTCAGAAAGAAGCGGCTCCTTGGAAAACGTGTCGACACCCTGGTGGGAAGGCTAGCGATGATGCAGGCGCGTGCAGCGGGAGACCTCACCAAGGAGCGAATCGGGCAGAACAAGCGGGCGCTCAATACCCGGCTGCTCAGCCAGTTCGGCGTCAAGCGGGAGGAGTGCAGCATGGCGGTGCTGGCCCTCATGGAGGCCAAGCTGGAGGAAGCCATCGCGGCAGAGTCCGAGCGTTTCGAGCTGGCCGGGCAGGGATACCGTGGCTGACGAGCGCAGGGAGCGCGGGCAGACGGTGGCTTCACTCGGATCGTCTCTGCGGTCGGGCCGCAACTCCCTGGGGACGGTTCCCAAACTCCTCGAGGACCTACTGGTGACCGGCGGGTGGAAGGACTTCGTCACCCAGCTAGGGGACCATGTCACCTACACCGACACCGAGTTCGAGACATTCGTACAAACCCTCCCCTTGAAGGGGTTAGGTGCGACCTTAGACCTCGTCGAACTGATCATCGGAGACCGTACGGACCTCCTGGTGGAGTTTCACCGTCTCACTCCCCGTCTTCGAACAGGCCGACCGGGAAAAGTCCCTGACATTGTCAGGGACTTCCCTGATGCAGGGCCGGACGGCGGCGATCAGGCGATCGTAGCGGCTCCGGCTCCCCGCAGGCCTGCGGCGCACGGCAACTCCCGGGAAGGCGCGATCCGCCGGCTCGAACGCGAGCGCCCCGATCTGCTGGCCCAGGTCAAAGCTGGCGAACTGACCCCTCACCGGGCGAGTGTCCTGGCTGGATGGCGCAAGGAGATGCTGACCATCCCCCGCTCCAATCCAGAGGAGATCGCGCAGGCTCTGGTGAAGAAACTGGACGCAGCGGACGCAGCCGAGGTCAAAGCCGCGCTCGAACGACTGCTGTCGCCCGGCTCCAACGGTTCAGACCCTGCCGCACAGAAAACCGCGGCAGGGTGATCACATATCCCCAGGCCGCCATATCGAAGACAGCATCCGGCGGGCTGCGCCCGAGACGCAGCGGCTGGGCTCCCGCACCCGCGGCAGTCCACAAGGGGAGGCGACGCGCTCACGAACCGTAGCCTCTACGCTGCTGCACGCGAGAGTGTCCTGGGGCCTGGGGAGAAACATCGATGGCGTTTGTCCAGCATCTGTCGGTTCGTGTGCCGTGGCACGATTCGGGCTGGAGTGGCCGGGTCTGCGACGATCCGCTGGGCAACACCTCCTGCGTGATGCTGGAGAACATCGGCACCAAGCGCAAGGGACAGCAGGAGGCCGCCCAGGCGGGAGCCGACTGGGACACCGTGCAAGGCGCCCTTCCCCCGTGCGTCACCGAGCGGGGCGCGTTCATGAGCAGCCGGGACTACTGGTTCGAGCGGACCCATCCCTACAGCGGGTTCCCGGTGCTGCGGGGCCTGGGCACATCGCGGGTGCACGTTCCGGCGTACTCCGTCCACGGTATTCCGTACTTCTGGCTGCACCGGGACAACGTCGCGGCGGTCCTGCAGGAGCGGCCGCTGGACGGGTTCCGGATGGAGGACGAGGAACGGGCCCTGGCCATGCTGGGCGGTGCCAAGCTGCCGTGGGTCCTGCACGGTGACAACCAGCAGGCGGTGATCGAGGAGTTCTTCCGGCTGGTGCAGCCCGATCGGTCGCTGGTGTTCCTGTATCTCAAGCATTCGCCGTTCGAGCAGCAGCCGCGGCGCATGCTGGTGGGTGCCGCGGTGGTCACCGGCCGGACTGCGCCTGGGCGCTGGCCCGGCTCCGATGAGAAGGTCTTTCCCAACCACCAGTGGGAGACCGTCCTGCGGCACAGCCTTCGCCCGGAAGGCATCGGGGGCATCCTGCTGCCCGTCCAGGCGCTGGCCCGGCTCGCCGCCGGCGGCACCGATGTCAGTACGGCCCTGGCGGCGGCTCCCGAGGTCGGCCGGAACTTCTCTTACAGCACCGAGCACGTCTCTGCCGACGCCGCGGTCGCGGCCCTGCTGGAACTGCGCCGTGCGGCGCGGGCTGCCATCGACCTCAAGGACCCGTCCGTCTCCCTCCCCCGCGCCTCGCTGGAGTGGCTGGACGAGCAGCTGCGCCTGGCGTGGAGGCGCCGCGGCGTGGCCCCGGGCCTGCCGGCCGTCTTGGACCGGCTCAATGTCTCCCACCCCACGTTCGCCGCCCATGCGATCACCTCGGCCCTGGGTGAGGGCGTCGATCCGTGGCCGACGCTCGAACAGTTGCTGGAGCGCCGCGGCGGCGAGAAAAGCCTCGCCGGGCTGGTGACGTCGACACCGGTGGCGATGTGGGCTGCCAAGTCGTCCCAGGAGCGGCAGGCCCTTCGGCTGCTGAGCCGCTTTGATGTGAGCCCCGAAGCGGCCGAGCGCGTCATGACCGGGCAGACGTCCATCGACATCCCTGTCGATGCGCTGCTGGCCAACCCGTACGACCTGGTGACGTGCACCGTCGACGACGGCGAACCGATCGCCTTTGAGACCGTGGACCGCGGGTGCTTCCCCGATCGGCAGGTCACGGAGCGGCACCCGCTTCCGGTGACCTCGCCTTTCGAGGACGCCAACGACCCGCGCCGTATCGACGCCGCGATGACTACCGTCTTGGCCCGTGCCCAGGACGAGGGGCACACCGTCTTGCCGCTCGAGCAGATGCAAGAGCGCCTGGAGTCGTTGATGCCCCGCCTGGCGGTGGCCTTCGACACCGCCGCGGACACGTTGGGGGCGCTGGGCATGCTCCCCCGGGACCTGGAGCAGCCGGACAGTGACACCTCCCGGTGGCTGCAGTTGCGGCGCGTCGAGCTGGCCGACGGCAGTGCGGCGTACAAGCTCGACAGCGCCGCCGCCCGCCGGGATTTCATCCGCGCCCACCTCAACGCCATCCGTAGCGGCCCGGTGCACGCCGCGCCTGCCGACCTCGAGTCGTCCCTCGACCAGGTCCTGGCTGCCGCGGCCCCCTCTGCCGGAGCCGATGCTGCGTTGGAGGAGCGGGGCCGCCAGGAGAAGCACGCAGTGTTCCGCGTGATGTACACCAGTAGGCTGACGGTGCTCAACGGTCGGGCCGGGACCGGCAAGACCACGCTGATTCGGGCGCTTACCAGCCGCCGTGAGATTCGCGAAGGCGGGCTCCTGCTGCTCGCCCCGACAGGCAAAGCCCGTGTCCAGCTGCACAGCAAGACCGGCGAGGACGCCCAGACGCTTGCGCAGTTCCTCACCCCCAGCCGCCGTTTCGACACCCATGGCCGCTACCTGACGATTCCCGACGGGCCCCGTAAGCGCTACGGCACCGTCGTCGTGGACGAGGCGTCCATGCTGACCGAGGACATGCTCGCCGCGCTCCTGGACGCAGTCGACATCACCGACCGGCTCATCCTGGTCGGCGACCCCCGCCAACTGCCTCCCATCGGCGCCGGCAGGCCCTTCGTCGACATCGAACGCTTCCTGCGCCCCGACCGGCCGTCCTGGCCCCGCACCGCCGCCCACTGGGCCGAACTGACGGTGCTGCACCGCCAGCGCGGCAACGACCGCGACGACCTGGCGCTGGCCCACTGGTACAGCGGCGACCAACGCACCGAGGACGACCACACCATCTGGGAGCACCTGCGCTCCGGCCGACCGATGGCCTCGGTGCGAGCGGTGCCATGGGCCGGACGCTCCGCCTCCCAAGTTCTGGAGGACGTGCTGGGTGAGGAGTTCGGGGTGAGCGATGCGCTCACGTTCGCGCAGTCCTACGGCGCGTCCACCCGAACGGGCAAGGACGGCCGCGTGTGGCCCGAATTCGCGTCGGCGCCGACCGGCTGCGACATCTGGCAGGTCCTGTCCCCGGTGCGCGGCCGCCCTCACGGCACCGTAGGCCTCAACCGGCACCTCAAAGACCTCTACCGCCAGCACGACCTCGTCCTGGCAACCACCCGGTACAACCGGTGGGTGCCCAAGCCGCTCGGCCCCGAGCAGATCGTCTACGGCGACAAGGTCGTCAACACCACCAACCGCACGCTCGATGCCTACAACGGCGCTTCCCCGCCGCCGAAGAGCCGCAGCCGTTACGTCGCCAACGGAGAACTCGGCATCGTCACAGGCCAGTTGAAGTCGAAATCGATGAAGAAACCTCCGTGGGAGACCCAGGTCGAGTTCTCTTCCCAGCTCGGCTGGAGGTTCAGCTACCGAGGATCGGAGGACGGCCCGGGGCTGGAGCTGGCGTGGGCGATGACCGTCCACAAGAGCCAGGGCAGCGAATTCGCGACCGTCATCCTCATGCTGTCTGCCGGGCTACAGGGCATCTCCCGTGAGCTGCTGTACACCGCCCTCACCCGCCAGAGCGAGCGTGTGGTCATCTGCCACGAGGGGCCGTTGGACGCGCTCCTCGAACTCGGCGCACCCACCGCGTCCGACACCGCCCGCCGACTCACCGACCTCATCACCCCTCCCCGGCCGACAGTGGTGAAGGACCGCCAAGGCTCAGCGCTCGGCCTCTACGATGCGAACCTGATCCACCTCACCCATTTCGGGCTTGCGGTGCAGAGCAAGAACGAGGTCATCATCGCCAACCTCCTCGACCGCCATGCGCGCGGCCGCTGGGAGTACGAGAAGCCGCTGTTCGCCGCCGACGGCAGTTGGCGCCTGCCCGACTTCACGATCTTCACCGACGATTCCGCGCGTCCCATCTACTGGGAACACCTGGGCATGCTCAACGACCCTGCCTACGCGGCGAAGTGGCGCAGCAAGGAGCAGTGGTACGCCCGCCTGGGCATCCTGCCCGCACCTGCGGGCGGTCCTGGGGGGATCCTGCTGGTCACCGACGACCTGAACGGTGTCAACGAGCCCGAGTGGGAAGCAAGGTTCAAGGCGGTCTACCGGCCCCAGGCTGCCATCAGGCCGCGCGCTGTCACCCGCAGGACAGCCCCTGGACGCTGAGTCCAATCCGCAAGGCGACGGCTCCTCCCTTCCACCGTGCCACGTGGCAGCGGACATGGAGTGGCGCCCGTCGCCGCGCAGCGGGGCCGCTCCTGCTCTGAACGCGGCGGGCGGCACAGTGA
>NZ_JNYE01000059.1 GCF_000717185.1 Kitasatospora phosalacinea | reverse complement strand
CGGCGGGGGCGGGGGCGCTGCCGGCGGCGGGCTGCCCGGGCAGTTCGGCGACGGGCGGGCGGGGGGCCGGGCGGGCGGCCAGGCGGCGGGCGACGGCGAGCCGGGCGCCGGGGGTGCGGACGTACTCCAGCCACTGCGGGTCGGGCCCGCTGTCCTCGCCGTCGGGGGCGAGCAGCAGGCCGAACACGTCGCCGTCGCGCAGTTCGGTGGAGAGCGCGGCGAGCCGGCCGTTGACCCGGGCGCCGATGCACCGGTGGCCGGTCTCCTCGCCGAGCAGGTAGGCGGCGTCCAGGCAGCTGGAGCCGGCCGGCAGGTGCAGGGTGGCGCCGTCCTCGGTGACGGCGGTGATCTCGCGGTCGTCGCGCAGGTCGGCGGTGAGCGCGGACCAGAAGGCGTCCGGGTCGGGGGTGTCCTGCTGCCAGTCGAGCAGTCGGGCCAGCCAGCCGGGGCGGGCGGGGTCGGTGCGGTCCTCGGGGTCGTCGGCGGCGCCCTGCCGGTCGGCGGCGCGCGGGTCGCCGAGGGCGACCACGCCGGTCTCGGCGACCTCGTGCATCCGCCGGGTGCGGACCAGGACCTCGACCACCTCGCCGCCGGGCAGCGCGACCGCGGTGTGCAGCGACTGGTACAGGTTGAACTTGGGGGCGGCGACGAAGTCCTTGAACTCGCCGGGCAGCGGCGTCCAGCAGGTGTGCAGCTCGCCGAGCACGGCGTAGCAGTCGGCGTTCTCCTCGACCACCACCAGCAGCCGCCCGAAGTCGGCGGGCCGCAGCCCGGCGCCGTCCGGCCCGGCGCCGCGCTTGATCATCACCCGGTGCAGCGAGACCAGGTGCCGGGGCCGGACGGTGACGGCGGAGGGGATGCCGGCCTCGGCGAGCTGGCGGCCGAGCTCGGCGGCGAACGGGGCGAGCACGCCGTCCGTCCAGCCGCCGGCCACCGCGCCGGTGTGCTCGTACTCCTCGGGGTGCAGGGTGGCGAAGACGATGTCCTCCAGCTCCGCCTTGACCACCTGGATGCCGAGCCGTTCGGCGAGCGGGATCAGCACGTCCCGGGTGACGTTGGCGATCCGCACCTGGCTGGCGGGCTTCATGTGCCGGATGGTGCGCATGTTGTGCAGCCGGTCGGCGAGCTTGATCACCATCACCCGGACGTCGTCGCCGGTGGCGACCAGCATCTTGCGGAAGGTCTCGGGCTCGGCGGCGGCCCCGAAGTCGACCTTCTCCAGCTTGGTGACGCCGTCGACCAGGTACGCCACCTCGGGGCCGAAGTCCTCGGCGACCTGCTCCAGCGTCACCTCGGTGTCCTCGACGGTGTCGTGCAGCAGCGAGGCGACCAGCGTGGTGGTGTCCGCGCCGAGCTGGGCGAGGATCATCGTCACCGCGAGCGGGTGGGTGATGTACGGCTCGCCGCTCTTGCGGGTCTGCCCGCGGTGGCTCTCCTCGGCGAGGCGGTACGCCCTGGTCAGCAGCGGTACGTCGGCCTGCGGGTGGTGCACCCGGTGGGCCTGGACGATCGGCTCGATGGCGTCGGGGACGGGCGTCCGCCCGGTGGCGAGCAGCGCCGCCCGGCCGGCCCGGCCGAGCGCCGCACGGCTGAAGCGGCTCGCCTGCTGCTTGGACGGCGAGCCCGCCAACTCGGAGCGGATGGTCATCTGCACCTCCGGCAGCAACACCGGAGCGACGGCCGACCCGGTGGTCCATGCTACCGAGCAGAGCACGTTGCGCGAGCCCCCGCTTCCCCTCTGTCACCCGGATCACCCGAACGGGCGGATTAACCGGAGAGCGCGGTGGGAAGCGGGAGCTGACGCCGCATCGCGCTGACCTGCCGTCAGGCCAGCACGCCCTCCGCGACGATCACCGCGGGGCCGGTCATCTCGATCCGGCCGTCCGGGAACTCCTCGATCACCAGCCGCCCGCCGGGCACGTCCACCGTGTAGCGCACCGCCTCGCCGGTGGCCGCCGGGTCGACGCCGTCGCGCCGGATCGCCGCCACCGCGACGGCGCAGGCGCCGGTGCCGCAGGAGCGGGTCTCGCCGGAGCCGCGCTCGTGCACCCGCATCGCCACGTGCCGCTCGCCGCGGTCCACCACGAACTCCACGTTCACGCCCTGCGGGTACGCGCCCGCGGGGGCGGTGGCCGGGGCGTCGAGCAGGGTGCCCGCGTGGTCCAGGTCCTCGACGAAGGCGACGGCGTGCGGGTTGCCCATGTTGACGTTCAGCGCGGGCCAGGTCCGCCCGTCCACGGTGACGGTGATGCCGTCCGGGCCGGGGAGGACGGCGCGGCCCATGTCCACGGTGACCTCGCCCGGGGTGCCGTCCGGGGCGTCCTCGGCGATCCGCACCTCCTTCACCCCGCCGCGGGTGGCCACCGCCAGGGCGCCCGGCTCCGCGTGCCCGGCGTGCACCAGGTACCGGGCGAACACCCGCACCCCGTTGCCGCACATCTCGGCGATCGACCCGTCCGCGTTGCGGTAGTCCATGAACCACTCGGCCCGCCCGGCCATCCCCGCCGCGGCGGGCTCGGCCGCCGAGCGGACCACCCGCAGCACGCCGTCCGCGCCGATCCCGGCCCGCCGGTCGCACAGCTCCGCGACGGTGTCCGCCGACAGGTCGATCCGACCGTCCGGGTCCGGGACGATCACGAAGTCGTTCTGGGTGCCGTGCCCCTTGAGGAAGGCCGTTCCGCTGATTCCGCTGCGCTCGCTCACACCGCCGATGGTAACGGGGGCCGTCGGGCGCCCGGCCCGCGGTGCGGGGCCCGGCGGGGCCTAGCCGCGCAGGTGGACGACCCGCCACAGGGCGAGCGCCACCGCCGCCGCGGCCAGCAGGGTGTACAGCACGATGGCCTTCCACCCGGCCCGCTCGGCGCTGCCGCGGCGGGGCACGCCCGGCCACTTGTAGCCGGCCCGGCGGGCGGCCATCGCGCCCCAGCCGACCGAGGCGGAGGAGATCAGCAGGCCGAGCATCCCGATCATCGCGGTCGCGCCCTCGCTGCCGAAGGCCAGCGGGAAGGCGAACATCAGCGAGCCGAACATCAGCGTCGCGGCGATCGGCAGGATCTGCCACCAGCGCAGTCGGCGGCGCGGCCGGATGTCCCGCTCGTGGACCACGCCCGGCGCGGCGGCCAGGTCGTCGATGGCGGGCAGCGCCACCGCGTACGAGGTGGTGGGGACGGCGAGCTCGGGGAGCGTCTCGGACCCGTCGGAGACGTCGCCGAGCAGCTCATCGGTTTCGGGGCCGGTACCCGTTGACACGCGGCCTCCCCTGACGGCTCGACACGAGCTCCGGGGCTCGCGGGCGGTGAGGCCGGCCCGCGTGCCGGGCCTCGGTGCTACCGATGATGGCACGTACCAACACCCCGGCAGGGGGTCCCGCGGCTTGATCGGGTGATCCGATGCCAGGACGTGATCCCGCCGTGACCGCCGGTGCCTCCTGCACCTGCGTCTGCCGGTGCAGACGCCGCGAGCCTGGCCGGATCGGGCCGTCCGGCAGCCGAAACGCGCCGGTCAGCCCGATTCGCCGGGCCCCGCCGGACGGTCGATCAGTTCCAGTGCCCGGCCCAGCAGCTCGACCGGATCGGCGCCCTCGGGCCGGTCCAGCCAGTGGATCCGGTCGTCCCGGCGGAACCAGGACTCCTGCCGCCGGGCGAACCGCCGGGTCGCCCGCACGGTCTCCGCCCGGGCCTCGTCCTCGGTGCACTCCCCCGCGAAGAACGCCAGCACCTGCTGGTAGCCGAGCGCCCGGCTCGCGGTCAGCCCCTCGCGCAGCCCGGCCTCCTCCAGCTCGCGCACCTCGTCCAGCAGCCCGGCCTCCCACATCCGGTCCACCCGCAGCTCGATCCGCCGGTCCAGCTCCGGACGCGGCACCCGGACGCCGATCTGCACCGCCCCGTACACCGCCCGCTGGGTCGGCAGGCTGGCCGTGAACGGGCGCCCGGTGATCTCGATGACCTCCAGCGCCCGGACCACCCGCCGCCCGTTGCTGGGCAGGATCGCCTCCGCCGCCGCCGGGTCCAGCCCCGCCAGGCGCCGGTGCAGCGCGCCGGGGCCGACCCGCTCCAGCTCCTCCTCCAGCCGGGCCCGGACCGCCGGGTCCGTCCCCGGGAACTCCATCTCGTCCACGGCCGCCCGCACGTACAGGCCCGAGCCGCCGACCAGCACCGGCACCTGCCCCGCCGCCAGCTGCCGGTCCATCTCCGCCCGCGCCAGCGCCTGGTACTCGGCCACCGAGGCGGTCTCGGTCACCTCCCACACGTCCAGCAGGTGGTGCGGGACGCCGCCCCGCTCCGCCGGGGTCAGCTTGGCGGTGCCGATGTCCATGCCCCGGTAGAGCTGCATCGAGTCGGTGTTCACCACCTCCCCGCCGAGCTCCCGGGCGATCGCCACCGCCAGGTCGGACTTGCCGGCCGCCGTCGCGCCGACCACCGAGACCACCCGGGGCAGGACGTCGGGGCGCGCAGAAGAGGAGGAAGAGGAACCGCTCACCCCACCAGTCTCGCAAAAGCCGGGCACCTGCCGTGTCGCACCGCCGTCGACCGGGGAGGATCAGCTATATCCGGTACGGGAATGACCCGATATGCGAGGAGCGCACCCATGGGCCTGATGGACAACCTCAAGGGCAAGGCCGAGGAACTCAAGGGAAAGGCGAGCGAACTGGCCGGGAAGCACGGCGACAAGCTCGACAGCATGGTGGACAAGACCGGCGAGGCGATCGACAAGGCCACCAAGCACAAGTACTCCGACAAGATCGTGAAGGGCACCTCGGCGACCAAGCACGCCCGCGACGACTTCGCCGCCAAGCCCAAGGACGACTGACGCCCCGCCCGGCGCCCGGCGCTCAGCACCAGGAGGCCACCAGGTAGCCGACGCCGTACGGGGCGTCCTCGTAGCGCAGCTCACCGCTGAGCGCGGCACCCTCCGCGGCGCCCGCCAGCACCTGCCACGGGGCGCGCCCCCCGGCCATCAGCTCGGCCGACAGCTCCGCGTCCAGCCCGGCCAGCGCCGCCGCGTCCGCCCCGGCCAGCGCGCGCGCCACCGCCCGGTCGTACCCCTCGGCCCGCTCGTCCAGGTACCCGGGCGCCTTCACCGAACGCCGGGCGCTGCCGTCCCCGAGCACCAGCAGGCCCACCCGGTCGGCGAGTTCCGCCAGCCCGCGGCCCAGGCCCAGCAGCCGCTCCGCCCCCGTGTCCGGCCGCACCGCGACGGCGTGCGTCGGCACCCGGACGCCCGCCTCCTCCAGCAGCCACGCCCCCACCGTCAGCGCGGGCGACAGCTCCGGACCGTCCACCCCGCCCAGCGGCAGCCGCACCGCCTTCGACACCCCGTACCGGCGCAGCGACCCCGCCCCGCCCTCCGTCCACACCCCGGCCCGCTCCCCGGCCCCGACCACCACCACCAGGTCGACCCCGGCCAACTCCCCCACCGCCGCCAGGCACGCCCCCCGCAGCTCCGCCACCTCACCCGCGGCACCGGCGGCCACCTCCGGCACGAGCAACGGCGGGCAGGGGCACACGGCGGCGGCAGCAAGCATGTCGATCACTCTACGCGGAGGGCACCGGCCGGGAACGCGAAGCCCGGGAACGCGAAACCGGGGGCGCGAGGAACGGCGCGGCCGAGCGAGCACGCACAGCCGGATCGCGACGCAGGACACGAACTTGCACTGCCCTGCGCCCCCGGCTTCGCACCGCCCCGGCTCGCGCAGCCCTCAGCAGCCGCAGCCGTCCCCGCTCGGCGCGGCCGCCACCTGCTTCGGCGCGCCGATGCTCGGCAGCCCCAGCATCACGCCCGCGGGCTTCGCCGCCGGTGCCGCCTGCCGCTTCTCCCACGCGTCGCCCGCCCGGGTGCGCCGGACGCCGAGCGCCGGGCCCTCCGCGAGGAGGTGGTGCGGGGCGGCGTAGGTGATCTCGACGGTGACCATGTCGCCGGGCCGCACCCCGCCCTCCGGGCGCGTGAAGTGCACCAGCCGGTTGTCGGGCGCGCGCCCGGAGAGCCGGTCGGTGCGGTCGTCCTTCTTGCCCTCGCCCTCGGCGACCAGGATCTCCAGCCTGCGGCCGACCTGCTTCTTGTTCTCCTCCCAGGAGATCTCCTCCTGGAGGGCGATCAGCCGGTCGTAGCGCTCCTGGACCACGGCCTTGGGCACCTGGTCGGCCATGTCGGCGGCGGGCGTGCCGGGCCGCTTGGAGTACTGGAAGGTGAACGCGTTGGCGAAGCGGGCCTCGCGGACCACGTGCAGGGTCTGCTCGAAGTCCTCGTCGGTCTCGCCGGGGAAGCCGACGATGATGTCGGTGGAGATCGCGGCGTCGGGCATCGCGGCCCGGACCTTCTCGATGATGCCGAGGAAGCGTTCCTGCCGGTAGGAGCGCCGCATCGCCTTCAGGACGGTGTCGGAGCCGGACTGCAGCGGCATGTGCAGCTGGTGCATCACGTTGGGCGTCTCGGCCATCGCGGCGATCACGTCGTCGGTGAAGTCGCGCGGGTGCGGCGAGGTGAAGCGGACGCGCTCCAGGCCCTCGACCTGGCCGCAGGCCCGCAGCAGCTTGCCGAAGGCCTCCCGGTCGCCGAGGTCGGAGCCGTACGCGTTGACGTTCTGCCCGAGCAGGGTGACCTCGACGACGCCCTCGGCGACCAGCGCCTCGACCTCGGCGAGGACGTCGCCGGGGCGGCGGTCCTCCTCCTTGCCGCGCAGGGCGGGGACGATGCAGAAGGTGCAGGTGTTGTTGCAGCCGACCGAGATCGCGACCCAGGCCGCGTACGCGGACTCGCGCCGGGTGGGCAGCGTGGAGGGGAAGGTCTCCAGCGATTCGAGGATCTCGACCTGGGCCTTGCGCTCGACCGCGGCGCGCTCCAGCAGGGCGGGCAGGTGGCCGATGTTGTGGGTGCCGAAGACGACGTCGACCCAGGGGGCCTTGCGGACGATGGTCTCGCGGTCCTTCTGGGCGAGGCAGCCGCCGACGGCGATCTGCATGCCGCGGTTGGCCTGCTTGGCGGGGGCGAGCCGGCCGAGGTTGCCGTACAGCTTGTTGTCGGCGTTCTCGCGGACCGCGCAGGTGTTGAAGACGACCAGGTCGGGGTCGCCCTCGCCGTCGGCCTTGGCGTAGCCGGCCTCCTCCAGCAGCCCGGACAGGCGCTCGGAGTCGTGGACGTTCATCTGGCAGCCGTACGTGACGACCTTGTAAGTTCGCAAGCTCTCCTCCATACCCACAGGGCCAAGGGTACGGGCAGCGGGGCGGGCCTCCCGCCGGGCGGTGGGGGCTGGCAGTATCCACGGCATGGCTGCTGCGAACCTCTCCCCCCGTCCGGGTGCCGGGCTGCGCGCCGTCCTGCGCGGCCGGCTGTCCCGGGTCGCCGCGGTGCTGCTGCTGGTGGCCGGGGGTGCGGGCGGCTGGTGGGCGTCCTCGGCGCGCTCGGCCTCGGGGCCGCACGGCCGGGTGGCGTTCGCGACGGGGGTGGTCGGCGGCGTGTACGACCGCTACGGGGTGCTGCTGCAGCAGTACATGGGCGGCCACCTGCCGGGGCTGAAGGTGCAGCTGGACAACTCCGAGGGGTCGATGGACAACCTGGAGCGGCTGGTGTCGGGCCGGGACGACTTCGCGGTGGCCACGGCGGACGCGGTGGCCTCCTTCGACAGCCCGGAGAAGCCCCGGCTGCGGGCGATCGCCCGGCTGTACGACGACTACATGCAGCTGGTGGTGCCGGCCGACTCGCCGGTGCACTCGGTGGCGGACCTGCGGGGGCTGCGGGTCGGGGTGGGGCAGTCGAAGTCGGGGGTGAACCTGGTGACCCGGCGGCTGCTGGAGGCGGCGGGCCTGGACCCGGACCGGGACGTCCGGTCGGGCGCGGTCAGCGTCGTCCAGGCGGCGGACGAGCTGCAGGCGAAGCAGCTGGACGCGTTCTTCTGGTCCGGCGGCCTGCCGACGACCGCGCTGTCGGACCTCTCGGAGCGGATGCCGATCCGGATCGTGCCGATGGGCGACCTGTCGGACCGGCTGCACCAGCAGGCGGGCCCGGGCGTGGACGCGTACCGGGCGGCGACCATCCCGGCGGACGCGTACCCGGACGTGCAGCCGGAGCGGGTGGCGGTGCCCACGGTGGCGGTGCCGAACCTGCTGGTGACCCGGGCGGACGTGGACCCGGCGCTGGTGGAGGCGCTGACCCGGGCGGTGATCGACAGCCGGGACGACATCGGCCGCCGGGTGCACGCCGCGCAGCTGGTGGACCTGCGCACCGCGGTGTACACCGACCCGCTGCCGCTGCACGAGGGCGCCGAGCGCTACTACCTGTCCGTGAAGCCCTGACCCCGGTCAGGCGCCGGGCCAGCGGCGGCGGCGCGGCACCACCAGCCGCACGGTGAGGCCGTTCGGCTCGGCGGCCGCGAAGTCGAGGCCGCCGCCGCCGGCCAGCAGCAGGGTGCGGGCGATGGACAGGCCCAGGCCGGAGCCGTCGATGTTCTGGTGCCGGGAGGAGCGCCAGAACCGGTCGCCGACCCGGGCCAGCTCCTCCTCGGTGAGGCCCGGTCCGGCGTCGGTGACGGTGGCGGTGACCTCGTCCTTGCCGATCAGCAGGCCGACCCGGACGGTGCTGGCGGCCGGGGTGAACTTGAGCGCGTTGTCCAGGACGGCGTCCAGCGCGCTGCCGAAGCCGATCGGGTCGGCCCAGGCGTGCGCCATCGGCGGGCCCTCCCAGTGCAGCGCGACGCCGCGCTGCTCGGCGAGCGGCGCCCAGGCGTCGACCCGGGTGCGGACGAGTCCGGCCAGGTCGACGGGTTCGGGTTCGGGCCGGGAGCCCTCGGCGGTGGCGAGGCCGAGCAGGTCGTCGAGCACCCGGGCCAGCCGGGCGCCCTCCTCGCGGACGGCGACGAGCTCCTCCTCGTGGCCCTCGGGCAGGTCCAGGCCGATCAGCTCGACCCGCAGCAGCAGCGCGGCGAGCGGGTTGCGCAGCTGGTGGGAGGCGTCGGCGACGAAGGCCCGCTGCTGGTCGATGGCGAGCACCACGTGGTCCGCCATGTCGTTGAACGAGCGTGCCAGGCGCCGCAGTTCGGGCGGTCCGCTGCTGGGGGCGACCCGGGCGCCGAGCCGTCCGGTGGCGATGTCGTGGGTGGCCCGGTCGAGGGTGCTGACGGGGCGCAGCACCCAGCCGGTGAGCCGGACGGCGAGCAGGATGGCGACGATCATGGCGAGCGCCTCGCCCCCGGCCAGCACCATCCAGCGGTGCAGGATGCGCGAGCGCAGCCCGCTGGTGGGCGACTCGGTGAGCACCACGGCGACCACGTCGCCGTCGCGGACCACGGGCAGGGCGACGGCCAGGGTGCGGTCGGGGGTCCACGGCCAGACCTGGGGCGGGTTGTGGCTGCGGCGGCCGGCCAGCGCCTCCTGGTAGGCCTGGCGGCCGGGCCCGGCGGCGGGGGGCCGCCAGTCGGCGGGGGCGACGGCGACGGAGCTGCCGTCGCGCTGGAAGACGCCGATCCGGACGCCGTACAGCTCGTGGTAGCGGCTGGCCTCGCTGGTGAGGGCGTACAGCCGGCCGTTGTCGCCGGGGCCGGGCTGCGGGTCGCCCTTGACGGCGCTGGCGCTGGGGCGGCCCTGGGTGGGCAGGTCCTGGGCGAAGCGGGCGGCGTCGTCGATCCGGTCGACGACCACCTTGGACTGCTCGGAGGCGGCGATCAGGTAGGCCAGGGGCACCCCGAGCGCGGCCAGCACGCAGGCCATCAGGGCGATCAGGATGCCGAGCAGGCGGTTGCGCACGGTGCGGTCAGCGCTCCGCCGGGCCGTCGCCGACGGGGCCGGGCTCGCCGTCGGGCTGGCCCGGGATCAGCCGGTAGCCGACGCCGCGGACGGCCTCGACCAGGCCGGGCAGGCCGAGCTTGGTGCGCAGCGAGCCGATGTGCACCTCCAGGGTGCGGCCGTTGCCCTCCCAGCCGGAGCGCCAGACCTCGCTGAAGATCTGCTCGCGGCGGTAGACCACGCCGGGGCTCTGGGCGAGCAGCGCCAGCAGGTCGAACTCCTTGCGGGTGAGCGGGACGTCGCGGCCCTCGACGGAGACCCGGCGGCGCTCGCGGTCGATCTCGATGCCGCGGGAGGCGAGCGGTCCGGCCGGTTCGGGGCCGCTCTCCTCGGCGGGCCGGGGGGTGCCGCGGCGGGCCACCGCGTGGATGCGGGCCAGGAGCTCGCCCATGTCGTAGGGCTTGACCACGTAGTCGTCGGCGCCGAGGTTGAGGCCGTGGATGCGGGAGCGGATGTCGGCCCGCGCGGTCACCATGATCACCGGCACGCCGCTGCCGGCCCGGATCCGGCTGCACACCTCGAAGCCGTCGCGGTCGGGCAGCCCGAGGTCGAGCAGCACCACCCGGTACGGGTCGCTGCCGTCGGGCACCAGCGCGTCCAGCGCCTCGTGGCCGCTGCGGGCGTGCCGGACCTGGAAGCCGTGCCGGCCCAGCACCGCGACCAGGGCGGCGGCCACGCGGTCGTCGTCCTCGACCAGGAGCAGGCGCATCGGGTTCCCTTCCGGTGGCGCGGGTGGAGTCGGCACGGTCGTCGTTCGCACGCGTCCGGACGCTCGGCGGCCCGACGCCCGACCCGGTGGTGCCCGGATCGGGACCGGCCCATCCTGGCATCCACCCCCATCGGGGGTCACCCGGTCAACCGGGTTGCCCGGTCCGTTACCCAGCCGGTATCCGCTACCTCCCGACTACCCGGCGTAGCCGAACCGTGATCCTCAAGTTCAGCTCAGATCGGCTGACGAGGAGTCGTGTACCTGTCTAAAGTCACCCCAGTCCGGGGGCCGAGGGCTCCGCCGGCTCCGGCCCCCGGACATCAGACGGACCATCACCGGCTCTGCGGCCCCTGCGAGTTGGCCCGGGTTCGGAGGACGAGGGAGCGAGCCGCGATGACCGAGAACAGTGCCGACCCGAGCGTGCCCGAGAAGGGCCGGGGCACCCCGCTGGTGTCGCTGCGCGGGGTGAACAAGCACTTCGGCGCGCTGCACGTGCTGCAGGACATCGACCTGGACATCGCCCAGGGCGAGGTCGTGGTGCTGATCGGCCCGTCGGGCTCCGGCAAGTCCACGCTGTGCCGCACGATCAACCGGCTGGAGACGATCGACTCCGGCACGATCGAGGTCGACGGCCGCCCGCTGCCCGCGGAGGGCCGCGAGCTGGCCCGGCTGCGCGCCCAGGTCGGCATGGTGTTCCAGTCCTTCAACCTGTTCGCGCACAAGACCGTGCTGCAGAACGTGGTGCTGGCCCAGGTGAAGGTCGGCCGGGTGCCGAGGGCCGAGGCGGAGAAGACCGCCCGCGAACTGCTGGAGCGGGTCGGCGTCGGCGCGCAGGCCGACAAGTTCCCCGCCCAGCTGTCCGGCGGCCAGCAGCAGCGGGTGGCGATCGCCCGCGCGCTGGCGATGGACCCCAAGGTGATGCTGTTCGACGAGCCCACCTCGGCCCTCGACCCGGAGATGGTCAACGAGGTGCTGGAGGTGATGCGTTCGCTCGCCGCCAAGGGCATGACCATGGTGGTGGTGACCCACGAGATGGGCTTCGCGCGCTCGGCCGCCAACCGCGTCCTGTTCATGGCGGACGGCCGGATCGTCGAGCAGAACACCCCCGAGGCGTTCTTCACCGCGCCGCGCAGCGACCGCGCCAAGGACTTCCTTTCGAAGATCCTGCACCACTGAGTCCCGTGTTGTTCTAGCGTCAGTTCGAATTTGCCCGGAGCCAGCGATGGCCCCTACCGAGGAGAAGAACGACCGCATGAAGGCCCGCCGTACCGTCGCCGCCGCCCTGTCCGTGCTCGCCCTGACGGCGGTCGCCGCCTGCGGCAAGGACGGATCCCCGAACTCGGACTCCGCCGGCACCAAGGGCGGCTCGGCCGCCCCGCAGCTGCCCACCTACCAGGTCAACGCCGACGCCAAGCTGGACGGTTCGCCCACCTGGGTCGAGGCCAAGAAGAACGGCAAGCTCCGCATCGGCGCCAAGTCGGACCAGCCGTTCCTCGGCTTCGAGGACGTGCAGACCGGCAAGCGCAACGGCTTCGACATCGAGATCGCCAAGATGATCGCCGCCGACCTCGGCTTCTCGGCCGACCAGATCCAGTTCACCACCATCAACTCCAGCGCCCGCGAGACCTCGCTGGCCGGCGGCCAGGTCGACTACTACGTCGGCACCTACTCGATCAACGACAACCGCAAGAAGACGATCGACTTCGCCGGCCCGTACTACATCGCCGGCCAGTCCCTGCTGGTGAACAAGGACAACACCGACATCACCAGCGCCGAGACCACCAAGGACAAGGCGGTCTGCACGGTCACCGGCTCGACCTCGGTCGCCAACATCCAGAAGTACGGCGCCAAGGTCACCCAGTTCGAGAGCTACTCGCTCTGCGTGGAGAAGCTGCTCACCAAGGAGGTCGACGCCGTCACCACCGACGACGCGATCCTCAAGGGCTACGCGGCGAAGAACCAGGGCCAGCTCAAGGTCGTCGGCGCGACCTTCTCCCAGGAGCGCTACGGCGTCGGCCTGAAGAAGGGCGACGCGGTGCTGCAGAAGGCGATCAACGACGCCCTCAAGAAGCACGAGGACAACGGCGACTGGAAGAAGGCGTACGACGCCACCCTGGGCCTGTCCGGTGCCGAGGCGCCGTCCGTCCCCGCGCTGGACCCGACCACCGCCTCCTGACGTCCCGACAGGACACCGGTACCGAGAAAGGAGGGCCGCCGGCATGGGCATACCGTTCGAGGACGGCAACTTCTCGCTGTTCGTCCGCGGGTTCCTGGGGACGATCGAACTCAGCGCGCTCAGCGCCCTGTTCGCACTGCTGCTGGGCGTCGTGCTGGCGGCCTTCCGAGTCTCACCGGTCCCGGTGCTGCGGACCTTCGGCACCACCTGGGTCACGGTGTTCCGCAACACCCCGCTGACCCTGATGTTCTTCGCGGTGACCTTCGTGCTGCCGCGGCTGGACGTGCACATCAGCAGCTTCACGGCCGCCGTGGCCGCGCTCAGCATCTACACCGGCAGCTTCGTCTGCGAGGTGCTGCGCGCCGGCATCAACACCGTGCCGCTGGGCCAGGCCGAGGCCGCCCGCTCGCTCGGGATGGGCTTCGGCCAGACTCTCGGCCTGGTGGTCCTGCCGCAGGCCGCCCGCGCGGTGATCGCGCCGATGGGCTCGGTGTTCATCGCCCTGCCCCGCAACTCGGCCGTGGCCGGCGCCTTCAACGTGTTCGAGCTGTTCAGCGTCCAGAAGACCCTGACCGAGAAGGGCTACGACATCTTCGCTCTCTTCTTCTGGCTGGCCCTGGCCTACCTGGTGATCAGCTTCTCGGTCGGCGCGGTCTTCTCCGCCCTGGAGCGGCGCACGGCGGTGGTCCGATGAGCACCCGCTCCGCCTCCGTCCTGTACGACGTCCCCGGCCCGCGGGCCCGGATGCGCTACCGGCTGGCCGGCCTGCTCGGCGTGCTCGGCGTCGTCGGCCTGGTCTGGTGGGTGGTCACCACCCTGATCGACCAGGGCCAGTTCGACGGCTGGCTGTGGGACCCGTTCCAGTACAGCGCCGTCCAGCAGCGCATCCTCGACGGCGTGCTGGCCACCCTGAAGGCGTTCGGCCTGGCCGCGGTCGGCTCGCTGGTCCTCGGCGCCCTGCTCGCCGTCGGCCGGCTCTCCGACCACCGCCCGGTGCGCGCGGTGTGCACCGCCGTGGTCCAGTTCTTCCGGGCCATGCCGCTGGTGATCATGATCTTCGCGCTGTACCAGGCGGTGTTCACCGCCCAGCCGATGTGGGGCCTGGTCATCGGCCTGACCCTGTACAACGGCGCCGTGCAGGCCGAGGTCATCCGCTCCGGCATCAACGCCGTCCCGCGCGGCCAGTCCGAGGCCGGCTACGCCCTGGGCCTGCGCAAGACCCAGGTGATGAGCCTGGTGCTCGTCCCGCAGGCGGTCCGGACGATGCTGCCCGCGATCATCGGACAGCTGGTCGTCACCCTCAAGGACACCTCGCTCGGCTACATCATCACCTACCCCGAGCTGCTGTACGCGGGCAAGCTGATCGCCTCCAACTCCGACGGCTACCCGTACATTCCGGTCGTCCTGGTGATCACCCCGATCTACATCGCGATGTGCCTCGCCCTGAGCGGCCTGGCGCACTGGCTGGAGTCGCGCGGCCGCCGCGGCGCGAACCGTCGGGTCGCAGCCGCTGCTTGACGGACACCCAGGTGATCTGTTGCATTGCTCTTCGTGACACCACCTGGGACCTCCCACCCGGCACTTGACCCACCGGCGGCCGCCGCCGCCCGCCCGAAGGCCCCGACATGGACGCGGTGATCATCGTCGGGGCCGGGCCCGTCGGGCTCGCCCTGGCACTCGCGCTGGCCCGCAACGAGGTCCCCAGCACCGTCCTGGACGAGGGCACCGGCGTCAGCCCGGAGAGCCCCCGCACCGTCGTGCTCGGCGGCGACACCGCCGCCTTCCTCGCCCGGATCGGCTACACCCGGGTCGGCTCCGACGCCGCCCGCTGGGACGCCTTCACCGTCTGGCGCCGCCGCGCCGAGGTGCTGCGCCTGCCGCTGGACGCCGAACCCGTCCTGCACCTCGCCCAGCACCGCCTGCAGCGCGGCCTGCGCGACGCCGTCGCCGCCACCCCGCTGATCCGCCTGCTGCCGCGCCACCGGGTCGTCGAACTCGCCCAGGACCGCGACGGGGTGAGCGTCCGCACCGAATCCGCCGGGCAGGACGCCTGGTGGCGCGGCAGCCACCTGGTCGGCTGCGACGGCGCCCGCTCCACCGTCCGCCGGCTGCTGAAGGTCCGCTTCCCCGGCCGCCCCGCCGTCGACCGGCACGCCGTCGCCACCGTCCGGGTCGACCTGCCCTTCCCCGGCGAGGCCCGGCTGCACCGCGAACCCCCGTGGCGCGGCGACCGCGAGGCCTCCGCCCGCCCGCTGCCCGACGGCCTGTGGCGGCTCGACTGGCGGCTGCCCCCCGGCCGCCCCCAGCCCACCGAACCCGTCGACCCGCACGCCACCTGGCCCGGCATCGTCACCGGCGACACCCTGCTCACCCGGGTCACCTCCGCGCTCACCGGCTGGTGCGGCGAACTCCCGCCCCACCAACTGCTCGCCGCCGCCGACCACACCTACCAGCAGCGCCTCGCCGCCCGCTTCCGCACCGGCCGCAGCTTCCTCGCCGGGGACGCCGCCCACCTGCACGGCGCCCTCGGCATGCAGAACCTCGCCGACGGCCTGCGCGACGCCGACAACCTCGCCTGGCGGCTCGCCCTCGCCTGGCACCTGCCCCCCACCGGCGACCGCGCCGACCGCGCCCTGCTCGACGGCTACGAGGCCGAACGCCGCGGCGCGGTCGGCGCCCGGCTGCGCGCCGTCGACCAGAGCATGCCGCTGCTGCGACCGCTGCGCGGCTGGGCCGAGACCCGGCGCTCGCTGTTCTCCGGCTCCTTCCGCAAGCACGCCCCGCTGCTCGTCGACGGCCAGCTCGGCACCGGCCGCTTCGGCGGCGCCCCCGCCTACCCGGCCGCCCCCTCCGGCGTCGCCCCGCGCGTCCCCGAGCAGCGCGGCTCCGGCCGCGGCACCGCGCTCACCGAACAGCTCCCGGCGACCGCCCCCGGCGTGCTGGTCCCCGACCTCCCGGTGGTCACCGCCGACGGCACCGCGGAGACCCTGCGGGCCCGCCTCGGCGGCCCCTTCCTGCTCGTCCTGGTCGCCCCCGGCGCCGCCGTCTGGTCCGCCGAGCACTGGCTCGGCGCCGGCCTGATGCCCCGCCTCGCCGACCTCGCCGCCGCCCTGCCCGTCCCCACCGAGGTCCTGGTCACCGACACCTACCCCGGCGCCGCCCCGCACACCGTCCTCCTGGTCCGCCCCGACGGCCACCTCCTCGGCACCACCCCCGGCCTCCACCCCGAGACCCTGCACGCCCTCACCGCCCCCCTCACCCCCAAACCGGGCCTGGAACAGGAGAAGACCCGGTAGGGGCGCGAGGAACTGCGCGCCCGACCACCCACCGCCGTCACGGAGAAGACCGCAACCACCCCGCCCCGGGGCGCCCCGAGCTGCCCGCCCCTCGCGCCCCGCGCCGCGCTGCGCCGAGCGCTACCGGGCGACCTCCGTCGCCCGCGACTCCCGCACCACCGTGATCCGGATCTGCCCCGGGTACGTCAGTTCCTCCCGCACCTGCCGGGCGACCTCCCGGGCGATCTCCTGCGCCCGCAGGTCGTCCACCGCCTCGGGCTGCACCATGACCCGGACCTCGCGCCCGGCCTGCATCGCGTAGACCTTGGTGACCCCTTCGTGCGCCCGGGCGATCTCCTCCAGCCGCTCCAGCCGTCGCACGTACGCCTCGACCGACTCCTTGCGGGCCCCCGGCCGCCCGGCCGAGCACGCGTCGGCGGCCTGGGTGAGCACGGCCTCCACGGTCTTCGCCTCGATCTCGCCGTGGTGCGCCGCTATCGCGTGCACGACCTCGTCCACCTCGCCGTGCCGCCGCGCGAACTCCGCGCCGATCGCGGCGTGGCTGCCGGGCACCCGGTGGCTGAGCGCCTTGCCGATGTCGTGCAGCAGCGCGGCCCGTCGCACCGGCTCGGGGTCGACGCCGAGCTCCGCGGCCATCATCCCGGCCAGGTGCGCGGACTCCACCAGGTGCCCGAGCACGTTCTGCCCGTACGAGGTGCGGTAGCGCAACGTGCCCAGGGTGCGGACGAGTTCGGGCGACATCTCGCTGCCCGCCCCGATCCCGACGGTCAGCAGCGCGTCCTCCCCGGCCCGGACGCACAGCCGCTCGACCTCGGCCCGGCTGCGCTCGTGCGCCTCCTCGATCCGCGCGGGGTGGATCCGCCCGTCGACCAGCAGCGCCTCCAGGGTGAGCCGGGCGCTCTCCCGCCGGACGGGGTCGAAGCAGGAGAGCTGCACCAGCCCGGGGGTGTCGTCGACGATCAGGTTGACGCCGGTGACGGCCTCGAAGGCGCGGATGTTGCGGCCCTCGCGCCCGATCACCCGGCCCTTCATGTCCTCGCTGGGCAGCCGCAGGGTGGTGACCACGGTGTCGGCGGTGTGCTCGGCGGCCAGCCGCTGGATGGACGAGGCGATGATCTCCCGGGCCCGGCCCTCGCCCTCGGTGACCGCCCGCCGTTCGATCTCCCGGACGGTCAGCGCGGCCTCCCGGCGGGCCTCCGACTCGGCGGCCCGGACGATCTCCTCGCGGGCCTGCACGGCGGTCAGCCCGGCGGTGCGCTCCCGCAGCAGGCGGTTCTCGTCGGCCTGCGCGGCGAGTTCGCCGCGCACCCGCTCGGCCTCGGCGGCGCGGGTGGCGAGTTCGTCCTCGTGCTGGTGCAGCCGGTGCAGCTCGGCGGTGAGCCGCTCCTCGCGGCGGTCGAGCTCGGCGCGGCGCTGGCGGAGCATCAGGAACCCGGCGGCCAGCACCAGCACCAGGGCGCCGATCAGCACTCCGGCCGCCAGCAGCAGGGAGGAACCCGTTTCGGTGCCCTGAGCGATGCCCATCCGGCCACTCCCCGTCCTGCTCACGCTGCCGCTGAGGCGACCTCCGCGATCGTCCTGCCACTGAGTGTGAGGCTAGGCCGAGGTTACGAAACGGTCAAGATGCGATCGAGAATTGGCCCCAACGATCTGACCTCCAGTCATCAAATCGCATCGCCAGTCGCCCCGGCCCCCGCCCCCTCAGCCTTCACTCAGCCTTCCCTCAGTCCGCCCTCTTTGCCCTCAGTCCTCCGCCCCCTCCATCCCGTCGAACTCCTCCGCCCCCTCGGCGTCCAGCGCCTCCCGCACCACCCGGAACGCCAGGCCCTCGGCGTAGCCGCGCCGGGCCAGCACCCCGACCAGCCGCCGGATCCGCACGTCCCGCTCCAGCCCGGCGGTGGAGCGCAACTTCCGCTCCACCAGGGCCCGGGCCGCCTCGGTCTCGTCGTCGGCGTCCACCTGCAGCAGGGCGCGCTCGGCGGTCTCCCCGGTGACGCCCTTGGTGCGCAGCTCCTGCGCCAGCGCCCGCCGGGACAGCCCGCGCACCGCGTGCCGGGACTCCACCCAGGCTTCGGCGAAGGCCGCGTCGTCGATCAGCCCGACCTCCTCCAGCCGGTCCAGCACCTGCTCGGCGACCTCCTCCGGGATCTCCTTGCGGCGCAGCGCATCGGCCAGCTGCTTGCGGGACTTGGCGGCCCCGGTGAGCAGCCGCAGGCAGACGTCCCGGGCCCGCTCCGCCGGATCGCCCTCCGGCTCGACGGCCCGCCCGCGCCGCCCCGTCCGCGGCTCCCGCGCCCCGCCCGCGCCGTCGGCCCGCTCGCCGCGCTCCGCCCGCTCGGACTTCGTCCGCCGCCGCGGCCGCTCCGCCGCCACCGGCGCCGCCTCCGGCAGCTCCCCCAGCGCACTGCGCCGCCGCCGTCGCCCGCCGGGCAGTTCGGACGCCCGGACCAGCCCGGGCAGCTCGCCCACCGGGGACGGCCCCGGCTGCTCCTCCGCCGCGAACCGGTCCGGCGGACCGGCCGGCTCCCCCTCGGCGCCGACTCCTTCGGCCACGGCCGCGAACCAGTCCGGCGGACCGTACTCGTCCCCGTACTCGTACTCGTCTTCGTTCTCGACCCCGGAAACGCCCGCACCGGGCCCGTCCTCGGACGGGCCCGGTGTCGGGTGGTGGGTCTGGTGCGGTGTCAACGGATCAGCTCTTGGCGGCGGCCGCCGTCTTCTTGGCCGCGGCCTTCGCGGGGGCCGCGGCGGCCGGGATCTCCACCGCGGGGGCGGCGGGGGCGGCGTCGCCCTCGGCCTCGGGGGGCTTCGGGCCGATGCCCAGCTTGCCCTTGATCTTGGCCTCGATCTCGTCGGCCAGCTGCGGGTTGTCCTTCAGGAAGTTGCGGGCGTTCTCCTTGCCCTGGCCGAGCTGGTCGCCCTCGTAGGTGTACCAGGCGCCGGACTTCCGGATGAAGCCGTGCTCGACGCCCATGTCGATCAGGCCGCCCTCGCGGCTGATGCCCACGCCGTAGAGGATGTCGAACTCGGCCTGCTTGAACGGCGCGGCGACCTTGTTCTTGACCACCTTGACGCGGGTGCGGTTGCCGACCGCCTCGGTGCCGTCCTTCAGGGTCTCGATGCGCCGGATGTCCAGGCGGACCGAGGCGTAGAACTTGAGCGCGCGGCCACCGGTGGTGGTCTCCGGCGAACCGAACATCACGCCGATCTTCTCGCGCAGCTGGTTGATGAAGATCGCGGTGGTGTTCGACTGGTTCAGCGCACCGGCGATCTTCCGCAGCGCCTGGCTCATCAGGCGGGCCTGGAGGCCGACGTGCGAGTCGCCCATCTCGCCCTCGATCTCGGCGCGCGGCACCAGCGCGGCCACCGAGTCGATGATCACCAGGTCGATCGCGCCGGAGCGGATCAGCATGTCGGTGATCTCCAGCGCCTGCTCGCCGGTGTCCGGCTGGCTGACCAGCAGCGCGTCGGTGTCCACGCCGAGCTTCTTGGCGTACTCGGGGTCGAGCGCGTGCTCGGCGTCGACGAAGGCGACGGTGCCGCCGGCCTTCTGCGCGTTGGCGGCCAGGTGCAGGGTCAGGGTGGTCTTGCCGGAGGACTCCGGGCCGTAGATCTCGACCACGCGACCGCGCGGGATGCCGCCCACGCCGAGCGCCACGTCGAGGGCGGTGGACCCGGTGGAGATCACCTCGACCGGCTCGTTCGCCTTCTCGCCGAGGCGCATCACCGAGCCCTTGCCGAACTGCCGCTCGATCTGGGCGAGTGCGGCCTCCAGGGCCTTCTCGCGATCCGTTCCTGCCATGGCTTCCACCCTCGGGTTCTGTCCTGTGCGCTTCATCGTCACCGACGCTAGCGCGTCCCACCGACAATCGGCCCCGGACGGGCTCGGCCTGTGGAAAACTCCGCGCCGAAGAGTACAAAGAACACACGTTCGATTCCAGTCTCGCACTTCAGCCGCCCCGCCCCGGCCCCGCCGCACCGCGCCGCCCTCACTCCCGCCGGGCGAACACCAGCGCGACCACCCCCAGCACCAGCAGCGCCGCCGCCCCGACCAGCACCGTCCCGAGCTCCTCCGCCCCGAACTCCTCCGCCCCGGCATCCGGCAGCGGCGGCGGCACCGGAACGGCCACCGCGCCCGCACCCGGCGGAGGCGCCGGGAGGGGCACCGCCGCAGCCCGGACGTACGGCGCCGCGGGCGGCGGCCCCGGCGGCAGCGGTGCCGCTCCGGCCGTCGCGCACCAGCCGGTGGCCAGCAGCACCAGGACCGCCCAGACCGTCGCCGCACTCCGCCGCATCGCCGTCCCGCCTTCCCCGGACACCCGTTCCGGCCCGACGCTAGGCAGCGCGCCCGCCCCGGACGGCCCGACACGGCCCGGGCCCGCCCCGCCGTCACCCGACCGGCGCCCGCCCGGAACCGCCCGGAACCCGGAGCGCTCACTCGCCGGGCGGCTCCTCCCGCCGCTCCCGCCCCCGCGTCCCCTCCGTCTGCTCCCGCCCCTCGGTCCCCTCCCGCTCGCCGCCCGAGACCATCCGCCGCAGCCGCCGGACGGTGTGCCGCCGCCGCTCGCGCCGCTCCTCCCCGCGGTCGATCCGCGGGTCGTCCTCGACCTCGTAACGGCGCACGTACGTCCCGACGAAGCCCTGCAGGGTCGCCGCGACCGGGATGGCGATCAGCGCGCCGACCGCGCCGAGCAGGGCGGCCCCGGCGATGACCGAGCCGAACGCGACGGCGGGGTGCACGTCGACGGTCTTCGCGGTGATCCGCGGGTGCAGCAGGTAGTTCTCGATCTGCTGGTAGACGGTGACGAAGGCCAGCACCCACAGCGCGTCCACCGGCTGCACGGTCAGCCCGACCAGCACCGGCAGCGCACCCGCCAGGTAGGTGCCGATGGTGGGCACGAACTGCGACATGACGCCGACCCAGACGGCGAGCGCCGCCGCGTACGGCAGGTCGATGGCCGCGAAGAACACCCAGTGGGCGAGCGTGGAGATCAGCGCGAGCAGGGCCCGGGAGTACAGGTAGCCGCCGGTCTTGGCGAGGGCGATCTCCCAGGCCCGCAGCACCTCGCCCTGCTTGGACGGCGGCAGCAGCGAGCAGACGGTGCGCCGCACCCGGGGGCCCTCGGCGGTGAAGTAGAAGGTGAACAGGCCGACGGTGAACGCCTGGAACAGGCCGCCGATGACGGTGCCGGTGACGCCCCAGACGTTGTCGGCGGCCTGCTGGGCGTACTTCTCGATGGTGCCGGAGTCCTTGAGCACCTGGTGCTGGAGCTGGTCGAGCGACAGGTCGGTGTGGAAGGTCCGGTTGATCCAGTTGATCAGGTCCTGCAGCAGCTGCGGCAGCCGCCCGGCGATCTGGGTGATCTGGTCGACCAGCAGGGTGCCGAGCGAGGCCAGGAACCCGGCCACGGCGAGGGCCAGGCCGGTGAACACCAGGAAGGTGCCGAGCCCGCGGCGCACCCCGCGGGCGGCCATCCGGTCGACGGCGGGCTCCATCGCCAGCGACAGGAAGAACGCCACCAGCAGCATCACGAACAGGTCGATCAGCTGGTGGAAGGCCCAGTCGGCGAGCTGGAAGAGGCCGAGGCCGAGCAGCGCCAGCAGCATCGCCCTGGGCAGCCAGCGGGGCATCGCGCCGCCGCCGAGCTCGGCCCGGCGCAGCATCCGGGCGACGGCCGTGGTGCCCGCGGCCCCGGCCCCGGCATTGGCGGCGTCGGCGTCGGCGTCGGCGGTGGCCTCGGCGACCGCGTCGGCGGCCCGGGCGGTGGTGTCCGACCCCGGGTCGACGGACGGAGCGCCGGACGGATCGCCGGACGGGTTCGGCCCGGCGGACGCGTTCGGGTAGGTGGGCGCGTTCGGTTCGGAGGCGGTCGGTTCGGAGGCGGTCGGTTCGGGGTTCTCTGCGCTGCTCGCCACCGGGACAGTCTCACCCACACCGGGGCGAATAATCTCACCTCAGTTGCGGCGACACCCCTTGCGTGACGCAGACCACCCGCCAGACGTCCTTGGCCTCCCACCCGGCCTCCAGCGCCTGCCGGACGGTGCGGCCGCCGAGCTCGCCCATCACGTGGTCCTGCGCGAAGGACTCCGCGTACGCCTCGCCGAAGTGCTCGTGCATCCGTCGCCAGAATTCGGTCAGCCTCATGCGCCCCAGTATCGGGCAGCGGGGCGGTCGCCCGGCTCCGGGCCCGGGCCTCAGCCGGCGGGCAGGGTGAGGATCCCGGCGCCGTAGTAGTCGCGGTCCCGGCAGCCGAGCGGCAGGGAGCGGGTGCAGGTGTCGTCGGCGGCGCGGGCGAGGGCGGCGGTGATCTGCTCCGGACCCCAGTCGGGGTGCTGGGCGGCGACGACGGCGACGGCGCCGGTGACGTGCGCGGCGGACATCGAGGTCCCGGCCAGGGCGGCGTAGCGGCCGCCGGGCCAGTCGGAGACGACCGCGCCCTGGGTGCCGCCGTCGGGGTCGCCGCCGGGGGCGGCGATGGAGACCTTGCCGCGCCCGTAGTTGCTGTACGCGGCGGGCAGGCCGTTGCGTTCGACGGCGGTGACGGTGACCACGCCGGGCAGTTCGCCGGGCAGCCGGATGCACTCGGTGCCGAGCTGCCGGTCCTCCGGGGGGCCGGAGGTGCGGTCGTTGGGGCTGCGGCGGTCGGTGCGCCCGGAGTTGAGGTCCTGCCCGTCGTTGCCGGCCGAGGCTACCACCACGGCGCCCTTGCGCTGGGCGTAGGCGACGGCCCGGCCGACGGCGGCGGCGAGGGCGGCCTGGTCGGCGTCCTCGGGGCAGTTGTACTTCCACGGGTCGGCGAAGTAGCTGTCGTTGATCGCGCGGGCGCCGTGGTCGGCGGCCCAGAGCATGCCGCAGACGATGTTCTCGGCGTAGTACTGGCCGAGCGGTCCGAGCAGCCGGACGGCGGCGATCCGCACGCCGGGGGCGACGCCGGTGACGCCGTGGCCGTCGCGGGCGGCGCCGACGATCCCGGCGACGTGGGTGCCGTGGCCGCTCTCGTTGATCGCGTCGTCGGGCCGCCAGGCGCCGCTGCGGGGGTCGGGGCGGCCGTCGGCGCAGGAGGCGGAGGCGGCCGGGTCGACGGCGGCCCGCAGGTCGGGGTGGGTGTCGTCGACGCCGGAGTCCAGCACCGCGACGGTGACCCTGGACAGTTGCTGGGCGGTGGGCAGCGCGCCCGCCCGGTCCGCGGAGGGGTCGGTGCCGCGGTCGGCGACCGCCGGGCGCAGCAGGGCGGCGGCCCGTCCGGCGGGGCGGTCGAGGGCGCCGATCATGGCGAGGTTCCAGTCGGTCTGCTCGCCGGGGTCGGGCACGGTGGCGGTGGAGTCGTCGGCGCCCTCGACCGCGTCGTCCGCGGCGGGCGGCGCGGCGGCGGCGACCCCGGCGGCCCCGGTTCCAGCTCCGGCCCCGGTCCGGACGCCGGTGTCGGTGGTGAACCCGGAGCCGGCCAGCGGCCGGGGCGGGGAGGGCACCGGGACGGTTCGGGTGGCGCCGACCGCGGCTATCCCGGGCCGCCCGCGCAGCTCCTCGGCGAACCGCGGCCCGGCGTAGGCGAGCACCGCGCCGATCTGCGGGTAGTCCTGGACGACCTTGCCGCCGAGCGCCCGGGCCTGGTCGGCGGCGTGCTCGGCGCCCTGCGCGTCGGTGCGCTCGTCCAGCACCAGGTAGCTGAGGTAGGTGCCGCCGTTGCCGGTGACGTACGGGACGGCGCCGCCGAGCAGCAGTCCGGTGAGCAGCGTCGCGCCGAGCACCCGGACGCTGCGGCGCCGGCGGGTGGCGGGGGTGCTGCTGTGGGCCTGGCTCACCTGCTCCATCGCACGGTCTCCGCTCGTCAGGCAGGGCCGGACTCCGGGGATCGGGTCCGGATCCTCACGATATGAGCGATTTGTACGATTTGCTGCACGGAGTTGGGTCAGACGGTGACCGTTCCGTGACCTGTCAGCGTGTCGGGGCACCATGGGGTCATGGCCACCTCCGACGCTGACCCGCTGCAAGGCTTCGCCCCGGCCACCCGGGCCTGGTTCACGGGGGCGTTCGCCGCCCCCACCGAGGCGCAGTCCCGGGCCTGGTCGGCGATCCGGCTGGGGACGGACGTGCTGGTGGTCGCCCCGACCGGCTCCGGCAAGACGCTGGCGGCCTTCCTCTCCGCGCTGGACCGGCTCGCCGCCGCCCCGCCCCCGGCCGACCCGAAGCGCCGCTGCCGGGTGCTCTACGTCTCCCCGCTGAAGGCCCTCGCGGTCGACGTCGAGCGCAACCTGCGGGCCCCGCTCGCGGGCCTGCGGCAGGCCGGCGTCCGGCTGGGCCTGCCGGAGCCCGAGGTGCAGGTCGGCGTCCGCTCCGGCGACACCCCGGCCGCCGACCGCCGCCGCTTCGCCACCCACCCGCCGGACATCCTGATCACCACCCCCGAGTCGCTGTTCCTGCTGCTCACCTCCGCCGCCCGGGAGGCCCTGCGCGGCGTCGACACGGTGATCCTGGACGAGGTGCACGCGGTCGCCGGGACGAAGCGCGGCGCGCACCTGGCGCTCAGCCTGGAGCGGCTGGACGAGCTGCTGGAGCGCCCGGCCCGCCGGATCGGCCTGTCCGCCACCGTCCGCCCGGTCGAGGAGGTGGCCCGCTACCTCAGCCCGCGGCGCGGCGCGGCGATCGTCCAGCCCGGCAGCGACAAGCGCTTCGACCTGTCCGTGGTCGTCCCCGTCCCGGACTTGGCGGACCTGCCCGCCGCCCCCGCCGAGGAGTCCGACCCGCAGCGGCAGTCGTCGATCTGGCCGCACGTCGAGGAGCGGATCGTCGACCTGGTGCAGGCGCACCGCTCGACCATCGTGTTCGCCAATTCCCGCCGCCTGGCCGAGCGGCTGTGCAACCGGCTGAACGAGATCGCCCACGAGCGGGCCACCGGCGCCCCGCTGCCCGGGGCGCACGCGCCCGCCGAGCTGATGGGCGGCTCGGGCGCCGCCGCGGGCGCCCCGCCGGTGCTGGCCCGGGCGCACCACGGCTCGGTCTCCAAGGAGCAGCGGGCGCTGGTGGAGGAGGAGCTGAAGGCCGGCCGGCTGCCCGCCGTGGTGGCCACCTCCAGCCTGGAGCTGGGCATCGACATGGGCTCCGTCGACCTGGTGGTGCAGGTCGAGTCCCCGCCCTCGGTGGCCTCCGGCCTGCAGCGGGTCGGCCGGGCCGGCCACCAGGTCGGCGCGGTCTCGCGGGGCGTGTTCTTCCCCAAGTACCGCGGCGACCTGGTGCAGTCCGCCGTGGTCACCGAGCGGATGCGCAGCGGCCGGATCGAGGCCCTGCGGGTGCCCCGCAACCCGCTGGACGTGCTGGCCCAGCAGCTGGTCGCGATCACCGCGCTGGACGTCTGGGACGTCGACGAGCTGCTCGCCCTGTGCCGCCGCGCCGCCCCGTTCGCCTCCCTCCCGCAGTCCGCGTTCGACGGCGTCCTGGACATGCTGGCCGGCCGCTACCCGTCCGACGCCTTCGCCGAACTGCGCCCCCGCCTGGTCTGGGACCGCGTCGCCGGGACGGTCACCGGCCGCCCCGGCGCCCAGCGCCTGGCCGTCACCTCCGGCGGCACGATCCCCGACCGCGGCCTGTTCGGCGTCTTCATCGCGGGCGCGGACCCCAAGAAGGGGGGCGGACGGGTGGGCGAGCTGGACGAGGAGATGGTCTACGAGTCCCGGGTGGGGGACGTCTTCACCCTGGGCACCACCTCCTGGCGGATCCAGGAGATCACCCACGACAAGGTGCTGGTCACCCCCGCCCCCGGTGTCCCGGGCCGGCTCCCGTTCTGGAAGGGCGACACCCTCGGCCGCCCGCTCGAACTCGGCCGCGCCGTGGGCGCGTTCGTCCGCGAGGTCGGCGCCCTGGAGCCGGAGGCGGCCACCGCCCGGCTGCGCGCGGCGGGGCTGGACGACTGGGCGGCCGCCAACCTGCTCGCCTACCTCGCCGAGCAGCGCGCGGCCTGCGGCCACCTGCCCGACGACCGCACCATCGTGGTCGAGCGCTTCCGCGACGAGCTGGGCGACTGGCGGATCGTCGTGCACTCCCCGTTCGGCGCCCAGGTGCACGCCCCGTGGGCGCTGGCCATCGGCGCCCGGCTGCGCGAGAAGCACGGCCTGGACCCGCAGGTGATGCACGCCGACGACGGCATCGTGCTGCGCCTGCCGGACGCCGACCTGCTGGCCGACTTCCCCGCCTTCCCCGCCGCCCCGGTCCCCGCCCCGGCCGCCGGGGCGCCCGCCGACGAGGCCCCGGTCGGCGCCGACGCCGCGGTCTTCGACGCCGCCGAGGTCGAGCAGCTGGTCACCGACCAGGTCGGCGGCTCGGCCCTGTTCGCCGCCCGCTTCCGCGAGTGCGCCGGCCGCGCCCTGCTGCTGCCCCGCCGCAACCCCGGCAAGCGCACCCCGCTGTGGCAGCAGCGCCAGCGCGCCTCCCAACTGCTGGAGGTGGCCGCCGAGTACGGCTCCTTCCCGATCGTCCTGGAGGCCGTCCGCGAGTGCCTGCAGGACGTGTTCGACGTGCCCGGCCTGGTCGAGCTGATGGGAGACCTGGAGTCCCGCGCGGTGCGTCTGGTCGAGGTCACCACGCCCGAGCCGTCCCCGTTCGCCCGCTCCCTGCTGTTCGGCTACGTCGCCCAGTTCCTGTACGAGGGCGACTCCCCGATCGCCGAGCGGCGCGCCGCCGCCCTGGCGCTGGACTCCCGGCTGCTGTCCGAACTGCTCGGCCAGGCCGAGCTGCGCGAGCTGCTCGACCCGCAGGTCCTCGCCGACCTGGAGGCCGAGCTGCAGC
Source organism: Kitasatospora phosalacinea (assembly GCF_000717185.1). Lineage (GTDB taxonomy): Bacteria > Actinomycetota > Actinomycetes > Streptomycetales > Streptomycetaceae > Kitasatospora > Kitasatospora phosalacinea_A. The sequence goes on along the minus strand of NZ_JNYE01000059.1, from coordinate 21,103 downwards.
GGCTCACCCCCGAGCGCCGGATCCGGGACGCCGAGGGCGTCGCCGACGCGCTGCGCCTGCTCGGCCCGCTCTCCGAGGCCGAGCTCGCCGCCCGCGGCGCGCAGCCGCTGTGGGCGCTGGAGCTGGAGTCCGCCCGCCGGGCGATCCAGGTCCGGATCGGCGGCGCCCTGCGCTGGGCCGCGGTCGAGGACGCCGGGCGGCTGCGCGACGCCCTGGGCACCCCGCTGCCGGTCGGCGTCCCCGAGGCCTTCACCGAGCCGGTCAGGGACCCGCTGGGCGACCTGCTGGCCCGGCACGCCCGCACCCACGGCCCGTTCACCGCCGGGGACGCCGCGGAGCGCTTCGGCCTCGGCACCGCCGTCGTCACCGGCACCCTGGACCGCCTCACCTCCGCCGGGCGCCTGGTCCGCGGCGAGTTCCGGCCCGACGGCTCCGCCACCGCCCCGGAGTGGTGCGACGCCGAGGTGCTGCGCCGCCTGCGCCGCCGCTCGCTGGCCGCCCTGCGGCACGAGGTGGAGGCCGTCCCGCCGCAGGCGCTGGCCGCGTTCCTCCCGCAGTGGCAGCACCTGGCCGGGCACCGGCTGCGCGGCGCCGACGGCCTCTACCGGGTCGTCGAGCAGCTCCAGGGCACCGCGCTGCCCGCCTCCGCCCTGGAGAAGCTGGTGCTGCCCGCCCGGCTGTCCGACTACTCCCCCGCCCTGCTGGACGAGCTGATGGCAGCGGGCGAGATCGGCTGGTCCGGCGCGGGCGCGCTGCCCGGCAAGGACGGCTGGGTCAGCCTCCACCTGCCGGAGAACGCCCACCTGCTGCGCCCCGAGCCGCTGCCGCTCACCCCGGGCCCGGTGCACGCGGCCCTGCTGGAGGCGCTGACCGGCGGCTACGGCGCGTTCTTCCGTCAGCTCGCCGAGCGCGTCCCGGACACCCCGGACGCCGAGATCGCCGACGCCCTGTGGGACTTGGTCTGGGCCGGGTACGTCACCAACGACACCCTGGCCCCGCTGCGCGGCCTGCTCGGCTCCGGCCGCACCGCGGGCGCCACCGCGCACCGCGCACCGCGCGCCACCCCGCGCGGCCGCTACGGCGGCGCGGGGCGCGGCCTGGCCCGCCCGGCCTCCCGCACCGGCCCGCCGACCGCGGTCGGCCGCTGGTCGCTGCTGCCCGCGTTCGGCGGCGAGGCGACGGTGCGGGCCGCCGCCCGGGCGCAGGCCCTGCTGGACCGGCACGGCGTACTGACCCGCGGCGCGGTGGCCGCCGAGCGCGTCCCGGGCGGCTTCGCGGGCGTCTACCGGGTGCTGTCGGCGTTCGAGGAGCGCGGCCGGGCCCGCCGGGGCTACTTCGTCGAGGGCCTCGGCGGCGCCCAGTTCGCCATGGACGGCGCCGCGGACCGGCTCCGGTCTGTCAACTCCCGGCTGGAGCGGGCAACGGGCGACGCCTGGGCCGCCGAGACCGCGGCGCAGCCCCCGCAGGCCCTGGTGCTGGCCGCCGCCGACCCGGCCAACGCGTACGGCGCGGCACTGGCCTGGCCGGAGCCCCCGGCGGACACCGCGGCCGCCCACCGGCCGGGCCGCAAGGCGGGTTCACTGGTCGCGCTGGTCGACGGCGAGCTGGTGCTGTACCTGGAGCGCGGCGGCAGGTCGCTGCTGGCCTGGAACGCCGAGGGGCCCGCGCTGGCCGCCGCGCTGGCCGCGCTGGCCGGTCCGCTCACCGTCGAGCGCGTCAACGGCCACCCGGCCCTCACCAGCCCGCTGGGCCCGCAGCTGGAAACGGCCGGTTTCCACCCCACCCCGAAGGGCTACCGGCTGCGGTAGCCGGGCGGCGCCTCACCCGTCCGGGGAGCCCCGTCCGCCCCGGCCCGGTCCGCCCCGGCCCGGTCCGCCCCGGCCCGGTCCGAACCGGCCCGGTCCGGTGCCGCCGGGTCGGTTTCCCGTTTCCGCGGCTCGGGGGGCGTCGTCCTGGCGTGCACCGGGACCAGCCCGAGCCCCCACCACCCGGCCGCGAGCACGCCGAGAGCGGCACCGCCGTGTATCGCGGTGCCGCTCACCAGCAGCAGTATCAGGCCCAGGCCGACCAGTGCCGTCGCACCGAGCAGCAGCGCACTGCGCGCACTCCGCATCGTGGCCCTCCTTCACCCGGCGCCCCGCGTCCGCGGGGCGGTCGAGGTCCGGTCAGGCCGCCACCACGTCCATCGCCGCCTTGGGCGAGATGGAACCGGCCCGGTCGACACCGGGGGCCGGCAGCGGAACCGGTTCGAGCACCGGCCTCAGCAGATCACCCTCCGAGAGGGTGGCCATCGCCGCAAGTTCGGCGAGCGACAGTTCGTCGCTGACCTCCCGCATGACCTCCGACATCCGCACGTCGAGCGCGTCGCAGATGGCGGAGAGCAGCTCGGAGGACGCCTCCTTCTGACCCCGCTCGACCTCGGAGAGGTACCCGAGCGAAACCCTGGCGGCTGCCGACACCTCGCGGAGTGTGCGGCCCTGGCGCTGGCGCTGCCGACGCAGCACATCGCCCAGCAGGCGACGGAGCAGAATCATCGGTGCCTCCCTCCTCGGACTGCGGATCGAGATGTCACGACCCCACCGTACCGCCTTGCCAGCATCCCGTGCGGGGGGCGGGGTCGTGTTCACTCTGGGCTGCAAGGCGCCCCCTCCCTGATTCTTCCCCTCCGGAGCCGTCGAACCCCTCGTGACGGGTGGATGTCCGGCTCCGGACGCACGGTCGACGCCGGGTCGACGGGATTCCCCCCGGTCGGCTTCCGTCCGGCCGGAGCATCCGGTGTAACACGATCCCCCGCCTGGTGCGGTGGGTTCGCCGGTTTTCACCGCGGCCGACGGGCCGTTCGGCGAGGCTCAGGCGTCGCCCGGTGCCAGCCGCCGGAGCAGCAGCTCCAGCGCGGCGTCCACCGAGCCGTGCCGGATCGTGTCACGCCCACCCGACAACCGGAGCCGGAGCGCTTCTGTTCCCGCCGGTCCGGCGAGGGCGACGTACACGGTGCCGACGGGCTGCCCGTCCTGCGGGTCGGGGCCGGCCACGCCGGTGGTGGCCAGCGCCCAGTCGGCGCCGAGCAGGCGGCGGACGCCCTCGGCCATCTGCCGGGCCACCACCGGGTGGACCGGGCCGTGCACGTCGAGCAGGCCCTCGTCGACGCCGAGGACGGAGGCCTTCAGCTCGGTGGCGTACGCGGTGACCGAGCCGCGGAACACCGCGGAGGCGCCGGGGACGTCGACCAGGGCGGCGGCCAGCAGGCCGCCGGTGAGCGACTCGGCGACGGCCAGGGTGGCGCCGTCGGCCCGCAGCGCCGCCAGCGCCCTGGCCGCGGCCGGGCGCTCACCCACCGCGGCGCTCCTTGGCGATGCCCTCGCGGCGCAGCCGGACCGCCTGCAGCACGTAGTCCAGGCCGGTGGCCAGGGTGAGCAGCACCGCGACGCCCATCACCACGGCGCGGGCGGTGGCCAGCGGCCCGGTGAGCACCAGGACGTACATGCCGACCGCGGTGCCCTGGGCGAGGGTCTTGAGCTTGCCGCCGCGGCTGGCCGGGATGACGGCGTAGCGGATCACCCAGAACCGCATGAGCGTGATGCCGAGCTCGCGGGCCAGGATGACCACGGTGATCCACCAGGGCAGGTCGCCGAGCACGGACAGGCCGATCAGGCCGGTGCCCATGATCGCCTTGTCGGCGATCGGGTCGGCGATCCGGCCGAAGTCGGTGACCAGGCCCTTGCGGCGGGCCAGCGCCCCGTCGAAGACGTCGGTGATCATCGCGACGGCGAAGGCCGCCCAGGCGAAGGCCCGCCACTCGGGGTCGTGGCCGCCGTCGGCGAACAGCAGCGCGGCGAAGACCGGGACGAGCACCAGCCGGAACATGGTCAGCACGTTGGCGATGTTCCACACGCCCGGCTGCGGCGGGACGGCGGCCGGGGTCGGCCGGGTGGCGGCCGGGGCCCCCGGCCCCTTGGTCATACCTCGGCTCCGGCGAGCTCCGGCGCCTCGGTGGCCGCGACGGCCTCGGCGACCAGGTCGACGCCCTCGGTGCCGGTGACAACAGCCCGGTAGAACCGGCCGACCACCGCGTCCGGGGCGCCGAGCAGCGTGGTCAGGCCGTCGGTCTCGGGGGCCTGGTGCAGGGCCCGGCCCTCCACCACCCCGTCCTCGACGGATTCGACGAGGACGGTGACCTCGCTGCCGATGCGCTGCTCGGCGCGCTGCGCGGTCAGCTCCTCGGCGAGCTTGGAGAGCCGGGCGACCCGGTCGTTCACGGTGTCCTGGTCGAGCTTGCCGTCGTACCCGGCGGCCTCGGTGCCCTCCTCGTCGGAGTACCCGAACACGCCGATGGCGTCGAGCCCGGCGTGGGTGACGAACCGTTCCAGCTCCGCGTAGTCCTCCTCGCTCTCGCCGGGGAAGCCGACGATGAAGTTGGAGCGGGCCCCGGCCTCGGGGGCCTTGGCGCGGATCGACTCCAGCAGGCCGAGGAACTGCTCGGTGGAGCCGAAGCGGCGCATCCGGCGCAGCACGGCGGGCGCGGAGTGCTGGAAGGACAGGTCGAAGTACGGGACGACCTTGTCGGTGCCGGTCATCACGTCGATCAGGCCGGGGCGCATCTCGGCGGGCTGCAGGTAGCTGACCCGGACCCGCTCGATGCCCTCGACCGCGGCGATCTCGGTGAGCAGGGTCTCCAGCAGGCGGATGTCGCCGAGGTCCTTGCCGTAGGAGGTGTTGTTCTCGGAGACCAGGACGACCTCGCGCACGCCCTGCCCGGCCAGCCAGACCGCCTCGTTCAGGACGTCGCTGGGGCGGCGCGAGACGAAGGAGCCGCGGAAGGCGGGGATGGCGCAGAACGAGCAGCGGCGGTCGCAGCCGGAGGCGAGCTTGATCGAGGCGACCGGGGCGTCGTCCAGGCGCCTGCGCAGGGTGCGCGGGCCGGAGGCGGGGGCCAGGCCCTCGGGGAGGTCCGCGGGGGCGCCGTGGCCGGGCAGGGCGATCTCGGCGGCGGCGGCCTGCCGCTCGACCGGGGTGAGCGGCAGCAGCTTGCGGCGGTCGCGGGGGGTGTGGGCCTCGACGTGGCCGCCGGAGAGGATGGTGTTCAGGCGGCTGGAGATGTCGGCGTAGTCGTCGAAGCCGAGCACGCCGTCGGCTTCGGGGAGGGCCTCGGCGAGCTCCTTGCCGTAGCGCTCGGCCATGCAGCCGACGGCGACCACGGCCTGGGTGCGGCCGTGCCCCTTGAGGTCGTTGGCCTCCAGGAGGGCGTCGACGGAGTCCTTCTTGGCGGCCTCGACGAACCCGCAGGTGTTGACGACGGCGACGTCGGCCTCGCTGGCGTCGTCGACCAGTCGCCAGCCGTCGGCCTCGAGTCGCCCGGCGAGTTCCTCGGAGTCGACCTCGTTGCGGGCGCATCCGAGCGTGACCAGGGCGACAGTGCGGGTTTCAGGCATGACGCCAAGATTAACGCGCGCCCCCCGGTGGAGTTCCCCCCGGAGGGCGCGCGCGTTGCTGCGGCGGGTGGATCCGTCCCGGTTCAGCCCGCCTGCGGGTCGCCGGGGGTGTAGGTGAGGTGCACGACCTGGCCGTCCTGGCCGGCCGGGCCGAGGTCCTTGCCGTTGACGAACAGGTGGACGGCCCCGGCGTTGCCGATCACCAGGGTGATCTTCTTCGGGTCGGTGAAGGTCTGGTCCTGGCCGGCTTCCAGGTTGTTGGAGTACAGCGACTTGCCGCTGCCGTCCTTGGCGGTGACCCAGCTCTTGTCCGGCCCGGCGACCAGCTTGACGGTGACCTTGTCGGCGGGCGCGGCGGCGATCGCGGCGACGCTGTTCTCGGGGGCGGGCGGCTGCGCGGACGGGGAGCCGGTGGCCGGGGCGGAGACGCCGGAGGGCAGCGGGGCGCTGGCCGCGCCGGGCTGCTGGCCGCCGGAGGACGAGGAGCCGACCAGGTTGTAGCCGATCAGCGCGACCACGGCGAGGATCGCGACGACCATCGCGGCGGTCCAGTTCGGCCGGTTGTGGTCGCGGACCTTGATCGGGCCGGTGTCGAGCAGCTGCCCGGCGGGCCGGGCGGCGGGGCCGCCGTGCTCGGCGTCGTAGCGGGCGACCAGCGCCTCGCCGTCCAGGCCGACCTCGCGGGCCAGCAGGCGGAGGTGGCCGCGGGCGTAGAAGGCGCCGCCGCAGCGCTCGAACTCGTCGGACTCGATGGCGTGCACGATCGGCACCCGGATCCTGGTGCGGGTGCTGACCTGGTCGACCGTCAGGCCCGCGTCGATCCGGGCCCTGGCGAGCTGCCGCCCGATGCTCGGCCCGTCGGTGGTGGCACGACTCGACTCCTCGGCGGGGATGGGCGCGGAGGAGTCGGGGGCGGAGCGGCGGGGGGACTTGCCGATGGTCACTGGGCACGCCTTTCGAGCGGAGGCCACCTGCTGAGGCACCAGTCTAGGGGTGGGGGTGGAACGTTTCTCAACCGGAGGGGGCCCGAACGTGCCACAGTCTCGCAACAGAACCTGACGGGCGGTCACCGCGGCCACGGGCCGCGCGACCGCCCGCCGCCTACCCCCGGAGGGTCAGCAGTACACCGTCCAGTTCGTCGGGTTTGACCAGGACATCGCGGGCCTTGGAGCCCTCGCTGGGGCCGACGATGCCGCGGGACTCCATCAGGTCCATCAGCCGGCCCGCCTTGGCGAAGCCGACCCGCAGCTTGCGCTGGAGCATCGAGGTCGACCCGAACTGGGTGGTGACGACCAGCTCGGCGGCCTGGATCAGCAGGTCGAGGTCGTCGCCGATCTCCTCGTCGATCTCCTTCTTCGGCCCGCCGCCGACCACCACGTCGTCCCGGTAGCGGGCGGTCAGCTGGTCCTTGCAGTGCTGGACGACCTTGGCGATCTCCGCCTCGGTGACGAAGGCGCCCTGCATCCGGACCGGCTTGGAGGCGCCCATCGGCAGGAACAGCGCGTCGCCCTTGCCGATCAGCTTCTCGGCGCCGGGCTGGTCGAGGATGACCCGGGAGTCGGCCATCGCCGAGGTGGCGAAGGCCAGCCGGGACGGCACGTTGGCCTTGATCAGGCCGGTGACCACGTCCACCGAGGGGCGCTGGGTGGCCAGCACCAGGTGGATGCCCGCGGCGCGGGCGAGCTGGGTGATCCGGACCACCGAGTCCTCGACGTCGCGCGGGGCGACCATCATCAGGTCGGCCAGCTCGTCGACGATCACCAGCAGGTACGGGTAGGGCGTCAGCTCGCGCTCGCTGCCCAGCGGCGGCTGCACGGTGCCGGCCCGGACGGCGGCGTTGAAGTCGTCGACGTGCCGGAAGCCGTAGGCCGCCAGGTCGTCGTAGCGCATGTCCATCTCGCGCACCACCCACTGGAGGGCCTCGGCGGCCTTCTTCGGGTTGGTGATGATCGGCGTGATCAGGTGCGGGATGCCCTCGTACGCGGTCAGCTCGACCCGCTTGGGGTCGACCAGCACCATCCGGACCTCGTCGGGGGTGGCGCGCACCAGCACCGAGGTGATCAGGCAGTTGATGCAGGAGGACTTGCCCGCGCCGGTCGCGCCGGCCACCAGGACGTGCGGCATCTTCGCCAGGTTGGCCATCACGGTGTGGCCCTCGACGTCCTTGCCCATGCCGACCACCATCGGGTGGGTGTCCTCGGCGGCGGTGCGCGAGCGCAGCAGGTCGCCGAGGGTGACCATCTCGCGGTCCCGGTTGGGGATCTCCACGCCGACCGCGGACTTGCCGGGGATCGGCGAGATGATCCGCACGTCGGGGGTGGCCACCGCGTAGGCGATGTTCTTCGCCAGCGCGGTGATCCGCTCGACCTTCACGGCGGGACCGAGCTCGACCTCGTAGCGGGTCACCGTCGGGCCGCGGGTGAAACCGGTGACCCGCGCGTCGACCTTGAACTCGGCGAACACGCCGCTGAGTTGGGCCACCACGTCGTCGTTGATCTGGGAGCGGGCCTTGCCGGGGGCGCCGCGCTCCAGCAGGTCCAGCGGGGGCAGCGCGTAGGTGACGTCGCCGGAGAGCTGGAGCTGCTCCATCCGGGCCGGGGCCTCGCCGTGGCCCTCGGGGGCGCCGGGGCCGTCGGCGGCCCGGGCGGCGGGCACCTCGGGGCTCCAGGGCTCCTCCGGCGGCGCCGTGTTGTCCTTGACCTGGCCGAGCATGCTGGCCACCGCGGGCGAGCCGGGCACGCCGTACAGCAGCGCGCCGTCCAGGTCGGCGGCCACGCCGGCCGCGAGGTCGCGGGTCTGGTACGGGTCCTTCTCCAGGGAGAGCGGCTCGGCGTCGGGGGCGTCGTCCTCGCCCTTGCGGCGGCGGCGCCTGCGGCGGGCGGAGAGCTCGTCGCCCTCGACGGTGATCGGCAGCGCGTCCGGGTCGGCGTCCTCGGGCGGGGCGGTGGAGTACGCGCGCTCCCCGGCCGCCGCGTCGGCGTCCAGGAGCGCCTCGTCGCCGGGCAGCGGCTCGACCACGCCCAGGCGCACGCCGAGCAACCGCAGCCGCTCGGGGATGCGGTTGACCGGGGTCGCGGTGACCACCAGCAGGCCGAAGAACGCGACCAGCAGCAGCAGCGGGACGGCCAGCGGCGGGCCCGCCGCGGCCATCATCGGGGTGGACGCGGCCCAGCCGAGCAGGCCGCCGGCCTGCCGGATCCTCGTCGCGCCCGCGCCCATCGCCGGGCCGCCGCAGCCGATGTGCACCAGGCCCAGGACGCCGACCACCAGGGTGCTCAGGCCGATCGCTATCCGGCCGTTGGCCTCCGGCACCTCGGGGTGGCGCATCAGCCGGACGGCCAGGACGCCGAGCAGCAGCGGCACCAGCACGTCGAGTCGGCCGAACAGGCCGGAGACCACGTTGGTGGCGGCCTCGCCGAGCCAGCCCTGCGGGCTGAACCACGTCCCGGCGGCGGTCACCAGGGCGAGCGCCAGCAGCAGCAGCGCCACCCCGTCCTTGCGGTGCTCGGGGTGCAGGTTGCGGGCGCCGTGGCCGAAGCCGCGGAACACCGCGCCCACCGAGTGCGCCAGGCCCAGCCAGAGCGCCCGGAGGGCCCGGAAGAGTATCGGCCGCTTCGGCGGGGGCGGCGGGGCCGCCTTCTTGGCCGGGGCCGCCTTCTTCGCGGGCGCGGCCTTCTTGGCGGGCGCGGCCTTCTTCGCCGGGGCCGCCTTCCTGGCGGGCGCGCCCTTGGCCGGCCCGGGCTTGCTCGTGCGTGCGGCGGCGCTTCCGGGCGTTCGTGTGGCCATGGGGGCAGCCTACCGGCGCACCCGGGCCGCGGACATGCGCGGGCGCACTTCGGCGGGTTGTGTCACCGACCCGCCGTCAACCGCCCGGGAACCACCCGGACGGACGACCCTGACGGCCCGTCAGCCGGAGCCCGGGCGCAGCGCGTCGAGCGCCCCGCGCAGGCCGGCGATCTTCCGCTCCAGGTGCGCGGCGGTCGCCGCGGCGCCGCCGTCGGAGCCCGCCTCCAGTTGCTTGGTGAGCGCCTCGGCCTGCTCCTCGACCGCGGCCAGCCGGGCCGACAGCTCGCCCAGCAGCGCCCCGCCGATGGCCGGTTCGGCGCCCGCCTCCAGCTGCAGGCGCAGCAGCGCGGCCTGCTCCTTCAGCTGGGTGTTCTTCTGGTACAGGTCGACGAAGACGGAGACCTTGGCCCGCAGCACCCACGGGTCGAAGGGCTTGGAGATGTAGTCGACCGCACCGGCCGCGTAGCCGCGGAAGGTGTGGTGCGGACCGTGGTTGATCGCGGTCAGGAAGATGATCGGGATGTCCCTGGTCCGCTCGCGGCGCTTGATGTGCGCGGCGGTCTCGAACCCGTCCATGCCGGGCATCTGGACGTCCAGCAGGATGACCGCGAAGTCGTCGGTGAGTAGGGCCTTGAGCGCTTCCTCGCCGGAGGCGGCGCGCACCAGGGTCTGGTCGAGCGCGAAGAGGATCGCCTCCAGGGCGAGCAGGTTCTCCGGACGGTCGTCGACCAGGAGGATCTTCGCCTTCTGCACCAGGACCCGCCCTCCTGCCGGTTGTTTCCCGAGGGCCGGCACCTTCGTGCCGCCCACCACTGCCCCGGTCATGCTAGCCGTACCCCCTTGCCTGCCACAGGCCCGGTGCCGGGCGTCACCGTACGGTCACTGTTGGCAACGACGGGTGACCCTACCGGGTTCCCGCCCGCGGGTGCCAGCCGGAGCGGGCCCCCGCGGGTGGCGGTCACCTGACGGGCAGGTGCTGGCGCATCACCGCCAGCAGGTGGTCGGTCTCCACCGGCTTGGTGATGTGGTCGGTGGCGCCCGCCTGGAGGCTCTTCTCGCGGTCGCCCTTCATCGCCTTGGCGGTCAGCGCGATGATCGGCAGGCCGGAGAAGCGGGGCATCCGGCGGATGTGCTCGGTGGTCGCGTAGCCGTCCAGCTCGGGCATCATGATGTCCATCAGCACCAGGGCGACGTCCTCGTTGTGCTCCAGCATCTCGATGCCCTCGCGGCCGTTCTCCGCGTACAGCACGGTCAGGCCGTACTGCTCCAGCACGCTGGTGAGGGCGAAGACGTTGCGGATGTCGTCGTCGACGATCAGGACCCGCTCGCCGTCGAAGCGGGGCGGGGCGCCGGTCGGCCGGGCGGGTTCGCCCTGGCGCGGGACGGCCTCCTCGGCGGCGCGCGGGACGGCGGCGGGGCGGCGGCGCTCGGCGGTGGAGCGGCGGCGCTCCTCGACCAGCCCGCGGGCCTCCTGGGTCCACTGCTCGGCGGGGGTGCGGGGGGCTTCGAGGGCGCGCGGGGCGCCCGCGCGCTCCAGGGTGACCGGCTCGGGCCCCTCGCTGCGCAGCGGCAGGTAGAGGGTGAAGGCGGAACCGCGGCCGATCTCGCTCTCGACGTGGATCTCGCCGCCGAGCAGCCGGGCGATCTCCCGGCTGATCGACAGGCCCAGGCCGGTGCCGCCGTACTTGCGGCTGGTGCCGCCGTCGGCCTGCTTGAACGCCTCGAAGATCTCGCGGAGCTTGTTGCCGGGGATGCCGATGCCGGTGTCGGAGACCGAGAAGGCGATCAGCGGCTCGTCGGGGTCGGCCATGGTGCCGGACTCCAGCAGCTGCTCGCGCACGTGCTGCGGGATCTCCTGGCCCGCGACCGGGCGGATCATCAGCTCGACCGCGCCCGCGTCGGTGAACTTCACCGCGTTGGAGAGCAGGTTGCGCAGCACCTGCTGCAGGCGCTGCTCGTCGGTGTGCAGGGTCACCGGCAGGTCCGGGGAGACCCGGACCGCGAAGTCCAGGTTCTTCTCGGCGGCCAGCGGCCGGAACGCGGCCTCCACGTAGTCGACCAGCTGGACGAGGGCGATCCGGGCCGGGCGGACGTCCATCTTGCCGGCCTCGACCTTGGACAGGTCGAGGATGTCGTTGATCAGCTGGAGCAGGTCGGAGCCCGCGCCGTGGATGGTCTCGGCGAACTCGACCTGCTTGGCCGACAGGTTGCCCTCGTTGTTGTCGGAGAGCAGTTTGGCCAGGATCAGCAGCGAGTTGAGCGGGGTGCGCAGCTCGTGCGACATGTTGGCGAGGAACTCGCTCTTGTAGCGGGAGGCCAGCGCGAGCTGCTCGGCGCGCTCCTCCAGGATCTGCCGGGCCTCTTCGATCTCGCTGTTCTTGATCTCGATGTCGCGGTTCTGCTGGGCGAGTTGCTCGGCCTTCTCCTGCAACTCCTCGTTGGTGCGCTCCAGTTCCTCCTGGCGGGCCTCCAACTCGGCGGAGCGCATCGAGAGTTCGGCGGTGAGCCGCTGGGACTCCAGCAGCAGGCCCTCGGTCTTGGTGTTGACCGAGATGGTGTTGACGGTGACGCCGATCTGGTCGGCGATCTGGTTGAGGAAGTCCAGCGCGACGGTGGTGAAGCTGGAGAAGGTGGCGAGTTCGATCACGCCGAGCAGTCGGCCCTCGAACAGCACCGGCATCACCACCACGTGCGCCGGGGAGGACTCGCCGAGGCCGGAGGAGATCTTCAGGTAGCCGGGCGGGGTCTCCTTCAGGACGATCGCCCGCTTCTCCACGGCGGCCTGCCCGATCAGGCCCTCGCCGAGCCGGAAGGTGGTGGGCATGGTGCGCCGGTGGTAGCCGTAGCTGCCGATCAGGCGCAGCACGACGTCGTTCTCGTCGTCGTCCTCGGTGACGAGTTCGGCGGCCCGGCCGGCCGGCTGGGCGAGGAAGAAGGCGCCGTGCTGGGCGGAGACCACCGGGGTGAGCTCGCTCATGATCAGCGAGGCGACGGCGGACAGGTCGCGGCGGCCCTGCAGCAGGCCGGACATCCGGGCCAGGTTGGACTTGAGCCAGTCCTGCTCCTTGTTGGTCCGGGTGGTCTCGCGCAGGTTGGCGATCATCTGGTTGATGTTGTCCTTGAGCTCGTCGAGCTCGCCGGACGCGTCCACGTTGATCCGCGGCGACAGGTCGCCGCGGGTGACGGCGGTGGCGACCTGGGCGATCGCGCGCACCTGCCGGGTCAGGTTGTTGGCGAGCTCGTTCACCGACTCGGTGAGGTCCTGCCAGGTGCCGGCCACGCCGGGGACGCGGGCCTGGCCGCCGAGGCGGCCGTCGGTGCCGACCTCGCGGGCGACGCGGGTGACCTCGTCGGCGAACGCGGAGAGCTGGTCGACCATGGTGTTGATGCTGGTCTTGAGCTCCAGGATCTCGCCGCGGGCGTCCACGTCGATCTTCTGCGAGAGGTCGCCGCGGGCGACGGCGGTGATCACCAGCGCGATGTTGCGGACCTGGCCGGTGAGGTTGTTGGCCATCAGGTTGACGTTCTCGGTCAGGTCCTTCCAGATCCCGGCGACGCCGGGCACGCTGGCCTGGCCGCCCAGGATGCCGTCGGTGCCCACCTCGCGCGCGACGCGGGTGACTTCGACGGCGAAGGCCGAGAGCTGGTCGACCATGGTGTTCAGGGTGTCGGCGAGCGCGGCGACCTCGCCCGCCGCGTCGATGGCGATCTTCTTGGACAGGTCGCCGCGGGCCACCGCGGAGGCGACCTCGGCGATGTTGCGGACCTGGCTGGTCAGGTTGGACGCCATCAGGTTGACGTTGTCGGTCAGGTCGCGCCAGATGCCGGAGACGCCGGAGACCCGGGCCTGGCCGCCCAGGATGCCGTCGGTGCCGACCTCGCGGGCCACCCGGGTCACCTCGTCGGCGAACGCGGACAGCTGCTCGACCATGGTGTTGACGGTGGTGACGAGCTCGCGGATCTCGCCCTTCGCGTCGACGGTGATCTTCTTGGAGACGTCGCCGCGGGCCACCGCGGTGGTCACCTCCGCGATCGAACGCACCTGGCTGGTCAGGTTGTTGGCCATCAGGTTCACCGAGTTGGTGAGGTCCTTCCAGGTGCCGGAGACCCCCGGCACGCTGGCCTGGCCGCCGAGGATGCCCTCGGTGCCGACGTCCCGGGCGACCCGGGTGACCTCGTCCGCGAACGCCGAGAGCTGGTCGACCATCGTGTTGATGGTGTTCTTCAGCTCCTGGATCTCGCCCCGGGCGTCGACCTGGATCTTCTGCGACAGGTCGCCCTTGGCGACCGCGGTGGTGACCTGCGCGATGCCGCGGACCTGGCTGGTCAGGTTGTTCGCCATCGAGTTGACGTTCTCGGTGAGGTCCTTCCAGACCCCGGCCACGCCCGGCACCTGGGCCTGCCCGCCGAGGATGCCGTCGGTGCCCACCTCGCGGGAGACCCGGGTGACCTGCTCGGCGAAGCCGGACAGCTGGTCGACCATCGTGTTGATGGTGTTCTTCAGCTCCAGGATCTCGCCCCGGGCGTCGACCTCGATCTTGCGCGAGAGGTCGCCCTTGGCGACCGCCGTGGTCACCTCGGCGATGTTGCGGACCTGCGCGGTCAGGTTGGCCGCCATGAAGTTCACCGAGTCGGTCAGGTCGCGCCACACGCCGGCCACGCCCGACACCTGCGCCTGGCCGCCGAGCCGGCCCTCGGTGCCCACGTCGCGGGCCACCGTGGTGACCTGCGCGGCGAAGGAGTTGAGCTGGTCCACCATGGTGTTGACGGTGTTCTTCAGCTCCAGCATCTCGCCGTCGACGTCCACCGTGACCTTGCGCGACAGGTCGCCGCGGGCCACCGCGGTGGTCACCTCGGCGATGTTGCGGACCTGCGCGGTCAGCCGCCCGGCCATGGTGTTGACCGAGTCCGACAGGTCCTTCCAGGAGCCGGAGACGCTGCGCACCCGGGCCTGGCCGCCGAGCTTGCCCTCGGTGCCGACCTCGATCGCCACCCGGGTCACCTCGTCGGTGAACTCCGACAGCTGGTCGACCAGGCCGTTGACCGTCCGGCCGACCTTCAGGAACTCGCCGCGCAGCGGGTAGCTGGCCCCGGTGGTGTGCAGCGAGCGCAGCTCCATGGTCTGCGTCAGGTCGCCCTCGGCGATCGAGGACAGCACCCGGCCGACCTCGGCCATCGGCCGGGCCAGGTCGTCGATCAGCGCGTTGCAGTTGTCGACGGCCGCCATCCAGGCGCCCTCGCCGACGCCGCTCTCCAGCCGCTCGGAGAGCCGGCCCTCGCGGCCCACCGCCCGGCGCACCCGGGCCAGTTCGCCGGTCAGGTGCTGGTTGCGGTCGGCGACCTCGTTGAACACCGCGGCGATCTCGGCCAGCAGGCCGTCGCCGGGGAAGGTCAGCCGGCGGCGGAAGTTGCCGTCCCGCATCGCGGTCAGTGCGGTCAGCAGCTTGCGCAGCTCCGCGGGCTCCGCGCCGCGCCCCGGGCCAGGGCGCCGCCCGCCGCCGGCCCGCGACGGCGGCACCGGGCGGGCGCCGCGCGCAGCGGCGGTCGTCGTACCGGACACGTCCTTGGTCGCCGAACTCAACGGGGCCCTCCCAGGTCCTGACTCGGTTCACCGCCGCGGGAGGAGAAGGCGTCCGGCCGTCGCTCCCGCGCCGTCCCTGTCGACCGTACTGCGGCGGTGACGGCACGCGGACCCCCCAGTGTGACAGCACTGGCACCCGGTGTCGGACCGGTTGCGGAGGGTTTTCCCGGCGAGCAGGGAAAGTGGTGAACGAAATCACCCCCAGGTGCCTGTTTCGGCGCCCCGGCCCCACTGGGTACCAACCGGAAAGTAGGGTGGAGGGCCGCACCGGGCCGAGGCGACGCCGCCCCGCGTCCGCCGCACCACCCGTAACCGTCCGCCCCGGCGATCCACCGGACCAGCAGCAGAGGAGACGTGGCCGTGGTCACCGCGCGCGCAGCCGCCACCTTCGAACCGGTCGACCGGTCGGCCGCCGCAGCCCGCGGCTTCGTCCGGGACGCCCTGCTCGGGTGGGGCGTGCCCGAGGTGGTGGACGACGCCGTGGTGCTGGTCAGCGAGCTGGTCACCAACGCGGTGGTGCACGCCGGGACGGCCGCCGAGGTGGCCTGCCTGCGCGAGGAGGAGACCGTCCGGATCGAGGTCAGCGACCGGCACCCGGAGCGCGGCCTGCCCTCCTTCGCCAACGTGACGATGAACTCCGAGCGGTACGCCGACCCGGACGGCGAGGGCGGCCGCGGCCTGCTGATGTGCTCGGCGCTGTCCAGCAGCTGGGGCGTGGAGTACGCGGCCGGCCGCAAGACCGTCTGGTTCCGCCTCGCCCTGCCCGAGCAGCGCCCCGGCACCCGGTACGCGCTGCCCAGCCTGCCCGGCGGCGAACTCCCGGCCGCGGACGGGCCGGTGCGGGTCGCCGTGGTGCAGCTCGACGACCACGGGCGGGTGCGGCACTGGAACGCCGACGCCGAGTCGCTCTTCCACCGGCCCGCGGACGCCGTCTTCGGCCGCCCCTGGGCCGAACTGGCCGTCTGGCCGCAGACCCCCGGCCTCGGCCTCGGCGACACCCTGCGGCTGGCCCGCTGGGAGGGCTCGTACGCGGTGCGCGGCGGCGACGGCGCGGTGCAGGAGGTGTACGGCACCCACGTGCGGCTGCGCGACAGCGGCGGCACCCCGACCGTGCTGTGCGTGCTGGTGCGGGAGGCCGACCGCGCGGTGCTGCGCACCCCCGGCACGCCCGGCAGCGCCGTGGAGGGCGCCGCCACCGCCGTCGAGCCGCTGGACCTGCTGGTCGGCCCGGTCTCCCCCGACGACCTGTCCAGCCTGCTGCAGCGGATCGTCGAGCGCGCCCGCGACCTGCTGGACGCCGACGCCTCCTACCTGCTGCTCACCAGCGAGGACGAGACCGAGTTCGAACTGCGCGCCGCCACCGGCCTGTCCGGCCCGTCCCGGCGCTTCTCCCGGATGCCGATCGACGCCGGTGCGGGCCGCTTCGACTCGGCCCGGCTGCCCGCCGTCCACGAGGACCTGGCGGTCCGCCCGACCGGCGCCGCCCCGCTGCTCGACGGCACCGAGCTGCGCTCGCTGATCACCGTCCCGCTCAAGGTCGAGGGCCGCCTGACCGGCTCGCTCGGGGTGGCCGCGGCCGCCCCCGGCCGCTACGACAACGAGGACGCGCTGCGCCTGCAGTTCGCCGCCGACCGGATCGCGCTGGCCCTGGAGAGCGCCCGGCTGAGCGAGTTGGAGCGGCTGCGGCGCGGCTCGCTGTCCTTCCTGGTGGAGGCCTCCGACCTGCTGGCCGGCACCCTGGAGCACGAGCAGACGCTCGCCCTGATGGCGCAGATGGCCGTCCCCACCCTCTCCTCCTGGTGCGCCGTCTACACCACGCCGGACGTGGCGGCGGGCGCCGAACTCGCCTTCGTGCTGCACGAGGACGAGGACCGGATCGACGCGCTGCGCGCCCTGCTCGACAAGTCCCCCGCCCCGGAGGCGGTGCCCAGCCCCGGCGCCCGCCCGTGGACGGCGCCCGCCGAGACCGCCCGGGCGCTCGGGCACCCGGTCGGCCCGGACCTCGGCGAGACGGTGGTGCTGCCGCTGTCCGCCCGCAACCGGGTGATCGGCCTGCTGGTGCTCGGCACCCGGCGCGGCGTCCGGTTCCGCCAGGAGATCCTGGAGCTCGGCGAGGACCTCTCCCGCCGGGCCGCCCTGGCCCTGGACAACTCCCGCCTGTACTCCGAGCGCACCGCCACCAGCCAGGCCTTCCAGCGCGCCCTGCTGCCCCCGGAGCTGCCGAAGATCCCGGGCGTCGAGGTGGAGGTCTTCTACCAGGCCGCGGGCGAGGGCAACGAGGTCGGCGGCGACTTCTACGACCTGTTCCCGATCCGCGAGGGCACCTACGGCTTCGCGATCGGCGACGTCTGCGGCACCGGCCCGGAGGCCGCCTCGGTCACCGGCCTGGCCCGCCACTCGCTGCGCCTGCTGGCCCGCGAGGGCCTGAGCGCCCCGCAGGTCCTGACCCGGCTGAACGCGGCGATCCTGGACGAGGGCAGCCGGGCCCGCTTCCTGACCCTGCTGTACGGCGAGCTGACGCCCCGCGAGGACGGCTCGACCGTCCTGTCGCTGGTCTGCGCCGGCCACCCGCTGCCGCTGCGGCTGCGCACCGACGGGCAGGTCGACCAGGCCGCCTCGCCGCAGCCGCTGCTCGGCGTGATGGACGAACTCGACCTGACCGCCGAGGAGTTGGTGCTCGCCCCGGGCGAGGTGCTGCTGTGCGTGACGGACGGCGTGACCGAGCGCCGGGAGGGCCGCCGGATGCTCGGCGACGACGGCCTGGCCGAGGTGCTGACCGGCTGCGCGGGCCTGACCGCGGGCGCGGTCGCGGCCCGGGTGCACCGGGCGGTGGAGCGCTTCGCGCCCGAGCCGCCGTCCGACGACATGGCGATCCTGACGCTGCGCATTCCGACCCAGCGCCGGAACTGACCGAGTCGCCCGCCCGAACTGGTCACGGTTTGCTCACACTTGCTCATTCTGCGTGATTCACAAGGGTACAAAACCGGGGCGCCGGGTACACCGTAAGCACCGGGGGCTTCCACCCCGGAGGGCATGACCGGCGGCCGCGCCGCCGGTTCTCTCGTTCGCCGCAGCCGCCGCACCCTCTCTCCGGTGCGCCCACGACCCGGCACCCGGCACCACCTCGCACGCACCCACTTTTCACCGTGATCCCGCCATGCCCTGGCGCAGAGTGAAAGGAGCCTCCGGTGAGCAATGAAGCCTCCGGGGCGAACGCCCGATCCGCTGACGCGGGTCCGCTCGGTTACCTGGCCCTCGGTCTGACTCTGCTGGCGTACGGCCTGCTCGGCACGGGTGTCCTCAGCGGCACCTCGGCCGGCGGCGCCTCCTCGCTGGCCCACCTGGTCGGCGGCGTGACGCTGTTCGTCGCCGGCCTCTGGCAGTTCCGCGGCGGCGACCGCTTCAGCGGCACCGCGTTCACCACCCTGGGCGCCTTCTGGGCGACCTGGGCCGCGGCCGGCCCGGCCGTCGGCAAGAACTCCGCGGGCCTGTTCCTGCTGCTGTGGGCGCTGCTGGCGCTCACCCTGACCGCCGCCTCCTGGGGCGCCGGCCAGCTCACCCGCGCCGTCTACGGCCTGCTGACCGTCTCCCTGGTGCTCAGCGCCATCGGGGTGTTCAGCGAGGCCAGCGGCTGGGGCAAGGTCGGCGGCTGGGTCGCCGCCGTCTCCGGCCTGGCCGCCTGGTACTCGGCCACCGCCGAACTGACCGGCGGCCGCTGGGGCAAGGTCGCCCTGCCGGTCAAGTAGTCGGACCACCGCAGCACCGCACCACCCGCTCGCTGCTCGTCCCGGAGCCCGGACGCCACCCCCACGGCGCCCGGGCTCCGGCATGTCCGCAGGTCAACTCCCGTTTGCGATCATTCACTTGACAGGGCTGACGGCCCTTCAGTTCTATAGTGCTAGGAACCTAGATAAATGAGGTTGCGGTGATCGAGTTCCGCATCGAGCCCCGGTCCGGCGTCGCCCCCTACCTGCAACTGGTCCACCAGGTGCGGCAGGCGCTGCGCCTGGGCCTGCTGTCCGAGGGGGACCGGCTGCCGAAGGTCAAGGATGTCGCGGCCAAGGTCGCGATCAACCCCAACACCGTGCTCAAGGCGTACCGCCAGTTGGAGAACGAGGGGCTCGTCTCCCCCAAGCCCGGCGTCGGCACCTTCGTCAGCGGCACCCTCGGCGCCCCCGCGGTGTCCGAACACGAGCCGCTGCGGCGGGAGTTGATCCGCTGGCTGGCCGCCGCCCGGGCCGCCGGGCTGGACGAGGAGTCCATCGAGGCGCTGTTCCGCCAGACCGTCCGAAGTCCCACCGAAGAGGAGCGATGACCGCGATCGTCGAAGCCCGGGCGCTGCACAAGCGCTACGGCCGCCGCCCGGCCCTCACCGACTGCACGCTGAGCGTCCCGGCCGGGAGCGTCGTCGGCCTGGTCGGCCCGAACGGCGCCGGGAAGTCCACCCTGCTGCAGCTCGCCTGCGGCCTGCTCACCCCGACCAGCGGCACCATCGAGGTGTTCGGCGCCCCGCCCGGCCAGCTCGCCCGGGTCGGCTTCGTCGCCCAGGACACCCCCCTCTACCCGGCGCTCACCGTCGCCGACCACCTGCGGCTGGGCGCCCGGCTCAACCCCCGCTGGGACGCCGCCCTCGCCGAGCGCCGCGTCCGGCAGGCCGGACTCGACCCCGCCCAGAAGACCGGCCGCCTCTCCGGCGGCCAGCGCGCCCAGCTCGCCCTCGCCCTGGCCGTCGCCAAACGGCCCGAACTCCTGCTGCTGGACGAACCGGTGGCCGCCCTCGACCCGCTGGCCCGGCGCGCCTTCCTGCAGGGCCTGATGGAGTTCGTCGCCGAGGCCGAACCGCAGGCCACCGTGCTGCTCTCCTCCCACCTGCTCTCCGACCTGGAACGGGTCTGCGACCACCTGGTCGTGCTCGCCGACTCCCGGGTCCGCGCCCAGGGCGGCATCGACGACCTGCTCGCCACCCACTTCCGGCTCACCACCGCCCGCCGCGACGCCGACACCCTGCCCGCCGCCCTGCACGTCCTGCGCGCCGAGCACACCGAACGGCAGAGCACCTTCACCGTCCGCGCCGAGGCGCACCTCGACGACCCGTCCTGGGTGATGGAACCGCTCGGCCTGGAGGACCTCGTCCTGCACCACATGTCCGCCCCGTCCGCCCCGTCCGCGCCCGCCGACCCCCGTCCCGTACCGGAGCCGCAACGATGACCTGGCTGACCTGGCGCCAGCAGCGCGCCCAGTTCCTCGCCGCCGCCGCCGTACTCGTCCTCGCCGCCGCCTACCTGCTGGTGGACGGCGTCCGGCTGCGCCACCAGATCCACGGCCTGCCCACCGACTGCGGCATCAACGCGTGCTTCGACCTGGAACGGGTGATCAGCAGCAAGCGCAACGCCTACCTCGCCGCCGGCGCGCTCGTGCTGCTCGCCCCCGCACTGATCGGCGCGTTCTGGGGCGCCCCGCTGATCGCCCGCGAACTGGAGACCGGCACCCACCGGACGGTCTGGAACCAGAGCGTCCCGCGCGGCCGCTGGCTGGCCGCCAAACTGCTGCTCACCACTGCCGCCGCGGTCCTCGTCACCGGCCTGCTCAGCCTGCTGGTGACCTGGTACGCCGCCCCGTTCGACCGCTTCGACCGCGACCGCTTCCAGCCGCTGCTGTTCGACCTGCGCGGCCTCGTCCCGCTCGGCTACGCCGCCTTCGCGGTCGCGCTCGGCACCTGCACCGGCCTGTTCCTGCGTCGCACCCTCGCCGCGATGGCCGTCACGCTGGCCGTCTTCACCGCCGTCCAGGTCCTGGTGCCGCTGGCCGTCCGCCCGCACCTGCAGCAGCCCGTCCACGAACTGGCCGCCCTGGACAAGGGGCCGGGCCGCCTGGGCTCGTTCGCCGGCTTCGAGACCCCGAGCGGCCACCTCGGCCCGGACGCCCGCATGCTCGCCACCTTCGACGTCCCCGACGGCTGGGTGCTCTCCGACCGCACCCCGCTGCCCGTGCGCGACGCCACCGGCCGCGTCCTCACCCTCGCCTCCCAGCCCTGCCCGCGCTCCGACGAACACCCCCCGGACAGCGCCTGCCTGGCCGAGGCCGACCTGTACGTCGCCGTCGACTACCAGCCCGCCGACCGCTACTGGACCTTCCAACTCGCCGAGACCGGCCTCTACCTCGCCCTCGCCGCCGCCCTCGCCGCCCTCACCTCCTGGCGCCTGCGCCGCCTCGGCTGACAGTGAGGATGTGTAGTGGCTCCTCCGGCGGGTCTGACCCACCGGCTGACCGACGCCGACTGGCTGTCCTCCAGCGGATTTGTCGGCCC
>NZ_JNYE01000058.1 GCF_000717185.1 Kitasatospora phosalacinea | reverse complement strand
CAGCCCGGAAAACACCACACTCACAAGCTCGTTGACATCACGCACACCATGCCAACGACGCCCGTCACCCTTCGTTACCACCGATTACGGGACAGAGCCAGAACACGGATGGACTCCCGGAGGGCCGTCATGGTCGGTGGGCCACGGAAGCGGGCAGCACCGACCGGCCCGGGGCGGCGTCCGGAGACGGACGGCCCGGGCGGGCTCGGGAAGTGGCCGGCCGCCCGCTCAGCGAGCGGGAGGCGGCAGGACGCCGCGATGCATGCCCGCCACTGTACGGGAGGACGCGACGGCCGGGCGGCCGGGGTGGTCGGGGTGGGCGGGGCGATCGGGTTGGTCGGGAGGGCCGGGAGGTTCGCCTCGGTGGGCGGCCGCGGGGGCGGGGCTCAGGCCGGGTAGGCGTGGGTCTGGGTGGCCTTGACGGCGGCCCAGACGCGGGTGCCGGGGGTGAGGTCGAGGTCGGCGGCGGCGGTGGGGGTGAGGTCGGCGGCGAGGGGGAGGGGGCCGGTGAGGTCGACGCGGAAGCGGTCGCCGTGCAGGTCGAGTCCGGCGACGGTGCAGGGGAAGAGGTTGCGGGCGCTGGTCTCGGGGCGGTGGCGGTGCAGGGTGACCGCGTCGGGCGGGAAGGCGACGAAGGCGGGGCCGGTGAGGTCCTCGTCGGTGGCGAGGACCTGGCCCTCGGGGAGGGTGACGCGGCGGCCGTCGGCGGTGCCCTGGTAGAGGTTGAGGCCGACCAGCCGGGCGATGTAGTCGGTGCGCGGGTGCCGGGCGACCTCGGCGGGGCGGCCGCTCTGGACGACCCGGCCGCCCTCGATGACGACGAGGCGGTCGGCGAGCACCATGGCGTCCAGCGGGTCGTGCGTGACGAGCACCGCGACGGCCTCGAACTCGGCGAGGTGGCGCCGCAGTTCGGCCCGGACGTCGAGCCGGGTGCGGGCGTCCAGCGCGGCCAGCGGCTCGTCCAGCAGCAGCAGGCGGGGGCGGACGGCCAGGGCGCGGGCCAGGGCGACGCGCTGGGCCTGGCCGCCGGAGAGCTTCGCGGGGCGGCGTCCGGCGTGCTCGGCCAGGCCCATCCGCTCCAGCCAGGGCAGGGCCCCGGCCCGGGCGGCGGACCGGCGCAGGCCGCGGGTGCGCAGGCCGAAGGCGACGTTGTCGAGCGCGGACAGGTGCGGGAAGAGCAGGTAGTCCTGGAAGACCACGCCGATCGGCCGCTGCTCGGCGGGCCGGAACAGGCCGTCGGCGGGGGAGTCCAGCGGTGCGCCGTCCAGGTGCAGGTGCCCGTCGGTGAGCGGCAGCAGCCCGGCCAGGGCGCGCAGCGCGGTGGACTTGCCCGCGCCGTTCGGGCCGAGCAGGGCGAGCACCTCGCCGGGCTCGGCGGCCAGCGGGACGTCCAGGGTGAACGTGCCGCGGGTGATCCGGAGTTCGGCGTCCAGGGCGGGGCGGGCGGCCGACGGAGCGGCGGTCGGGGCGGCTTCGGGAGGTTTCACGGGGTCGACATCCAGCGGTCGCGCAGTCCGGCGAGGACCGCGACGGAGACGGTGAGCAGGACGAGGCTGAGCGCGATCGCCGCCTCCGGGTCGGACTCCATGGCGAGGTAGACGGCCAGCGGCATGGTCTGGGTGCGGCCGGGGAAGTTCCCGGCGAAGGTGATGGTCGCGCCGAACTCGCCCAGCGCCCGGGCCCAGGCCAGCACCGCGCCCGCCCCGATGCCGGGGGCGACCAGCGGCAGGGTGACCCGGCGGAACGCGGTCAGCCGGGAGGCGCCCAGGGTGGCGGCGGCCTCCTCGTAGCGCGGGTCGGCGGCGCGCAGCGCGCCCTCCACGCTGATCACCAGGAAGGGCATCGCGACGAAGGCCTCGGCGATCACCACGCCGGTGGTGGTGAAGGGGAGGGTGATGCCGGTCCAGGCGTCCAGCCAGCGGCCCAGGACGCCGTTGCGGCCGAGCACCAGCAGCAGCGCCACGCCGCCGACCACCGGGGGCAGCACCAGCGGCAGGGTGACCAGGGCGCGCACCAGGCGCCGTCCGGGGAACTCGGTGCGGGCCAGCAGCCAGGCCAGCGGCACGCCCAGGACGAGTGCGACGCCGGTGGCCAGGGTCGCCGAGAGGAGGGAGAGCTTGAGCGCCTGCCACACCTCGGGCTCAGTCAGCAGTTCGGGCAGCGAGCTCCACGGGGCGCGGACCAGCAGCCCCAGCAGCGGCAGGACCAGGAAGGCGAGGCCGAGCAGCGCGGGCAGCAGCAGCGCGGCCGGGACCCGCCCGGCCCCCCGGGGCCGCCGCCGGCCCCGGGGGTGTGGTGCGGTGGTGGTGCGGGGGGCGTCCGGGCCCGTCACGGCGCCTGGAAGCCGGCGTCGGTGAACACCCGGCGGGCGTCCGCGGAGCCGAGGTAGCCGAGGAACGCGGCCGCGCCGTTGGCGTTGGACGCCTTGCCGAGGGAGACGACCTGGTAGTCGTTGACGGCCTGCGCGGCCTCGGGGAAGTTCACGCCCTCGATCTTGCCGGAGTCGGCCTTCACATCGGTCCGGTACACCAGCGACGCGTCGACCTCGCCCAGTTCGACCTTGGTCAGGGCGCCCTTGACGTCCTGCTCGTAGGTGGCGGGGGTGAGCTCCACCCCGGCCGCCCCGAGCGCGGTGACGGCGGCGGTGCCGCACGGCACCTCCTTGGCGCACAGCGCGGTCTTGACGCCCTTGAGGTCCTTCAGGCCGGCGATGTGCTTCGGGTTGCCCTTGGCGACGGCGATCTCCAGGGTGTTGCGGACGAACACCGTCGGGTCGCCGCCGCTCAGCTCGGCGTCGGTGACGGTCTTCATGGTGGCCGGGCTGGCCGCGGCGAACACGTCGGCCGGGGCGCCGGAGACGATGCTCCGGGCGAGCGTGGAGGAGCCGCCGAAGTTGAAGGTCACCGTGGTGCCCGGGTAGGCGGCCTCGAAGCGCTTGCCCAGCTCGGTGAAGGACTCCTTCAGCGAGGCCGCGGCGAACACCGTCACGGTGCCCTTGACCTCGGGCCGGGCCGGGGCCGGGTTGATCGAGGCGCCCCCGCCGCCGGAGCCGGTGCACGCGGTCAGGCCGGCCGCGAGGGCGAGGACGGCG
Organism: Kitasatospora phosalacinea; assembly: GCF_000717185.1. Classification (GTDB taxonomy): domain Bacteria; phylum Actinomycetota; class Actinomycetes; order Streptomycetales; family Streptomycetaceae; genus Kitasatospora; species Kitasatospora phosalacinea_A. Next base: position 45,118 of record NZ_JNYE01000058.1, on the reverse strand, counting down.
GAGGCGGCGAGGAGTCGTCTGACGCTGCGCATGGATGGTTTCCCCTGGTCGTGTGGGCGTGGCGGGCGAGGACGTGAGGGTGTGATCAGGTGATCATAGTGCCGCAGCTGCGGGGCTCAAGACTGCTGTCTCATCGCACAAGCGACCTTAAGACGAACTTAAGGGTTGCATGTGCAATGCCTCAAGGGCGTCGCGGGCGGGACGGCCAGCACCCTCGCACTCCACCGCCCGCCGGGGGATACTGACGCGGTTTCAGCGAACCTCTCCCACACGGAGGTTCGCCCGCCAACGGAGGGGACCCCTTGACCGCCACCCGCGTGCCCGGCCCGCCCGGCCTGCCGCTGATCGGCTCGCTGCTCGACCTCAAGCGCGACGCGCTCGCCACCTACCTCGCCGCCCACCGCGACCACGGCGACGTGGTCCGCATCCAGGCCGGGCCGCCCGGCCTGCGCGCCGAGATCTGGATGGTCTTCTCGCCCGAGGCCGTCCAGCAGGTGCTCGCCACCGACGCCGCCGGCTTCCGCAAGGACAACGTCTTCTACGGCGAGATCCGGGAGAGCTTCGGCAACGGCCTGCTCACCTCCCAGGACGCCGACTACCTGCGCCAGCGCCGCCTCGTCCAGCCGCTGTTCACCCGCAAGCGGGTCGACCGGTACGCCGACGCGATCGGCGCCGAGAGCGAGGCGCTCGCCGCCCGCTGGGCCGCCGCCCCCGACGCCACCGTCGACCTCGCCGGGGAGATGAGCCGCTTCGCGCTGCGCACCGTCTCCCGGATCCTGTTCGGCCAGGACGTCGAGGAGGCCGTCGAGACCGTCCACCACGCCTTCCCGGTCCTCAACAACTTCGTCCGCGACCGCGCCTTCTCCCCGCTGCGCCTGCCCCGCCAGTGGCCGCTGCCCGGCCACCGCAAGGCGCTCGCCGCCGAACGCACCCTGTACGAGGTCTGCGACGCCATCATCGCCCGCCGCGCCGCCCAGGGGGAGACCGGCTCCGACGACCTGCTCGGCCTGCTCGCCGACGCCCGCGGCGAGGACGGCGAGCAGCTCGACGCCACCGAACTGCGCGAACAGGTGCTGATCTTCCTGCTGGCCGGCCACGAGACCACCGCCACCTCGCTGACCTTCGCCCTCCACCTGCTCGGCAAGCACCCCGAGCAGCAGGCCCTCGCCCACCGCGAGGTCGCCGACCTGCTCGCCGACGGCCGCCGCCCCACCGCCGCCGACTACGCCGAACTCCCGTACCTGACAAGGGTGCTGAAGGAAGCCATGCGGCTCTACCCGGCCGCGCCCGCGGTCGGCCGGCGCGCCGTCGCGGACACCGTGATCGGCGGCGTGCCGGTCCCGGCGGGCGCGGACGTCCTGGTCGCCCCCTACGTCACCCACCGCCACCCCGACCACTGGGAGGACCCCGAGCGCTTCGACCCCGACCGCTTCACCCCCGAGCGCGAGGCCGCCCGCCACCGCTACGCCTGGTTCCCGTTCGGCGGCGGCCCGCGGGCCTGCATCGGCCAGCACTTCTCGATGCTGGAGTCGGTGCTCGCGCTGGCCGTCCTGCTCCGTGCGTTCGAGGTTACCGCGGTCGACACCGACGTCCCGCTGAGCCAGGGCATCACCCTGGAGCTCGGCGGCCCGGTCCGGGTCCGCCTCACCCCGCGCGGCTAGGCCCGCCCCGCGCCGCGCCGCCGGGAACGCCGAACGGCCCGCCACCGGCGGGCCGTTCGCGTGCAGTTGCCGTCGGCGCAGTTGCCGTCGGTTCAGTTGTCGTCGATCCGAACCAGGCAGAGGCTGTACGAGCTGCTGCCCTTCTCCACCCAGTACGTGGCCTCGGCGGTGGGGAACGCCGCGCAGGCGTCCTTCGCGGAGGAGTCCACCCGGCCCAGCACCTTGTACTGGGCGTCGGAGCCGCCGCAGTCGACGACCTTCAGGTCCGGCGAGAAGTCGCTCCCGCTCTTGTGGACGCAGTCGCCCGCCGACGCGAAGTCCGGGTCCTGCTTGACGCTGTAGACGATCGCGCCCACGGCCACCACGGGGACCAGCAGGCCGAGGATCGCCGGGCGCAGGTACAGCGGGCGGCCCACGGGCAGCGGCGTGCCGGGGGCGCCCGGGGCGGGCGGCGCGAGCTTGCGCAGCTTGGACCAGGCCACCAGGTTCATCAGCATGGTGAACGGGTTGATCAGCGCGGAGGCCAGGCCCCACCAGCCCTGCCACAGGCTGTTGGCCGTCATCCGCCGGACGGTCGCCGTCCCGCAGTCCCGGCAGAACGGGCCGGGCAGGCGCAGGAACCTCATCATCACCAGGAAGCCCTGGTGGCCGCGGACCGTGACGTCCACGGCGGGCACCGACCCGCAGAAGCGGCAGTGCGGCCGGGTCGGGTCCGCCAGGTACGGGGCGCCCGCCGGGTACGGGGACTCGGCCCCCGGGTGCGGCGCGAAGGCCGCGGCGGGGTCGGTCTGCTGGGGCGGGACGGGTATGGACACGCTGTTCCTCAGGGGAGTGGTTCGGCCGGGAAGCAGGCGGAGGTTATCGAGTCCGACCGACAGCGCGCAGTGCTTTTTCGGAGCGGGTCCCCGCGGAAGTGCCGGGACGGGCACACGTCGTCGGACCATTCGAGCACACAACCCCCACAGTGCGAGGTGCTTTTCACATCTTCTGGTGACCATTCATCAACCCTGGGTAGCGTCCACGGTCCCTGGAACACAAGAGCTTGGGCGAGCGGCGGACGCCCCTCGCAGGAGGCACCCCGATGGGATCGATGGACCACTTCAGCTTCGGTTGGCTCACACCGGCGCTCTCCTACGCGATGGCCTGCGTCGGCGCGGCCCTCGGCCTGCGCTGCACGCTGCGGGCGCTGTCCGCCACCGGCGCCTCCCGGCGCAACTGGCTGCTCACCGCGGCCGCCGCGATCGGCTCCGGGATCTGGACGATGCACTTCGTCGCGATGTTCGGCTTCACCGTCGACGGCAGCGACCTGCGCTACGACGTCCCGCTGACCGTCCTCAGCCTGCTGGTCGCGATCGCCGTCGTCGGCCTCGGCGTCTTCGTGGTCGGCTACGGGCGGCACCGCGGCCGCAGCCTGCTGCTGGGCGGGCTGACCACCGGCGTCGGCGTCGCCGCGATGCACTACCTCGGGATGTCCGCCGTCCGCATCCACGGCGAACTGCGCTACCAGGTCGGCACGGTGGCGCTGTCCGTGCTGATCGCGGTCGGCGCCGCCACCGCCGCGCTCTGGGCCGCCGTCACGATCCGCAACGTGTACGCGGCGGCCGCGGCCGCGCTGGTCATGGGCATCGCCGTCAGCTGCATGCACTACACCGGCATGGCCGCCGTCCACGTCCACATGGAACCCGCCCGCACCGGCCTCGGCGGCGCCACCCCGATGCAGTTCGTCTTCCCGCTCGCCGTCGGGCTCGGCTCCTTCCTCTTCCTCACCTCCGCGTTCGTCGCGCTCTCCCCGACCGCGCAGGAACGCGCCGCCTACCGCGAGGCGGGCGAACTCACCGTCGAGGACCTCGGCCGCGCCGCCTGAGGCCGTCCCGCCCGCGCCGCCTCCCCGTACGCCAGCCGTCCCCGCCCGCGCCGCCGCCCCCGTACGCCAGCCGTCCCCGTCCGGGCCCTCCCGCACGCCCGCCGCCGCCCCGACGACCCGTAGCCCGAAAGGCCGCCACACCCATGCGCGCAAGCCGAGGCACCTCCCGCAGCGGACCGCCCGCCCCCAGCACGCCGCGCGGACCGGCCCGCACCCGGCCCGGTGCGCCCCGGCGCGGGGCCCACGCCGGGCCGCCCGCCGACGAGACGCCGATCGTGCTGCCCGCGCCCGCCCGGGTCGGCCTGCGGCCCCGCACCGTCCGGGCCCGGATCGTGGCCGTGCTGATGGTGCCGGTGGTGTCGGTGATGGCGCTGTGGGCGTTCGCCACCGTCACCGCCGCCGAGGACGTCTGGGACCTGCTGCGGATCAAGCAGGTCGACGCCGTCCTGCGCACCCCGCTCGACCGCACCGTCACCGCCCTCCAGGCCGAACGCGCCGCCGCCGGACAGCTGCTCGCCGCCCCCGGCGCCGACCAGGAGGCCGCGCTGCGCACCGCCGCCCAGGAGACCGACCGGGCCGCCGCCCCGCTCACCCTCGCCCCCGGTTACAACCGGGCCGACGCCGAAGGGCTCGGCACCGAGGCCGCCGGACGCCTCGACACCCTCGCCCGCGCCGTCGCCGCCCTCCCCGCGCTGCGCGGCCGGCTGCTCGACGGCAGCATCCCCTGGAACGACGCCTACCTCGTCTACACCGCCGCCGTCGACGACGCCCTCGCCACCTCCGGCTCGCTCACCGCCCTCCAGGACCACCGGGTCGCCGCGGACGCCCGCGTGCTGCTGGAGTTCGCCCGCTCCCGCGAGCAACTCGCCCGCGAGGACGCCCTGTTGCGCGCCGCCCAGCGCAGCGGCCGGCTCACCGAGGCGCAGTACCGGCAGATCGTCCAGGCCGGGTACGCCCGCGCCCAGTTCGAGCAGACCGCCGTCCCCGACCTGCGCCCCGCCGACCGGGCCGCGCTCGCCGCCTTCACCGGCGGCCCCCAGTACCAGGAACTGCGCCGCTACGAGGAGCAGTTGGCCAACGTCTCGGACCCGGCCACCGCCCTGCACGCCATCCCCGACACCCGCTGGGCCGTCGTCGCCGACGCCGTCGCGCACGCCCTCGCCGACGTCGAACGGCAGGCCGGCGCGGACGCCGCGGAACGCTCCGACCCGTACGCCCTGGGCCTGTTCAGCACCTCCGGCGCCACCGTGCTGCTCGGCCTGGTCGCCGTCCTCGCCTCGCTGCTGATCTCGGTCCAGATCGGCCGCGGCCTGGTCGCCGAACTGCACGCCCTGCGCAACTCCGCCCTGGAACTCGCCGGACGCAAACTCCCCGCCACCATGCGCCGGTTGCGCGCCGGGGAGGAGGTCGACGTGGACGCCGAGGTGCCCCCGCGGGACCACGGCGGCGACGAGATCGGCCAGGTCCACCACGCCCTGGACAGCGTCCAGCGGGCCGCCGTCACCGCCGCCGTCGAACGCGCCGAGGTGCTCTCCGGCGTCTCCGGCGTCTTCGTCAACCTTGCCCGCCGCAGCCAGGTCCTGGTGCACCGCCAACTCACCCTGCTGGACGCGATGGAGCGCCGCACCGAGGACCCGGCCGAACTCGACGACCTGTTCAAGCTCGACCACCTCACCACCCGGATGCGCCGCCACGCCGAGGGCCTGATCATCCTCTCCGGCGCCGCCCCCGGCCGCGCCTGGCGCAAGCCCGTCCCGCTCACCGACGTGGTCCGGGCCGCCGTCGCCGAGGTCGAGGAGTACGCCCGGGTCGACGTCCACCGCCTCCCGTACGCCGCCGTCACCGGCCCCGCCGTCGCCGACCTCACCCACCTGGTCGCCGAACTCGTCGAGAACGCCACCGGGTTCTCGCCCCCGCACACCAAGGTCCAGATCCGCGGCGAGGCGGTCGGCAACGGCTACGCCCTGGAGATCGAGGACCGCGGCCTCGGCATGGGCCCCGAGGCGCTCGCCGACGCCAACCGGCGGATCGACGCCAGCGAACAGGTCGACCTCTTCGACAGCGACCGCCTCGGCCTGTTCGTGGTCAGCCGCCTCGCCAAGCGCCACGGCGTCAAGGTCGCCCTGCGGCCCTCCGCGTACGGCGGCACCACCGCGATCGTGCTGCTGCCCACCGACCTGCTCGACCCGCGCGAGGCCGAACCCCGGCCGGACGAACGGGAGTTGGCCATGGTGCCGGAACTCCCGCCGACGGCCCGGCCGTTGGCGCAGACACCCGCCCCCGCGCCCGCACCCGCTTCCGCTCCGCTCCCGGCCCCCCGCCCCGCTGCGCCGGTGACGTCCGCGCCGCCCGCGCCGCCCGCGCCGCCCGCGCTGCCCGTGCAGGCGCTGCTCTCGCTGGCCGTGCCCGCCGAGCAGGAGGACGAACTCCCGCGCCGGGTGCGGCAGGCCAGCCTCGCCCCGCAGCTGCGCGAAGCCCCCGAACCGCCCCGCCCCGGGCTGCGCCCCGCCGGACCCGCCGACCGCGACCCCGAGCAGGCCCGCTCCGCGATGACCGCCTTCCAGCGCGGCTGGCAGCGCGGCCGCGGCACCGACCCGTACGGCCGTGACGCGGACCCGTACGGCCGCGGCACCGACCCGTACGAGCACGGCACCGACAACCCCCACGACAGAGGAGACCGCGCCCGATGATCGGAACCACCCGCCAGAGCGGCGAACTCAACTGGCTCCTCGACGAGTTGGTCACCCGGACCGCCCGGGTCAGGTTCACCGTCATGCTCTCCGCCGACGGCCTCCCGATGGGCAACTCCACCGGCCTCGGCCGCGAGGACGCCGAACACCTGGCCGCCGTGGCCTCCGGCTTCCACAGCCTCGCCAAGGGCGCCGGACGCCACTTCGACGGCGGCGAAGTGCGGCAGACCATGGTCGAGTTGGAGCGCGGCTACCTGTTCGTGGCGGCCGCCGGACAGGGCTCCTGCCTGGCCGTCTTCGCCGAACCCGACGCCGACCTCGGTCTGGTCGCCTACGAGATGGCCCGCCTGGTCCGCCGGGTCGGCGAACACCTGCACGCCGCCCCGCGCGGCTACTAGAACGGACCGAGGACCCAGGAGAGGAAGGGGAGTTCGTGATGGCCTACCCGCCCCGGGAGTACCTGCCCGGCACCCCGTTCGGCTACCCGCCGCCGCCCGACCGCCCCGTCCAGTGGTACGACGAGGACGCCGGGCCGATGGTCCGCCCCTACGCCCTCACCAAGGGCCGCACCCGCCCCGGCCAGCCCTTCGACCTGATCGCGCTGGTCGTCACCGACATCCCCGACCCGACCGTGCTGCCGGTCGGCCCCGAGCAGGTCGCCATCCTGGAGATCTGCCGGGGCAACGCCCTGTCCGTCGCCGAGATCGCCGCCGACCTCGACCTGCCGCTCGGCGTGGTCCGGGTCCTGCTCGGCGACCTGCTCGACGGCGAGCACATCCGGGTCAGCCGTCCCGTCCCGCCCGCCCTCCTCCCGCACGAACACATCCTCCAGGAGGTCATCCATGGGCTTCGCGCCCTCTGACAGCACCGACCTCGCCCTGAAGATCCTGGTCGCCGGGGGCTTCGGCGTCGGCAAGACCACCCTGGTCGGGGCCGTCAGCGAGATCAAACCCCTGCGCACCGAGGAGCAGTTGACCGCCGCCGGGGCCCAGGTCGACGACCTCGGCGGCGTCGAGCGCAAGACCACCACCACCGTCGCCATGGACTTCGGCCGGATCACCATCCGCGAGGGCCTGTCCGTCTACCTGTTCGGCACCCCCGGCCAGGACCGCTTCTGGTTCCTCTGGGACGAACTCGCCCAGGGCGCGCTCGGCGCCGTCGTCCTCGCCGACACCCGCCGCCTCACCGACTGCTTCCCCGCCGTCGACTTCTTCGAGCACCGCGGCATCCCGTTCGTGGTCGCCGTCAACCGCTTCGAGGGCAGCCGCTCCTTCCGGCCCGCGGACGTCTCACGGGCGTTGGACCTGGACCAGGCGACCCCCGTGGTGCTCTGCGACGCCCGCGAACGCGCCTCCGGCAAGGACGTCCTGATCAGCCTGGTCGAACACGCCGGCAAGGTGCACGCGGCCCGGGTGCTGGCCCAGGCCCGCAGCTGAGGCCCGGACCCGCAGCCGAGGCCCGGACCCGCAGCCGAGGCCCGGCGGTTCCCCGTCCGTGCGGCCCCCGCCCGTGCGGCCCCCGCCCCGGTGCGGGGGCCGCACGGAGCCCCGTCCCGGCGGGGAGGGAATCCGGGTGCCCGGCCCGTACGGCAGCCCTTACCATGGCGGACGTGTTCCCCACCCGCGACTAGGACCCCGCACCGCGACCGCCCGCCACACCCGGCGCCGCGGTCGCTCCGGCGTCCCCGTCCACCGGCGCAGCGCGCGCCGTCCCCGTTGAGGAACCCCCTTCCGTCATGTCCACGTCCTACCTTGCCGTGCTGCGCACCCCCGGTGCCGCCCGGCTGGTCCCCGCCGCCCTGCTCGGCCGCCTCTCCTACGGCACCCTCCCGCTCTCCCTGCTGCTCGCCGTCGCCGACACCACCGGCTCGTACGCCCGGGCGGGCTGGCTGACGGCCGTCTTCTCCGCGGTCAGCGTCCTGCTCTTCCCGGCCCGCGCCGGACTGGTCGACCGGCACGGCCCGCGCCGGACCCTGCCCCCCATGGCCGTCGGCTACGCGGCCGCCCTGCTCGCCCTGACCGCCGCCACCTGGCACCCCGGCACGCCGTACGGGCCGCTGCTGCTGCTCGCCACCGCCGCGGGCGCCCTCGCCCCGCCGCTGGGACCGGTCACCCGCGCCCAGTGGAGCATCCTCGCCACCGACCCCGAACTGCGCCGCCGCGCCTACAGCCTGGACACCGTCGCCGAGGAACTCCTCTACGTCACCGGCCCGCTGCTGGCGGGCCTGCTCGCCGCCACCGGCCGCCCCGCCCTCGGCATCCTGCTCAGCGCGGCCCTCGCCCTCACCGGCACCCTGGCCCTAGCGGCCGTCGCCACCCCCGTCCCCGCCGCCGCCCCGGCCGCCGACGGCGCCGCCCCGCCCCGCTCCGGCACCCGCCACCTGCTCGGCCGGGCCCGCCAACCCCTCTCCGCCGCCGCGGGCGCGGGCGCGGGCCTCGCCGCGTTCTCGCTGCTCGCGGCCGTCTTCGCCGCCCGGCACGGCCGGCCCGCGGACGTCGCCTGGGTCGAGGCCGCACTCGCCGCGGGCAGCGCGACCGGCGGGCTCGTCCTCGGCGCCACCGACTGGCGGGCCCCCGCCGCCACCCGCCTCACCGTCCTGACCGCCGCCCTCGCCGCCGCCCTCGCCCTGGCCGCCCTCGCCCCCACCCTCCCGGCGCTGGCCGCGGTCGCCGCCCTCACCGGCCTCACCGTCGCCCCCACCCTCACCACCGCCTACCTCCTCACCGACGAACTCGCCGCCCCCGCCGAACGCACCCGCGCCGGAGCCTGGGTCAACACCTCCTTCAACGCGGGCAGTTCCACCGCCACCGCCCTCACCGGCACCCTCCTCGCCCACCTCCCCCTCCCCGTCTGCCTCCTCCTCGCCGCCACCCCGCCCCTCGCGGCGCTCGCCGGCCGAAGGCCCCTCCAGCGGCCCGGGGAACGGCGGGCCCGGGGCTGCTGACGGTGCACAGCCGTGGCGTGCCATCGGCTTCGGGTTCCGTCCAGGCGCGCAGCAGCCCGGACCTCCGGCGGGCTCCGGCCGTGAGCAGCTCGGACCCGCCGTTCCCCGAGCCCCTGGACTGCACTGCCCGCCCGTCGATGAGTTCCGGCCGCGGGAGTCGTCCAACCCGGTATGACACGGATCAAGGTCAACGGAACCACCCTGGGCATCGAGTCCTTCGGCGACGAGCGCGCCCCGCTGGTCCTGCTCGCGGGCGGGACGACGATGCTCTCCTGGCCCGACGGGCTGTGCGAGCGCCTCGCCGCCGGGGGGCGCCGCGTGGTGCGCTACGACCTGCGCGACAGCGGGGAGTCGGAGACGGTCGACCCGCAGGCGCCCGCGTACACCCTGCGGAGCCTCGCCGCGGACGCGGCGGCCCTCGTCGACGCGCTCGGCGGGGGCCCCGCGCACCTCGCGGGGATCGGGGTCGGCGGGATGGTCGCGCAGGTCGCGGTGCTCGACCACCCGGGCGCGTTCTCGGCGCTCACCCTGGTCGGCACCCGTCCGGTCGCCCCCGGCCCGGTCGACGCGGACCTGCCGGAGCACGACCCGGCGACGATGCGGCGGCTGTTCGCGCGTCCGGTGCCCGACTGGGCGGACCGCGCGGCGGTCGCCGGGTTCGCCGCCGCCGGGGCGGAGGTCCTCGGCAACGACCCGGCCGCCGCCCGTGCCACCGCCGCCCGGATCTGGGACCGCACGCCCGGCACCGCGGCCCCCGTCCACCTGGCCAACCAGATCGGCCTGGTGTTCTCCCGGCTCGACTGCACGCCCCGCTGGCGCGGGCGCCTGCCCGAGGTGGCCGTCCCCGCGCTGGTCGTGCACGGCGCCCGCGACCCGTTCTTCCCCGTCGGCAACGGCGAGGCGCTCGCCCGGGAGATCCCGGGCGCCCGGCTGCTCGTCCTGCCGGAGGCGTCGACGGCGCTGCCCGCGGCGGCGGTCGGCGAGGTCGCCGGGGCGATGCTCAGCCTCTCCTGAGCGGGCCCCGCGCCGGGGCCCTGCGCAGCAGCCGTTCCGCGACGGCCAGGTTGACGATCCAGGACGCCCAGGCGCCGGAGGTGTAGACGACGGAGGCGGGCAGGCCGGCGGGGGTGAGGAGGAACAGCCAGAGGCGGAAGGTCACGGCGGTGAACATCAGGGCGTAGGAGCGGAGCATCCACCGGCGGTGGGCGGCGAGGCGGCCGCGGCGGGCGTGCTGGACGCCGAGGGCGGTGGTGGTGAGGGTGAGGACGTCGAGGAGGGCGAAGCCGAGCGGCGAGAACGGCGGGTAGAGGCCGTGCGGGGCGATGAGCAGGCCGCCGACGCCCAGCGCGGCGGCGGCCAGCACGTAGGCGCGGCCGGTCCAGCGGTGCAGGGCGGGGCGGCGGGCGCGCAGGCCGGGGAGGAACTGGAGCGGGCCGAGGGAGAGGGCGAGCACGCCGCCGCCGACGTGCAGCAGGAGCGGGGCGAGGTGGGCGAGGTAGACGGTGCGCTGGTCCGCGAGGAAGGTGTCGGGGTCGAGGGTGAAGTAGCGGGCGGAGACGGCGGCGACGAGCAGCGCGAGGGTGGCGACGGCGATCCGCCCGGCCCGTTGCAGGGCGCCGGACTTCGGTGCGGCGGTGGGGAGTTCGGTCGCGGCGGGACGGTGCGGTGTCATGGCCGGGACGCTACGGAGGGGCGTTGACCTGCGGCGTCCCCCCGGCGGGGTCCTCGCCCGTACCCCAGCTGGGGTACGACCCGGACGGGCCCCGGAGGTTCGCGGACGCCGGGGCCGGGGGTCGGCGCGGTCGGGTAGGTTCTCCCCGGCCACCGGGGCCGGACGCCCCCGTTCCCGCGATCAGCCCCCCGCGATCAGCCCCCGCCCCCCGCCAGCACCGAGGACGCCGCACGATGCCGCCCACCGCCGCCAGCAGACTCCGACTCCCCACCCTCGCCCGGGTGTCGGGCCTCGTCCCCGCCCCGCTCGCGGACGCCGCGCCCGCCGCGGTGCTGTGCGCCGCGATGCTGGTCGAGCGCTTCGGGGCGGCGGCCCGGATCGGCGGCCGGATGCCGCTCGCGCTGGCCCTGACCGTGCTGCTCACCGCCGCGGCGGCGGCCCGCCGCCGGGCCCCGCTGGCGGCGTACCTGCTGGCGACGCTGGCGCTGACGGTCGAGGCGCAGGCCGTCGCGCCGAGTCCGATCTCCCCGTACGCGAACCTGCTGGGGGCGTACGCGGCGGGCCGGTACGGGGGCCGGGGGCGGGCCCGGTGGGGGCCGCCGCTGGTGGTGGCCGGGGTGGTGGGGTACTTCGCCGGGCAGGACGTCGAGGTGGTGATGCCGGTGGGCGTGCTGGCGGTGTGGCTGGCGGTGTGGGCGTTCGGCTGGGCGGGCGCGTACCGGCTGGCCGAGCAGGCCGCCGAACGGCGGCGCGCCCGGGCCGAGTTGCTCGCGGAGGAGCGCAACCGGATCGCCCGCGAGGTGCACGACCTGGTCGGGCACTCGCTGAACCTGGTGCTGGTGCAGGCCGGTGCGGCCCGCCGCCTGATCGACCGCACCCCGGAGCGCAGCCGCGACCTGCTGGTGGAGATCGAACGGACCGGGACGGAGGCGCTCGGCGAACTCGACCGCGTCCTGGGCCTGTTGCGCGGCACCGCACCCCGACTCCCGGACGGCGCACCGGACGCCGAGCCGGGCATCACCGAACTCCCGCGGCTGACCGAGCGGATGGCGCAGGCCGGGCTGGCCGTCGCGCTGCACCGCGACACCCCGCCGCTGCCCCCCGAGCAGGACCGCTGCGCGTACCGGGTCGTCCAGGAGGCACTGACCAACGCGCTGCGGCACTCCGGCGCCGGGCACGCCACCGTCCGGATCGTCGGGCGGGCCGACGGCACCCTGGTCGAGGTCGCCGACGACGGCTCCGGCCCGCCGCCCGGCCACCGCCCCGGCCGCGGCCTGACCGGCATCGCCGAGCGGGCCGCCCGCCTGAACGGCACCGCCCAGCACGGGCTCGGGCCGAACGGCGGCTTCCTGGTCCGGGTCGTCCTCCCCACCGGGGAGGAGCGGTGAGCGCCCCCGCTCCCGTCCGGGTGCTGATCGCCGACGACGACCCGCTGCTGCGCGCCGGGCTCGCCGTGGTGCTGGAGACCGCGGACCGGATCGAGGTGGTCGGCCAGGCCGGGGACGGGCTGCGGGCCGTCGAACTGGCCCGCGCACTGCGGCCCGACGTGGTGCTGATGGACGTCCGGATGCCCGGCTGCGACGGCGTCGAGGCCACCCGCCGACTGGCCGGGTCGCCGAGCCGGGTGCTGGTGCTGACCACCTTCCACCACGACGCGTACGTGTGGGGCGCGCTGCGCGCCGGGGCGGCCGGGTTCCTGCTGAAGCGGGCCTCGCCGGAGCGGCTGATCGACGCCGTGCACGCCGTCGCCGCCGGGGAGGCCGTCCTCGACCCGGCCGTCACCCGCGACCTGCTCGGCCACCTGCTGGCCGCCCCCGCCCCGGGGCCCGCCCCCGCTCCGGGGTCCGCCCCCGCTCCGGGGCCCGCCGCGGCCGACCCGGGCCCGCTGGCGGCGCTCACCGTCCGCGAGCGCGAGGTGCTGCGGCTGGCCGCCGAGGGCCACCCCAACGAGGAGATCGCCGCGCTGCTGCACCTCGCCGAGTCCACCGTGAAGACGCACGTCAAGCGGATCCTCGGCAAGCTCGGCGCGCGCGACCGCTCGCAGGCGGTGGCCGCCGCCTACCGGCACGGGCTGATGGGGCCGCAGCCCGGCCGCCCGTTCGGGCCGGGCGTTCCGTGACACTCCGTCACTGACGGGGTGCCAGGGCAACGCGCCGGTACGGTCGTACATTGAGCGGATGATCGTGGAGAACGGGCCGGGGCCCGCGCGGCCGCTGCGCTACGGGTGGGGCCCGTCCGGGCGGCGGCTCGCCGAACAGGGCCGGTGGGACGAACTGCTCCAGCGCTTCCGGCTGGCCAGGGCCCTCGGCGACCCGCTGTCCGGACCGCTCGGCCACCTCGTCGCGTACGGCGCGCCCGCCGTCCTCGCCGCCCGGCTCTTCGACCCCGACGGCGGCCCGGGCGCCCCCGCCACCGCCGCCGACCACGACGCCGGACCGCTCTGGGAGGTCCTGGCCACCCGCCACCCCCGCCCCGTCCTCGACGCCCTCGCGCTGCCCCCCGCGATCCACCGCCTCGCCGCCCACACCCGCGCCCTGCTCGGCGAGGACCCCGGCGACGGCGCACCCGACCGGGGCGGCGTGCCGTACCGGCTGCAGCCCTGGGAGGACGGCGGCTGGGAGCGCGACACCCGGGTCCGCGAGTACCTGCCCGGCGGTGGCGCCCGCCGCGCCCTGCACCTCGCCCCGCCCACCCGCGAAGGCCTCGCCGTCCTCGAACTCCCCAACCCCGGCGGTCGGTTGACCGGGATCGCGGCCACCCGCACCCTCGCCGACCTCTCCGACTGGACCACCGCGGTGTGCGTGCGCGGCCGCGCCGCCGACGCCGTCGCCCAACTCGCCGCGGGCCCCGAAGTCACCGGCGGCCACCTCCCGTTCGCCGCCCTCTACCCCGCCCTGGTCCACCTCGCCTCCGCCCGCCCCGACCGCGGAGCCGCCCAGGGCCGCCTCGCCGTCTGGCAGTTGCTCGCCGCGATCGACGGCACCCCCGCCCCCGACCGCGCCGCCGCCGACGCCCTGGTCGCCCGCCTGCGCTGCCTCACCTGGACCGAACCCGCCGACGACCTCCGCCACCTCCACCTCGCCCTGGAGGACCCGGCCACCGGCCTCGCCTGGGCCCTCTCCGGGACGACCCCCGAACCGGCCTGAGAGGGCTCGCGGGGGTTCGGGGAACGGCGAGTCCGTGCTGCTGACGACCGGGGCCCGTCGAAGGTTCGTGCTGCTGCGTGTCTTCGGGGGAACCGGAAGCCGATGCGCGCAACGGCAGTGAACCCCGCGCAGGCCCGGGCCCGCCGTTCCCCGGGCCCCTGAAGGGGCTCTCCCGCCGGGAACCGTCGAACCCCCGTTCGCGTGGAGGTGGTTGATCGACACGAGCGGAGGCCCGATGGGGACGAAGGTGCTGGACTGGAAGGGCTGGCGGGTGCCGGCGAACGGGTGCGCCTGGGTTCCGCTGGCGGTGGCGTTCGGGGTGTGGGCGGCGCTGCGCGGCAGCGGCCTCTCCAACGAGGCCTGGCACTGGTGCCTGACGCAGAACGCCGAGGGGCTGCCGGGCCGGTTCTGGCCGAAGGCGGCGGCGATGGCGGTCTGCGTGCTGGCGGTGCTGCTGGTCGCCGCCCCGCTGGCCCGGCTGAAGGGCAGCTCCTGGTGGCTGTGGCCGGTGCTGCTGGTGGCCGGGTACGCCCTGGCCGCGCTGTACGCGTACGGCATGGGCGCCCCGGCGGACGTCCCGGCGGGGGTGGAGCCGGACTGCGACCCGATGCCGCGCTGGCCGTTCGGCCCGTCCTACCTGGACTGGCTCAGGAGCCGGTGACGGGCTGCTCCGCGGCCGGTGCGCCGCCCTGCGCGGGCAGGTCGACGGCCGCCGCGGCCGCGCCCTCGTCGTAGGGGAGGGCGCCGGACAGCACGGCGGCCAGCCGGTCGCGGTCGAGTTCGCCGGTCCAGTGCCCGATCAGGACGGTGGCGACCGCGTTGCCCGCGAAGTTGGTGAGCGCCCGGGCCTCCGACATGAAGCGGTCGATGCCGACGACCAGGCCGACGCCGTCGACGAGTTCCGGCCGGTGCGACTGCAGGCCGCCCGCCAGGGTGGCCAGGCCCGCGCCGGTCACGCCCGCCGCGCCCTTGGAGGCGAGCACCATGAACAGCAGCAGGGAGAGCTGCTCGCCCAGCGACATCGGCCTGTCCATCGCCTCCGAGACGAAGATCGACGCCATCGTGAGGTAGATCGCGGTGCCGTCCAGGTTGAAGCTGTAGCCGGTCGGCACGGTGATGCCGACCACCGGGCGGCTCACCCCGAGGTGCTCCATCTTGGCGATCAGCCGGGGCAGCGCGCTCTCCGAGGAGGAGGTGGAGAGGATCAGCAGGAACTCCCGCCCGAGGTAGCGCAGCAGCGCGAACACGTTCACCCCGGCGGCCAGCCGCAGCAGCAGGCCCAGCACCACGACCACGAACAGCACGCAGGTGGCGTAGAAGCCGACCATGATCACGGCGAGGCTCTTCAGCGCCGCCGTGCCGGTCGCCCCGACCACCGCCGCCATCGCGCCGAACGCGCCGACCGGAGCCACCCACATGATCATCGACATCACCTTGAACACCAGCCGCTGCAGGTGCTCCACCCCGCGCAGCACCGGCGCCCCGGCGCTGCCCATCGCCTGCAGCGCGAACCCGACCAGCAGCGCCACCAGCAGGGTCTGCAGCACCTGGCCCGCGGTCAGCGCCGACACCAGGGTGGTCGGGACGATCCCGAGCAGGAACTCGGTGGTCGACTCCGCGCCCGCCGCGGCCTGCGCGTGGCCGGACCTGGCGAGCGCCGCGGTCAGGTGCAGCCCGCTGCCGGGCTCCAGCAGGTTGCCGACCAGCAGGCCGATGCCGAGCGCCACCGTCGAGGTCAGCAGGAAGTAGCCCAGGGCCAGGCCGCCGACCCGGCCGACCTTCGCGGCCCGGCCGACCGAGCCGACGCCCAGCACGATCGTGCAGAAGATCACCGGGGAGATCATCATCTTGATCAGGTTGACGAACCCGGTGCCCACCGGCTTCAGCTCCACCGCGAACCCCGGCGCCGCCAACCCCACCACCACGCCCGCGACCACCGCGGCGATCACCGCCAGGTACAGGTAGTGGGTGCGGTCCGGCCTGCGCGCACCGGACGGTGCTCCGTGCTGGGTCGGTTCCATGCTCGCGGCTCCTTCGCCGTAGGCCGGTCACGTCTCGGACCCGCGGGTGGGGCGGGCCGCGCACGACTATCCGGCCGGGACGCGGCCCGGGCACGCTTGCGGTCATAGCGTTCACGCCGCGCCCCGGGCCCTGCGCGCACCGGCCCCGGGCGTGCACACTGGTCGCCATGCACCCGACCGGCCCGCCGCCCCCGCGCCGCCGCCGGCGCAGCCTGGCCGGACGGCTGTTCGCCGTCCAGGTGGTGATCGTCGCCGCCGTGGTCGCGGGCGGCGCCGTCCTGGCCTACCTGTCCACCGCGCACCGCGCCGAGGACGCCGCCCTCCGGCAGGCCACCGCCGTCGCCCTCGCCGTCGCCGACACCCCCACCGTCCGGGAGGCCGCCGCCCGGCCCGACCCCAGCACCGTCCTGCAGCCGTACGCCGAGAAGGTCCGCACCGACACCGGCGTCGACTTCATCACCGTGATGGCCCCCGACGGCACCCGCTGGACCCACCCCGACCCGGCCCGGATCGGCCGGCCCTTCCTCGGCCACACCGACCGGGCCCGCGCCGGGCAGACCCAGCACGAGACGTACACCGGCACCCTCGGCCCGTCCGTCCGCGTCGTCACCCCCGTCCTCGACGAGCGGCACCGGGTGGTCGCCCTGGTCAGCGCGGGCATCACCGTCGACAGCATCACCGCCCGGCTGCGCACCCCGCTGCTCGCCCTCACCGGCGTCGCCGCCGCCGCGCTCGCCCTCGGCGCCACCGCCAGCTACCTGCTCGCCGCCCGGCTGCGGCGGCACACCCACGGCATGGACGCCGAACAGCTCGCCCACCTGTACGACTACCACCAGGCGACGCTGCACTCCGTCCGCGAGGGGCTGGTGCTGCTCGACCGCGGGCACCGCGTCCTGCTGTGCAACGACGCCGCCCGCGAACTCCTCCAACTGGCGCACGATCCGGACGGGTTGACGGTTCGTCAGCTCGACCTGCCGGGATCGCTCACCCGGGCGCTGGAGAGCGGCGAACCCGTCCGGGACGAGGTGCACCTGACCGCCGAACGCGTCGTGCTGCTCAACACCTCCCCGGTCGGCCCCGGCCTCGGCAGCGTCGTCACCCTCCGCGACCACACCGAACTCCAGGGGCTCACCGGGGAGTTGGACAACGTCCGGGGCATCGCCGCGGCGCTCGACGCGCAGGCCCACGAGGCCGCCAACCGGCTGCACGCCGTCGTCTCGCTGATCGAACTCGGCCGCCACCGCGAGGCGGTGGAGTTCGCCACCGCCGAACTCGCCCTCGCCCAGCGGCTCACCGACCAGGTCGTCGGCGCCGTCGCCGAACCCGTGCTCGCCGCCCTGCTGCTGGGCAAGGCCGCCCAGGCCGCCGAACGCGGCGTCGACCTCGCCCTCACCGAGGACAGCCGGATCGACGACGGCGTGCTCCCCGACCGCCTCACCCCGCGCGACCTGGTCACCCTGCTCGGCAACCTGCTCGACAACGCCGTGGACGCCGCGATCGAGAACGCCGCCCACGCCGCCCCCGCGGTCGCCGTCACCGCCCGCACCGAGGACGGCCACCTGCTGCTGCGGGTCGCCGACACCGGCCCCGGCGTCGACCCCGCCGCCGCCGAGGACGTCTTCCGCCGCGGCTGGACCACCAAGCAGCACGGCCGCGGCCTCGGCCTCGCCCTGGTCGCCCAGACCGCCCGCCGCAACGGCGGCGAGGTCCGGATCGGCCGGGGCGGCGAGGGCGGGAACGGGCCCGGCGCCGTGCTCACCGTCCGGCTCCCGCTCCAGCGCACCGGGGCGGGCGCCCCGTGACCGGCCGGCCCATCCGCGTCCTGGTCGTCGAGGACGACCCCGTCGCCGCCGACGCCCACGCCCGCTACGTCGCCCGCACCCCCGGCTTCGCCCTCGCCGCCGTCGCGCACTCCCGCGCCGCCGCCCTCCGCGCCCTGGACGCCCACGCCCCCGTCGACCTGCTGCTGCTCGACCTCCACCTCCCCGACGGCCACGGCCTGCAGCTGTGCGCCGCGCTGCGCGCCGCCGGGCACGGCGCCGACGTCATCGCGGTCACCTCCGCCCGCGACCTCGCCGTCGTCCGCCGGGCCGTCAGCGCGGGCGTCGTCCAGTACCTGCTGAAGCCCTTCGGCGCCGCCGCCCTCGGCGACCGCCTGCGCCAGTACGCCCGCTACCGGGCCGACCTCGACCGCCCCGGCCAGGCGCTCGGCCAGGACGAGGTCGACCGGGCCCTCGCCCTGCTCCGCGGCACCGACCGCAGCAGCCTCCCCAAGGGCCTGGCCGCCGACACCCTCGACACCCTCGCCACCGCCCTGCGCACCGCCCCCGACGGCCTCTCCGCCAGCACCGCCGCCGAGGCCACCGGCGTCTCCCGGATCACCGCCCGCCGCTACCTCGAACACCTGGTCACCACCGGCCGCGCCACCCGCGAACCCCGCTACGGCCAGGTCGGCCGCCCCGAACTCGGCTACCGCTGGAAGGACGCCTGAGACCTGCTCACCGCCGCTCGGCCAGCACCAGGTAGCGGGCCGGCTCGTCGGTGTAGGACAGCGGGGTCCAGCCGTTGGCGGCGAGCAGCGGGAAGAGGTGCTCGCGGGCGCGCAGGTCGTCGGGGGTGAGCGGGCGGCCCTTGCGGGCGGCGAGGGCGGCGCGGCCGAGCGGGTGGAACAGGGCGAGGCGGCCGCCGGGGCGGGTGACCCGGGCGAGTTCGCGCAGGCCCGCGGCCGGGCCGGGGAGGTGGGAGACCAGGCCCGCGCCGAAGACCAGGTCGGCGACCGCGTCGGGCAGCGGCAGCCGGGTGCAGTCGGCCTGCAGCAGGGCGGCGTCGGCGCGGTGCGCGGCGGCCTGCGCCAGCATCTCGGGCGTCAGGTCGACGCCGAGGACGGTGCCGTCCGGGCCGACGGCGGCGCGCAGCAGCGGGAGGGCGCGGCCGGTGCCGCAGCCCGCGTCGACCACGAAGCCGCCGGGGGCCAGGCCGGTGTCGGCGATCGCGGCGGCGTAGCGCGGGCTGTCGTCCGGGTACTTGCTGTCCCAGGTGGCGGCGCGCTCGGCGAAGAAGGCCCGGGTCTCGGCGAGTTCGCGGGCGTGGGCGGCGGTGGTGTCCATGGACGGGAGGCTACTCGGGGGCGGGCCGTGACCCGTCGCGTTCCGGCTCGTTGGAGGGGTGGGGGTGTCCAGCAGGGGCTGGGTGGGGAGCGGGCGGGGGAATCCGCTCACCCGGACGGGTGATCCGAGGGCCTGGTGGCGGCAATCGCCGAACCCCCGAAGCTAAGGTTAGGCTCACCTAACTTCGCAAGGGAGTTCCTGCTGTGACCCTCACCGTCGGCACCGCCGCCGCACCGGCCGGCGACGCGATCCTGCGCCGCCAGCGCATCCGCGAATCGGCCGCCCGCACCTACGCCCGGTCCTTCCCGATCGTCCCGGTGCGCGCGAACGGCATGACCGTGGAGGGCGCCGACGGACGCCGCTACCTCGACTGCCTCTCCGGCGCGGGCACCCTCGCCCTCGGCCACAACCACCCCGTGGTGCTCGAAGCGATCCGCCGCAGCCTGGACAGCGGCGCCCCGCTGCACCTGCTCGACCTCGCCACCGCCGAGAAGGACGACTTCACCACCGCCCTGCTGGAGAGCCTCCCGGAGAAGTTCGCCGCCAGGTCCCGGATCCACTTCTGCGGCCCGGCCGGGACGGACGCCGTCGAGGCCGCCCTCAAGCTCATGCAGACCGCCACCGGCCGCCGCGGCGCCCTCGCCTTCACCGGCGCCTACCACGGCATGACCGCCGGGGCCCTCGCCGTCACCGGCAACACCGCCGTCAAGGCCCCGCTGCCCAGCGGCGGCGAAGTCACCCGGCTGCCCTACCCGTACGCCTACCGCTGCCCGTTCGGCGTCGGCGGCGAGCGCGGCGCCGAACTCGCCGCCGCCTACACCGAGC
This sequence comes from Kitasatospora phosalacinea, assembly GCF_000717185.1. Lineage (GTDB taxonomy): Bacteria > Actinomycetota > Actinomycetes > Streptomycetales > Streptomycetaceae > Kitasatospora > Kitasatospora phosalacinea_A. Next base: position 25,188 of record NZ_JNYE01000058.1, on the reverse strand, counting down.
GCCTCCTCGACGACCCGTCCGGCGGCGTGCTCCCGCCCGCCGCGATGATCCTGGAGCCCGTGCAGGGCGAGGGCGGCGTCGTCCCCGCCCCCGACGCCTGGCTGCGCGAGATGCGCCGGATCACCGCCGAGCGCGGCATCCCGCTGATCCTCGACGAGGTGCAGACCGGCGTCGGCCGCACCGGACGGATGTGGGCCGTCGAGCACAGCGGCGTCGAACCCGACGCGATGGTGCTCTCCAAGGCCATCGGCGGCAGCCTCCCGCTCGCCGTCGTGGTCTACCGCGACGAGTACGACGGCTGGCAGCCCGGCGCCCACACCGGCACCTTCCGCGGCAACACCCTCGCCATGGCCGCCGGAGCCGCCACCCTGCGCTACGTCGCCGCCAACGGCCTGGTCGCCCGCGCCGAGACCGTCGGCGCCCGGATCGCCGCCCGCCTCGACGGCGCCCGCGACCGCCTGCCCGTGATCGGCGACGTCCGCGGCCGCGGCCTGATGCTCGGCGTCGAACTCGTCGACCCCGCGGGCGAACCCGACAGCTGCGGCGCCCGCCCCGCCGACCCTCGCCTCGCCGTCCGGGTCCGCGAGGCCTGCCTGGCCCGCGGCCTGATCGTCGAACTCGGCGGCCGCCACGACGCCGTCCTGCGCCTGCTGCCGCCGCTCACCATCACCGACGAGCAGGCCGAAGCCGTCCTCGAACGCCTCTGCGAGGCCGTCGAGTTCGCGATGCGGCAGGGTGGCGCCGACAAGTAGGAGCCTCCGAAAGGAACATGACGGACGGTCGGAAATGTACGAGGGCGGGGAGATGGACGGACAGGACACCAGCGGGGCGGCCCGACTCTCCGGCGGGGCCGCCGGACCGGAGGCCCTGCGGCCGCTGGTCGACGAGGTACTGGCCGGGCTCGCCGCCGGGGCCCGGCGCCGCGGCGGGCCGATCGTGCCCGGCACGCCGGCCGAGGTCGCCGCCGCCGTCCGGGACGCCCTCGCCGACGCCCGGGGGCCCGCCGCACTGCGCCGGTTGGCGGAACTGCTGGCGTACGGCGCGGCCGACCCGGCCGACCCGCACTGCGCCGCCCACCTGCACTGCCCGCCGCTGGCCGTCGCGGTCGCCGCCGACCTCGCCGTCAGCGCGCTCAACCCCTCCCAGGACTCCTGGGACCAGGCCCCCGCCGCGACCGCCCTGGAGAGCGAACTGCTCGCCGAACTCGCCGAGTCGGTCGGCTTCCGCCCCGACCGGGCGGCCGGGGTGCTGACCACCGGCGGCACCGAGTCCAACCTGATGGGGCTGATGCTGGCCCGCGACCAACGCCTGGGCCCCGACGTCGAGTTGAACGGCCTGCCGGGCAACGTCCGCCCCCGCATCCTGGCCTCCGAGGCCGCCCACTTCTCCGTCCAGCGCGCCGCCGCCCTGCTCGGCCTCGGCGAACGCGCCGTCCGCACCGTCCCCGTCGACCGCCAACTCCGGATGGACCCGGCCGCGTTGGCCGACGCCTTCGCCGAAGCGGGCTGGGAGGGCGCCACCACCCTCGCCGTCGTCGCCACCGCCGGAACCACCGACACCGGCGCCGTCGACCCCCTGCGCGCCGTCGCCGACCTCGCCGCCCGCCACGGCACCTGGCTGCACGTCGACGCCGCCTACGGCGGCGGCGCCCTCTTCTCGAAGCGGCTCGCCCCGCTCCTCGACGGCATCGACCGCGCCGACTCCGTCTCCCTCGACTGGCACAAACTCGGCTGGCAGCCCGCCGCCGCCGGAGTCTTCCTCGCCCGCGAGGCCCGCACCTATGCCTCGCTCGCCCGCCGCGCCGTCTATCTCAACCCCGCCGACGACGAAGAGGCCGGCTACCCCAGCCTGCTCGGCCAGTCCCTGCGCACCACCCGCCGCCCCGACGCCTTCAAACTCGCCACCACCCTGCGGGTCCTCGGCCGCGACGGCCTCGGCGCGCTGGTCGACCGCTGCCACGAGAACGCCCTGCGGGCCGCCCAACTCGTCCGTGCCGCGCCCGAGTTGGAACTCCACTGCGACCCGGTCCTGACCACCGTGGTCTTCCGCTACGCCGTCCCCGACCCCGCCGGGAGCGACCGCGTCAACGCCGAACTCCGCCGCGGGCTGCTGCGCACCGGCCGGGCCGTGGTCGGCCGCACCGAACTCCCCGGCCACGGCCCGGGCCGGGTCCGCCTCAAGCTCACGCTGCTCAACCCGCACACCACGGAGGCCGAACTGGCCTCCCTGCTGCGCGCCGTGGTCGAAACCGGGGAAGCGAACTCGGGGAGGTGAAACCGGGGGCGCTTCCCGTTTTCGCGTCCCGCGTTCCTCTACACGCCGTCGAGCAGGATCCCCCGGAGGGTCTCCCACTGCTCGGGGTCGGCGGCGACCAGGAGGCCGTCGGCGCTGCCGAGGGGTTCGGGGTGGTAGGGGGTGCCGTCGAAGCGGGCGCTGCGGCCGCCTGCCTCGGTGACGAGGAGGGAGCCGGGGGCGTGGTCCCAGGGGAGGGTGCGCCAGTAGAGGAGGAAGTCGTGGCTGCCGGTGGCGACGAGCGGGTACTCGATGCCCGCGGCGCCGCGGCCCGGGTCGAGGGGGCCGAGGGCGAGGGTGTTGGCGAGGAGGCGGTGGCCGGTGGGCGGGGCGAAGTAGCGGGTCTTGAGGATGCCCGTCCACTTCTCGGGGGCGGTGGTGACCTTCGGCAGGGTGAGCCGTTCGCCGTCGCGCCAGGCGCCCGCGCCGAGTTCGGCGGAGTAGGCGGTGCGGGTGCAGGGCTGCCAGATCCAGGAGGCGACGGTCTGGCCGCGGCGCACGAGGGAGGCCATCACCGCGTACGAGGGGCGTCCGGCGACGAAGTTGCGGGTGCCGTCGACGGGGTCGACCAGCCAGGCGGCGGGCTCGTCGCGCAGGGCGAGGGCGAGGTCGGGGTCGGCGGAGACGGCCTCCTCGCCGACGACGGGGACGGGGAGCAGTTCGCGCAGGCGGCGGGCGATGATCCGTTCGGCCTCGCGGTCGGCGACGGTGACGATCTCGCCGGGGGCCTTCTCCATCACCTCGCCCTCGGCCAGCGCCCGGAACCGCGGCTCCACCGCTTCGGCCGACGCCTCGACCAGGATCTCGGCGACCTTCTCCATCAACACGCCCGTGCTCCCTTCACCGCCTCCCACTCTCCCACGCCGCGGCGGTACGGACGGTGCGCAGGTGACGGGTGGGGCTCGGGGGAGCGGGTCACCGGCCGGTGAGGTCCTCGTACTCGGCGCGCACCCGCCGGTCCATCGCGAGGGCGAACTGGGCGTCGTTGACGGCCCGGGCGAGCGGGCGGACGCGCTGGATCCGCTCGGTGAGCAGGGCGGCCTCGGCGGGGGTGAGGTCCTGGACGCGGGTGAGCCCGTCGAGCAGGTGGTCGCGGACCAGGGCGACGAAGAGGTCGGCCATGGCGTCGGCGTACTCGGCGGCGCGGCGGCTGACGTCCAGGACGGCGGCCAGCGGGACGCCCTCGCCGACCAGGGCGACGGTGGCGTCCATCAGGCGGCGGCTGACGTGGGTGATGCCGTCGGGGCGGACGGTGACGTAGCCCTGCGCGACGGACTCGGCGGTGTTGGCGGGGGTGAGCTGCTCGCCGAACGCGGCGCGCAGCTCGTCCCAGCCGAGGTGGACGGGGGTCTCGTCCGACCAGGGGGCGACCAGGGCGGCCTGCAGGCCGATGAGGTCGGCGACGTCGCGGCCGTCCTGCCCGGCGTCGATGAGTTCGGCGATGCCGCCCAGGGCGTGGCCGCGCTCCAGCAGTTCGGCGATCAGCCGGAGCCGGGCCAGGTGCTCGTCCCCGTACCAGGCGATCCGGCCCTCCTTGCGGGGCGGCTGGAGCAGGCGGCGCTCGCGGTAGAAGCGGACGGTGCGCACGCTGACCCCGGCCGCCTCGGCGAGTTCGGCGACCCGGTAGGCGCGGGGGTGCTCGTCTTCCTGCTGGGGCTTCGGCACGCCGGTCAGCATAGGGGCTGTCCGGGCCGCCGGGCGGCGCGGAAACCGCGGCGTCCCGCGCTATTCCACTGAGTGTCAACAAGGGCTACTCTGCCAAACGCGCCAGTGATTACTGGCAGCGTCCGATGTCACCGGCCACCAGCCACCAGCCAGCGCCCCCCACCCTCGCCAGGAGGCCCGCCCATGGCACCCCGCACCAAGAAGCCCCCCGCGCCCGCCGCCGACACCGACCCGCCCGTCCCGCACGTGCGGGTCGCCGTCATCGGCTCCGGCTTCGGCGGCCTCGGCGCCGGCGTCCGGCTGCGCCGGGCCGGGATCACCGACTTCGTGATCCTGGAACGCGCCGACTCCGTCGGCGGGACGTGGCGCGACAACTCGTACCCGGGCTGCGCCTGCGACGTGCCCTCGCACCTGTACTCGTTCTCGTTCGCGCCGAACCCCGAGTGGCCCCGGGTGTTCTCCGGCCAGCCCGACATCCGCGCCTACCTGGAGCGGGTCGCCGACACCTTCGGGCTGCGCCCGCACCTGCGCTTCGGCGCCGAGGTCACCGAGCTGCGCTGGGAGGAGGAGCACGCCCGCTGGCGGGTCGCCTCGCGGGCCGGGAACTGGACCGCGGACGCGGTGGTCTCCGCCGCCGGGCCGCTCGCCGACCCGCAGATCCCCGACCTGCCCGGCCTGGACGCCTTCCCCGGCAAGGTCTTCCACTCCTCCCGCTGGGACCACGACTACGACCTGGCGGGCAAGCGCGTCGCCGTGGTCGGCACCGGCGCCTCCGCCGCCCAGATCGTCCCGGCCATCCAGCCGCTGGTCGGCAGGCTGACCGTCTTCCAGCGCACCCCCGCCTGGGTCCTGCCGCGGGCCGACCGCGAGGTCAGCGGGGCGGAGAAGTGGCTGCACGCCAAGCTCCCGCCGACCGGGCTGCTGCGCCGGGCCGGGCTGTTCGTGATGCGCGAGCTCCAGGTCGACGCGTTCGTCCGCCGCCCGCAGCTGCTGAAGCTCGTCCAGCAGGTCGCGCTGCGGCACCTGCGCAAGGCCGTCGCCGACCCGGCGCTGCGCGCCAAGCTGACCCCCGACTACCGGATCGGCTGCAAGCGCATCCTGCTCAGCAACACGTACTACCCGGCGCTGGCCGCCCCCAACACCGAGGTGGTCGCGGGCGGCCTGCGCGAGCTGCGCGGCTCCACCCTGGTCGGCGCGGACGGCAGCGAGCACGAGGTCGACGCGGTCGTGTTCGGCACCGGCTTTCACGTCACCGACCTGCCGATCGCCGAGCGGGTCTTCGGCATCGGCGGCACCTCGCTCGCCGAGGCCTGGAAGGACGGCATGGAGGCGCTGCGCGGCTCCACCGTGCGCGGCTTCCCCAACCTGTTCTTCCTGATCGGCCCGAACACCGGGCTCGGCAACAACTCGATGATCCTGATGATCGAGTCGCAGCTGAACTACCTGGTCGACGCCCTCACCACCCTCGACGCGGTCGGCGCCGCCGCCATGCAGCCCACCGAACGCGCCCAGCGGCAGTGGAACCTGGAGCTCCAGCACCGGATGGGCCGCACCGTGTGGACCACCGGCGGCTGCCGCAGCTGGTACCTCGACCAGGACGGCAGGAACACCGTGCTGTGGCCCGCCTCCACCAGCGCCTTCCGCCGCGCCACCCGGCACGTCGACCTCGCCGAGTACGAGCTGCTCAAGCGCACCGCTCCGGTCGGGGCCCGCGCCGAGGCGGTGACCGCGTGAGCGCCCGCGTCCCCGCCGACTGCGTGCTGCCCGACCCGGCGGCCGTGCACACCGTCCGCTCCGCCGACGGCGCCGAACTGAACGTCGAGGAGTACGGGCCCGCGGACGCCCCGCTGGTCGTGCTCGCCCACGGCTGGACGTGCTCCACCGCGTTCTGGGCACCGGTGGTCAACCGGCTGGTCGCCGACTTCCGGGTGGTCGCCTACGACCAGCGCGGCCACGGCCGCAGCCCCGCCCCCGCCACCGCCGACGGCTACTCCACCGACCGGCTCGCCGACGACCTGGAGGCGGTGCTCGCCGCCACCGTGCCCGCCGGGCGGCGCGCCGTGGTCGCCGGGCACAGCATGGGAGGCATGACGATCATGGCGGCCGGCGACCGGCCCGGCGTCGCCGACCGCACCGCCGCCAACGTGCTGGTCAACACCGGCCCGGGCGCGCTGGTCGCCGAACTGGCCGTGCTGCCGCCCGCCGTCCGGGCCAAGGGCCTGCGGCGCTTCCTGCACCGGCAGATCCTGCGCTCCCGGCTGCCGCTGGGCCCGGTCACGGCGCTCAGCCGGGCCGCGCTCAAGTACGCCACGATGGGCCCGGCCACGCCCCCCGACCGGGTCGCGGCCTGCGCGCAGGTGGTGCACGCCTGCCCGGCGAAGGTCCGCTTCCACTGGGCGGGCGTGCTCGACACCCTCGACGTGCACGACGGGCTGGCCCGGATCGCCGCCCCCACCGCCGTCGTCGCGGGCAGCCGCGACCGGCTCACCCCGCCCGTCCACGCCCGCCGGATCGCCGCCGCCCTCGCCGACCCGCGCGGCCTGCTCGAACTGCCCGGCACCGGCCACATGAGCCCGGTCGAGCGCCCCGCCGAGGTCGCCGCCGAGATCCGCCGCCTCGCCGCCCTGGCCGCCACGCCCCTTGAGGAGACCGCATGACCCCGCCGCTGTCCTCGCAGGTCGTCGTCATCACCGGGGCCGCCCGCGGCCTCGGCGCCCTGATGGCCCACAAGCTCTCCGAGCGCGGCGCCAAGGTCGCGCTGGTCGGCCTGGAGCCCGCCGAGCTCAAGGCGGTGGCCGCCCGGTGCGGCGAGCACGCCTCCGCCTGGGAGGCCGACGTCACCGACCTGGACGCGCTCACCGAGACCGCCAACCGGATCAAGGACCGGTACGGGCGGATCGACGCCGTCGTCGCCAACGCGGGCATCGCGCTCGGCGGCCCGATGCAGGACAGCGACCACCGGGCCTGGACCCGCGTCGTCGAGGTCAACCTGCTCGGCTCGGTCGCCACCGCCCGGGCCTTCCTGCCCGCGCTCGCCGAGAGCCGCGGCTACCTGCTGCAGATCGCCTCGCTGGCCGCGCTGACCCCGGCCCCGCTGATGTCCGCGTACTGCGCCTCCAAGGCGGGCGTCGAGTCCTTCGCCCACGCGCTGCGCGCCGAGGTCGCCCACCAGGGCGTCAAGGTCGGTGTCGGGTACCTGAGTTGGACCGACACCGACATGGTGCGCGGCGCCGACCAGGACGCCGTGCTGCGGCAGATGCGGGCCAGGCTGCCCTGGCCCGCGAACAAGACCTACCCGATCGGCCCCGCCGTCGACCGCCTGGTGGCGGGCCTGGCCCGCCGCTCCGCGCACGTCTACGCCCAGGCGTGGCTGCGCGGCATGCAGCCGCTGCGCGGCTTCCTGCCCGGCCTGATCGCCGCGGTCGGCTCCCGCGACGTGGCCCGCCTCGCGCCCGAGTTGAAGGCCACCGCCGCCACCCGGCTGGGCCCGGTCGGCGCGGGCGGGCAGGCCGACCTGGCGGCCCGGGAGGGCCGTCCGACCTGAGCCGGGCGCGCACCGCGACCGGACGGACCGCCTGCCCCGGAGAGGGGCGGGCGGTCCGTCCGGCGTTCCGGCCGCAGTGCCCGTCCGCCGGGACGGCAGCGGCCTGACCTCAGCGAACACCGGGGCCGGACAGCGGTTTTTCGCCTCCTAATACCGTGTGACTAATATCAATCCGTCATAGTCCTGTCAGATTCGACCAGTTGTGAACGACTGGTGTTGTCTCCGAGGAGAATGCCCTGCGCACGCGCGCGTCTCGGCGGATCAGAACGGGTCGGCTCTCGCTCCGCGCGACCCTGCTCGTCCTGGCGATCGTCCCCAGCGTGGCACTGGCCGCCCTGTGGGCCGTCACCAGCGGACAGTTGCTGTTGGACTTCCAGCGTCAGGCGGCCCAGGGCCTGCTCGCGCAGGAGGCCGGTCAGCCGTCCAACATCGTCTACTACAACCTGCAGGAGGAGCGGCGCCTGAGCGCCGACGTCCTCGCCACCCACAGCGGGGTCAGCGACGCGCTGCGCAGCCAGCGCGTCAAGACCGACCAGGCCATCCGCGACTTCCAGAAGGCGTCCGACGTCGCAGCCGACGACGCGCCCGCCGAGGTCAAGGAGGCCGTCGCCCTGGCCCGGCAGTCGATCAACCAACTACCCGCCCAGCGGGCCCTGGTCGACAGCGGCAGCGAGCAGCAGCAGGCCGCGGTCTACGGCTACTACACCGACCTGATCGCGGTCGACCTCAAGCTGTTCGCCGCGCTCGGCCACGTCGACAACGGCAAGATGACCACCATCTCCGCGCCGCTGGTCGACCTGTTCTGGGCCAAGGAGATGATCTCCCGCTCGGACGCCCTGCTGGCCCGCGGCTGGACCGCCGGCAGCCTGAGCGCCGAGGACTACCAGCAGCTGCGGCAGGCCGTCGCCGAACAGGACTTCCAGTTCGGCACCAAGGTCGCGCCCTACCTGCCCGCCGACCAGGCCGCCAAGTGGCAGAAGATCACCGGCAGTTCCGCCTGGCAGGCCAAGGAGCAGGCCGAACGGGAACTGCTCGCGCCGGTCGCCGCCGACCGCAACGGCCGGATCGCCCTCGCGGGGGACCGGGCCGCCTGGCGCCAGGCGATCGACGCGCTCAACCCGCAGATCGTCGACCTGCTGGAGCACCGCACCGCCTACGTGGTCGACCACGGCAAGAGCAGCATCATCTCGCTCGCCGTCCGGCTGGTCCTCACCACCGTCGTCGGCCTGATCGCCGTCATCGTGGTCGCCGTCACCTCCTGGCGGGTCACCCGCACCCTGCGCCGCCGGCTCGGCCGCCTCCAGGAGCAGGCCGAGGACCTCCAGTCCACGCTGCCCGCGGTCGTCGAACGGCTCGGCAACGGCGAGCAGGTCGACCCGGAGGAGCACGCCCGGTCCGTCGCCCCCGACCCGTGGGGCCGCACCGGGGACGAACTCGCCAAGCTGGCCGAGGCGTTCAACCTGGCCCGGGGCAGCGCGGTGCAGTCCGCCGTCGCCCAGGCCGAGCAGCACCGCGCCTACGAACGGCTGCTCCAGCGGATCGCCCGCCGCACCCAGCAGCTGATCGGCCAGCAGCTCAAGAAGCTCGACGAACTCGAACGCCGCCACGAGGACCCGGAGTTCCTGGAGGGCCTGTTCGACCTCGACCACCTCACCGCGCGCCTGCGCCGCTACGAGGAGAACCTGGTCATCCTGGCCGGCGGCACCCCGCACCGGCGCTGGCGCAAGCCCGTCCCGCTGCTGGACGTGATGCGCTCCGCCCAGGGCGAGGTGCAGGACTACCAGCGGGTCACCATCGACCTCGAGGGCAGCCCGTGGATCTCCGAGCGGGCCGTCGGCCCGGTCGCCCACGTGCTCGCCGAGCTGATCGAGAACGCCCTGACCTTCTCCCGCCCGCCGAACCCGGTCGAGGTCCGGGCCGGACGGGTCAGCCGCGGCGTCGCCATCGAGGTCGAGGACCGCGGCCTGGGCATGGACGAGGACCAGATCGACGCGGCCAACGAGATGATGGCCCGCCCGCCCCGCGCCGACGTGCTCGCCCGCGGCGACGACATCCGCCTCGGCTTCTACGTCATCTCCCGGCTCGCCGAACAGCACGGCCTGCGGGTCGAGTTCCGCCAGTCCGCGTTCGGCGGCACCCGGGTCGTGGTGCTCGTCCCCGAGGAGCTGATCGTCCCCGACCCGAACGCCCGGCCCACCGTCGTCCCCGCGCAGCCCGTCGGCGGCCTGCCGACCCGCAACCGCGGCCAGGCCCTGGCCGGCGTCACCGCCCTCACCGGCGCGCCCGGACCGGCCCCCGCCCCGTACGGGCTGCCGCCGGAGGCCGAGCAGGCGCCGTACCCCCCGGCCGAGCCGTACCTTCCCGCGGAGCCGTACCCGGTCGACCCGTACCTCTCCGCCGACCCGTACCCGCAGCACGAGCCGCTGGGCGCGCCGCACGAGGAGTACGGGGCGGCCGGGCACGAGCAGCCGTTCCCCGACGCGGTGCTGCCGCTGCAGCCCGCGCCCGTCCCGTACGCGCTGCCCGCCGGGCAGCACCACGAGCCCGCACCGGCCGGCTCGTGGCCCCCGCCCGTCGGGGGCCAGGGGGAGCCCGCCCCGTTCCCCGCGGGCGCGTACCCGCCGCCCGGCGGCGAGCCGCCGCTGCCGCGCCGGATCCGCCAGGCCAGCCTGGTGGACGAGCTGCGGGTCGACCCCGCGGCCCCCAAGGAAGCACCCGCGCCGCCCCGTTGGGACGAGAACCCGCTGTTCCGACCGGCCCCCCGACGGGCCGGAGCAGCGATCGGTGCGTTCCAGCGGCGCTCCCGCGAGGCGCGCGGCGGCCCGGCCGCCCCGGCCGCCGACACCACCACCACCGGCGGCGCCGAGGAGCAGGCCGGTCCGGCCGACGGCTGGCACGACAACCACATCCCGACGAGAGAAGATCGGTCATGACGCGCACTACCGCCACCCACCAGGACCTCGACTGGCTGCTGGACGGCCTGGTGGACTCGGTGGCCGGCACCAAGAACGCCGTGCTGCTCTCCGACGACGGACTCGTGGTCGGCCACTCCCGCAGCATCGACCGCTCCGACGCCGAGCGCCTCGCGGCCGTCGCCACCGGCCAGCAGAGCCTGGCCCGCGGCGTGGGCCAGCTGTTCGCGGGCGGCCCGGTGCACCAGGTGATCGTCGAACTCGCCGACCTCTGGCTGTTCGTCATCGCCGCCGGCTCGGGCACCCACCTGGCCGTGATCGCCTCGCAGGACGTCGACGCCGAGGTCATGTCGCTGGCGATGCACAACCTGGTGCAGCAGGTCGGCCAGAAGCTCAGCACCCCGCAGCGCAGCGACTTCGACGCGTTCGGGGTCCGCAGCGGGCAGCGCGCGTGAACGCCCTCCCCTGGGACGACGAGTACGAGTACGAGGACGGGGACGACGGCGCCGACAGCATGGTGCGGCCGTACACGATCACCCGCGGCCGCACCGCGCCCGAGCGCGACGACCTCACCCTCATCACCCTGCTCACCACCGTGCCCGGACCGGTCGACGCCTACGGCGCGCCGGTCCGGCCCGCCCGGCTCCAGCCCGAGCACCGGATGATCATCGACCGGTGCCGGACCCCGGCCGCGGTGGCCGAGGTCGCCGCCGACCTCGACCTGCCGGTCTCGGTCACCAAGATCCTGCTCGGCGACCTCGTCGCGCAGGGCCTCCTGTCGGCCCGTGCCCCGATCTCGGTGGCCCGGGCCGCGGGCGGCGCCGACCGCGGCCTGCTGGCCGCCGTACGTGAGGGCCTGAGGAGGCTTTGAGATGACCACCACCCCGGTCGGCGCGGCCGCGGTCAAGATCCTGATCGCCGGCGGCTTCGGCGTCGGCAAGACCACCCTGGTCGGATCGGTCAGCGAGGTCGCGCCGCTGCGCACCGAGGAGTACCTGACCACCGCGAGCGTCGGCGTGGACGACCTGTCCGGGGTCGACCAGAAGACCACCACCACGGTCGCCCTGGACTTCGGCCGGATCACCGTCAGCCCCGAGCTGGTGGTGTACCTGTTCGGCACGCCCGGCCAGGAGCGGTTCTGGTTCATGTGGAACGACCTGGTCAACGGGGCGCTCGGCGGCGTCGTCATCGCCGACACCCGCCGCCTGGAGACCAGCTTCGCCTCGATCGACTTCTTCGAGAGCCGCGGCATCCCGTTCGTGGTGGCGATCAACTGCTTCCACGGCGTCAACACCCGCTCCGACGCCGAGATCCGGGCCGCCCTCGACCTCGACCCGCACGTGCCGATGCTGGTCGGCGACGTCCGCGAGCGGTCGTTCGGCCGGGACGCCCTGCTGGCCCTGGTCGACCACCTGATGGCGATGCCCGTCGGCTGACCCCGCGGCCCCGCCGCACCCGCACGGCCCGCGCCCCCGCCCGGGCCGTCCCCCCGAACCCACGGAGAGACCATGGCAACACCCCTGCGCGTCCTCGTCCACGGCGGCGGCATCGGCGGCCTCAGCCTCGCGATCGCGCTGGCCCGGCGCGGCCACACCGTCGAGGTCGTCGAACTCCGCGAGCAGCTCGACGCGCTCGGCGTCGGCATCATCCAGCCCTCCAACGCGCTGCACGTGATGCGCGAACTCGGCGTGCTGGACGCCTGCCTGGAGGTCGGCTTCGAGTGGGAGGTGCTGACCATCTGCGACCCGGCCGGCAGCCCGCTGGCGAAGATCCCGCAGCCCCGGATGGACGGCGCCCCCGCCAACAACGGCATCCCCCGCCCGGCGCTGGCCCAGGTGCTCGGCCGGGCCGCCGCCGAGGCCGGCGCGACCGTCCGCTTCGGCACCACCGTCACCGAACTCGCCGACGACGGCGAGGGCGTGGACGTCACCCTCTCCGACGGCTCGACCGGCCGCTGGGACGTCGTGGTCGGCTTCGACGGCATCGGCTCGCCGCTGCGCACCCGCCTGTACGGCGACCGCCACCGCCCCGAGTACACCGGCTTCGCCAACTGGCGGGTCACCGTGCCCCGGCAGGCCGAGGTGCAGGGCGTGGTGATGAGCACCGGCAACCAGGCCGCGAAGGCGCTGCTCACCCCGATCACCGACGAACTCATGTACCTGGGCGCGGTGTTCGCCGAGGCCGAGGACTTCCGCCCGGACCGGGAGCGGGCCCACGAGCAGCTCGCCGAGCGGCTGGCCGGCTTCTCCGGCCCGGTCGCCGAGGCGCTCGCCCACGTCACCGACCCGGCCGCCGTGGTGTACTCGCGGATCTCCCAGGTCACCGTCGAGGAGCCCTGGCACGTCGGCCGGGTGGTGCTGGCCGGCGACGCCGCGCACGCCTCCACCCCGCACCTGGCGCAGGGCGCCGCGATGGCCGTCGAGGACGCCCTGGTGCTGGCCCAGGAACTGGACGCCGCCGCGGACGTGCCGTCCGCGCTTCGGGCCTGGGAGGAGCGCCGCCGCCCGCGCGCGATGTTCGTCCAGGCGCTGTCCCGGGCCGTCCTCAAGCAGGAGACCGGCACGGCGACCACCCCGGAGGAGGACGAGCTGCTGAAGATCGGCATCCCGGGCGCCGCCCACGTGCTGGTCAAGCCGTACTGACGCACCCGCCGGACCGCCGGACCGCCGGACCGCCGGAACCCGGCCCCGGACGCGCGTCGGGCCCGGCCCCCGGAGGAGGGGCGGGCCCGGGCGTGCGGAAGCGGTGCCGGCCGTCAGTGCCGCGCGGGGCGGCGGGAGCGGGCCGGCGGTGCGACTTCTATGGAGCGCAGGTGGAACTGGACGGACATCGGTTCTCCTGGAAGGGATGGGCACCGCGTGGGACGGCGGTGCTGCCCGAAACCGTAGGGTGATCCGAAGAACGCCGGTGCGGGGCGCGCCGCCGAGGCCCCGCGGGTCGCCCGAAGGGCCGAGGCGTCCGTGGTCCGGTCGGTCGATGCGGCCCCGCACTACCGCCCGGTACGGTCGGGGCCATGACCACCGCTCTCATCACCGGCGCCACCGCCGGCATCGGCGCCGCCTACGCGGACCGCCTCGCCCGCGACGGCCGCGACCTGGTGCTGGTCGCCCGCGACGCCGAACGCCTCGCCGCCGCCGCGGCCGAACTCTCCGGCCGCCACGGCGTCCGGGTCGAGACGCTCACCGCCGACCTCGCCACCGAGGCCGGCATCGAGACCGTCGAGGACCGGCTGCGCGACCCCGCCCGCCCCGTCGACCTGCTGGTCAACAACGCGGGCTTCGGCCACCGCGGCACCTACCTGGACGTCCCCGTGCAGGACGAGCTCGACATGCTCAAGGTCCACGTCGAGGCGGTGCTGCGGCTCACCACCGCCGCCGTCCCCGGCATGCGCGGGCGCGGCTTCGGCGCGGTCGTCAACGTCGCCTCGGTGGCCGCGTTCCTGCCCCGCGGCACCTACGGCGCCACCAAGGCCTGGGTCGTCAACTTCACCCTCGGCATCGCCCGCGACCTGGCCGGCAGCGGCGTCCGCCTCCAGGCCCTGTGCCCCGGCTTCACCCGCACCGAGTTCCACCAGCGGGCCGGGATGGGCACCTCCGCCATCCCCGCCTGGGGCTGGCTCACCGCCGACCGCGTCGTCGACGACTCGCTGCGCGACCTCGCCCGCAACCGCCCGCTCTGCATCCCCAGCAAGCGCTACCGGGCCGCCGTCGCCGCCGCGAGGCTCCTGCCGCCGGGCGGCCTCGGCAAGCTCTCCAACACGGCGGGCCGCGACTACCGCAAGCCCTGAGCGGGCGGCGGACAGCAGAAGGCGAAGCCAGGGGCGCGAGGAACTGCGCGGCCGGCCGAGCACGCACAGCCGGATCGCGACGCAGGACGAGAGCTTGCACCATCCCGCGATCTCGCGGGCGTGCTCCTCCCGCTTCGCGCAGTTCCCCGCGCCCCCGGTCGTGCTTCTGTCGGCGCAGCGGTTCTCCCCGCGCCCCTGGTTCCGCGTCCCCTGCGGAATGCCCAGAAGCTTAGGTTTGCTAATGGTGAGCAAGGCTCGTTAAGCTCGGCCCGTCATCGCGTCCACCGACCCCCAGGAGGCCCCCGTGCGGTTGAACCGGATCGACTGGACGCCGCCCGAGGGGCAGCAGCAGCCCGCGCAGGTGCGGCGGATCCTGCGGCTGTTCCGGCCGTACGCCGGGCGGCTGGCCGTGGTGGGGCTGCTGGTCGCCGCGTCCGCCGTGGTCTCGGTGGTGACGCCGTTCCTGCTGCGCGCGGTGCTGGACACCGCGATACCGCAGGGGCGGACGGGGCTGCTCAGCCTGCTCGCGCTGGGGATGATCGCCGCCGCCGTGGTCACCAGCGTGCTGAACGTGCTGCAGACGCTGATCTCCACCACCGTCGGCCAGCGCGTCATGCACGACCTGCGGACCTCCGTCTACCGGCACCTGCAGCGGATGTCGCTGGCGTTCTTCACCCGCACCCGCACCGGCGAGGTGCAGTCCAGGATCGCCAACGACATCGGCGGCATGCAGGCCACCGTCACCGGCACCGCGACCTCCCTGGTGTCCAACCTGACCGCGGTGGTCGCCAGCGTGGTCGCGATGGCCGCGCTCGACTGGCGGCTGACGATCGTCTCGCTGCTGCTGCTCCCGGTGTTCGTCTGGATCAGCCGCCGGGTCGGCCGGGAGCGCAAGAAGATCACCGGAGAGCGGCAGCGCCGGCTCGCCGAACTGTCCTCGGCCGTCCAGGAGTCGCTGTCGGTCAGCGGCATCCTGCTCGGCCGCACCATGGGCCGCTCCGGCTCGCTGACCCGCGAGTTCGCCGACCGCTCGGACGACCTGGCCGCCCTGGAGGTGCGCTCCAGCATGGCCGGGCGGTGGCGGATGTCCACCATCGGGATCGTGATGGCCGCGATGCCCGCGCTGATCTACTGGGCGGCCGGGCTGGCCTCCGCCGCCGGGGCGCCGATCGTCTCGCTCGGCACCCTGGTCGCGTTCGTCTCGCTCCAGCAGGGCCTGTTCCGGCCCACCGTCGGCCTGCTCTCCACCGGCGTGGACGTGCAGACCTCGCTCGCCCTGTTCCAGCGCATCTTCGAGTACCTAGACCTGCCGGTGGAGATCGACGAGCCGGAGCACCCCGTCCACCTGGAGCACGTCCGCGGCGACGTCCGCTTCGAGGGCGTCGAGTTCCGCTACCGCCCCGACCAGGACCGCCCCACCCTGTCCGGCATCGACCTGACCGTCCCGGCGGGCGGCTCGCTCGCCCTGGTCGGCGAGACCGGCTCCGGCAAGTCCACGCTGTCCTACCTGGTGCCGCGGCTGTACGACGCCACCGGCGGCCGGGTCCTGATCGACGGGGTGGACGTGCGCGAGCTGTCCTTCGAGACGCTGGCCCGGGCGGTCGGCGTGGTCTCCCAGGAGACGTACCTGTTCCACGCCTCGGTCGCCGACAACCTGCGCTTCGCCAAGCCCGACGCCACCGACGCCGAACTGGTCGCGGCCGCGAAGGCCGCCCAGGTCCACGACATGGTCGCCGCCCTCCCCGACGGCTACGACACCATGGTCGGCGAGCGCGGCTACCGCTTCTCCGGCGGCGAGAAGCAGCGCCTGGCGATCGCCCGCACCGTGCTGCGCAACCCGCCGATCCTGGTCCTGGACGAGGCCACCAGCGCCCTCGACAACCAGACCGAGCACGCCGTCCAGCAGGCCCTGGACGCGCTCGCCGCGGGCCGCACCACCCTCACCATCGCGCACCGGCTCTCCACCGTCCGGGGCGCCGACCGGATCGCCGTCCTGGACGGCGGCGAGATCGCCGAACTCGGCACCCACGACGAGCTGGTGGCCCGCGGGGGCCGCTACGCCGCGCTGCTGGGCCGCGAGGCGCTCCCCGTCCCCGCGGCCTGAGCCGGAGGGCTCACACCCACGGCCGGAGCTTCTCCGGGTTGCGCACCACCCAGACGTGGCTGATCCGGCCCCCGGTGACGTGGAACGCGAACACGCTGTGGGTGACCCCGTCCACCTGCGCGACCAGCCCCGGGCGGCCGTTGACCGCGCACTCCACCAGCACCGTGCCGGCCGGCGCCCCGTCGAACGAGGTCACCGCGCGGGCGATCCGCTCCCCGCCCGCCAGCGGCTCCAGCAGCGCGCCGACCAGGCCGCCGCCGTCCGCGACCACGGTCGCGTCCGGGTCCAGCAGGGCCACCAGCGCGCGGACGTCCTTCGCCTCCCAGGCCCGCTTGAACTCCCGCACCAGCCCGCCCTGCCCCCGCGCCGGGGCCACCGGCGGCCGCGCCTCCCGGACCCGGCGGCGCCCCGAGGCGGCCAGCTGGCGGCAGGCCGCCGCCGAACGGCCCACCACCTCCGCCACCTCCGGGAACGGGTAGCCGAACACGTCGTGCAGCACGAAGGCGACCCGCTCGGCCGGGGTCATCGACTCCAGCACCACCAGGAACGCCATGTGCACCGACTCGTCCAGGGTGATCCGGTCCGCCGGGTCCCCGTCCGGGCCCCGCCCCGCGCCGTCCCCCGGCACCGGCTCGGGCAGCCACTCGCCCACGTACCGCTCCCGCCGCACCCGGGCCGAGCCCAGCAGGTCCAGGCAGATCCGCCCGACCACCGTGGTCAGCCAGCCGCCCGGCGCCGCCACCTCCGCCCGCCGCCGCGGCTCCATCGCGTACCAGCGGGCGTACGCCTCCTGCACCACGTCCTCCGCGTCGGCCAGCGACCCCAGCAGCCGGTAGGCCACGTTGGTCAGCTGCCGCCGCTCGGCCGCCACCGCGCGCAGGACCTCGCCCCGCCGTCCGTCCACGCCGTCCTCCACCTCGCGCCTCCTCGCACCCGTCGCGTCACGGCACGACGTCACAGCACAAGACCGGACAGCGCCCCGGATTGTGACACCGGCCCCGCACCTCACACTCCGGCGGGCCGTTTCGTCGTACCGGTGGACAGCAGAACGGAGAGAACGATGAACGACTTCCAGCCGGTCGCGGACCGGGTCGAGATCCAGGCCCTGCAGGCCGACTTCACCGACGCGGTGATGATGCGCGACCGCCCCCGGCTCGCCGCCCTGTTCACCCCCGACGGGGTGCTGCGGATGCCCGACGTCCCGATCGAACTGACCGGCCCCGAGCAGATCCGGGCCGGCGGCGAGAAACTCCAGGAGCAGTGGGAGTTCTTCGTGCAGAACACCCACCCCGGCACCGTCCGGATCGACGGCGACACCGCCACCGGACGGGCCCACATGTACGAGCTGATCCGGCTGCGCGACGGCTGGCAGGGCGTCAACCACGCCGTCTACCACGACCGTTACCGGCGCACCCCGGAAGGCTGGCGGTTCACCGAACGGGTCTACGAGATCCGCTACCTGGACACCAGCCCGCTCGGCGGGAGCGCCCCCGGCACCACCCGCCCCGACCCCGCCGCCCCCGCCGCCGAGGACCGGCTCCAGCGGGCCGCCGCGGCCCTCGCCGCCCGCGGCTTCGCCGTCGAGGTCCTGGACGGCGCCGCGGCCGCCCGCGCGCGCGTCCGCGCGCTCCTCCCCGACGGCGCGAGCGTGCTCACCACCGCCAGCGAGACGCTCCGGCTCTCCGGCATCGAGGAGGACGTCGACGCCCGCCCCGGCGCGGTCAGGCCCCGGCTGCTCGCCATGGACCGGGAGCGCGAGGCCGACGAACTGCGCCGCCTGCTCGCCGCCCCCGACGTCGTCCTCGGCAGCGTCAACGCCCTCGTCGAGACCGGCGCCCTCGTCCTCGCCTCCGGCAGCGGCAGCCAACTGCCCGCCCACGGCGGCGGCGCGGGCCACGCCGTCTGGGTGGTCGGCGCCCAGAAGCTCGTCCCCGACCTGCCCGCCGCCCTGCGCCGCGTCCACGAGTACGCCCTCCCGCTGGAGAGCGCCCGCACCGGGGCCGCGTACGGCCGGCCCAGTGCCGTCAACCAGCTCCTGGTGCTGCACGCCCCGCCCCGCTTCACCCGCGGCACCGTCCTGCTGCTGCGGGAGGCCGTCGGCTACTGAGCGCGGGACGGGGCGGGGCGGTCGGTTCAGCCGCGGAAGTTGGCCGGGCGCTCCGGGGAGGCGGCGGCGAGGGCCGCGGTGACGCCCGCGACGCCCTCGCGCAGGCCGTAGACGGGCGTCTCGGGCTGCTGGCGCCAGGAGTCGTCGATGCCGCCGGAGTCGACGGTGTCGAAGCCGAGGGCGTCGATCAGCTCGCGCACCAGCTGCTTGGCGGCCGGGTCGTCGCCCGCGACCGGGAGGGCGATCCGGCCGGGGTCGCCGGCCGGGCGCGGCGCGTCCAGGATGTCCTGGGCGTAGGTGCCGTTGAAGGCCTTGACCACGGGGTGGCCGAGCTGCTGCTCGACCCAGCGGCTCTCGGTCAGGCCGCCGTCCTCGATGGCGTCGATCCGGCCGTCGCGCTCGCGCGGGTAGTAGTTGTTGGTGTCGAGCAGGACGAAGCCCTCGGCCGCGCCCGTGAGCAGGTCCTTCGGCAGGTCGGGGACGTTCTTCAGCGGGACGGTCACCACGACCAGCTCCGCGCCGTTCGCGGCCTCGGCGGCCGGGACGGGGGTCGCGCCGGTCTCCGCGGCCAGCTCGGCCAGCGTCTCGGGGCCGCGCGAGTTGGCCACCGCGACCTGGTGGCCGAGGGCGGTGAGGCGGCGGGTCAGGTTGCCGCCGATGTTGCCCGCTCCGATGATGCCGATCTTCATGGGTGCGCTCCGTAGCCTGTCGGGTCGGTGTCGCGGGCGCCGGGAGGGGCGCCCACGAAGGTGCCGAACAGGCGGCCCCGCGCGGTTGTTCCCGGCGCGGGGGAGCGGGCCCCGGAGGGGTGGCGGGGCGTCAGGCCGCCTTGGGCGACTCGTTGTACTGCTCGGCGGGCTCCTGGCCGGAGAGCGCCTGGATGGCGGCCATCACCTCGTCGGTGACCTGGCGGCGGGCCTTGGCCGAGCGGGCCTGGCCGTGCAGCTCGTCGAAGCGCAGCGGCTCACCGAACTTCACACTGATCCTCCGCAGCCGGGGGATCCGCTTGCCGACCGGCAGGATGTGCTGCGGGCCCTCCAGCGCCACCGGCACCACCGGGACGCCCGCGGTCAGCGCCAGCCAGGCCACGCCGGTCTTGCCGCGGTACAGGCGGCCGTCCAGCGAGCGGGTACCCTCGGGGTAGATGCCGAAGGCCCGGCCGGAGGTCAGGATCTCCAGGCCCTCGTCCAGCGAGGCGGTGGCGGCCCGGACGCTGCCGCGCTCCACCGGGACGGCGTTGATCACGTGGGTGAAGAAGAACCGGGAGACCGCGCCCTTGAGGCCGGTGCCGGTGAAGTACTCGGCCTTGGCCAGGAAGAACACCTGGCGCGGCGCGGCCAGCGGGATCACCACGCTGTCGACGAACGACAGGTGGTTGCTCGCCAGGATCACCCCGCCCTTGCGCGGCACGTTCTCCAGGCCCTCGATCGTCGGCCGGTACAGGGCCTTGGCGAGCGGCTTGAGCACGAGCTTGGTGACGAGGTCGATCACGGTGTGGCCCTCCCTGGCCGGATGAACGGTTCCGGCCGGGGGACGTCCCCGGCCGGGGGCCCGCCCCCTGGGGGCGGGGCGCGCGGCTCGGACTGGGCCGGACCGCTGGGCAACGGATCGCAGACTACGACACGCACCCCGCGGTCCGTCCACATCCGCCGCGATCGCGGGGCTGCGATCCTTGTCACGCCCGCCCGGTGGACGGATTCCTTCTCGCATGGTGGGACGAGGGCGCCGGGTCAGGCCCGGAGCGGAAAGATCCGGCTGACCACCCGCTCGGCGGCCCGGCCGTCGTCCCAGGGGCAGAACCGCTCCCGGAAGCGCTGCCGGGCCTCCGGCTCCGGGTCGCCCGCGAGCAGCGCCTCGACCAGCGCGTCCTGGTCGGTGGTGGCCGCGCCGGGCGGCTCCTCCATCAGGTCGAAGTAGACCCCGCGGACCTCCTGGTACTCCTCCCAGTCGGGGGCGTACACGGCGATCGGGCGGTCCAGCACCGCGTAGTCGAACATCATCGAGGAGTAGTCGGTGACCAGGACGTCCGCGGCCAGGTAGAGGTCCTCGACGACGGGGTGGTCGGAGACGTCCAGCAGGGTCGCCGAGCCGGGGGCGGCGGTCAGGTCGCCCGCGCCGCCGTCGTGGAAGTAGTGGGTGCGCACCAGGACCGTCCAGCCGGGGCCGAGCCGCTCGGCCAGCGCGGGGAGGTCCAGCAGCGGCAGGTAGCCGCCGCGGGACTCGCGGTGGGTCGGCGCGTACAGCACGGTGCGCTGCCCGTCGGCGATGCCCAGGGCGCGGCGGGCGTCCACGCACTGCTCGGGGGTGGCCAGGGCGAGGCGGTCGTTGCGCGGGTAGCCGGTGTCCAGGACCTGGTACGTGCCGGGGAAGGCCCGGGCGAAGTGCTTGCTGGTGTGCGGGTTCGGCGAGACCAGGTAGTCCCAGCGCCCGACCACCTCGCGCAGCCGCTCGAAGTCCATCCCGTCCGCGGCCAGCGGCCGGTCCACCAGGTCCATGCCCATCGCCTTCAGCGGCGTGCCGTGCTGGGTCTGCACGTGCACGGTGCCGGTCCGCTTGGTCATGGCGTGCGGGAAGTTGACGTTGTTGACGAAGTACTTGGCGGTGGCCATCGCCTTCAGGTAGGCGGGCGTGTTGACGATCACGTACGGCACCCCGGCGGGCAGCGCGGCGGCCCGCTCGGCGTTCTCCACCACCCACACCCCGCGCACCTGCGGGGCCAGCTCCTTGGCCTTGGCGTAGATCGCCGCCGGGTTGCAGGCGTACCCGCGGTGCCAGTACGCCGCGTACACCGCCAGGTTCTCGTCGACCGGCAGCCGCTTGAAGGCGTTGTACGCGGTGAACCGGGCCCCGCTGCGGACGGCCTTCCTCACGCCGGGCGCGACCGCCCCGGCGCCGCGCTTGACCGCGCCGGGCAGCCGCCCGCCGCGACGCAGCTCGGCGTAGGCGCGCCGGGAGCCGCGGGCGGCCAGCCGGTACTGGACGCCGCGCACGCCGGACGGGTAGCGGTACCCGGCCGGGCGGTGCTTCGCGAAGTGGGCGGTGATCCGGGCGAAGAACTCGGGGCGCAGCTCGACCGGGACGAGCCCGGGGGTGTCGTAGAGGGTGAGGGCCTGCTTGACGGTGCGGTCGAAGACCAGGGTGCGCAGCGCGTCCGCGCGCTCGTCGCGGTCCAGGAAGGCGAAGATCGCGTCGTACTGGGCGAAGGCGTCGGCGTGCTTGGGGGAGGCGGTGGCGGTGATCGCGCCGGGGCGGCCGCGCCGGTAGTTGTAGCAGGGGCGGTCGAGGTAGAGCAGCCGGTCGGCGGCCAGCAGCAGCGGGTAGGTGACCGAGATGTCCTCGTAGTGCCCGCGGCCGAAGTGCACGTCCAGGCCGAGCAGGTAGGCGCGGCGCACCACCTTGTTCCACACCGCGAGGACGGCGTTGAACAGCGCCGGGTGCTCGGCGGCGGTGCAGCCGGAGACCAGCGGGGAGCCGGCCAGCACCTTGCGCCACGGGTTCGGCTCGGTGCCGCCGTCGTGGTGGACGTGGGTGAAGTCGGTGATCAGCACGTCGGCGGGCAGCTCGCGGGCCGCCTCGGCGCGCAGCT
Organism: Kitasatospora phosalacinea; assembly: GCF_000717185.1. Classification (GTDB taxonomy): domain Bacteria; phylum Actinomycetota; class Actinomycetes; order Streptomycetales; family Streptomycetaceae; genus Kitasatospora; species Kitasatospora phosalacinea_A. The sequence continues at coordinate 3,191 of NZ_JNYE01000058.1, read as the reverse complement.
CGGCCAGCACGGCGTCGACGGTGCCCTCGGGCAGCCAGTCGTCGCTGTCGACGAACCAGACGTAGGTGCCGGTGGCCTCGGCCAGCCCGGCCGTGCGGGCCCCGCCCAGGCCCCGGTTCTCGGCCAGGTGCAGCACCCGCATCCGCGGGTCGGCGGCGGCGTGCGCGTCGAGCAGGGCGCCGCAGCCGTCGGGGGAGCGGTCGTCCACCGCGATCAGCTCGACCTCGCCGGGGGCGGCCCCGTCGGCCCGGAGCGAGCCGAGGCACTGCGGCAGGAAGCGCTCCACGCCGTGAACGGGGAGGACGATGCTGAGCAGGGGTGGCACGTGCGTTCACTCCGCGAAGGGATGGGGTGGCTGACGGCTGGGCGCCCGGTGGGGACACTCTACCGAGCGGGCCTGGGCACTCCCTGGGAGCGGCGGCAGGGGAGGGCGGGCCCCGGGGGCCGCGACGGGACCACGACAGGCGGTCCGGGGGCGGGCGGGACGGGGGCTCCGGCCGGGCCGCGGCACCCCGGGCGCAGGTGGTCGGGGTGGACCGGGGTGCCGCGGACGGCGGGGAAACGCGACCGCCGGTGCCGCGCCGTACCAGCGGCGGCACCGGCAGCCCGGTTGGCGGTCCGACCGACCCTCAACGATCGACCGCCGGTCCGTCCACCACATCGGAGTCGGGCCGCCGCAGCGTCGAGACGGCCTGACAGTGACTCACCGTGGTGTCGGAAGTGTAACGGGATGGTCGGGTGATTCGTTCATACTCGAAATCACCCGACCGGGGATGGGTGGGTGTTCCCCGCTATCCCGTGTCGATACAGATATTGCTTGGAGGTTTCGGCCACGTCAATCCCTCGTATGTGTTCAATTTCTGAACTCAGAATGTCCTGCCCGCGGGGGCGGTGTGCGCGGGGCATTGCCCGGCCCGCGACCCGCTCCTATATTGACGCCACGTCTCACAAGCGGGGGGTACACCGAGGATGGCCGCCACACCGCCCGCACGGCCGGTCAGCCCGCTCCTGCGGGCCCTCCTCCTCGGCCCGCTCGCCGCCGCCGCGCTCTGGGCCTTCCTCGCCCTGTGGCCCGCCCCCGGCTCCACCGCCCAGCTCTTCGCCTGGACCACCTCCCCCGTCACCGCCGCCCTGCTCGGCTCCTGCTACGGCGGCGCCGCCGCCATGCTGGCCCTCGCCGCCCTCGCCCGCAGCTGGGCCGAGGTCCGGGTGGCCACCGCCGCCAGCTGCCTGCTCGTCCTGCTGACCCTCGCCGCCACCCTCGCCGACCACCGCGAGCTGCACCTGCACGGCGGCACCCCCCTCGGCCTGCTCGCCGCCCGGGGCTGGCTCGCCGTCCACCTCGCCGCCCCGCCCCTTGGCCTGCTGGCTCTCGCCGCCCAGCTCCGCACCCGCGGCCCCGCCCCCGCCCCCGCCCGCGCCCCCCGGCTGCCCTGGTGGGTCGCCGCCCCCGCGGCCGGCAGCGGCGCCCTGCTCGCCCTGCTCGGGCTCGCCCTCGCCCTGTTCCCCGGCCCGCTCGCCGCGCACTGGCCCTGGGCCGCCCGCCCCCTGGACGTCCGCGCCCTCGGCGCCTGGAGCCTCGCCTTCGGCGCCGCCCTGCTGCTGGCCTCCCGCGAGTGCGAACTGCGCCGGGCCCGCAGCGGCATGGCCGCCCTGGTGCTCACCGGCCTGCTCGGCCTGACCGGCCTCGCCCGCGAGGGCGGCCAGGTCAGCTGGCACCAGCCCGGCGCCTGGCTCGCCGTCCTCGTCCTCACCGCCCTGCTCGGCCTCGGCCTGTGCGGCTACGGCGCCTCCGCCGTCCTCGACCCGCCCCGCACCGCCGCACCACCGGACGGGACCGGCGAGGTCGAGGAGGTCCGGCTCGGGTGAAACCCCGCCGCGGGGTCGGACCGGGGCGCCCGGCCCCGCCCCCGCGCGCCCCGCGCACCCGGCACCCCCGGTGCGCCCCGGCAACGCCCCGGACCGCCGCAGAGCCTGACGCCCGGTCAGTGCTTGGATGGTGCACCATCAACCGATGCGTAGTCGTGACCGAGACCACCGAGCCCTGGTGAAGCGTCAGTTCCGTTCGCACGATACGGTGGCAGAACACCAGGACGGTTGTGTGAAGGCCGTCATAGCCGGATAGTCTTCGCCTCACGGCCCTGGCGCCTCGTAGGGGTGGGAAACAGATGGAACAGATGCAAACGCGACCGCGGCCCCGGGTGCCCGCGATCCAGTGCGGTGTCGGCACGACCGGCCGCCGGATCGACCGACACCTGGCCGTCCTCGGCGCGCCCGCGCTCCCGGCGGTGGACACGGCAGAAGCGCTCGGCCTGATAAGGGAACTGACTCCCCGCGGCCCCGGCGTCGCCGCCCCGGCCGCCTCGCCGCGCCGCAGCGCCCGGGTCTCCCTGATGGCCCCGCTGCGCCGCCTCAAGCGGAGCCTCTTCGGCAGTCGGCGCTGACGCCCGGGGCGGCGACGCCCCGGCGGCCCGCCGCCCACTGCCACGACCCGACGGACGGGAGTCCGTCGGGATTTCGTCGTCCCCGCCGCCCGGCCCGCCCCCGCCGCCCCTCCCGCCGCCGGCCGTGCAGTCGGCCGTCCCGCGGCTCCGGCGGACGGTGGCGCGCCCTGGCGGTCGGGTGGCGTTCGGCCGCCGCCCCTACGAGGCGCGCCCCAAGATCGGCCAGGATGGCCCCATGTCCGACACCTTCCACACCCAGACGCTCGACGTCGCCACCGGCCGCGCCGAGGTCGCCCTCGACGTCACCGACCGCTGCCACGCCTTCCTGAGAGAGGTCGCGGACGGCCGCGACGGACTGCTCAACGTCTTCGTCCCGCACGCCACCGCGGGCATCGCCGTGATCGAGACCGGCGCGGGCAGCGACGACGACCTGCTCGCCGCCCTGCGCGACCTGCTGCCCGCCGACGACCGCTGGAGCCACCGCCACGGCACCCCCGGCCACGGCCGCGACCACGTCCTGCCCGGCCTGGTCGCCCCGCACGCCACCCTCCCCGTGGTCGGCGGCCGGATCGCCCTCGGCACCTGGCAGTCCGTCGTCCTGATCGACACCAACGGCGACAACCCGCAGCGCAAGCTCCGCCTCTCCTTCCTCGGCTGACAGTGAGGATGTGTAGTGGCTCCTCCGGCGGGTCTGACCCACCGGCTGACCGACGCCGACTGGCTGTCCTCCAGCGGATTTGTCGGCCC
>NZ_JNYE01000057.1 GCF_000717185.1 Kitasatospora phosalacinea | reverse complement strand
TCGCCCGTCGTGGTGTCGAGTCCTCCCAGCGCCTCGGCCGCCACCGTTGGGTGATCGAGCGCACCGTCGCCTGGCTCGGCGGCTTCCGCCGACTCCACCACCGCTACGAACGCAAGGGCACCCACTTCGCGGCCTTCGCCACCATCGCCGCCACCCTCATCTGCAATCGCAGAATCACCAAATGAGATGACTTCTAATGGCCCCGACGCCGGGCACCCGCACGACCGCGTTCCTCGGCGGTGATCGGCCGACGCCCGGAGCCAACTCTTGTCGAAGGGCTCAAGGCCCTGGGGGCAGCTATGGTTCACCGGACGTCAGCTGATCACCGCCGAGATGAAGCCGGCCGTCGCGCTCTCACACGAGGTCTCCAGGGCCGGCATGCAGTCAGCGATCCGCCGGCTTCGACCCCCATTAGGGGGCAGGCTCCAGGGGGAAGAACGGGTGGGGGAGAGGTGCGGTCAGGTCCGGGCAGCGGGGACGTCCTCGTCGACGCGCAGGTCGAGGGCGGTGTACAGGTCCTCCACCTCCCCGTCGACGACGTCGTTGTCGCAGCTGCCGTAGAGGATCCGGCCGGCGGTGGTCATCGTGCCGATGCCCTCGGGCACCGCCTCCCCGGCGCTCAGGCGGATGTCGGCGTCCAGCACACCGGGCAGCGCTTCGATGGTGGCGCGGTCGGCAATGTGGACGACCCTGCCGGGCGGCGCGGTGATCATCGCGGCGGTGAGCGCCATGAAGCGCGCAGTGGTCCTGAAAGTCGGGAACCGGTCGCAGGCCAGGTCGGCGAGGGTCTGCGGTAGGTCGAAGGCGTACATGCGGGAGGCGAGTTCGGTGATCGCGCCGCCGCCGGGCCGGGCCGCGACCTCCCCGATGAAGTAGAAGGGGTAGTCGCGGGTCTCCAGGATCTCGCAGTGCACCACGCCGGTCTGCTGGCCCAGCGCGGCGGCGGCCTGGCGGGCGAGGTGGACCAGGTGCCGGGGCACCGGCAGGTCCGGGCGCAGGACGGTGTCGTAGGAGCGGGTGGTGCCGTAGAGGGTGGTCAGCAGCGGGGCGTTGTAGCGGCCGGGGACCGCGAGGAGGACGTCGCCCCGGTAGACGTACAGGTCGACGAAGTGCTCGGCGGCCAGGTCGAGGTACTTCTCGACGAGGAACCCGTCCTCGGCCTCGTGGAGGGAGTCCAGGACGTGGCCGGCCGTGAACCGCCCGGTCGGGTCGGTGGCCCGGGTGTCGAACGCGCCCTGGTCGAGCAGCTCCTGCAGGTGCTGCTCGTCGTTGACCACGAGGGTGTTCACGGAGGCGAGGCTCGCGCGGGGCTTGACCACGACGGGCCACCCGAACTCCTCGGCGAACTCGGGGATCTGCTCGGCCCGGTGGACGACGCGGTGTGGTGCGACCTGGAGGTCGGCGGCGGCCAGCGCGGTCTTCATCACGGCCTTGTCGGTGTAGCGGACGGCGGCCTCCAGGCTCAGGCCGGGCAGGCCGCGCAGCTCGCGCAGGTAGGCGGCGGCGACGATCGCCTGCTCGTCGATGGTGGCGACGGCGTCGAGGTGCGGCAGCCACGGCTCCATCTCGGCGAGCGCGTCGAGGTTGTCCCAGTGGGTGATCGTGTACCGGTTGGGGTCGTCGGCGTTGCCGGTGCCGACGGGCTGGAGGAGGAAGACGGTGTGGCCGTCGGCGGCCAGGGCGTTCTCCAGGACCGGGTTGCCGGTGGACAGGACGAGGATGCGCATCGGGGCGGCTCCATTGCGTGGAAGGGATGTGTTGGGAAGGCCGGGTCGGCCGTGGTCGGTGCGGGGTGGTGCGGCCGCCGACGGAGCCGAAGGGGGCGTCCGTCGGCGGCCGGGTCAGCGGCGGCGGGACGAGTCGGCCGGGCGGGTGCCGGCGACGGCGGCCGCGTCGGGGATGCCGGCAGGGGCGGGCGGCTGTCGGCGGGCGGGGACGGGGAGCTTGGCCAGGTGCCGCACCCGCCAGGTCAGCACCGCGGTCACGGAGTCCGCGGTGCCCAGCTCCCGCCAGGCCCGGGCGCGCTCCAGCAGCGCCTGCGGATCGTGGCCGGCCGCCTCGGCCTCGGCCAGGGCGGCGGCGAGCGCGTCGAACTCCGGCTCGGCCAGCAGCCGACCGGCCTCGCCGGGGGCAGCCCGGCGCAGGGCCTGCTCCTGGCGCCCGCGCACCTCCGGGGGCAGTTGCCGGCCGCGCTGCGCGAGGGCGGCCATCGGCCGGGCGGCGGCCTGGCGGTAGGCGGCGCGCAGGTGCTCGGCGCTGGCGCGGGCGGCGGCGGCCTGCTGGCGGTGGCCGTGCTCGGCGTGCCAGCGGCTGCTCGCGATCACCAGCAGCAGCAGCGCGGCCAGCAAGGTGGCCGCCGCAGCGGCGTCCGGCGCCCGGTTGGTGGTGTAGCCGCTGGCCAGGATCTTCCGGGCCGCCGAGCGCATGCCGTAGTCCGCGTCGCGGGCGGCCCGGATGTGCGAGCGCGACGCCCGCTCGTACGCCCTGGCGGCCGCGAGGAGCTCGGCCTTCTGCGCGGGCATCGCCGTGCCGGCGAGCGCGTCCAGCACTTCGCCCGTGTCGGCGATGACCGCGGCGGCGGCCTGGTCGTCCTCGCCGTCCAGGACGTCGAGGACCTCGTCGGCGGCGCTGGACGCCTCGTAGCGCGCCCGGGCCGGGGCGGAGCGGCGCTCGCCCGCCCGTCCGGCCGCCGGGGACTGCAGCTCCTCGTCGGCCCCGGTGCCCGGCGCGCCGAAGCGGGCCCGGATCTTCGGCAGCGTCAGGTCGGGTGCCAGCCGGTACCCGCCGAAGAACACCGGCTTCCCGGCGGCGTCGCGCTCGCCGACGACGGCCACGCTGTAGCCGAGGGTGTCGCCGGACGGCCCGATCTTGCGGTTGACCAGCACGCCCGCCGTCTCCAGGCGGGCGAAGAACTCCTCCTCGGTGTCCGCGCCGGCCAGGGCCTGACGGACCGCGTCGCGCAGCAGCTGCCGACTGGTGTCGGGCTGGTCCAACCGCTGGGCCTTGTGCTTCTCGCGGTTGGTCGGCTCCTTCGCCTTCGTCCCGTCGCCCGGGTCGAGCTCGCGCAGCCCCCACTCCTTCTCGATCTTCCGGCACTCCGCCTGCGCCCTGCGGTAGTCGTTCTCGATGTCGGCCTTGCGCAGGTTGCCGCGCACGATGGTGGCCGCGATGTGGATGTGGTCCTGGGCGTGGCGCACCGCCACCCAGCGACAGCCGTCCGGATCGCCCTCGGGCGCGATGCCGACGGCGGCGACGACCCGCCGTGCGGCCTCGGCCCATTCCTCGGGGCTGAGGTCGCGGTCCTCGGGGGAGAGCCGCAGGGAGCAGTGCCACACGTGCTTCTTCAGCGCGCGGCGCTTGCCGCGCTGGTCGACACGCATGTCCAGGGCGCTCTGGAGCTGCTTGAGGTTGGCGGCCAGGTCGCGGCCCGGGTCCGGGGCGAAGCCGTCCCAGGACGCCACCAGGTGGGGGTCGGTGTGTTCGTCCCGCCGGCCCGGACCATAGAGGTAGGCGAGCAGGCCGTACGTCCGCGAGCCCCGGGTCACGTTCGGCACCACGGCGTCTACTTCTCCTTCACGATCTTCGCCGAGGCGGTGTCGATGGCCGTGACCGCGGTGCGGACGGCGGCCAGGGCAGCGACCAGGTCGGCCGGGCTCGGCAGCCCGCCGGAGTTCAGCTCCCGGGCGATCTGGTTCAGGTTGTTACCGCAGCGGGCGGCCTGGTGCCGGGCGGCGGCGAGCTCGTCGAGGGCGCGGTCGCGGCGGTCTTCGGGGTCTTCGTTGGCGGTGAGGTTGCGGGCGGCGTTGAGAGCACTGGTGGCGATGAAGCGGGCGGTCGTCAGCGCGCGGGCGCTGGCGGCGCGCTTGATCTCGGCTTCTTCGTCGGCACTGAATCGGGCGGTGAGACGGCGCTGGCGCTGGGTGGGTTCGTGGTGACGTCGGCGCGGACGGCGCACGACGCTCTCGTCGTCGGCGTCGACGGCGGCGTTCATCGGCTTGTTCTTCCTGTCGTTCCTGTCCTGCGGAGCCCCCTGGCTCCCGAGGTCCGGGTCCGGGACGAGCGCCCTCGCTCGGCCCGGATCCGGACCGTTCCCGGCCCCTGGCCGGGGCGAGCGCTTGGACCGTCCGATAGGGCGGTCCAAGCAGATAGCTCGCTCCGCCGTAGGTGACAACTCGATTGCGATGGAAGCGGGTTGACGGCAGTTCGAGCTGGTTGCGGCCAGCTAGAAGTCGGCGTCCGCATCGGCCAGCCCACGGGCGGCGAACGCACTGATCACGTGGTCCATGACCAGCTCCTCCACCTGGTCCGCGGTGAGGACCTCGCCCTGGCCGGTGCCGGTGCGGCGGACCCTCCACCGGCCGCCCCCGAGCTGAGCGGCCGCCTGCAGGTGGCGGTGGGCGACGAGAACGGTCATGAAGTCGCTGACGATGTCCTGGTCAGCGAGGACGGCGGTGCTCATGGGTGCTCCTGGCAGTAGGTCAGGTGGAGGAGGAGGGGGTGAGGCGGTGTTAGCGGCGGCGTGCTGGGGGTGGCTTGTCGGCACGCAGGACTTCCAGGACCGCACCGAGCGACTCGTTCGACGCTCGGTGGCCTGCCTTCCTGAGAGCTGTGCGTACGATGGTCCGGGAAGTTCGCCCGGCAGCCCTGGTCGCTTCGCGCCCGATGGCCAGCAGCACAGGATCCGTGGTCCGTCTGGTCGGTCCGGTCCGTCTGGTCCGCGGGTTCGGTCCGGTCCGCGGGTTCGGTCCGGTCCGCGGGTTCGGTCCGGTCCGTCTGGTCCGTCCGTTCGGTCCGGTCCGTCCGGTCCGCGGGTCCGGTCCGGTCCGCGGGTTCGGTCCGGTCCGTCTGGTCCGTCCGTTCGGTCCGGTCCGGGGCGCCCGTCCAGTCCGTACGGTCCGCAGGTTCGGTCCGCAGACCGTCCAGCGCTGTCTGTCCGTCGGGCCTGTCGGATGGGGGAGTCGGTTGCGTGCGTCGGCTGCGCCGTGCGGCCTCTCGGGCACGCCTGCGGACGGACTGGCGGTACAGCTGGAGTTTCTGCTCGGCGGACCGGGCCTCGGCCAGGAGGGATGGAGCGGCACTCAGTGCTGCCGTTGCGGTCTGCGCGGCGGCTCGTCCCAGGTCGGGGGTGATGGTCGGAGGTGTGGGCTGGGGGCCGGTGGTCGGGACACGGTCGAGGGAGACCGGGGCGGCGGCCATGAAGGGGACAGCGGGCTCGGGCTCGTCCGCTGGGGCGGCGGTGTTGTTGTGGCGGTTGACGAGGATGCCGAGGTGGACCGCGCCGGCGAGGGCCAGTGGCGCGATCGTGCTCAGGAAGGCCACCGGCACGTCGTTCAGCCTCAGGGCGTCGGCGGCGCGTCCTGCTTGGTCGAGTTCGTTGAGGCGGACGGCATGGAGCGCGTTGGCCCAGACGCTGGTGCCGGTCGCGCCGGCGAAGAGCGACCAGACGTAGGCACGTGCTCGCAGGGGTGCTTTCTGCAGGAGGACCAGGGCGCGGACGCCGTAGCCGATGAAACCGTCGACCACGACGGGGAACGCGTAGGTGAGTTGGCCGCGGATGTGGATGGCCTGTGCCATCTGCTGGAGAGCGTCGTAGCTGAGCGTGAACCCGGCCGTGCCGAGCAGCCCGATCGCGGCGATGTCCCAGGGAGAGACCGCGGGGCGGTGTATCCTCACGCGGCCGCTGCCAGGGTGACGGTGGTGAACTCCTGGTGCAGTTCGGCGCGCAGTTCGTCGGCGAGGGCGATCTCCTCGACGAGGTCGCGCTTGGGGATGGTCGTCAGCTGCTTGTCGGCTTCCCGGCGGCGCTTGGCCGCGGCCTTGTAGCCGATGCCCATCGCCGGGGCCCAGACCTCCCAGCCGATGCCGACCAGCTGCGTGATCCGGACCGTGGCCCGCTTCTCGGGGCTGGTCAGCGGCACCAGCTCGCCCTGCAGGACCAACTTGATCTGGTCGAACCGCCGATCGTCCTTGCGGTGGGTGAGGAGAAGGGCGATCTCCTCACCGGTCAGCCCGCCGCGGATGCCCTCCGTGGTGCGGCACGCGACCGCGTCGTCCAGGCACTCGCTGCGCACGGGGCAGCTCCCGCAGACGGCCAGTGCGCGGCGGTGGCCGGCCAGTCGCGGCGGTGCGAACCAGTCGTCGGCCTGGGCGTCACGGGCGCACAGGGCCTTCAGCCGCCAGTACTGGCTGCCGCGGGCGAGGCCGCTGACGAACGCGGTCTCCAGTTCGCGGACGACGTCGATCTCCGGCTCGTCGAGGGTGTCGGGCTCCGGCTCGTGGACGGTGGCGTACAGCACGTGGACGGTGGCGTTCATGGGGGTGTCTCCATCGCGCCGCGGGTGGGCAGCGGGCGCGGGGCAGGGGCGCTCGGGGGCACGGCGAGGCCGGCCCGCACGGGGGCGCAAGTTCGGTGATGAGGGGTCAGCGGGCGTGCGGCGGGGGCCGCTACTTCCGTCAGGTGGTGCTGGCGTCGTGTGCAGCTGCCGACAGGCGGCGTACGAGCGGGCCTAGCCGCGGCGGTGCCGGCCACGGCCGTCGGGCAGGGCGGCCTGCACTGTTGCGGCCGGGTGCGGGAGCCCCGGGGCCGCCTCGACCGGCTTCGCCTCGGCGGCGTGGGCCGGGAGCGATGCCGTTGCACCGCTCTGGGCGGTGGTTCCCGCCGACTGCTCTGTACGCGAAAGCGTCACCATGGTTCAATCACCTTCTGTAAGGGCGCAGCCCGACTCGTCCAAGGGCGGGGCTGCTGCTCTGGGTGTGTTGTACGTCACAACTGGGCGTGCACGACCGACGCCTGCGAGTTCCCGCTCGCGGGCGTTTCGTCGTTTCACGGCCTTCTTCGCCGCCCGGATCGCTACGGCTCGTGGCCGTCGCCGGGGCTGGTGATCGGCTGGCCGGGCGACACCGTCGCTCTACGTGGCCGACTCGTGAGGCGGTCGCCGCTACGCGTCGTGACACCCGAAGGCGTCACGCGTTCCGCGCCGACCGAAGAGCCCGTGGCAGGGGCAGGCGGTGTGCGGCTTGTGTGCCATCGCCTGACCTCTCCTCAGATGGTTCGTGTGCCGTTGGCTCTGGGGAATACGTTAGGTATTCACATGGATACCGGTCAACGAATTCAACTTATCTACGCGAGTAGACATGGGGTTTTTTCAGAGACTGAGAAATGATCATGGGGTTCGCCTGGCCAACTCTGCGTAAACCGGACAAGTTGACTCCAGGATGCCACTCGACCTGCAATCTTCGCGGTGAGTGACGGAGTATATCGGCTACTCAGGGTTACGGGTTGCATGTCTTCCGCTAATTGATCTTGAATGTCCGGGTGATGAGATCCTTGTCAAAGGCAGGGGGGTCGGTGATTCTCGGGGGTATATTCGCTGCCCTCGGGTGAATCTCCCGGCCAAGGGATTCATCGAAGAATCCACCGTGCAATATTTAGGATTGAACGATGCGAGCTGTAGTTGTACGCGAGTTCGGCGGCCCTGAGGTGCTGGAGCTGAGCGAGATGCCCGGGCCGGCGACGCCCCCCGGCCACCGCGTGCTCCGCACCCGCCTGGCCGGCGTCAACTACGCCGACACCCACCTGCGGGAGGGCACGTACCCGGCGCCGATGCCCTGCCCGTTCATCCCGGGCAACGAGGTCCTCGGGGAGAGCGAGGACGGCCGCCGCTTCGTCGCCCTCGGCAAGGGCGGCGGCTACGCCGAGCAGGTTGCCGTCCACCGCAAGTTGGCCTTCGAGGTCCCGGACGCCGTCGCCGACCGCGACGCCATTGCCCTCACGCTCCAGGGCAACACGGCCTGGCACCTGCTCCACACCGACCTGCGCCTGACCGCCGAGGACACCCTGTTGGTCCCCGCGGCCGCCGGCGGAGTCGGCTCCCTGGCCGTCCAGCTCGCCAAGCGCACCGGCGCGAAGGTCGTCGCGATGGCCGGCACCGAAGCCAAGCGGCAGCTCGCCGCCGACCTCGGCGCCGACGCCGTCGTCGACTCCTCCACCGTCGAGGGCCTGACCGAGCGCATCCTCGACGCCGCGGGCGGCCACGTCACCGCCGCCATGGAGATGACCGGCGGAGACATCTTCCACGCCACGCTCGACGCCCTCTCGCCCCGCGGCCGCCTCTCCGTCTTCGGCTCCGTGACCGGGACCCAGGGCCTGGTGCCCATCGCGCAGCTCGTCGGCCAGTCCAAGTCCGTCACCGGGTTCTGGCTGCCCTCGCTCTACCCCTCGCGCACGCTGCTGAACGAGTCGATGGCCGCGCTGTTCACGGCCGTCGCCGACGGCTGGCTCAAGCCGCTCCACGGTCCGGCCTACAAGCTCGGCCAGGCCCGCCAGGCCCACGCCGACCTCGCAGCCCGGCTCACCACCGGCAAGGTCGTCCTCGACCTGAGCCTCTGAACCACCCCCGGCTTCTCCCTCTTCTCTGCTGCCCGCACCAGGCGGGCACGCGGCCCACCAAGTCGCGCCGCCGAGCGCCGCGCGACGATCCCTCTGGGGGGTTCTCGATGAACAGCGCCATCACCGCCACCGCGTCCGACCGCCAGGACCGGCCGGCCGCCAAGCCTGCCTCGCTCGCCGACAAGGCGTTCAGCGTCCAACAGGCTTTCACCCGTATCGCCACCCCCGGCAGCGTGCACTCCCTGCGCGCCATCGCCGAAGAGGCCGGCCTGGACGACGCCACCGTCCACCGCATCCTGCAGACCGGCGTCGGCCGGGGCGTCTTCGAGCAGGTAGGCCGGGGTCGCTACCGCCTGGGCACCGGCACGGCCCGCGCCGGACTCCACGCCATGGCCGAGGCCCCCGGCGCCGCCTCCACCCACAGCACCCTGGTCGCCCTCCACCAGGCCACCGGCGGACTCGCCCTCCTCTACGTCCTCAGCCCCTTCGGCGTCGGCCGCCTGTGCACCGACTACGCCATCGGCGACAGGGATCCCGCCGAGGTCGGCATGACGGCGGAGGACATCGTCTCCGTCTCCCGCTCTCTGCGCACCGGCGCCTCCGGGCGCGCCATCCTCGCCTACCTCCCCCAGAAGATCCGGGACCGGGTCCTGGCCGAGGAGGTGCCCCCGACCGCCGGACCCGGCGTGATCCGCGACAACGACGCCCTCGCCACCTCGCTGGGCGAGGTCCGCCGGATGGGCTTCGCCATCGGCCGCCAGGAGTGCATGACCGGCTGGGACAGCGTCGCCGCCCCCGCCTTCTGGGACGGCGGGATCATGGGATCCGTCCTCCTGCTCCGCCCCAGCGGCGAGATGCCCGAAGACCTGCGCCCGATGATCTACCACACCCGCCGGGCGGCGGAGGAGATCTCCCAGCTCACCCTGTCGCCCGTAACGCCGACAGGGTGAACCGCCACTGCGCGAGCGGCTTAGCCGCGCAGCAACCAGCCCGCGGAGGAAGGGAGTCGTGGTGCCAGAACGCCTGATCAGGGCCCTGGTCTACACGGGCATCCTCGCAGGGATCCTGCTCTGGGCGCGCTTCGCGGTCGTTGCCACCGACTGGCTCGACAAGGTCGGCGGAGGCTGACCGCGCCCGCCGCCTCCCGTCCTGCCGCCGACGCGAGAGCGTCGCGCGGCGGCAGGGCGGGAAGCCGTCGCTCAGCCCGCCGAGACCACCCGGCCCGCCGTCGGACGCAGCCCCGCCCGCGCCCGCGCGGCACCCGCCGGGGTGCTCGCCTGCCCGCCGCCGACCTTGAGCACGGGCTTCGGACGGCCCTGGCACGGCCCGCACAGGCCCGAACGCGGCACTGGATCGCCGCAGTTGGCGCACTCGTGCGTCTGCGGTGCCTGCGGCCGCTCGGGGGTGCAGGCGGGCGGCAGCTTGTCCAGCAGCCGGGTCCGGACCACCGCCCGGGGCGAGTGGATCCGCTCCGGCAGCCCCGGCAGCAGCGCCTGCGCCAGCTCCGCCGCGCCGAAGCCCCGCGCCAGCCAGCGCGCCGCCAGCGGGGCCAGTGCCAGTGCCTCCGCCTCCCCCAGGCGCAGCCGGGGCTCCGGCCGCAGGGCCCGGTGCAGCGCCAGCGCCGCCGCCCGGATCCGCTCGTCCAGCGGCTCCACTGGCGGGCTGTCCTCCGGCTCCGCCTGCCCGCCCGCGCTCCGCGCCGTCGGCTGCTGCTCGGCGCTCGCGTCGCCGTCGGCCGCCTCCGGGGGGAGGGGGGAGGGTGCTTTCTCACCGTCTTTTACAAGAAGGGCTTCACGGGCGCCGGACGCCGGTACACCGGACGCCGGACGGGGGGCAGCCGGTCGGGCCTGCCGCTCGGCCTCCTCCTGGACAGCCTGCCGGATGATCTCCGCACCCGGCCGGTGCGGGACGTCGAACACGTGCGCCTCGCTGCGGATCGTCCCGTCCGGCATCCGCACCTTCACCACCAGGTAGTACCCGGCCTCCCGCAGCTCCTTCAGCGCCGCGCGGATCGCGGAGCGCCCCTGGATGCTGGAGTCCGCGATCTGCTGAGCGTCCTCCGACCAGCCTTCCGGACGGGAGAGGAGGTCCGCGAGGAGGCCGCGGGCGGTGAAGGACAGCCGCCGGTCCTGGACGAGAGCGTTGGGCAGCATGATGAAGGCACGCGCGTGCGCGCTACGATGAATCTGCAAGGGAGTGATCGCTCCTGTTGCCGGACCCCGGGGTGTTAGCGCACCGCCGGGGTCACCTGTGTTCGGTTGGACCACGGAACGTAGCAAGACCCCTCCTGCAGAAGCGAGTTCTGCCCCAGAGATCTCGATCACACGCCGCAGGGTGACCCTCGCGGCAGAACGGCAGAGACGCTCGTCCCGTCTCCGCGCGGTGATCGGCGGGGCCGCAGGGGAAGGCTGTGCCGGTCAGGCGGATCCGGTGGAGCCGGAATAGAAGCATGTACTCTCGGAAACCGATCGGCGACGTAAAGTTACTGCTCCGTCGTGGACCGATCAGCCGTCAGCTGAGCAGCCTGTTGGCGGCCGAGGGGAGAGGGCATGGCGCGCGCGGGCAGGGCGGACCATTGCGACTGATCGTGACGGGCGGCGGTACGGGCGGGCACACCTACCCGGCGCTGACGGCGGTGCGGGCGTTGCAGGAGCGGCTGGCCGGCCAAGGCCGGACGGTGGAGGTGCTGTGGATCGGCACGGCCGCCGGTCTGGAGGCGCGGGTCGCCCCGGCGGAGGGGATCCGGTTCGCGGCGGTCGCCACCGGGAAGGTCCGGCGCTCCTCGAACCCGCTCAGGATGATCTCCCCGGCGAACGTGCGGGACATGGGCCAGGTGCCGCTGGGTACCTGGCAGGCCCGCACCCTGATCACGGAGTTCGCACCGGACGTGGTGCTGGCCACCGGCGGATACGTGGCCGTGCCGGTCGGGTTGGCGGCGCGCTCCTGCGGGGTGCCGCTGGTCGTTCATGAGCAGACGGTGCGCCTCGGGCTGGCGAACAAGGTGCTGGCCCGCGCGGCGACCCGGGTCGCGGTCTCCTCGGAGTCCACCCTGCCGCTGCTGCCCGCGTCCGCCCGCCGCACCGCGGTGGTGACCGGCAATCCGGTACGCCCGGCGGTGCTGGCCGGCCGAGCTGACAAGGCGGTGGCCGTGCTGGGCCTCTACGGCTTCGATCGCTCGCTGCCGACGGTCTACGTCACCGGCGGCGCGCAGGGCTCGGTGCAGATCAACGCCCTGGTGCTGGGAATCCTGCCGTCTGGAGCACGCCAACGTGATCCACCAGTGCGGCCCGGCCAACGAGGCGACGCTGCGTGGGGCGACCGATGCGATGCCGCTTCACCTGGCCGCCCGCTACCTGCTGACCGGCTACACGGGGGCGGAGCTGCCGGACGTGCTGGCGCTGGCGGACGTGGTGGTCAGCCGCAGCGGCGCCGGAACGCTCGCGGAGCTGACCGCGCTCGGCAAGGCAGCGGTGTTCGTCCCGCTGCCCACCTCGGCGGGCAACGAGCAGGCCCACAACGCCGTCCACCTCCAGGACGCAGGCGCGGCCGTCGCCCTGACCGGCGACGTCACCGCGGACGTCCTGCGGGAGGCGCTGGTCCCGCTGCTCGCCGACTCGGCCCGGCGCAGCGCGATGGCGGCCTGCTCCCGCGAGCACGGCCACCCGTACGCTGCTCAGCGCCTGGTCGACCTGGTGCTCGACGCTGCTGGCCTCATTTCCCGGCCAGGCCCATGATGTGCCAACTACTCTAGAAATCAAGAAAGCTGAGAAAAACTCGCCGCCGGTACAGGGTGCCGCTACCTCTGTTGCCGACAGGCGGGTGCGCAACGGCACACTCTGTGGCGGCCAACGGACAGGTACAGACACTACGAGCACCGCGAACGTCGGCAGGCAGGAGTGAAAGTCGCGAATCTTCGTGCGAAGGAGAGTGGCATGTCCGCAAAGGCACCGTCGGTCGGGCTGGTCTCCGGTTACCTTCTTCGGCTGGCCCGCGAGAGCATCCCGCGCACCCAGGAGGGACTGGCGGAGGCTCTGGGCCTGGACGTCGGCACCGTGCAGGGCTGGGAGTCCGGCCGCCGTCCGCTGCCCCACCTTCGCGCGGGCGACCACCTCGAC
Source organism: Kitasatospora phosalacinea (assembly GCF_000717185.1). Lineage (GTDB taxonomy): Bacteria > Actinomycetota > Actinomycetes > Streptomycetales > Streptomycetaceae > Kitasatospora > Kitasatospora phosalacinea_A. Next base: position 40,766 of record NZ_JNYE01000057.1, on the reverse strand, counting down.
CTGCGCCGCCGCCTGGCCCTGCTCGGCGCCGACCCGATGCTGCTCGCGCACAGCGGCCCGGCGCTGGACGCCGACCGCATCCTGGCCGCCGTCCTCGACCCGCCCGCCGAGACCGGCCGCCACCCGCTGGCCGGGTGGGTCCAGCCCCGCGACTCCGCCCTCCTGGTCGCCTGGGCGCTGCGCGGCACCCCGCCGCCGGCCCTGGCCGCCCACACCTCGCGGCCCCGGCGCGGCCCGGCCCGCCCCGGCCCCCTGCTGCCCGCGGCCGACCGCGCCCGTTTCTTCGCCAACCTGCGCGACACCGCCGAGCACGCCGCCGCCGACGATCACGGAGGGCTGCTGCACCGCCAGGCCCTCTACCTCGCCTCGTACGACACCGCGCCCGACGCCTCCGCCTGGTCCGAGCAGGCCCTGCGCGGCATGCGGCCCGCACTCGGCCGACGCGGCCACGGCCCCCGCTCCATCGAGGCCCGCACCGTCGCCACCGTCGCCGCTCGCCAAGGCGATCCCGACCAGCTGCGGCACTTCATCTCCACCGCGCTGCTGGACGATGAGCACGGCGAACTCGCCAACCTCGCCTACTGGGCGCTGTGGCTCGGCGCGATGCCGGCCGACAGCACCGACGACACCTTCATGCACCGCCCCGACCCGGCGAGCTGGGACCCGATCCGCCTCTACCGCACCCTCGTCTCCTCCTTCCACCTCGCCCCCGGCACCGTCGACCTGTACGTCCACTCGATCAGCACCCTGCTGCACCTGCACCCGTGGCTGCCGCACGCAGCACCGGACGCAGCGCAGGCGTTCGACACATTCACGCCCCAGCTCCTCGACGGCGCCCTGATCTCCCCGACGTCCCGCCGCGACCTGGACCGCCTGCGCTACGGTCGAGCCGACGGGTGAGGGTGCGTCAGGAGGACCGCATGGCACATCAAATCGACACCGAGGAAGCGACCGGCATCGCCCGCCTGCTGTTCGAGACCGGCTCCCTGCGCGCCCTGCCCCGCACCGGCTGGCGGCAGGACGGCATCCCCCTGACCGCCACCGAGACCGTCACCGAGCACAGCCACCGCGTCGCCGTCATCGCCGCCACCCTCGCCGCCCTGGAGGGCGCCGACCCCAACCGCACCGCCTTGCTCGGCACCCTCCACGACCTCCCCGAGACCCGCACCGGCGACCTGACCCCCCTCACCCGCAAGTACGTCACCGCCGACGACCCCCGCAAGGTCGTCGCCGACCAGACCGCGGCCGCCCACCCCGCCATCCAGTCCCTCTTCGCCGACGCGATCGCCGAGTTCGAGGAGGGCACCACCCCCGAGGCCCGCTGCGCCAAGGACGCCGACAAGCTCGACTGCCTGCTGCGCGCCGCCGAGTACCGCGCCGCAGGCATCTCGGCCGTCCAAGGCAAGATCGACCGCTGCCGCGCAGCCCTCACCACCGCCTCGGCCCAGCGGATCGCCGATGCCGCTCTTGCGCTCGACTCCAACGACTGGCAGTCCATGCCAGCCTGACGAGCCGAGAGCCTAAGCCGTGAGCTGTTTGGCCAAGGCACGGTTCACCAGCGGGTCACGGCCGGGAGCGTACGACGGAATCGGCTCGTAGCCCAGGTGCGCGTAGAGCGCCAGCGCGGCCAGGTTTCGGCTGCCGGTCTCCAGGATTGCGCGCCGTGCCCCGATGCTGCGCGCCTGGTCTTCCAGCGCCCGGAGGATCGTGCTGCCGATGGCTAGGCCGCGGGCGGCCGGGGAGACGTACATGCGCTTGATCTCCACGGTGCCGGGCTGGACCAGGTGCCAGCCGCCGCAGCCCAGTGCCTGATCGTGCCCGTCTGCGTGGGCGATGAGGAACAGGCCGTTCGGCGGTGCGAAGTGGGCCGGGTCGGTGGTGTGCGGGTCGTCGGCGAAGCCGTACAGGGCGAGTTGCTCCGCGTGGAGGGCGGAGGTGAGGCGCTGGGCCTCCGGGTGGTCGTACGGGACGGCGCAGAGAGCAGCCGTGGTGAGAACGGGGCGGGCGAGTCCGGTCGGCGTCATATGCCCGATAGTGCCCTGTCGATTTGGCCCAACGCATCAATTCCCGTGGGGGATTTGATCCGACTGCCTGCGTGTCGGCGGATGCCCGTCAGCAGGTTGCGGCAGCGGACGGACTGGACCTCGGGCACGTAGGAGGTCAGCCGGCCCAGCGTGTCGAGTGTCGCTTCGCTGTCGTGGGCGAGGAGGTGGGCGCGGGCGAGGTGGACGCCGTGCAGCAGCGCGGAGCGGGTGTAGCCACTGGTGGGGCCGTGGGCGGTAAGGGGCGCGAGCAGCCCGTGGGCCTCGGCCAGCAGACGACGGCACCGGCCCGGGTTGGCCGCCGCGAGGTCCACGAGGCCCTGTCCGTTCTCGGCGGCGACCTGCTCGGCGGTGAAGTAGTAGAGGGCCGGGGGGTCGTCGTCGCGCCGGTGCTGGAGGTAGGTGAGGCAGCGGTCGGTGGCCGTCCGGAAGGCGTCGATGTCGCCGGCGGCGGCGTGGGCGGTGGCGAGTCGGCCTAGGGCGCGGGCACGGACGGTGGGCACGCTCCGGGCCGCCGTTTCGACGGCGGCCTCGGCGAAGCGGATCGCCGCTGTCGGCGAGCCGGCCGCCGCGTGCTGGTACGCGAGCATGCCGAGCACGTTGGCGACGGTGTCGTGGTCGGCGCTGGCGCGGGCGAGGCGGATGGCGAGCAGTTGGTAGCGCTGGCCCGAAGGTGAGAGGTCCGCGTCGAAGGCCATCCATCCGGCGAGCTGGGCGAGTCCGGCGGCGGTGCGCAGGAGTCGGGTGCCGATGTCCGGGGTGTAGCGGCTATTGCGCAGCAGCGACAGCACGCCGTCCAGCGCGGTGCGGACGTAGCGCTGGGAGATGGCACCGCCGCCCGTGGCGTCATCCAGGCGGCGTAGGTCGGCGAGGTGGGATTCCAGGACAGCCATCATCGGCGGCAGCACGTGGTCGGTGCCGCTTTCGCGGCCGGTGCTGTGGACCGCCTGCCGGTCGGCGTCCCAGACCGCGGTGAACAGGTCGCCGGCCGAGCGGAGCGTCGCCTGGGTGGCGGGGTCGGTCGAGTTCCACGCGGTAGCGGTCGCCAGCACCGCGGGCAGCGAGCGCCGCCCCAGCAGTCCGTCGGTGACGGTCCGTTCGTCGCTGCGGGCGGCCGGTACGGGCAGGTCCCAGAGCATGGTCTGGGTGTAGGTCCGGCCGGTCCTGTCCGACAGCACGGCGGCAGCCAGGCGGCGCACCGTCTCCGACCGGGGAACCGCGCCGCGGCTCCAGGCATGGGCGGCGGTCAGGTCGAGTCGCCTCTCGCCGAGGCCCGTGAGCTGTCCGTTGATCACGCGGACCAGGTCGCGGGGCGACCAGCCCGCGAACTTGAGGGCTTCCGCGAGAACCGCTCCGGGACGGTCGCCGCAAGGCGTCGCCTCGCCTCCCGGCTGGGGCTCTCCGAGCGTCATCACGCGGCGACGGTACGTCAAAACCCCTGCTGCGTGCGCCAATTCGCGTCTTTTCGCGCTGACATCGCGGAGTTCACGACGCTCGCGGCGTCGACCCCTGCCCGTCGGCCGCCGGGGGGTGTGTTGTGGGGTACCCGCTCGGCACTGCCGACGGCGCTGGGAGCGGCAACCCGTACTGCCGGTGAGTGTTTCCCAACATCGTTGCTTTTTAGCGTAGTTGGCGCGCCACGGGCGCTGTTCGGCGTCGGGGTGACTTCGAGCGGCCGGCCTGCAGGGCGATTGCGGATGCGGCCCGCAGGCAGCGGAGCAGCTCTCTCGGGAGCGCTTCGGCTCAGATCTTGAGGAGGAGAACCATGGTGATCTCTGTCCGGGAGCGAAGCCCGGAGGTCGTGCCCCCTGGCGCGGTTGCGCCGTCGGCGGGGGAGAGTCCGGTCGTCGCGGAACTGCGGGGTAGCGACTTCCGGGCGAGGGAGGACTTGGGCCAGCACTTCCTGCGCTCTCCCGGGATCGCGTCGCGGCTGCTGGAGCTGGCGGGCCTGCGGGCCGGGGACGCGGTGCTGGAGGTGGGGGCGGGCCTGGGCACGTTGTCCGCCGCGGTCGCGCGGGCCGGGCACCGGATCTGGGCGGTGGAGAAGGACCCGCGGGTGGCCGAGGCGCTGTGCGCGGCGCTCGAACCGTACGGAGAGCGGGCCCGGCCGCTCCTGTCGGACGTCCGGGCGGTCGACCTCGACCGCGAGCTGCCCGTTGGCACGGTGTTCTTGTCGATCCTCCCGTTCGACTGGCCGCTGGCCTTCGGGATCGCCGCCCACGTGTTCGGCTCCACCGCCAAGGTCGCGCGCGGCCTGGCCGTGCTGCCCGCGGCCACGGCCGACCACACCGCCGCGGGGGACTGGTTCGGCGCCGGCCTGCGGCTGGAGGAGGTCGACGGGATCTCCCGCCACGACTTCTGGCCCCCGGCGGCCGTCCCGCTGCGCGTCGTGTCGATCACGAGGTGCTGAGCGTGGACAGGGGACTGGCCACCAACACCGTGACGGTGGCGGCGACGGGCTGCTTCCACTCTGCCGTGCCGGACGGCACGGGGATGCTGGCCGAGGTCCGGGCGCTGCGCGAGCAGGGCGCGCTGGTCGTGGACGTCGGCGACTTCTTCGGCGGCAGCGCCTTCCACGAGTACTCCCGGGGACGTACGGAGGAGCGGCTGCTCGCCGACCTGTACGACGCCGTGGTGCCCGGCAACCACGACCTGGCCGACCTGATGCGGTTGCACGAGCCCGAGCGGTTCCCGCCGGTGGTGTGCGCGAACCTGACCCCGCCGCCGGCCTTCGCCGGGCGGTGGGAGCGGGGGCTGCTGCTGGAGGCGGCCGGTCGGCGCATCGGGGTCGTGGGCGTGCTCGGGGCCCAGGCGTTCGGAGCGGTCCCGGTCGCCGAGCGGGACGGGTTCGTGTTCGAGGAGCCGACCCCGGCGCTGCTGGCTGCCGAGCGGGACCGGCTGCTGGAGGCGGGTGCCGAGGTGGTGGTCGGGCTGAGCCACAGCGGCTTCGAGGCGGACGTGGCGCTCCAGCTTGCCGACGGCCCGCTGGAGATCGTGGTGGCCGGGCACTGCCACAGCCCGACGGGCCACTGGGCGATCCCGCCGCGGTACGTCGTCAAGCCGCCCGAGTGCGGTACCGGCCTGCTGCGGATCGAACTCGGCCCGGCCGAGCCCTCGTTCAGCATGGAGTACACCGGAGGCCGCGAGGCTCCGCGCGGGCTGGTGCCGCCCTACGTACGGGAGGCGGTCGGCGCGTTCCGGGCATGGGGCAGCGCGGCGATCGGCGACCTGGCTGCGCCGGTGGACAACCGGCGCCGACTCGCCGAACTCGTTGCCGAGCGGTGTCGGCGCGCGGCGGGTGCCGACGCCTTCGTCCTCAACCTCGCCACCCTGCGCACCGGCCTGCCCCGGCACGTCGACCGGCAGGCGCTCGTGGCCGCCGCACCCTTCGACACCGCCCTGGTCGTCCTGGACGGCCCGCGCACCGCCGAGCAGGTCGCCGCCCTGGCCGAGGCCCTGGGGGAGAGCCCCGTCACCGCCGGGACGGCCAGCCGCCCCGGCACCGTCGCCACCACCGCCTACCTGGCCGAGCGCCTCGGACTGCCGGCCAGGGCGCTCGATTCGCCGCGCACCCTGCGCGGCCTGCTCACCGAACACGTCAAGGAGGCATCGTGACCGACCTGCTGCCGCTGCCCGCCGCCGGTTTCCTCGACGGCCCCACCGCGCCGCGCGCCTTCGCCGAGCACATCACCGGCGAAGGCGACGGGCGGGTGCTGGTCGCCTTCGACCCGGCCGACCACCGGCTCAACCAGGAACTCGCGCTCGGCCTGCTGTCCGCGCTGGGCCCCGTGCTGGCCGTCTACCCGGTCGACGGCTGCTGGAGCAGCCTCCAGGTGCGCACCGAGGCCGACCCGGGCCGCACCCACGGCACCGGGGAGAACCAGCTGCACGTCGACCTGGTCGACCGCGACCTCATCCCGCGCTACATCGCGCTGTACTGCGAGCGCGAGGACCCGGCGGGCGGCGGGGCCTCGGCCCTGGCCGACCTGTGGGCGGCCGCCGCCGAACTCGGCGACGCCGAACGGGCGCTGCTACAGCAGCCGGTCTTCTCCTACTGGACCGACCAGGGGGTGCACGGCGTCGGCGACCCGCTGGAGCGCTTCGCGGTCCTGCCTCAGGAGCTGGAGCCGGGTCTGCCGATCCGGTTCACCAGCAAGATGCGCCCGCACCTGCTGCGCGGCGAACTGCTGGAGGGCACCGACGCGGCCCGGCAGGAGACGGCCGCCGCGTTCGGTGCCCTCGCCGACGCGGCGCTGCGCCACCGCACCACGGTCCGGCTCCGCCCCGGGCAGTTGCTCGTCTTCGACCAGCTTCGCTGGGCCCACGGCCGGATGCCGCTCGGCGCAGGCCAGGAGGCGATCGAGCCCGGACGGCGGCGGCTGCTGCGGCAGACCTACGTGCAGGGCGGTGTGCGGTGATCCTCACCGGTCCCGCCATCGCTGCCGCGGTGCGGGCCGGCCAGATCACCATCGAGCCGTTCCTGCCGCAGTACACGAACCCGAACAGCCACGGCTACCGGCTCGGCGAGACGCTCAAGGTGTTCACCCGCACGCCCGTCGACCCGCGCACCAGCCCGCCGACCCGGACCATCACGATCCCGGCCCGCGGCTACCGGCTGAGGCCCGGCCGGGTCTACCTCGGCTCGACCGTGGAGCGCATCGGCTCCGACCGCTTCGTCACCAGCCTGATCGGCCGCTCCTCCGTCGGCCGCCTGGGGCTGTTCACCCAGATCTCCGCCGACCTCGCCCAGCTCGGCGCGGTCCACCGCTGGACGCTGGAGATCGTCGTCACCCAGCCGCTCCGGGTGTACGCGGGCATGGTCATCGGCCAGGTCTCCTTCTGGGACGCGGTCGGCGACCACATGCCCTACGGCGGGTACTACGGCACCCTCAGCGACCCCGCCCCGTTCGCTCCCCACGCCCTGGCCGGCAGCGCAGCCGTGCCCTTTCCGGAGGTGAGCGCCGCGTGATCCTCACCGGCCCCCAGATCGGAGCGGAGGTCGAGGAGGGGCGGATCACCATCAGCCCCTTCGACACCTCGCTCCTGAGCCCCAACTCCTACGACTTCCACCTCAGTTCGGACATCGGCTGGTACCGGCGGCGCTGGTGGGGCGGGCGCACCCTCGACTGCCGCCGGCCCAACCGGTTCACGCGCTCCACCATCCCCGAGGAGGGCATGGTCCTGCGCCCCGGCCGGATCTACCTCGCCTCCACCGCCGAGACGATCGGCTCCGAGCACTTCGTGCCGATCATCCGGGCCCGCTCCTCCACCGCCCGCACCGGGTTGTTCGTCCACTGCACCGCCGACCTGATCGACCTCGGCTCGCTCGGCCGCCTGACCCTGCAGCTCCACGCTGTGCAGCCCGTGCGCGTCTACCCGGGCCAGCGGATCGGCCAGGTGACCTTCTGGGTGCCCACCGGCCGCCGGGAGCTGTACCGCGGCAAGTACCAGGGCAGCACCCTGCCCGAGCCCTCGCAGATCTGGCGCGACTTCCGAGAGGAGGACTGCCGTGGTGCCGCCGCGTGAGCAGGTTGTCGCGGTGGTCGCGCACCCCGACGACGCCGAGCTGATGTGCTACGGCACCCTGCTCCGCTACCGGGAGCAGGGTGCGGCCGTCACCGTCGTCGTTGTCACCACCGGGGTCAACGGCGTCTCCCTCACCGACCGGGACCGAGGCGTCAGCCTCACTGGCCTGGAGCGGACGGACGAATCCGCGGCCTCCTACGCCGGCAGCGGCATCGACCTCGTCACCCTCGGCTTCACCGACGGCGCCCTGGTGCCCGACCGCGAACTGGTCTCCCGTATCGAGGTGGAACTCGCCCGCCTGGGCTGCACGGTCCTGATCACCCACAGCCTGCACGCCGGGCCTGACCACCAGGACCACCTCGCCGTCGCGCAGGCCGCCGTCAACGCTGCTACCCGGATCGGCACCTGCGCCACGATCCTGCACGGCCAGCCCCATGCCCCCAGGGGCGACTTCCGCCCCACCGTTCTGGTGGACATCACCGACCTGCTCCCCGACAAGGTCAAGGCCCTCGCCGCCCACCGCAGCCAGGCCGGCCGCTGGTACCTCGGCGAGGACTTCACCCGCCACCGCGCCGCCGAGGCCGCATGGAGCCTCGCCCCGGTCCGTGCCGCCGCCGGACGCTGCTTCGAGGCGTTCGAGACCTCCCTGATCACCCTGCTCGCCCCCGAGGAGGACCGGTGAACAACCGGCTCTACATCGAACAGCCGCCGTTCGCACCGTGGTTGGGATTCTGCGAGGCCCTGTTCGCGTGCTCCACCGTCGCTCTGTACGACAACGTCCAGTACGAGGACGGCGGCTTCCAGAACCGCAACCGGATCAAGACCCCGGACGGCGTGAAGTGGCTGACCGTCCCGGTGGTCAAGAACCACGGACAGCCGATCAAGGACGTGCGGATCGCCGACGCCTTCGACCCGAACAAGATCCTCCGGCAGGTGCGGCTCGCCTACGGCCGCAGCCGCCACCTGGACGAAGTACTGCAGGTCCTCGCCCCGGCGCTCGGCGCCGGGCACCGGTGGCTGCTCGACCTCAACCTCGACCTGGCCACGGGCCTGGTCGCCGCCCTCGGCGCGCCCGCCCGACTCACCCTCACCTCCCGGCTCCCGATCGAGCCGACGGCCGACCGCACCGGCCGGATCGTGCGCATCTGCCAGGCCGCCGGAGCCGACGAGCTGTGGGCCGGCTCCGGCACCCGCGGCTACCTCGACCCCGCCGACCTCGCCGCCGACGGCATCGCCGTCACCTGGAACGAGTACCTGCCCCGGCATCCGGTCTACGAGCAGGCGTGGCCCCAGCAGGGCTTCACGCCGAACCTGTCCGTCCTCGACACCGCCAGCGCGATCGGCTGGGCCGGCACCTCCGCCCTGCTGCGCACCGGCCTCACGACCTACCTCCACTCCCTCCAGCAGGAAGGACAACCCGCATGAGCACCGCCGCCCGGCCGCGGATCACCACCGGCATCGACCTGCCGCTGGCACCCTCCTGCGGCTCCATGATCTTCTGCTCCGACCTGTACCGGGAGATGGTCGACCGCGCCCGCACCACCTTCCTCGCGCTCCCGCCCGCCGACCCCGCCTGGCAGCACGGCTTCGAGGAGACCGTGCTCGCCGCGGCCACCAAGGCCCCCTACGGCCCCGGCTTCGCCGCCTACGTCGACGCCCTGACCGCCGAGGTCCGCCAGCACCTCGACCGGGCCCGCCCGCACGTCATCCACGCCCAGCACCTCGGCTTCGGACTCTCCCTCGCCTTCGTGCGCGCCGCCCAGGGCACCCCGGTCGTCGCCATCGCCCACGGCACCGACGTCATCGCGGCCGACGCCGACCCGCTCGCCCGCGACGTCCTCACCGAGATCGTCGCGGGCGCGACCACCGTCGTCGCCCCCAACCACGCCCTCGCCGAGCGGATCGGCGACCTGACCGGCCACCGCTACCGCGACAAGATGGCCCTCGTCCCCTGGGGCATCCCCCTGGCCCGCGCAGCCCGCACCGTCCCGGCCACCCACACCGACACCCGCCCGCTGCGGCTGCTGCACGCTGGCCGCCTGGACGCCAACAAGTCCACCCGCACCGCCGTCGAGGCGATGGCGCTCACCGAACACCGGCACGAGCTGACCGTCATCGGCAGCGGCCCCGAGCAGGACACCCTCCAGCAGCAGGCCCGGGAACTCGGCCTCACCAGCCGCGTCCGCTTCGAGCCGTTCGCGCCCCGCGACGCCCTGTGGCAGCGCTTCGCCGACTTCGACGCCTTCGTGTTCACCACCTCCGGCCTGGAGGCGTTCGGCCTGGTCGCCATCGAGGCCCAGGCCCACGCCCTGCCCGTCATCTACTCCGACGTCGCCGGGATGACCCAGACCCTCGGCTCCGCCGGCCTGCCCTACACCCCCGGCGACGCCGCCGACCTCGCCCAGGTGATCGACAAACTCGCCGCCGACCGCACGCTGCGCGCCGAGCTGAGCACCGCGGGCCTGGCCAACGGCTCCTGCTACGGCATCGTCCACAGCGCCCACCGCCTCGACCAGATCACCCGCGACGCGATCGGAGCCGCCGCGTGAACACCGCACCGGCCCCGATCCGCACCTCCCGGCTGTTCCCCGCACCCCGCCCCCGCGCCACCGACCCCACCGCCCCGACGAAGGACCTGCTCGAACACCTCGGCCTCGTCGGCCGCACCGACACCACCGGCGTGCACACCCTGCTCCCGCTCGGCCTGCGCGTGCGCGACCGGCTCGACCGCATCACCCGGGACGCCTTCGAGCGCAACGGCTTCAACAGCCTCGCCCTGCCCACTCTCCAGAGCAGGACCCTGTGGGAAGAGTCCGGGCGGTGGGAGGTCTACACCGCCGAGGGCGCTCTGGTCACCACCCGCGTCGGCGGCGCCGACATGTGCCTCGCGCCGACCTCCGAGGAGATGGCCACCGCCACCGTCCGCTCCCACCTGCGCTCCCACCGCGACCTGCCGGTGCGCCTGGCCCTGAACACCACGAAGTTCCGCGACGAACTCTCGCCGCGCGGCGGCCTGATGCGCGGACGCGAGTTCACCATGGCCGACGCCTACACCTTCGACCCCAACCGCGCGGGCATGCTGGAGTCGGTCCGCCTGCTCAACAGGGCCTGCACCGACGCCCTCACCGGCATCGGCCTGCACGGCGTCTTCCAGGCCCCCGCCGACGGCGGAGCCATCTCCGCCGGCCCCACCACCGAACACCTCGTCCTCGCCGACTTCGGCCAGAGCAGCATCCTCGCCTGCGACCACTGCGGCCACCGCGGCGACGGCACCGTCCTGACCGCCGCCTTCCCCCGCACCGCCCCCCGCAGCGAGCCCGTCGTCAACGTCATCGTCTTCGCCGTCACCGGCCCGGACAGCGCCACCCGGCCTACCGCGGTCTGCATCCGCTCCGACCTGACCATCAGCGTCCGCAAGCTCACCGCCGCCCTCGGCCCCGGCCACCACGTCGAACTCCTCGACCCCGAGCAACTGCCCGCCCTGCTCGGGAAAGCCGCCGGCACCCTCACCCCCTGGGACTGCGCCGGAATCGACATCCTCCACGACCGCTCCGTCACCCACCTGGAGCGCTTCACCATCGCCGACGGCCCCGACAGTCTGCGCACTGGAGCATCGTGGACCGGCGCCACCGGCCTCGCGCCGCTCGCCCTCTACCCCGCCGACGTCCACACCGCCGCCGACGGCCTCCACTGCGGGCGCTGCCCCGACGGCCGCTACTTGGCGACCGAAGCCGTCGAGGTCGCGCACGTCTTCGAACTCGGAACCCAGTACTCCGGCAAGATGCGCCTGACCTTCACCGACGACAACGGCATCCAGCGCACCCCCTACATGGGCTGCTCCGGCATCGGCCTCACCCGCTGCATCCAGACCCTGGCCGGCATCCACCGGGACGCCGACGGCCTGCGCTGGAAGCCCGGCACCGGCCCCGCCGACGTCCACCTCGTCGTCCTGCGCTCCGACCAGGCCGAGCAGCAGGAACGCACCGACCGCACCGTCCGCCGGCTCCAGCAGCTCGGACTGCGTCTGCTCATCGACGACCGGCCCCTGCCCGCCGGGGAGAAGTTCCACTACGCCCAGGCGCTCGGCGTTCCCACCGCCCTCGTGCTCTCCCCCCAGCGCGCCGACGGGGAGCTGGAGGCTATCGACCGCTGGACCGGCCGCCGCAGCACCATCACCTCCGACCAGCTCCACACCCTGCTGAGGAGCGCCGCCTGACCTGACCGCCGACCACGGAGATTCCGGCACTGGAAAAGAAAGGCCCAGTGCCGGAATTGCCATGCCGAAATTCGGTTGAAATGGCTTGGCGATTGGGTATTGACGGCCCTTTCGGGAATGCGCTAGCGTTGCTTTCATTGCGGGCTGGAGCTCAACGGATAGAGCATGGCATAAGTGTTGCCAAGGAGCTGGTTCGAATCCAGCCAGCCCGACCACTGCCCCGCTGCCGCCGTCCGGCGGCCGAAGATGCGCTGCCCCGGGCCTGCCTGCTGGCCCGGGGCAGTAGGGTTTCCCGGCCCGCCGCCCCCGCTCCGGGGATGTCAATTAATCCTGGAAAGGCGGCGGATGGATTTCTCGAAGCGGGCCTGACTTTCCGGGGAACCTGCTACGCTCCACCGCGTGAATCGGAAAATTGGAATCACCGGCGGTGCGAGCGCCGGTCACGTCGTTCCCGCCCTGGCCGTGGCCGCTGAACTGGTGCGCGCAGAATGCGAACTCGTGTATTTCGGCCGAGCCGGAAGCATCGAAGCGGACCTCGCGGCGAAGGCCGGCATCCGGCTCGCGGCCGTCCCCTCGGCGGGCCTGCAGCGCTTCCGCTCCTGGAGCAACCTCGCCATGCCGCTCACCGTCGCCCGTGGGATCTTCGCCGCCTGGCGGGCGATGCGGCGCGAGAGGCCCGACGTCGTCTTCTCCAAGGGCAGCTACGTGTCGGTGCCGGTGGGGATCGCCGCGTGGCTCACCCGCATCCCCCTGGTCATCCACGAGTCCGACCACACCCTCGGCCTGGCCAACCGCATCCTCGCTCGCTTCGCCACCACCGTCTTCCTCGCCGAGGACACCCCCGGCCTGCCCCGGTGGCTCAGCCGCAAGACGGTGGTCACCGGCCTGCCCCTGCGCGACGACCTCGCCGACGGCCGACCCGAGGACTTCCGCGCCCGCCTCGGCATCCCGGCCGGGCCGCCGGCGCTGCTCGTCTTCTGCGGCAGCAGCGGCTCCCAGCGCGTCAACGAGGCCGTGCGCCGCCAACTCGGCGGCCTGACCCGGCACTTCTCCGTCATCCACATCTGCGGTCGCGGCAACCTCGACCCCGCCCTGGCTTCCGCGCCCGGCTACTGGCAGCAGGAGTACCTGCACGACGACATGGTCGACGCCCTCACGCTCGCCGACCTCGTCATCGGCCGGGCCGGAGCGACCACGCTGGCCGAGCTGCACGCGCTGGCCAAGCCCGCCGTCCTCGTCCCGCTGCCGGCATCGGTCAGCCGCGGCGACCAGCTCGACAACGCGAAGGCGTACGCCCGGCACGCCACCTGTCTCGTCGTCGCCGACGAGGAGATGGCCGACGGGACGCCGCTCCTTCACGCCTGCGAGCAGCTGCTGCCCGCGCTCGGCGGCAACCGCTGCCGCCCCGACCCCGAGGCCGTTCGCCGTACCGCCCGGGACATCGCCGCCCGGACGATCGCCCTCGCCCGCCCGCGCGGCCGGCACGCCGGCTGAACCGCCCCGGACTCAGGCCAGGCCCTCCGGAAGGTCGCCTCGGAACAGCACGTGCACGTGCAGGTGCTTCGACTCCTGGTACACGCCCTCGTTCGTCACCACGCACGCCGCTCCGTACTCCTCGCGCACCCGCGCCGCGACCGTCCGCACCACCCGGAAGACGTCGGCCAGGTCCTCCTCGGTCCCGTCGCCCAGGTTCACCAGCGACGGGATGTGCTTCTTCGGGACGACCACGATGTGCACCGGGTAGGACGGCCGGGTGTGCTCGAACGCCAGCACCGTGCCGGTCTCCTCCACCACCTTCACCGGCGTACGGCCGTTCAGGGCTTCGTCACAGTAGAAGTCCGAAACCTTCGGGGCCTGGGGCGCTGAAGTCGTCACGGTGCACCTGTCCTTGGTGCCGCGGCCAGCCCGAGCAGGGAGCGCCGGAGAAGCCGCAGACGTAGAAGTTGACCAACAGGCGAATCAGCGTAGCTTCGACCGCGGGCGTGTAATCAACTTCCTTGATTCTCGCGATGATCCGACTAGTTCTTCATGTTGCCTGATGTCTTTCAAGGGACATGCAAAGAGCCCTCCCCTAGTAGGGGGAAGGCTTCACTTTCGCCCGGGGAGGCCAGAGCGGGACACGTGGCTTCTATCTGGGCAGTTCGGATCCGGCGTCCATCGGAGGGGTGACCCCCGTCAACTCTTCATTCCTATGGTCGAGCAGGCCCGCGAGCTCTGGGTACCAGTTGCGTGCGAGGGCCTGGAGCATCTCGGCGAGGGCGGTCAGCTGCGACCCGCTCAAGTGGCCATGGATGAAGTGAACCCGTGTGAGGACAGCCCCTGCCCTCACACGGGAACCTCGTTGGCTGCTCGCTTCACACTGCCGCGGCGAGCAGGGTGCCCTCGTCGAGAGCGTCCAGGAGCGCGGTCTTGATCTGCGGGGGCATCAGGTTCAGTGCACCGATCGCGTCGGCGGTGAGGGGGACTTCTTCGAGGAGGTACTCGCCGCGGTCGTCGCGGGAGAACTCCGGCCCGCTGCGGTCGTCGAAGTTCCAGGCGGTGACGCGGGCGGTGTAGAAGTGCTCGGTCTCGCCACGGTCGTTCTCGAACTGGTGGAAGGGGCTCAGGCCGGTGGCTTCGCCGGCGATCTCCTCGCGGATCTCGCGGAGCAGGGCGGCTTCCAGGTCCGAGTCCTCGTTTTCGACGCCGCCGCCGACGAGGACCTGGTAGGGGTCGATGCCGGGGCGGATGCGGTTGATGACGAGCATGGTGGTGTGGTCGGTGAGCAGGATGGCGCGGACGCGTTCCTTCATGGGTGGTCTCCGTGGTGGTGGTCGGTCAGGGGTCAGTGGGGCATCCAGCCGCCGTCGATGTGCAACGAGGTGGCGGTGATGAAGGATGCGGCCGGGCTGGCGAGGAAGGCGATGGCGGCGGCGACGTCGTCGGGCTGGCCCCGGCGGGGGACGCTCTGCCGGGCGATCTGGTCCTCGGGCCGGGCGCGGTGGTGCGCGGGGAGGTTGTTCTCTGCGTCGACCTGGATCGCCCCCGGGAGGACAGTGTTCACGGTGATGCCGTGCGGGCCAAGTTCCCTGGCCAGGGAGGCGGTGAGGCCGAGGAGTCCGGCCTTGGCGGTGCTGTAGGCGGTCAGGCACGCCCGTCCGGTGCGGGCGTTGACGGAGGAGACGTTGACGATCCGCCCCCAGCCCCGGGCGGTCATGGAGGGGGTGACGGCCCGGCAGGTGCGGTAGTGGGCGGTGAGGTTGATCTCCAGCGCAGCGGCCCAGGCGGCTTCGCCGGTGTCCGTCCAGGACAGGCGCGGGTAGGCGCCGGCGTTGTTGACGAGGATGTCGACCGGGCCGAGTTCGTTGCGGATCTGGGCGGCCATCATGGCGGCGGCGTCGGGGTCGGTGAGGTCGGCGCTGAGTTCGATGCCGTCGGCTCCGGCGCGGCGCACGGCGTCCAGGACGGTGCGTGCCTGTCCGATCTGGCCGAAGTGCGCGACGGCGACAGCGGCTCCGGCCGCGGCGAGGGCGCGGGCGGTGGCGGCTCCGATGCCGGTGGCCGCGCCGGTGACCAGTGCGGTGCGGCCTTGCAGGGGGCGGGCGGCGAGCGGCAGTTCGGTGGCGAGGAGGGTCACGATCGCTCCAGCAGGGAGGGGGCGGGCAGCGGGTCGGTGCGGGTGAACTGGTCGGCGGCGGTCTGGATTTCGGCGAGCTTGGCCAGGACGAGCAGCAGTTCGTCGGTGCCAAGTCGCCCGGGCGGGATCACACCGAGGATCCGGGTGGTCAGGAACGGGCGCAGGGCTTCGAGTTCGCGGCCGGTGGGGAGTCCAGCGGCGGCTCCGAGGTCGCCGGCCAGGCGGGTCAGGAGGCGGGTGAGGGCGGCGCGGCGGCCGGGGCCGGTTGGCCAGGTGTAGTCGATGTCGAGGTGGCGGTGGCGGGTGGAGACCTCGGTGTGCCGAATGCGTGGAGTGGCGGCCGGGGGCAGGTGCAGGCGCAGGGTGCGGACGTAGGTGTCGCGCTGGTGGAGCGGGACGAGCCAGCCGCCGAGGGCCAGCAGGTACCACAGCAGGTTGGAGATCTCCCCGGCCACGGTGTTGCGGCCGGCGTACTCGAAGTCGAGCCAGCACGCCCCGCCAGCGGCGGAGTCGGCGATGTTGGGTTCGGTGGGGTCGCCCTGGGTGAGGGCAGTACTCCAGCGTCCGGCCGGATCGAGTCCAGTGCGGGCGGAGCGGATCGCGGCGGGCACCTCCAGGGACAGGCGGGTGCCGTTGGCAGTGACGGTGTACCCGGCCAGGTCGCGCACGGCGACCAGGCCGGGGCCGTCCGCGGTGGCCAGGACGAAGGTGTCGTCGAGCCACCAGGTGTCGATGCGGCCGCCAGGGCGGATGCGGTCGGCGTACAGGCCGGGGACGCACTCGGCGAGGGCGGCAGTGCGCCCGCTGGTGGCCACCGCGGCGACCAGGTCGTCGCAGACGGCGTCGACCAGGGCGGTGACCGCGCCGACCGTGGTCGGGTCGTCGTCGGCAGCCGAGATGAGGTCGCCGAGCAGGTGCCGGGCGCGACCGGAGGCGAACACGTCCTCGTACAGCAGCTCGTCCTGCGCCTGGTCGACGGGGACGCGCGCGTGCAGGAGCGGGGTCTGGAGGCGGCCGGAGAGCTGGCGCCAGCCGAACTCCTCCGCTATCGCCCCACCGCGGGGCATCCGCTTGCGGAACACCCGCTGCCCGGGGCTGTTCACGCCGCTTCCCGGGTGGCGGTCGGCATGGTCGCCGTCCACCGGCTGAGGACCAGCTGCGCGAGTTCGCACGCGGCGTCGCGGTTGTCGCGGGCCCGCGCGGGCAGGGGCGCCTCGGTGCCAGTGAAGACAGCGAGGTCGGCCAGGGCCTCCTCGTCTCCGGCCCGTTCCACGCCTTCGAAGCGCAGCAGCACCTTGGCGAGCAGCGCGGTGATCTTGTAGAGGGCCCGCAGGTCGGGTGCGCCCTTGAGGAGTTGGCGGCGGATTTCGACGGCGGCCTGGATGCCGGCCTTCACGCTCGCGGCGATGTCGTCGGCGGGCCGGGGAGCGGGCAGCAGCAGTCCGGGCCGCACCCACTGGGGTTGGAGGGTGCCGGAGCCGAGCAGGGCGAGCACGTGCAGCAGGCGGGAGGTGACCGCGCCCGCTTGGCACTCGGCGAGGGACAGGACGGTCAGGCCCAGCTTCACCTGCCCGAGTTCGCCCTGCACGCCTTCCAGGACCTGGTGCAGAAGCTGGGTGCGGTCGGGGTCGGCGATCACGAACACGTCCAGGTCGGACCAGCCGTGCTGGTACTTGCCGCGGGCGCCGCTGCCGGTGACGGCCAGCAGGTCGATCAGCGGCTCGCTGCCGTCGGTGGCGCGTTCCAGCAGCACCGTCAGGAACGCCTCCAGCGGCACCGGCAGGCCGAGCGTGTTCACCGGCGCGGCGACCGGGGCGACTGTCGGCCAGGCGGCGTCCAGGGCGAGGCGGTCGAGGTGGCGCTCCAGGGCGAGCCGGGAGCCGTTGTTGTCGATCACCGTGTCGGCGATCTCCCGGATCCGCTCCGCGCCACGGGCACGCTTGACCTCGTCGCGGACCTTGACGTCGTCGGCTCCGGCCGTGCCTCGGCGCATCCGCAGCTCCTCCGTCGCCTCCACATAGACGACGGTCAGCTGATCGCCGAGCATCCGGCGCAGTTCGGCGGTGGCGTCGTGCTCGTGCAGGGACTCGACGGTCAGGTGCTCCAGGTAGTGGTGCGCGGCGGTGTAGCGGTCGAGGCCGTCCAGCAGCAGTTCGGCGCGCACCACCGGTGCCAGCGCGTAGGGGTCGGGGATGTCGGCGTGGGCGGCGGCCGTCTCGATCAGGTGGCCGATCTTGAGGCGGTCGTGGCCGTGGCGGGTGCGCAGGTACTCCCCGGCGGTGCTCTTGCCGCTCTCCGAGAGGCCGCCGAGCGCGACCACCCCGACACCGGGCAGGCACCGCGCGGGCACCACGGGGTGGTGCGGGTGCAGCAGACGGCGCAGCTCGTCCTGGACGGCGACGACCGGCCGCCCGGCCACCACGACCACCGCGTCGAACCGGCCGGCGGCGGCCAGGCGGTGGATCTGCAGGTGCAGGTGGCGCTGGTAGGCGGCGTAGGTGTCGGTGACGCTCGCCTCGTGGGACAGGCTCAGGCGGGTGCCGACCTCCGGGTCCTCGTCGTGCAGCAGCAGGACGCCGCGTTCGCGCGCCTCGGCGGCGAGCACGTCGTCGGCGAACGGTGCCAGCAACTGCCAGGCCCGGTCGGCGGCCCGCCGCGGGTCCAGGTCCTCACGGACCGCGGCGGTCGCGGCGAGCGACGCCTCCAGCATCGGCAGGCCCCGGTCCACCAGCCGCAGCGCCGCACCCTCGGCGAGCGGGTGGAGGGAACGGGCGAGGTAGGAGGAGGCGAGGACGTCGGCGACCTCCTCCACCGGCGCGTCCTGCCACCACCACGCGCCCATCCCGCGCTCCACGATCCGCTCCCAGCGCGCGTCGTGGGCGTCCAGCGGTCCGGCCGACGCGGCCATCGCGCCGAGGCGGCGGGCCATGATGCCCAACTGCTTGGTCTTGCCCGTGTTGTCCGCGCCGCTGACCGCGACCGTCGTCCTGTCGTCCACCCCGAACCTCCGCACGGCACTCGTCGACCCCGGGCCGGTTCGGGCCCGGAGGAGCGAGTACAGCCCAACCGTGCTGGGGCATAAAAGGGTTCGGCCGTCATGGAGGCGTCATGGAACCTGCCGCGTTTCGCCCCGTACGCACCCGGTGCGGTGCTGAGATGGTTGGGTGGACGTGCAGCAGCACCAGCACCCGATCGCCGTGGCCAGGGCCGAGGCGGGCATGTCGCTGGCCGACCTCGCGGCGGCGATGCGGACTGCCGCGCGCCGCCACGACCGCCGCTCCGGCACCACCAAGCAGCAGGTGCACTCCTGGGAGCGGCCCGGCGCGAATCCCCCGAGCGACTGGTCCCAGCAGCTGATGGCTGAAGCCTTCGGCGTCGACCCCGCCCTCGTCCCCCTCCTCGGCTGGCCCTACTGGCTGCCGGGCAACGAGACCCCTCCGATGCTCCTGGGAACGGGAGACACGGTCGCCGCCCTCAGAGAGGCTCAACGCCGCGCCATGCTCAACCGCCGTACTGTCCTCGGACTCGCCCCCGCCGTCCTCGTCACCCTCGCCGCTGACTGGGCCACCCTCGACCCCACCCTCGCCAAGGCCGCCACCGAGGGGAAGACCGTCGCGCCCGAGTTCGTCAGCTGGCTGGAGAGCAGCGTCCAGCAGCTCACTGGATTGGCGACCCCGGACTGGCGCCACACCGCTCAGCTCCTCGACAGCTACTACGACACCGTCGTGGGCCTCCTGGAAGGCGCCGCCTACACCGAGCCGGTCGGCACCCGCCTGCAACTCCTCGCTTCCTCGCTCGCCCAGACCCTCGGCTGGATCCGCTTCGACCACGAGCACCACACCGCCGCCGCCCACTACTGGAACGCCGCCCTGCACGCCGCCCACCACGCCGGCGACACCGACCGCGGCGCCGGGATCCTCTCCGACCTCGCCTACCAGAGCATGTGGCTCGGCCACGGCACCCCCGCCGCCGAAGTCCTCGACCACGCCCTGACCCGCACCCAGGATCCCACTGCCCGCTCCCTGCTGAGCCTGCGTAAGGCCCGCGCCCACGCGATGACCGGTGAAGCCCGCGCCGCCCGCCGCGCCATCGACGCCGCCGAACACTCGTTGAGCACCGCCACCGGCACGCCACCGTCCTGGTGTTCGTGGATGAGCCCCGCCGACCTGGCCATCGACACCGGCCGCTGTCTCATCGACCTCGGCGAACCCGGCCCCGCACACCAGCAGATCACCCTGGGCACCGGGCTGCTGCCGGCCAGCCGTGACAAGACCCGCGCGGTCTTCCTCACCTACGAGGCGGAGAGCCTGGCCCACCAGGGCGAGATCGACCACGCCGCTGCCACCGCCCGGCAAGCCCTCGCACTCGCCCAACGTATCGGTGCCACACGCTGCCTGCGGCAGATCACCACTCTCAGTGCCGTCTTCCAGCCTCACCGGCAGGTGCATGGCGTCGACGACTTCCTCAACGCCGTCAGATCCATTGCCTGACCAGCCAAGGTCGCGCTAACGCTCCTCGTCCCAGGGCTTACCACGTGACACGGTCCACGGGCGGTCGCCGGATGGGCTGGGGTGGCCGGCCGGTACCCGTTGTGGGGAGGATGCCGGACATGGACATCTTGGTGGTCGGCGGGGGCTGGTTTCTGGGTAAGGCCGTTGTCGAGGAGGCACTGGGCCGTGGCTGGGGCGTGACGACGTTCAACCGGGGGCGGTCAGGAGTGGCCTTTCCCGGTGTTCGACAGGTGCTCGGTGATCGGACGTCGGCTGAGGACTTGGCCCGGCTGGCTGAACAGGGGCCCTGGGACGCGGTGATCGACACGTCGGCCGCGTATCAGCCACCGAAGGTGGTGCTCGCGGGTACGAGAGCGCTGGAGGACGCCGCGGCCCGCTACGTCTACGTCTCGACGGTGTCGGTATATGCCGGATGGCCGGAACACCCGCTCAAGGTGGGCGATCCGTTGCTGGACGGCCCCGCTGATGCCGATAGCGAGTACGGGAAAAACCCCGAAGGCTGGCGAGGGCCCAACTTGCACTACGGAAGGCAGAAGGCCGGCGGCGAGCGGGCGGTGACCGAGGCGTTCGGCGCGGAGCGGTCCTGGCTGATTCGCCCCGGTGTGATCCTCGGGCCCAACGAGTACGTCGGCCGACTTCCCTGGTGGCTTCGGCGTGCAGGGCGCGGCGGGCAGATTCTGGCACCGGGGTCCGCGGACAAGGGCATCCAGCCGGTCGACGTTCGCGATGTCGCACGCTTTGCCGTCGACCTCGCCGCCCGGCCGGGGGGAGGTGTCTACAACGCCACCGCGCCGATCGGCCGGGACACGATGGGCAGCTTCCTGGAGGCTTGCCTCGCGGTGACGGGAGACCGCGGCGTCCTGCAGTGGGTGCCGGATGAGGTGCTGCTGGAGCAGGGCGTCCGCCAGTGGACGGAGGTGCCCCTGTGGCGGACGGGGAAGGGTGTCTGGCTGGTCGACTCCGAACCGGCGTACGCGGCCGGTTTCGTCTGCCGACCATTGGAGGAGACGGTGCGCGACACGTGGGAATGGCTCCGGCGCGGCAACAAGCCAGTCCCGCATCCGCGGGCAGCAGCTATCGGCATCGATGTCGACCGTGAACGAACAATCTTGGCGGCTGCCGGTTCCATCCACTGAGCAGCAATGGGTTGGGGCGGCCCAACGCTGGGCCGCCCCAACCCATTGCCGCTATGCCGCCCTACTCGATAGCCAACTGAGCCGAGGTGCAGCCGAGCTGCTTCGGCGCGGCAGCTCGGGTGTACTCCTCCAACCCCTCGCGGAGGGCAGCCGAGATCGGGGATGTGCGGACGGGTTCAGTAGTGAGCAGCCTGCCCACATGGACGACCCGCTCGACCAGGCCCTTGGTCCGCCGATCGGGTGCGATCGCCGTGATGGGCTTGAGGACTTCGGCAGCTTCTTCCACTTCGCTGCTGAGGAGCAGTGCCGCAGCGAGGTCCACCCGCGCCTCGGCATCAATCCGGGGCGACCTCTGCGCAGCAGGCAGTTCGGCTTGCATCTCCAGCACTCGCCGGGTGTGCTCCAGCGCGCGGGCACCATCGCGCAGTAGGACGAATGTGGTGCCGTGCGAACGGACGAGCCGGTCAGGGCCGTGGAGGAACTCGCCGGCCACGCCGTCGTGGAGATCGTCGTGTTCGACGGCGTCCGCATCGAAGAAGCGTTCGACTGCTGCTGTCGCCCTCTGGCGGTCACCGAGGTGGCCGTAGGCCCTGGCCTCGATCGCGGCGATGCGCGCCTGGCCGGCGGTACCGACACCGGAGAAGGACTTCGCCTGGCGGATGAAGCGGATCGCTTCGCTCGGACGGCCCTCCCAGTAGGCGAAGATGCCAAGCGATCCAACCGCGAAAGCGGCCAGCGGGGTGAAGCGGGTGGCTTCGGCGTAGATTCCGGCGGAACGAGCGAGCCGGTTGGCCTCGCCGATCGCGCCGACCCCGAACGCCGCCATGGCAAGCAGTGCGGTCGTCTGCCCGATCGCGATCAGCAGTTGCTGTCGCTGCGCGGGGATGTGGGTGCGGTCCAACAGCGTTTCAGCGTCCGTTCGGAGCTGTCGGCCTTCGCGGAACACCTCGAACGGTGAACGGTTGCTGTAGGTGCGAGCGAGTCGGCGAACGTCTTCTTCGACCTGATCGATGGACAGCTCGGAGAGGAAGACGGACGCAACGGAAGCGGCGTGTTCAGATGCTTCGCGTGCGGTCATCGCGATTTCTCTTTCGAGGACGTGCTGGGATGTGGCTGCCTGGACCTCATCAGATGGCGCGGCCAGGAGTTCGGAAATACTCCTTTTGAATATTTGCTGAATCGGCTGAGAGAAAGTAGAGCTGGGCCTCCTCACGTCTCCGGAAATCCAGCGCCCAAATGTCTTCCCTGACATTTCTACATCTCGAAATCTAGGGTCACCGGTTTCGCGTGCCAGCTTGTTTCCGGAATCCCGTAATTCTCTATTGAAGTCCGAGAGTTCCCAGCCCCGGTCTCGGATCAGGGCTCCCAGTAGCGTCCTGTCCGCCATGTCGCAGCCTCCGCCCCTCGGTCGACTTGGCCCGGCCGCCACTTGCACGCGGAGAGCCCAGATCTAGCAATACCCGACCGAAGGGTTCTCTGTGGAGCGAACTGACGAGATGACGCCTTGATGACGTGTCGCTGACTTCATGACCGCCAGATGACGCCTGGACGCTGTGGCGCTGACCTGTCCAAGGCGAGACAGTGAGTCGCCGATCACCGAACCGCAGTACGCGAAGTGGTCCGGGTAGTCCACCAGTCTGCTCAGCAGGCAGGGCTTCTAGCTGACCCCCGTCCCCTCTGCGCGAACCTTCGGTACGCAGGGTAGCGGGCGGCTGGAATAGACAGACTGTGAAGGGGGAACAGGTCATGCCAGCGTCCACCGTTGGTACCGCTCAGCTCGTACAGCACCCGGCCGGCCACGACGGCGAGTTACGGGCGGTGGTCGAGGACCTGGGGCGGGGCGGGTGGTTCTCGACGAGGGCTCTGCTCCACCGCACCTGGGGCGATCCGGGGTTGTGGGCGGCACGGACCCAGGTGATCGGCGTGGCCGCCGGCCACAACAACGTCCTCCACCTGTGGGAACGCGAGGAGCCCGGGGCCTTCGGGCTGATCTCGCTGGGCACCCGTGTCATGGTGGACCGTGCCGTGCTGGCCGGCCAGCAGCAGCCCGGCTCCCCCGAGGCCGCTGAACTCGCGGAGACGGCGCGGCAGTGGTGCTGGCAGGCGGCCTCTGTTCTCGACGGCGACCCCGTGCCGTGGCTCGGTCTGCTCACCCTCGCATCTCTCGACCCTAAGCAGTTCCGCTCGGAGCACCGGGTTCCGGCGCCCGACCAGATGCTGCCGCCGGGGCCGTGGGCGCTGTTCGGGCAGGCCCGCCGTATCGATCCGTGGGGCCGGGAGGTGTTCCACCGGATGCTACGCGTCTGGGCGGCCCGGGGGGAGGGCGGGACGGGGGCCGAGTTCCTGGCCGCCTACCTGCCCGGTGCCCCGGAGGGCTCTGCCCTCCACGCCCTGCCGCTGTACCTGCATGTCGATCGCTACCGGCGGGCGAAGAGCAAGAGCGCCGCTCTGCTGCAGTGGACGAACGACGAGAGCGTTCGCTCCGCGGTGATGGCCGCGTTCTCGCACTGGCGGCTGGCGTTCGAACGGGGTGCCCGGTGGCCGGTGGCGGATGAGAGCCATCTCGCCCACGCGCTCTGGGCGAGCCGCCGCCCCCGGGAAGCGGCCCAGGTGTTCACCGCGATGCACCCCTTCATCGCCCCTGAGCCCTGGGTGACTATGTCGCCGCCGGACCGGGCAGGCGAGCTGCTGCGGCAGGCCCAGGCCCAGTCGTACGCCGCCACCGGCTGACCCCCGCCAGCTGCGCTTTCCACCCGGCCGCCCCGCCGGGCCCAACCCCTCTTCTTTCCCATCTCCGGAGGCTTCGCCATGCCCAGATCCAATACCGAGCTCCAACCCGAAGACGACTACCTCCGCTCCCTCGGCTACCAACCCGAACTCCTGCGCAAGATGGGCGGCTTCGGGAACTTCGCCGTCTCCTTCTCGGTGATCAGCGTTCTGTCGGGCTGCATGACGCTGTTCGGCTTCGGCCTGACAACCGGCGGCCCGACCGTGATGATGACGGGCTGGGTGGCCGTGGGCCTGGCCGTGCTGCTGGTCGGCATGGCGCTCGGGGAGGTCACCAGCGCCTACCCCACCTCCGGCGGGCTCTACTACATGTCCAGGCAGCTCGGCGGCCCCCGGTGGGGCTGGGTGACGGGCTGGCTGAACCTGCTGGGGCTGCTCGGCGGAATCGCTGGCATCGACTACGGGGCCGCGTCCTTCATCGCCGCCTTCGCCGGACTGCAGTGGGGCGTCGTGCCCACGCCGGGGCTCATCCTGGGCGTCTTCGCGGGCGTCCTGCTGCTGCACGCGCTGCTGAACGTCTTCGGGGTGCGGGTGGTGAGCGTGCTCAACTCGGTCTCGGTGTGGTGGCACCTGCTCGGTGTCGCGTTGATCGTCGGCGTGCTGGCCGTCGTCCCCTCCCGCCACCAGGAGCTGGGCTGGGTGATCGGGCACTTCGAGAACGGCACCGGCTGGTCCAGCCCGATCTACGCGAGCGCCATCGGACTGCTGCTGGGCGGCTACACGTTCTGCGGCTACGACGCCTCCGCCCACATGAGCGAGGAGACCACGGACGCCCGCGTGGCCGCGCCCCGCGCCATCGTCCGCTCGATCTGGGTGTCGCTGCTGGCCGGTCTCGTGCTGCTGGGCGGCCTGCTGTTCGCGGTTCAGGACTACGACACGACGGTGGCCGCCGCTGCCCCGCCGGCGCAGATCTTCCTGGACGCGCTCGGCGCGGGCGGCGCGAAGGCGCTGCTGCTGGTCGTCATCGGCGCGCAGCTGTTCTGCGGGAGCGCAGAGACCACTGCCGCGAGCCGGATGATCTACTCCTTCTCGCGCGACGGCGCGCTGCCGGGATCGGGGATGTGGCGCAGGCTGTCGGCCAAGCGCACTCCGGTCGCGGCGGTGTGGCTGTCGGTGGCGGTGGCGTTCCTCCTGGCAGTGCCCTCGCTGTGGTCGGCCACCGCGTACGGCGCAGTCACCGCGGTCAACGTGATCGGCATGACCCCGTCGTACGTCATCCCGGTCTTCCTGAAGCTGCGGTATCCGGAGAAGTTCACCCCGGGGCCGTGGACCCTGGGCCGGTGGAGCCGACCGGTGGGGATCGCGGCGGTGGCGTGGGTGGCGGTGCTGACGGTGCTGGTGTGCCTGCCGCAGCGCGCCCCGGTGACCATCGACTCGTTCAACTACGCACCGATCACCCTGCTGGCGGTGCTTGCCCTGGCGTGGGGGTGGTGGAAGCTGGCCGGTGACAAGTTCAACGTGCCGGTGGTGTCCGACCCGCACCTGGCCCAGATCGCGGCCCAGGTCGTATGAGCCCGGCGATGCGGACCTCTTCCTCCTCCACGACCCCTGTTGCCGCGCCGAAGGGGCCGGAGGCCCGGCTGGTGGAGCTGATCGACGGCGGCCTGGTCGAGGCGGTGATGGTTGCGCTGGTCGATGCCCAGGGCCGGTTGAAGGGCAAGGTGTTTGACGCCGGCGTTCTGCGCGAGCGCCTGGTGCGGGGGATCGTCTCTAGTGAGGTGTGCGGTTACCTGCTGGGCACTGACCTGGGCATGACGCCCGCCGACGGCGGCGTGTGGTCGTGGGCGTCGGGGTTCGGCGACGTGGACCTGGCCTGGGAGCTGGGCCGGGCGCGGGTGCTGCCGTGGCTGCCGGGCACGGCGCTGGTGTGGGCGCGGCCGATGCAGGCCGGGGACCGGCCGCACGCGCTGTCCCCGGTGACGGTGCTGGAGGAGCAGGTGACCCGGCTCGCCGGTGCGGGCCTGGTGCCGATGGTCGGGCTGGAGACGGAGTTCGTCCTGGTCGAGGGCAGCGAGCGGGACGCGGAGCGCTCCGGCTGGCGCCCGCGCCCGGCGACGGTCGGCAACCTCGACTACGCGCTCGACCTGCGGGGGAACGTCGTCGCCGTCCTCGGCGAACTGCGGCGGGTGCTCGCGGAGGCGGGCATGCCGGTGGAGGCGTTGAAGCTGGAGGGCGCGCCGGGGCAGGTGGAGGTCACCTTCCCCTACGGGCCGGTGGCGCAGGCGTGCGAGCAGCACCTGCTGTTCAAACACGCCGCCCGGGTGGTGGCCGAGCGGCACGGGATGTCCGCGCTGTTCATGGCGGCCCCGTTCACTGGGACCGGCTCGGGCCTGCACCTGCACCTGTCGCTGCACCGGATGCACGACGACGGTAGCGACGGCGCGGTGTTCGCCCCCGACGGCGAGGGCGAGCTGCTGTCCGAGACGGGGCGGCAGGCGGTGGCCGGGCTGCTGGACGTCCTGCCGGTGACCGGCCCGCTGTGGGCGCCGACCGTCAACTCCTACCGGCGCCTGGCCCGCGACCACGGCTTCGCGCCGAGGAGGGCGACGTGGGGGTGGGACAACCGCTCCTGCGCGGTGCGGGTGGTCGGGCACGGCAGCGGCCGGCACCTGGAGGTGCGGGTGCCGGGCGCGGACGCCAACCCCTACCTCGCGGTGGCCGCCGCCCTCGCCGGTGTCCGGCACGGCATCGAGGGCGGCCTGGTGCCGCCCGAGCGAGCCCGCGGCGACTCCTACCAGGAGGCGAAGGCGTGGCCGCTGCCGCACGACCTCGCCTCGGCGGTCAAGGAGTTCGAGACGGACCGGACGGTGGCCGAGCTGTTCGGCGTGCACCTGGTCGAACACCTGGCCTCCCTGTCCCGCTTCGAACTGGACCACCACGCGCCGCTGGTGAGCGCCGCCGAGGTCGCCCGCGGCTTCGCCCAGTCCTGAGCCCCGGCCCGGCCGCGCACCTCCCCGGCGGCCCGGCCGGGCCGGACCACACCACTTCCCCCTGTTCAGCACGTTGGAGAGCAGCATGGCCACCGCCCCCACCCTGACCACCGCCACTGGTGCGGAGCCCGACCCCGCCGACCTTCCCACCGCCCTGTCGGCGGTGCACCTGGTCGGCGTCATCGACCCGGGTATGGAGGGCCTGGCCATGCACCTAGCCGCGCGCGGCGCCCGGGTCAGCGGCAGCGCCCGCCCTGACCAGGTGTGCGGGCATGTCGCCGACCGGCTCCGGAAGGCCGGGGTGAGCGTGGTGGAGCGTCTGGTGCCGGAGCAGGTCGGGGGGTTGGGGTCGGTGGTGTGGTCGCGAGCCGTTGTCGGCCCGCACCCCGAGCTGGACGCGGCCGTCTCGCGGCGGGTTCCGGTGCTCGCCCGCACCCACGCTCTCGCGCTGGCCGGTGCCGGGTTCGGCGGCGGCACGCTGGCGGCGGTGTGGGGCAGCCACAGCACCGCGACGGCCGCTGCCGCCCTCGCCCACCTCCTCGACGACGGCCGCACCGGCTGGATCCTCAACACCCCCGCCCTCGGCACACCGGCCGGGCACCACGGCGCCGCGCGCCTGGTCACCGACCTCTCGCCCGACACCGGCACCCACGAGACGTCCCCCACCGCCCCGGTGCGGCTGTCCCCCGGGGCCGTCTCCCGCCCTACCCTGGCGCCCGCCGCGATGCTGATCACCGCCGTCGACCCGAACTCCCCGCACCACGAGGACTTGCCCGCGGCGCTGGCCATGGCCGAGCACCAGGCCCGCACCGCGCGCACCCTCCTCGTCCCGGACCTGTCGTGGTGGAACAAGCCGCTGGTGTTCCTGCGCGAGCGGCTGGCCGACCGGCCGGGCCCGCAGGTGGTCACCGTCGGCCCGTCCTCCCGCTGCGGCGTGCGGATCAGCGACCTGGAGAAGACCACCAGCGGCACCTACTGGGCCGAACTGCGCCACGGGAACAGCAGGTTCCGGTCGGTGGTGCCCGCGACCGGGCTGCACCACGCGGTGACGGTCGTCTGCGCAGCGGCCACCGCCCTCGTCCTGGGCGAGGACCCCGACGCCCTCGCCCAGCGCCTGGCCCGCTTCGGTGGCGTCGAGGGGTCGATGCAGCACCTCGGCACCCGGGGCGGCGTCAGCGTCGTGCGCTCCCGGGCCCGCCACGTCACCGAGGTCGCCCGCGACCTGCAGGCCGCAGGCGAACTCGCTGGCCAAGGCAGCGTGATCACGGTGCTGGAGCCGGACGGCTACGTCCGCACCCGCGCCCAGGCGGACTCCCTCGGCGCGGCGCTGGACCGCGGCCACCGCGCCGTGCTGCTGCCGGTGGCCGCGGGGATGCCGGTGCTCGACGTCGAGGACCCGCTGGAGGCGGTGGCGGCGGCGGCCCGCAAGGGCCTGCCCGCCGAGCGGGTGCACACCGTCCGCACCGGTCCGTGCGAGCAGAGCGCCGAGGAGATCGTCACCGGCCACGCGAAGGACGGCGACGTGGTCCTGGTCGTCGGCACCCACCAGGCACCCGCCCTGGCCGAGCGCCTGCTCACCCGCCTCGACACCACCGCCTGACACCCCCACTCGGCAAGGAGCCTCTCGTGTCCATCAAACAGCCCGCCCACGACCTCGACGCCGACCAGGCCGCCCTGGTGAGGCACGTCGTCGTCGGCACCACCCGCAGCACTCTTCGCTCCCAGCTCGGCATCGACAACGTCGACGCCGCCATCGCCGGCCTGCACGCTGCCACCGGCACGAGGAACACCGTCCACCTGGCGGCCTGGGCGGCGGCCTGCGGGATCGCCGCCGGCCAGTCGTACACCGCGCCCGCCGGACGCCCGCACCTGACCCCTCGGTACCGGCAGGTCCTCGACGCGCTCGTCGCCGGGGCGGACGACCTGGAGATCAGCCAGGAGCTGGGCGTCGCCCCGGCCACCCTGCGCACCTACGTCAAGACGATCGCCCAGCAGCTCGGTGCCGCCGGCCGCACCCAGCTCGCCGCCGCGGCCGTGCTGAACGGCGTGGTGCGACTGTCCGCGGTCATCCCGGGCTGGCCCGACGAGCCGCTGCCCGCCGCCGACAGGGCGCGTGCCGCGTGAAAGCGCCCCGCTTCACCAGCCGTGCCGTGACGGCGATCGTCTGCTTCCTCCTCGGCACGGGCACCGGCAGCGCCGGGATGTTCCTCGTCGAGCACCGCGACCGGGCGCAGCCGACCTGGCTGGGCCTGTTCGCGGCCGGTGCCCTGACCGCGGCGGCGACCGCCGACGGGCTCTCCCGCCGTGCCACGTCGCAAGCCCTCACCACCCCGCACCACCAGCACGAAACCCATGGCGGCCGTCCGGGTCAGGGCCGCACCCGCACCACCACCAGCTGGTGGCACCGATGAGAGAGGTCTTCGCCGAAAAGGTCCAAGTCGCACCCTACGAGTCCGACGAGCTGTTCCGGCACCTGCTGCGCTCGCACCCGGGCGTGGTCGTCAGCGCCGGTGCGCTGCTCAGCGCTGCCCCGCACGCCTCGCGCGTCTGGCTGCCGCCGCTGGTCCGGCTCCTGACGCACGCCCGCAAGGCCGGCCTTCCCGTGCTGCTGCACGGGGCGGAGCAGTCCCGGGCGGTGCGGGCGGAGTACAAGCGGCGCGGACTGCAGCAGTTGTGGACCGAGGAGCTGGAGGAGGACGAGCGGCCGGAGCAGGCTTCGCGGGGGTGGGGTGCAGTGACGGTGGTCCTACCCGAGGAGGCGGCCGAGGTCGTCGTCCCCGTGCCGGGGCTGCTGACCAGTGTCTGCGGCCGGGTGATCGGTGCGCCCCAGCACCCCGTGCCGACATCGCCGCTCACGCAGGCGATGCTCGTCCTGGCCGTGGCGGGCCGGACGATGGAGGAGATCGCGCAACGGTCCTTCTACGCCCCGGGCGCCGTCTCTGCAGCCCTCTACTCCGTTGCGGCTAGCCGCGGCTGCCGCAGGCCGGCGCACCTGGTGTGCCACGACGTACTGGACGGCTACCTGGACCCGGCCATCGCCGTGCGAGCGGCCGTGGCACTCCCCAGGGATCCCCGACCCGACGATCTCGATGTCCTGATTGCGGGCATCGACCGTCCGCAGGCCGAGGCAGCGCGTCGCCTCAGTCTCACCCGCAACGTGGCGAACGACCGGCGGGACGCGGCGCTCAAGGCCCTGGGCGCCCGCACCCCTGTGCAGGCGGTCGCGATCGGGCTGGCGATCCGCGCCATCCCCGAGGACGCCGTCCCGCTCCGCGACGCCTACCTCAAGCCGAATCGGACCACCCGTCGGCTGACGGGCCTCGTCGACGCGCTGCACTGACCCTCCGCATACCTCTCGCCCGCGAAGAAGAGATGACACCCCATCACCTGAACCCGCCGCTCGCCGGAGCTGGCCTCGCGTCGGCCGCGCCCGGGCTGTCGGCCGGGCCCGCCACGGCCCGGCGCGGCCTGCGCTACATCGAGGCGCCGGAGCAGTTCGAACCGGACGGCCTGCCCTCGGTGTACCTGGCTGGGACCGTCGACTGCCCCGACTGGCAGTCGCAGGCTGTCCGCCTCTTGGCCGACGCCGGCTTCGAGGGCACCGTCCTCAGCCCCCGCCCGTCCCGTAACCCCGCCGCCGACCCCTACGCGGCGTGGACCCCGCTCGGCTGGCAGGACCGCAACATCCACCGCACCAGCGTCGTCCTGTTCTGGAACCCGATCGGCCACCACCACGTACGGAACTGCTACGAGGCCCGCCTGTTCACCGGGCGGGGCGGGGCGGTGGTCGTCGGCTGCGACCCCGCCGACCCGGTCCAGCGGGCCCACCGGGCGCTGCTGCTCCACGCCGTGCCGTGGCTGCCCGTCGCCGACACCCTCGCGGACACCGTCTCCGCTGCCCTCGCCGAACTCGAAACCGCCGCCGCAGCCAGGCACTGACCATCCATCACCCACCCGCCCATGCAAGGACTTCCATGCTCCGCACCCAGCCTCGGTACCGGATCGAGGACCACGCGCTCCTCAGCAACACCGGCTCGGCCGCCCTGGTCCTCCCCGACGGGACCATCACCTGGGCGTGCCTGCCGGACTTCGACTCCCCGTCGGTCTTCACCTCCCTGCTCGGGACGCCCGAACATGGCTACTGGCGCGTCGGGCCGGCCGTCCCGGACGGGCCGCCGCCGGTCGCCGACCGCCGCCAGTACGTGGGCGACACCCTGGTCCTGCGCAGCGAGTACGACACCGGCACCGGCACCCTCGCCGTCACCGACTTCATGCCCGCCCCCGACCGGCTTGGCATGGTCGCGCGGCGCATCGTGCGGATCGTGGAGTGCGTGAGCGGCGTGGTGCACGCCGCCTCCGTCTACCGGCCCAGAGCCGACTACGGGGCCACCGCGCCGGTCATCCAGCGGGCCAGCTCCGGCGCCCCGTGGCTGGAGGCGGTCGCCGGGGCCGACACCTACTGGCTGCACAGCGACCGCGACCACACGGTCAACCGCGACCGGGTGTGCCGCGCCACCATCACCCTCACCGCCGGTGAGAGCGCCACGTTCACCCTCACCTGGGGCCCCACCCTGCGCGGCGCCCTCGCCGCTGCCCCCGAGCGGCCGGACGCCTACGCCGAGCTGGCCGCGACCGTGCAGCACTGGGAGGCGTGGGCGCATGGGTGCACCTACCGCGGCCCTTACCGGGAGGCGGTGGTGCGCTCCGCCCTCACCCTGGCGGCGATGTGCCACCCCGACGGCGGGATCGTCGCCGCGCCGACGACCTCCCTGCCCGAGTGGCTCGGCGGCGAACGCAACTGGTGCTACCTGTACGTCTGGGTGCGCGACAGCGCGCTGACCGTCGCCTCCCTGCTGCGCGTGGGCAAGGCCGAGGAAGCCGGGCGCTGGCGCGACTGGCTCCTGAAGCACCTCGACCCCGAGCACCTGCGGCCGATCTACCGCCTCAACGGTGGCACCGACCTCACCGAGCGGGTGCTGGACCACCTGCCCGGCTACGAGGAATCCCGGCCGGTGCGCCTGGGCAACGGCGCCGCCCGGCAGCTCCAGCTCGACGTGTACGGCGAGCTCGTCGACACCCTGCTGCTGGCCGAGGAGGCCGGGCTGCCGGCCGACCCCCGGGTCGACGAACTGCTGCTGGCGCTGGTGCGGCAGGTGGAGGATCGCTGGCGTCAGGAGGACGAGGGGATCTGGGAGATCCGCGGCCCCGCCCGGCACTTCACCCACTCCAAGGTCATGTGCTGGGTGGCTGTCGACCGCACCGTGTGCCTGCTGGAGCGCCGCCCCGATGCCGACCCCGCCCTCCTGCTCCGCCTCGCCGAGCTGCGCGAGCAGATCCACGCGGACGTGTGCGAGCGCGGCCTCGACACCGAACGGGGGGTGTTCACCCAGTACTACGGCGGCCGGACCCTGGACGCCTCCCTGCTGCTGATCCCGCTGGTCGGCTTCCTCCCGCCGGACGACAAGCGCGTCATCGCCACCGTCGAGGCCGTCCAGCGCGACCTTACCGAGGACGGCCTGGTGCTGCGCTACGCCACCGAGCAGCACGCCGACGCGAACGTCGACGGACTCTCCGGGCACGAAGGGGCGTTCCTCGCCTGCTCGTTCTGGCTCGCCGAGGCACTGGAGAGCGTCGGCCGAGAGGACGAGGCCCTCGCCCTGTTCGAACGCCTCCTGGCGCTGCGCAGCGACTTGGGGCTGCTCGCCGAGGAGTACGACCCCCGCGCCCGCCGCCATCTGGGCAACTACCCGCAGGCGTTCAGCATGTGGGCGCTGGCTGACGCTGCCGTCCGTTTCGGCCACAGCCCCACCCTCTGGGCGTTCGTCCCCGAGCAGGCGGCCGACGTCGCCTCCGCGGTGGCTGGGGCAGGCGTCCCGGCCCGGACGGTGGAGCTGGCTGGGCAGGTGAGCCGGTGACCGCGCCCCTGCCCGTCGGCGCCCTCGGTGCCGCGCTCGCCCGTTTCCCCCTGACCCCTGAAGCTGTTCCGAGGGTGGCGCCGCCGCTGGAGGAGCGGGTGGAGGAGATCGCGGTCCTCGCCCGCCGCGCCGCCGACCGCGCGGACGCGGGCTTGGCCGCCGAGGTCCACCGCCGTGCCGCGCTGCTGCACTTCGACCAGGGCCGCCCCGTGGTCCGGTCCGCAGGCCGGGGAGGACGCCGCCACCGGGCGCGTAGTCGGCCCGCAGGCCGCGGTTTTCTCGGTGAAGTCCGCGTGAGCGGAAGGTACGTTCCCCTATCGTCGGGTGGCATGAGGACTGTAGGGGAGGACGGGTTCGGGCACGCGGCGCCGTTCACGGGGGTGCCGCCGGTGCTGGACGACCGGACGTGGGACGCCTGCATCGTGGTGCCCGGCATCATGGGCAGCGTTCTGAACGACGCCGAGACGGGCCGCCCGCTGTGGGGGGTCGACCGGGCGATGCTCACCAACCCGAGAGCCGGGTACGGGCTCCTGCGCAGCCTGCACGCGGACGAGTCGGAGCAGGCCGCCGGCGCCGAGACCTTCCGGCGGACGCCGCTGACCCGGATCCGGGCAACCGCGCTGGTGTCCAAGCCGTGGTGGCTGCCCGTCCTCGAAGGTCTCGAGCCCTACACCGACCTCGTCAAAGCCCTGCGGAGGGTCACCCCGGCGAAGGACGCGGTGGAGACGTTCCCGTACGACTGGCGGCTGTCGGTCGACTACAACGGGGCGTCGCTGGCCTCCTACGCCCGCGCGCACCTGTCCAAGTGGCGCGAGCGGGCAGTAGCGCTGTCCGGGCCGGGCGGCCGGCGGCCGAGGCTGCTGTTCGTCGCCCACTCGATGGGCGGGCTGGTCGTGCAGGCCGCGCTGGAGCAGGACCCCGAACTCGCCGCCGACACCCGGACGGTGGTCACGGTCGGGACGCCGTTCCTCGGCTCGGCCAGTGCCGTCCTCACGCTCAACCTCCTGCACGCCGAGGCCAGGCCGAAGTGGCTCCAGGAGCGGGTGCAGGCGATGGCGGCGACGCTGCCGGGCGTCCACGACCTGCTGCCCGGCTACCGGTGCCTGGACCGCGGCCTGGAAGCCGACCGCCTCACCCCCGCCGACGTCGCCCGGTTCGGCGGCGATACCTACCTGGCCGCGCGCTCCCTCGACGCGCACACCCGCCGCTGGGAGCGCCAGTTCGTGATGCCGGGGCACCGGGCGATCGTCGGCGAGGCACAGGCGACCGTGCAGACCCTGCAGGAGCAGCGCGCCGACTTCTCGCTCGTCGCGGGCCGCTACTACGCCTTCGACGTCGACGATGATGGCGAAGTCGCCCGCGACCCGGCCACCGGCATCCCCCTCCGCCGTGACACGTGGGGCGACGGCACCGTCCACCTGCCCTCCGCCCAGGTGGGCACCGGGGCGATCACCTACGTCTTCGGTCAGCACGGGACGCTGACGTGCCACAACGATGTCCTGCGGCAGGTGGTCAACATCGCCCTGGAACGCCGCCCCGGTCCCCGTCTGGCCGGCGACAGCAAGGGCCCGGGCCTCGAAGTCCCCCGACTCGGCGGGACGTTCGGCGAATCGCTCACCCTCCACGCCACCGGCCTCGACAGCCCGGCGGGCGTGACGCTGAGCGTCACCAGCGCCACCACCGGCCGCCCAGGACACCCCCTCACCCTGCGCCGCGACCCCGACCGCACGGACGGAGCCCTCACCGCCCAGTTCACCGCCGAAGCACCCGACCTGTACCGGGTGGTCCTGGACACCGGCAGCCACGTGCCGATCTCCCAACTCGTCCTCGTCATCCCGCCCGACGCCTGAACCCGGCAGCCCTTCGATGACCACACCCGGAACACCGCACATCCCTGCCCAGCAGCCGGAACCCGCCGGTACCGGCCCGGGGGCGGCCGGGCCGCCCTCGGGCGGCGACCTGCTCGAAGGGTTCTCGACCACGGGGGGCACGGTCGAGCTGTTCCCGGTGAACTTCACCGCCTACCAGCACGATCTCCTGCCCGACCTGGAGACCGACGAGCACGTCCGGAAGATTGCGCACCTGCTCGCCCCCTACGGCCTCCACGTCAACCGGTGGACCGTCCCCGGGCATCGACGCGACCGGCAGGCAGTAGAGGACCGCCTCGGCACCTGGAAGCGGCCCGATGGCGGATACGGCAACACGGTCCTCTACTGGGTCGGCCACGGGAGTGCCGAGAACCTCGCCCACCACCGCACCCCCGCACCCATCGACGACGGCATCACCCCGCACGAGATCGCCCGCGCGATCGGCAGCCGCCAACTCCACCCCGACGCCGAGGACAGCTGGGCAATCGTCGTCCTCGACGCCTGCTTCTCCCGCCGCTTCGCCCAGATCGTTCACAGCGAACTCATCAACAAGTACGGCGATGCCGAGCGCTACCTGCTGCTGTCCACGGCTGCCAAGGGGCATGCGGACCTCGGGACCTTCACCCACGCCCTGGAACGGGCCCTGACCGTCACCTACCGCGGACGGCCCGCCATCAGCCTCGCCGAACTCGGCAACCAGCTTCACCAAGAACTCGCCGGCCACCGAGCCGACACCACCGACGACCGCCGCGACCGACTCGTCCGCCTCACCCCTGACGTCGCCGCCTCCGTGACCGCGCCCCTGGACCAGCTCGCCGAACTCCAGGCCGTCATCGACCAGCTCCCCACCGACGAGCAGCGCCACTTCCTCCCCAAGGCATCCGGCGCCGAACTCGGCGAACTCGCCTGGTACTTCCGCGGCCGCACACTCCAACGCGACCAGATCCTGCACTGGCTCACCACCGTCACCAGCGGCGCCCTGGTCGTCACCGGCCCCGCCGGCGCGGGCAAATCGGCCCTCCTCGGCCACATCCTGCTCCACACGAACACCCGCCTGCGCGACATCCTGATCCGCCACGGCCACCTGCAGCCCCTGCCCGCCGGAATTCCATGCCCCGACGGCCCCTTCCACCTCACCGCCCACCTCGCCGGCCTTACCCCCGCCCGCACCCTCCAACTCATCGCCGAAGCTGCTGGCCTCCCCGACCTCGCTCAACAGGCAGCCGCCGGACAGCTCCCCGCCAATCTCACCAGCCGCCTCCTTGTCGAACTCCACGGCCGTCAGGAACCGCTGACCCTGCTGTTTGACGCCCTCGACGAAGCCGAACAGCCCCTCGTCATCGCCGACCAGATCCTGCGCCGCCTCGCGGCCCTGCCCACTGTCCGCCTGATCATCGGCACCCGACGCTCCACCCATGAGGGCCCCGACCAACCCGCCCCCGACGACACCGACATCCTCGACGCCCTCCGGCCCCGGCCCACAGGCGCCGACGGACACCAACCGCCCGACCTGCAAATCGTCCAGGTGACACAGGACCCGGAGGCCCTTGCCGGATACCTGCGTGCCAAACTCCATGCCGCCAAACGAAACGGCGCCCTCGCCGCGGACGACGCCCTCATCGCCACCGCCGTGCACCGCCTCGTCACCGACCACCAGCATGCCGGCGCCGAACCCCAGCAGTTCCTCTACGC
Organism: Kitasatospora phosalacinea; assembly: GCF_000717185.1. Taxonomy (GTDB): domain Bacteria; phylum Actinomycetota; class Actinomycetes; order Streptomycetales; family Streptomycetaceae; genus Kitasatospora; species Kitasatospora phosalacinea_A. The sequence continues at coordinate 4,527 of NZ_JNYE01000057.1, read as the reverse complement.
CCGCCTCGCCGCCCACGAACTCCTCAACGACCCCGCACTCCTGGCCGACCCCGCACCCCTCATCGGCCGTACCCACCGCCAACTCTTCACCCACGCCCTGGAACGCCTCCACCGCACCAACCCCCACTACACCCCCCTCCTGTGGGCCCTCGGCCTTGCCCAGGGCCGAGGTCTGCCCGACCAGGACGGAATCTGGACCTGCACAGCCGATGCCCTTGCCCCCAGCGGTGAGCGCAGCACTGGTGGCAGCATCCCCGGCCTGATCCGTGACGCCGCCCCCTACCTCGTCCTCGACCAAGAGCACGGCCAGAGCGTCTACCGCCTGGCTCACCGTACCTTCACTGAGAGCTTCACCGTCCGCGGAAGCTCTACCGCACACGCCGCTATCACCGCCGCCCTTACCCGGCACGCCCACCACACTCTCGCAATCTGGAGTGCGAACAGCGACAGCCCTCCACGGCTTGAGCACGTCAACTCCTACATCCGCCACCACCTCGCGGCCCACGCACGTCTCGGCCACACCGCAGGTGCCCTAAAGATGCTCGCCGACCACCCCGATGTACTCGACACCCTCGACCTCACCAGCATCACCACCCACGCACTTCACCACGGCCTACCCCCCAATGCTCTTCCACCGTCCATCGCCGGAACCGTTCTCTTCCGGAACCAGACCGTCGACGAGAGCGACTCCGACGACACCCTCGGCTGGCGCCGGTGGTGGCGACGCCTCGGAACCACGTACATCCAAGGCACCCCGCCACCTTCCGAAACCCGAACCCAGAATTCCCGGGGATGGCCACACGCCCTGACCGTCGGCACCGTTCGCCAACGGCAGCTCCACCTTCAACTCACCGGCCATACCGGGCGGGTGTGGTCGGTGGCGGTGTTCGCCGCGCCGGACGGCACCCCCCGCCTGGCCACCGGTGGCAGCGACAAGACGGTGCGGATCTGGAACCCTGCCACCGGCACCCAGGAGGGGCAGCCCCTCACCGGCCATACCGGACAGGTCTGGTCGATGGCGGTGTTCGCCGCGTCGGACGGCACCCCCCGCCTGGTTACCAGCGGCAGCGACAAGACGGTGCGGATCTGGAACCCCGCCACCGGTGCCCAAGAGGGTATGCCCCTCACCGGCCACGATGGCGGGGTGGGGTCGGTGGCGGGGTTCGCCGCGCCGGACGGCACCCCCCGCCTGGTCACCGGCGGCAGGGACAAGACGGTGCGGGTCTGGAACCCCGCCACCGGCACCCAGGAAGGTCTCGACTCCATCAGCTACGCCAGCGGGGTGGGGTCGGTGGCGGTGTTCGCCGCGTCGGACGGCACTCCCCTCCTGGGCACCAGCAGTAGCGGCAAAACGGTGCGGGTCTGGAATCCCGCCACCGGCGCTCATTCGGGTATGTCCCTCACTGGCCACGATGGCGGGGTGGGGTTGGTGGCGGGGTTCGCCGCGCCGGATAGCACTCCCCGCCTGGTCACCGGCGGCAGCGACGGGATGGTGCGGATCTGGAACCCCGCCACTGGCGCCCAGGAGGGGCGGTTTCTCACCGGCCACGATGGCGGGGTGTGGGCGTTGGCGGTGTTCGTCGCGTCGGACGACGCTGCCCGCCTGGTCACCAGCGGCAGCGACGGGGTAGTGCGGGTCTGGAACCTCGCCACCGGCGCCCAGGAAGCTATGTCCCTCACCGGCCACGATGGCGGGGTGGGGTCGGTGGCGGGGTTCGCCGCGCCGGACGGCACCCCCCGCCTGGTCACCAGCGGCAGCGACGGGGTGGTGCGGGTCTGGAACCCCGCCACTGCCACCCAGGAGGGGCAGGCCCTCGCCGGCCACGATGCCGGGGTGTGGGCGTTGGCGGTGTTCGCGGCGCCGGATGGCACTGCCCGCCTGGTCACCGGCGGCAGCGACAAGACGGTGGGGGTTTGGAACCTCGCCACCGGCGCCCAGGAGGGCGAGTTCCTCACCCGCCACATCAACGGGGTGGGCTCAGTGGCGGGATTCGTCGCGCCGGACGGCACCCCCCGCCTGGTCACCAGCGGCAGGGATACGGTGGTGCGGGTCTGGAATCCCGCCATCGCCACCGCCACCCAGGAGGACCAGCCTCTCATCGGCGAGGATGGCTGGGTGAGGTCGGTGGCTGTGTTCGCCGCGCTAGACGGCACCCCCCGCCTGGCCGCTAGCGGCAGGGACAAGACGGTGCGGATCTGGAACCCCACCACCGGCAGGCAGGAGGGCCAGCCTCTCATCGGCCACGATGGCTGGGTGAACGTGGCGGCGGGGTTCGCCGCGCCGGACGGCACCCCCCGCCTGGCCACCGGCAGCGACGACAAGACGGTGCGGATCTGGAACCCCACCACCGGCAGGCAGGAGGGCCAGCTCCTCGCCGACCACGATGGCGGGGTGGGGTTGGTGGCGGGGTTCGCCGCGCCGGACGGCACCCCCCGCCTGGTCACCGGCGGCAGGGATACGGTGGTGCGGATCTGGAACCCCACCACCGGCAGGCAGGAGGGCCAGCTCCTCACTGGCCACGATGGCGGGTTGAACGCGATGGCAGGGTTCGCCGCGCCGGACGGCACCCCCCGCCTGGCCACCGGCGGCAGCGACGGGGTGGTGCGGGTCTGGAACCCCGCCACCGGAACTGCCCACACGCTTCCTGTGGCAGACCAGGTATATGGGCTGGCGGAGCACGGCGGGTTGCTCATTGCAGGAACCGGCTCGGGATTCCTCGTCATCGACATCTCGTCCGTACCCACCGACACGGCTTGATCGTCTAAGGGCTGTCCCGTAACGCCTCCATCGTGCTGGTTGCAGGGCAGCGAAGGGGGATCCGGCGTGGTCCGTTCCAGCCTGTCCGGGTTGCTGTTCGGTTCGGGCTGACCTGCTGACACACTTGAGGAAGCTGGCGGGTCGCGGCAGCTTGACGAAGGAAGAGGCTGGCAGGCATGGCGGTGGAGCGGCTCGGTGAGATTCTGGGGGCGCCGTCTACGATCCCCGTCCCTGTTCCGTGGGAGGGGAGCGCGGTGGCTCTGAACGGTCTGCTCTTCCCGGCCGACTACCGGTGGCTGGTGGACACCTACGGGGAGATCAGGATCAGGTTCGACTTCGGGATCTGCATCCCGCGGCTGGACAGGGGCGGTTTCGAGGCGTTCAGCGACTACGCGGCGGATGCCTATGAGCAGGTTGAGCTGGTCCATGAGGAGCCGAGGTTCCCGGAGACCTCTGATCGGCCGCCCTACGAGATGTTCCCGGCTCCGGGGGGCCTGTTGCCCTGGGGCGGGGACAACCGGGGCAACTACGTCTTCTGGCTCACCGCCGACCCCAACCCCGACCGGTGGCCCGTCGTTGTCTGGATCCAGGACCTGGAGCAGTGGGACCTCTTCCCCGGTGGCACGACAGCATTCCTCACCGCGGTACTCATCGGCGAGTACCACCTGGGCCAAGAACTGCTGGGCAGCGAGGACTACCCCCTGTGGGAGTCCGCGGCCGACTGGAGCGGCCGAAAGTGACTGCCGGTCCGCCCGACCGGGCGATCCGAGCTACGGCGGCATCTGCTGCTCGACCGGTCAGCTGAACCGCTCGTGTCCCGGGTGCCATGATCTTGATGTGGCTGGTGCGATCACGGCTTCGGAGCCGTCATGGATAGGTCCGTTCACCGGGCTGGGCCCGCGCGACTTCCGGAAGCTGATCACGATGCTCCGCCGCGAGGGCGCCGACATCGTGCGCCGCGGCCGTCCGTGGGGCCTGCCGTTGGAGGACCGGGTCCTGCTGGTCGCCGCATACTGGCGTACCAACCTGACACTGCGGCAGATCGCCCCGCTGTTTGGGGTATCCAAGTCTGCGGCCGGCCGGATCATCGACCACGTCGGGCCCATGCTCGCGCTCAAGCCACGGAGCCGGTTTCGCAGAGGCACCGTGCTGATCGTGGACGGCACCCTGGTCCCCACCCGGGACCACACGATCGCCGAGCAGTCCAAGAACTACCGGTACTCCACCAACCACCAGGTCGTCATCGATGCCCACACCCGGCTGGTCGTCGCGGTCGGCAAGCCCCTGCCGGGCAACCGGAACGACTGCAAGGCATGGGAGGAGTCCGGCGCGAAGGCTGCCGTCGGCCGGACGACGACCATCGCCGACGGCGGCTATCCAGGCACCGGCCTGGTCATTCCGCACCGGAGGCCACGCGGCGGCGAGCTGGTCGAGTGGCAGGTCGAGCACAACCGTGAGCACAAGCAGGTCCGCGCCCGCGTCGAGCATGTCTTCGCCCGGATGAAGACCTGGAAGATCCTCCGCGACTGCCGCCTCAAGGGCGACGGCGTCCACCACGCCATGCTCGGCATCGCCCGCCTGCACAACCTCATCCAGGCCGCGTAGCCCAGCGCAATCGACGATCGACCCGGTCTCGCCCGCGACCCTCAAAGATCGATTACGGGACAGCTCTTAGAAGTCATCTCATTTGGTGATTCTGCGATTGCAGATGAGGGTGGCGGCGATGGTGGCGAAGGCCGCGAAGTGGGTGCCCTTGCGTTCGTAGCGGC
>NZ_JNYE01000056.1 GCF_000717185.1 Kitasatospora phosalacinea | reverse complement strand
CTCAGCCATCTCCCCAGGTGTCACACGTCCTCAACGACACACCACCGCCAACAGACACGCCCAATCAAAATCAACCTGACCAAGCCCTACTAGTGCCGCCCGGTGGGCGGGTGGCCGTGGCGCGGCGCGGTCCGGTGGGCGGACCCGGCGGCGTCGGCGTCCGTCCGGCCGGGTAGCGTCACCGCTGGTGGGGGTGGCCCCTGCCGTGGTCGGAGGGGAGTGCGGGTGTCGGCGGTCGAGGTCCGGGTGGAGGGTCCGGAGGGCCCGGAGGCTTCGGGGGCGGCGGAACTGCTGCCGCTGTCCAGGGAGTTCGCGGTCGAGGGGTTCGCGGGGGACGCCTCCGCGGCGCCGGGCCGCCCGTCGGCGGCGCTGCTGGAGCTGGCGGGCCTCGCGCTCGCGGACGGCCCGAAGCGGCGCGGCAAGCTGCTGCGCGAGCGGGTGCCGCTGGAGTCGCACGCCCGGCTGGTGCTCTCGGCGTCGCGTCCGGAGGTGGTCGCGGCGGTGGAGTCGGCGAACGTGGGCCGGCTGCCGCACCTGGTGCCGCTGCGGGTGGGGCGGATGGCGGCCTCGCCGTTCGCGTTCCTGCGCGGTACGGCGGGGTTGATGGCGCACGACCTGGCGACCACTCCGGTCAGCGGGATCGCGGCGCAGCTGTGCGGGGACGCGCACGCGGCCAACTTCGGCCTGTACGGGGACGCCCGGGGCCGGTTGGCGCTGGACCTGAACGACTTCGACGAGACCGTCCCGGGCCCGTGGGAGTGGGACCTGAAGCGGTTGGCGGCCAGCCTGGTGCTGGCGGGACGGCAGGCCGGGGCGGACGAATTCGCTTGCCGCCAGGCCGCGTTCGACGCAGCGGCGACGTACCGGCGGACGGTGCGGCAGCTGGCGAAGCTCCCGGTACTGGACGCCTGGAACGCCTGGGACGCCATCGCGGAGCACCAGTTGGTGGAGTTCGCGGGTGCGCACGAGCTGAGCGAGCTGCTGGCGGCGGTGTCGGCGAAGGCGCTGCGCAACACCGGGGCGAAGTTCGCGGCGCGCTCCACCGTCCGTACCGGGGACGGGGGTTGGCGGTTCGTCGCGGCGCCGCCGGTCCTGAGCGAGGTGACGGACCGTCAGGCCGAGCTGGTGGCGGGCTCGTTGGCGTCCTATCGGCACACCGTCCCGGCGGAGCTGCACCCGCTGCTGGCCCGGTTCCGGGTGCAGGACGTGGCGTTCCGGGTGGTGGGCACCGGCAGTGTCGGCACCCGTTCGTACGTGGTGCTGCTGACCGACCGCAAGGGCGGGCCGCTGGTGCTCCAGGTGAAGGAGGCCCGGGAGTCGGTGCTGCTGCCGCACCTGGTGCGGGCCGGGTTCCCGCTGCCGGACGGGGGCGGGCACGAGGGGCGGCGGGTGGTGCTCGGGCAGAAGCGCATGCAGGTGGTGTCCGACCCGCTGATGGGCTGGACCAGTGTCGCCGGACTGCCGTACCAGGTGCGGCAGTTCCGCAACCGCAAGGGCAGTGTCGACCCGGCCGCGCTGACCCCCGCCCAGCTCGACGACTACGGCCGCCTCACCGGTGCGCTGCTGGCCCGCGCCCACGCCCACACCGCGGACGCGGCGCTGATCGCCGGGTACTGCGGCAAGGACGACCGCCTGGACGACGCCGTGGCCCGGTTCGCGGTCGCCTACGCCGACCAGTCGGAGGCCGACCACGCGGCGCTGCTGGCCGCGGTCCGCTCCGGCCGCCTGGCCGCGGAGCCCGGGCCGGGCGCCTGAGCGGGGCCCGGGCCGGGGGCGCCCGGGCCGGGGGTGGTGCAACCGTCCGGGTTGCGGTTCCGTCTCCTTTCCCGCGCACCGGTGCAGGTGGTGACCGGACGCTGCCACATTGGTGGTCGAATTCAACCTCTCGGACAGGAGATTGACGATGGTTTCGGGGGACGGGGCCGTGTCGGCCGACGTCGTGGTCGACGCGCTGCTGCAGCCGGACGGGGCCGCTCCGGCAGCCCTGGACGCGGAGTCACTGGCCCGGGTGCGCCACGAACTACAGCGGCTGCCGCGCTGGCAGCAGGCGCTGACGGCTGCCGGGGCCGCACCGCAGGACACCGCGGCCCGCGCCGCGCTCGTCGAGGCCGTCGACGAGGTGCTCGGCTTCAACTCGGCGCTGGCGCAGTCGCTCCGCCTGGCGGACGGCACGCCCGCTGCCGCCGCTGCTCCGGCTGCTCCGGCTGCTCCCGGCGGGACGAGCGGCACGGGCGGGGGTGCGCCCTCGTTCGAGAAGGCTCCCCCGCCGACCGTGCCGACCGCGCCCGTCGCTCCCCCGCCCGCTCCCCCGGCCCCGCAGCCGGCCCCGCCGTACGCCCCGCAGTCCGCCGCACCGTTCGCGGCCCCCGGACTGCCGCCCGCCCCGCCCGCTGCGCCTCCCGGCCCGCCCGGCGCGCCCGGTGCACCCGGCGCGCCCGGTGCACCCGGCGCGCCCGTCTACCCGGCGCTGCCCGCCGGTCCGCCGGTCGACCCGGCGGTGCTGGTCCGGCGCAAGCGGATCGCGCTGGGCGTGGGCGCGGTCGTGGTGGTGGGCGGCCTGGTCCTGCTGGGGAGCACCCTGTTCGGTGGCGACAGCGCCCCGCACCTCCCGGGTTCGGTGGAGGGCGAGAAGCTGCGGGCCAGTTCGGCGAAGGGCGACTTCCCGGACTGGGAGGACATGAGTTCGAGCATGACCATGATGGGCGTGCAGGACGTCCAGGCGGCGGCGTACGGCGCGGTGCCGGAGGCCGAGGCCGACAGCCCGTTCGGGGGCAGTGACCGCGAGGCGCGGTGGAGCGTGGTGATCGGCAAGCCCGGGCCGGGGTTCCAGGAGCGGATCGCCCGGATGATCGCGTCCTCCTCCGACGAGAGCGACGCCCCGCACCTCGTCGAGTCGACCCTGGGCGGCACGATGTACTGCGACTCGTACGACCCGGACGACAGCCCGCGGGAGCGGGCCGACGAGGATGTCACCTGCATGTGGTCCGACGAGGAGCACCTGATCGTCGTCATCGGCACGGGCGTCGACGAGAACCTCCCGCCCGAGGTCCTGAAGCGCGTCCGCGGCAACGCCGAGCACTGACACCCGCCCCCGCGGCCCCCGGGACCGAAACCGGGACCGGGACCGAAACCGGGACCGGGACCGGTCCCGGGCCCGGCCCCGGTCGCGCACAATGGGGTGATGCGCACACGTGAGGTCCGGGCCGGGGAGCTGCCGCTGCTCCAGGAGATCGAGCGGGCGGCCGGGGGCTGCTTCCGCGAGGTCGGGATGGACGAGGTCGCGGACGACGAGCCCTTCTCCGTCGCGGAGTTGACGGCCTTCCTGGACGCGGGCCTGGCCTGGGCCGCGGTGGACGACGACGACCGCCCCGTGGCCTACCTGGTCGCGGAGCGGGTCGACGGGGCGCTGCACGTCGAGCAGGTCTCGGTGCACCCCTCGTACGCCCGCCGGGGCGTCGGCCGGTCGCTGCTGGAGTGCGCGGCGGCGCGGGCCGCGGCCGAGGGCGTCGCGGCGCTGACCCTCACCACCTTCGCCGACGTCCCGTGGAACGCCCCGTACTACGCCCGTTGCGGTTTCCGTCCGGTACCGGAGGACGCCCTCGGGCCCGGCCTGCGCGAGGTCCGGGCCCGGGAGGCGGCGCACGGCCTGGACCGCTGGCCGCGCCTGGTGATGCGCCGCGCGCTCTGAGCGGCCGTCAGCCGGAGGGGGTCGGGGCGGGGTCGGGTCGGCAGCCGAGGTCGTGGGCGGGGAGGGCGCCGGTGGCCAGGAAGCGGTCGGCGGCGCGGACCGCGCAGGACGGCGTGGCCGGGTCGTAGGCGCCGTGGTTGCCGCCCTCGACGGTGACCATCACGGCCCGTCGGCCGAGTGCGGAGCGCATCTCCAGGGCCCCGGCGTGGGGGGTGGCGGGGTCGCGGGTGGTCTGCAGCAGCAGGATGTTCGCGGGGCCCCGGTCGGTGACCCGGACGGCGGGTTCGGCGGGGGCGGGCCAGAACGCGCAGGGCCAGATGTTGGCGCCCATGCCCGCGGCCAGCGGGTTGCGCGCCCGGCTGGCGGTGACGGCCCGCTGGTAGCGGGCGGGGTCGCGGTCGGCAGGGGTGTCGTTGCACAGGACGGCGACGAGGGCCGCCACGTCGTTGTCCGCGGGGACGCCGGGGGTGTCGCCCTTGGCGAGCCACCAGTAGGGGACGGGGCCCGCGCCGTCGGCGGCCAGGTAGCTCCACCAGTCGGCGATCTCCGGGAACAGCGCGGTGTGGTACGAGTCGAGGCGGTACAGGGTGCGCCACAGGTTGCCGTCGACCGGTCCGGCCACCGGGTGGTCGACCGGGGCGCGGTCGAGTTCCGCGGCCAGCGCCAGGTAGTTGGCGCGGACGGCGGCGGGCGTCGCGCCGAAGTGCAGGTCGGCGTCGCGGGCGGCGGCCCAGGCGGCGAAGTCCGCGAAGCGCAGTTCGCCGCCGTCGTCCCAGGAGGCGAGCCGTTCCTGCCAGGTGGTGTTGGGGTCGACGTTGCCGTCGAGGACGAAGCGGTCGGTGCGGCCGGGGAAGAGCTGGGCGTACACCGCGCCCAGGTAGGTGCCGTAGGAGGCGGCCCGGTAGGAGATCCTCGGCTCGCCGAGGGCGGCCCGGACGCGGTCCAGGTCGCGGGCGGTGTCGGCGGTGGTCAGGTGCCGGACGAGGTCGCCGCCCGCGGTGAGGCAGTCGCGGGCCAGGTCGCGGGCGAAGCGCACGTTCGGGGCGATCGAGCCGTCCGGGGCGGGGAACGGGAAGACCTTCTGCCAGGGCACCTCGGCGGGGGTACGTCCGCAGGTCACGGGGGTGCTGTGGCCGACGCCGCGCGGGTCGAAGCCCACCAGGTCGTAGCGGTCCAGCACCTCGCGCGGGTACCCGGCGGCCGCTGCGCCGGGCAGGTGCAGGCTGGCGACGCCGGGGCCGCCGCCGTTGTGCACCAGGATGCCGCGCCGCAGGCCGGGCTTGGCCGTGGCCAGCCGGGAGACCGCGATCTCGATCGTCCGCCCGTGCGGCGCGCCGTAGTCCAGCGGCACCCGCACCGTGGTGCAGCGCAGCGCCGGGTCGACCGGCGCGCCCGAGGGGTCGGCCGGGCAGTCCGTCCACACCGGCCGCGGGGGCCGCTCGGCGGGTGCGGCCGCGGCCGCCTCCGCTCCCGCCGTCGTCCCGGCCAGGGCCAGGGCCAGCGCGAACCCGACGGCTCCCAGGCGGCCGCCCGTACGTGATCTCGTCCACATGGACTAGACCATAGGGAGCCGGGCGGTCCGACGCCATACCCCGGCGGGGGCGAGCGAGTTGGTCAGCACACCGATCAACTCGGCTCCTGACGTGGCGAGATGACGGACCGTCGGCAAACCGCCCCCGGGCGCGCGGGGCACCCCGGGGCGGCGCCGCGGTACGGCGGAGCCGAACCGTCCGGTTCGGTCCGGTACGGTGGAGGCATGACACCCCCGCCCGGAGCCGACTCGACCCGCGACCGCGTCGTCGCCGCGGCCACCGCCGAGTTCGCCCGGCACGGGATCGCGGGCGCCCGGATCGAACGCATCGCCAAGGCCGCCCGCACCAGCAAGGAGCGCCTGTACGCGTACTTCCGCAGCAAGGAGGAGCTGTACGCGACCGTCGCCGCCACCGAGCTGACGGCCGTCGCCGAGGCGACCCGGCTCGACCCGACCGACCTCCCGGCGTACGCGGGCCGCCTCCACGACTACTTCTCCGCGCACCCGGACCGGCTGCGCCTGATGTCCTGGGGCCGCCTGGAGCTGCCCCCGGACGCGACGGACGGGGCGGACGCGGCGGACGACCCGGTGCGGGCCACCGTGCGGCACAAGACCGAGCAGCTGCGCCTGGCCCAGCGGGCGGGCCGCCTCGACCCGTCCTGGGACCCTTTGGACGTCCTGGTGCTGCTCAACCAGCTCGCCACCGCCTGGGCCGGCCAGTCCGAGTTCCTGCCCGCGGACGAGGAGCAGCGCGCCGCCTTCCTGGCCGACCGCCGGGCCGCCGTGGTCAGGGCCGTCCAGCAGCTCTTCCCCGCCGCCACCGACTGACCCCGCTCCCCTGCCGCCCCCTCCGCGCCCGCGGCGCCCGCCGCCGACACGTTGCGGCACGCCCGACTGCCGATCACCCTGCCCGAGCGGAGCGGGTACGCGGAGCGAAAACCGCTGGCCGGGGCAACGCGCCGCGCGGCATGATCACCGGCATGCCGACTCCCGTCCTGCTCCTCGCGCCCCGCGTCAACGAGACCGGCCTGCAACTGCGCACCGCCGCCGGGCGGCGCGGGCTGCGGGCGTTCACGGCGCCGTCCTGGCGCGCTCCGCGGGAGCTGGCGGGGGCGCCGGTCCACCTGTACGGCGGGCCGCTGTTCGCCGATGCGGTGGGGCGGGAGCTGGGGCTCGGCCCGGTGGAGCCGTCCGACGGCTGGCTGGCCGCGCTGCCGCGCGAACTGACCGGCCGCCGGGTGGAGTTGGGGACGCTGGCCGAGGCGCGTCGGCTGTCCGGCCCGGCTTTCGTGAAGACCCCGGCCGACAAGCACTTCGCCGCCCGGGTGTATCCGGACGGCGCCGCCCTGCCCGGGCCGGAGCTGCTGGACGGCGACACGCCGGTGCTGGTCAGCGAGGTGGTCCGGTTCGACGCCGAGTTCCGCCTGTTCGTCCTGGACGGCGCGGTGCGCGCCGCGTCCCGCTACGCCCTGGACGGCGAGCTCGCGGTGGCCGGGCCGGGGGCGGACGGCCCGGAGCTGCTGGCGTTCGCCGCCGAGGTGCTGGCCGCGGCGTCCGGTCCCGCCGCACTGCCGAGCGCCGCCGTGGTCGACCTCGGCCGCACCGGGCGGGGCTGGGCGGTGGTCGAGGCCAACGCGGCCTGGGCGAGCGGCGGTTACGCCTGCGACCCGGACGCCGTGCTGGACGTGGTGCTGCGCGCGGCCGGTCCGCTCGCCGAACTCCCGTCCGCCGACCGCCCGTTCCTCCGCCCGCTGCCCGAGGTCGTGCCCTGACCGCGAACGGCCCCTGCCCGCCCCCGCACCGCCCCCGTCCCCACACCCGCACCCGCACCTGCACCTGCACCCGCACCTGCACCGCCGGAAATCGCGTGCGCCCGGCGCCCGGTACGGGTGAGGATGGCCGCCATGAACTCTCCTCACCTCACCCACATCACCGAGCCGCCGGGCGTCGCACCGGGCACGGGCTACACGCAGGTCGTCACCGGGACGGGGCGGCTGGTCCAGGTCTCCGGGCAGGTCGCGTTCGACGAGCGGGGCGAGCTGGTCGGCGCGGGCGATCCGGAGGCGCAGGCCCGGCAGGTGTTCGAGAACCTGCGGCGCTGCCTGGCGGCGGCCGGGGCCGGGTTCCCGGACGTCGTGAAGTTCACCGTCTTCGTCACCGACGTGGCGTACCTGCCCGCCGTCCGCAAGGCCCGCGACGAGCACGTGGACACCGCGCGGCCGCCCGCGAGCTCGGCCGTCCAGGTCGCGGCGCTGTTCCGGCCGGAGGTGCTGATCGAGGTCGAGGCGCTGGCCGTGGTCGCCGACTGACGCCCCGGCGGCGAGTCGGCGGCAGATCGGCGGCGGATCGGCACCGCCTCGCCGGTCCGCACCAACTTCCGCCCTTCGAACGACAGTTGCCCTCCCCGTCCGCCCCGCCGGTGGCTGGTTTGCGTCCTACTCGCGGGCGGGGTCGTCCGCTTACGGTCGGTGGTGAGGGGCTGCCGCCCGGCGGTGTCCCCGGTCCTGCAACTGCTCTGCCAGGAGGACGGATGACCACCGACGCCACCACCGACGCCCCCGGCAGCCCCGGCGCCCAGCCGCTGGTGCCGCTGCACTGCCTGCCGCGGGCCGAGGCCGGTCCGCCCCGGCTGGCCGTGCTGCCGACCGGTACGCCGGTGTGGGTGCTGACCCGGCACGCGGACGTCCGGCAGGCGCTCGCCCACCCGGACCTGGGCCGGGCCCCGCTGTACGCGCCGGACGCCCCGCCGATCACGCTGACGCCGAACATCCTGGACGACCCGTCCTCGATCCTGAACAGCGACGGGCCGGAGCACCAGGCGATCCGCCGCACCGTCCAGCGCGCTTTCACGCCACGGGCGATCGAGCGCTGGCGGCCCTGGGTGGACGGGGTGGTGCGGGAGCTGGTGGGCGAGCTGGTCGGGTCGGGGTCGCCGGCCGAGGTGGTCGGGGCGCTCACCATGCCGCTGCCGGTGCGGGTGATCAGCCGGCTGATGGAGCTGGAGGGCCTGGACACCGAGCGGCTCGGCCGCTGGAGCGACCACGCGCTGTCGACCACGGCGTACAGCGCGGAGGAGATCGGGGCGGCGATCCGGGAGTTCGGCGAGTTCGGGCAGCAGCTGGTGCAGGAGCGCCGGAAGAACCCGGGCGAGGACCTGGTCAGCTCGCTGGTGCAGGCCGCCGACCAGACCGGCGGCATGACGGAGGCCCAGATCACCTCGCTCACCATCGGGCTGGTGATCGCCGGGCACGAGACCACCATGACCAGTTTCGGCAACGCCCTGGTCTACCTGCTCGACCCGGAGCGCACCGACCGCCCGGGCAGGCCCGAGCACCCGGACCGGGCCGGGGCCTGGCGGCGGATCGGCGCCGACCCGGCCGCGGCCGCCGCGGCGACCGAGCAGATCCTGCGCACCGTCCCGCTCGGCGACCGCACCACCGCGCCGGGGTCGCTGCGCCGGGCCACGGCCGACCTGGAGATCGGCGGCGTGACCATCCCGGCGGGGGCGGTCGTCGCCGCCGACGCGGTGGCCGCCAACGCCGACCCGGAGGTCTACCCGCCGGGCCCGCTCGACCTGTTCGCCCCGCTCGGCACCCCGTCGCTGACCTTCGGCGCCGGACCGCACCACTGCCTGGGCGCCTGGCTGGCCCGGATGGAGCTCGAACTCGGCCTGCACCACCTCGCCCGCGCCCTGCCCGGCCTGCACCTGGCCACGCCCGTCGACCGCATCGAGTGGCGCACCGGCCTGGTCACCCGCAGCCCGCTGCGCCTGGAGGTGGCCTGGTGAGCGACGCCCCGAAGCTGGTCGTGACGGTCGACCGCTCCCGCTGCATCGGCAGCGGCCTGTGCGCCCGCACCGCCCCCGCCGACCTCGCCCTCGCCCCCGACGGCCGCGCGACCCCCACCCGCCCGGCCACCGAGGGCTTCGCGGAACTGACCGAGGCCGCCGAGATGTGCCCGGTCGAGGCCATCACCGTCCGCGACGCCGCCACCGGGAAGCTGATCGCCCCCGCCTGGTGACCACTCCCCCGCGGGCGGCCGTCGGCCGCCGCCGCCCCGGCTCGATCGCACACCGACGGGCAAAATTTCAACCAGAACCCCTGGACGGCAACCGGTCTCCGCTGCGATCCTCACCGCCGTGCTGATCTTCATCGTGCTGGGCCTGATCCCGCTCGGCTTCTTCTGCTTCGGCCTGGCCCTGTTCGTGGACTTCCGCGGCGTCGCCACCCACTACACCGCCCGCAACCGCGCCGTCGTCGAGGAGATGGCCCGCAACGGCCAGGACGCCCGCAGCCTCCTGGTGCTCGGCGACAACCGAAAGATGGGCCCGCTGATCATGCTGCTGAGCGCCGGAGCGGTGGCCTTCATCGTCTACCAGATCGTCACCATCGCCCAGAACGGCGGCTGATCCGCCGCCCGGCTCAGCACGAGCCGTACACCCGGCGGGCCTCCAGGACGACGGCCGTTCCGGCGACGGGACGGCCCTCGTGCATGGCGATCCGGTCGCCGGGGCGCAGGTCGCGCCAGCGGTCGGGGGCGAGGGCCAGGAGGCGGACGGTGGCGCGTTCGCCGGGGCCCAGGGTGGGGGTGTGCTCCACCCAGAGGAAGCCGACTGCGAGGTTCGGTCCGCCGTCGGGGGTGCGCTGGCCGATGTCCCACAGCGGGCGCATGACGCCCGCTCCGGCGAAGGGTGTCTTGCGCCGACCCTCCCCGGCGGGCAGCAGCGTGAGTTCGGCGCGGATGACCAGGTCGTGGCGGGCTTCGTAGTGCCGCCAGTGGCACCAGGCGGCGCTGTGCGGGAGGTGGAGCCGCTCGGCGGCGGTGGCGAGGTCGGCCCAGGTCCGGGGCGGGATCGGCGGGTTGGTGCCGGGCTCCTCCAGCAGGGTGAGGACGGTCTCCCAGCCGTCGTGGGCGAGGAGGTCCCAGATCTCCAGGACGGTGGGGTCGTTCGGGTCGGCGGCGGCGCCGGGGGCGAGCAGTCCGGCGCTCTCCAGCAGTTCGAGGACGTCCATGCCGCCGATTGTGGCCCGCCCCTGGACGGCGAGGACCGGCGGGGTGCCGGACGGGCCGCCGTTCAGCCGCACCGCCGTTCAGGCGGACTGGCGCTCGATCAGGGTCGGTTCGAACAGGACGGTGGTGGCGGCGCGGCCGGGCCGGGCGAGGTGGTCTAGCAGGACGCGGGTCATCTCGGCGGCCATCTCCTCGACCGGCTGGCGGACGGTGGTGAGGTGGGGGCGGCCGGCCGTCGCGGCGGAGGAGTCGTCGAAGCCGATCACGGCGATGTCCTCGGGGACGCGGCGGCGGTGCTCGGCGAGGACGGCGAGGGCGCCCTGGGCCATCAGGTCGTTGGCGGCGAAGACGCCGTCCAGGTCGGGGTAGCGGCGCAGCAGCGAGGTCATGGCGCGCTCGCCGTCCTCGCGGGTGAAGTCGCCTTCGACGTGCGGGAGTTGGTGGATGCCGTGGTCGGCCATGGCCTCCCGGAAGCCGGAGAGGCGGTCGCGGGCGGCGCGGACGCCGAGCGGGCCGGAGACGGCGGCGACCCGGTGGCGGCCGCGGGCGTGCAGGTGGTCGGCGGCGATCCGGCCGCCCTCGCGGTTGTCGAGGTCGACGCAGGAGAGCGAGAGCGGCGTCGGGGGGCGGCCGAACAGGACGGTGGGGATCCCGGCGGCGAGGAGCTGGGCGGGGAGCGGGTCGCGGCTGTGGGTGGAGACGACCATGGCGCCGTCGGCGTTGCCCTGCCGGAGGTAGGTGAGCGCCTTGTCGCGGGCCTCGGCGCTGTCGGCGAGCATCAGGACGGGGTGCAGGTCGAGCGGGCGCAGGCCGGTGAAGACGCCGCTGACGACGCGTCCGAAGAAGGGGTCGGCGAAGATCTCGCCGCCGACGTGGTGGTCGGGGGTCTCGGGGACGTCGCTGCCGGAGATGACCAGGGCGAGGGCGCCGGTGCGCCGGGTGACCAGCGAGCGGGCGGCACTGTTGGGGACGTAGCCGGTGCGGCTGATGGCCTGGCGGACGGCGTCCTGGATGGCGGGGTCCACGTTGCGGACGCCGTTGATGACGCGGGAGACGGTGGCCCGGGAGACGCCCGCGACCCGCGCCACGTCCTCCAGGGTGGTGGCGCGCTTGAGGGCTTCGCTGCTCATGAGGCCCTTTATAGCACGCTCGGAGAGCGCTCTCCCAGCACGTTCCAAAGCCTGGTCGGTACCGGTTCCGCGGACGCGCTCCGGGGCGTGCCCGAGCCGGGCGCGGCCGGGGGCGCTCCCCCGGTCGTGCCCGGTCGGCAGCGGCCGCCCGGGACCGCGTCCGGTCACGAACTGTGCTCCTGCCAGCAGATCATGACGGTGGTGGCGGTCATCACGGCGACGTCGGCGCGGCTGCGCGGCGGGGTGCCGAAGGTCTCGGGCAGCTCGGCGACGTCGACGGTGAGCACGAAGCTGTCCTTGCGCACCACGGTGGTTCCGTCGGCGCGCTTGTACGCGGCCTCGCCGAGGCCGTTCAGGTCGGTGACGGCCCCGGCGCTGCCGCGCAGGCCGTCGTACTGGGCGAGGGCGGTGGCGGCGTCGGGCAGTTCCTTGACGGAGAGCGCCATGCTGCCCTGGGCGTAGCGGTACTCGCAGCGGTAGACGCGCTTCTCCCAGGTGGGGGCGAGGGGTTGGACGATGTCGGTGCCGAGCGCCCCGGCGAGTTCCTGCCGGAAGTACGGGTTGCAGATCATCGAGGTGGCGTCGGAGGGCCGGTCGGGCGCGCTGGACGAGGGCGCCGCGGCGGGCGAGCTCGCGGCGGGGGGTGCGCTGTCGGCGCCGGGGCCGGTGCCGGACCCGCAGCCGGCGGCGGTGGCGGCGAGCAGGGGCAGCAGGAGCAGCGCGGCGGTGCGGCGAAGCCTCATCGGTGGTCCTCCGTGGGGGTGGGGCGCGGGCCGGCCCCGCCGCCGGATGTGGGGTCCGTGGCGGCGGGGCCGGTGTTCGCGTTCAGGGCGTGCGACTCAGGGCTTACGGCAGAAGGTACTGCTCGTTGAGCGCCGCGCCCTTACCGGGCTGGTTCTCGTCGTAGCCCCGGGCGTTGCACTGGAGGCCGCCGACGATGCAGTGGTTGACCATCGCGGCCAGGGTCGGTGCGTCCCAGGCGTTGAAGAAGTCGTAGTGGAAGGAGAAGCCCCGTCCGCTGGAGAGGTGGAGCTGGGCGAGGTGGTCCAGGTTGACCGGGAAGGCCACCTTGAACTCGATCATCGGCAGCGCGACCGGGTGGTCGGCCGGGCAGACGCCCTCGATCGGGTAAGCCATGTGGCTCTTGTGGTCGGGGGTGTCCAGGTACAGGCCGTTCCAGCAGCTGGGGGCCTGGAAGCGGATGCCGACCTGGCCGCCGCCGGGGCACTCGGTGGGCAGGTCGGAGGTGCGGTAGCTGTTGCCGCACTCCCAGCCGGCCACGTACCCGGGGTGGGTGGCGAAGTCGGTGGCGCTGTCGGTGGGGCTGGCGACGACGAACCGCAGGCCGGCCGGGAAGGGGCGGACGGCGGTGTAGTCGTTGATGCCGCTCTTGTAGTAGATGGTCTGCAGGCCGACCGGGTCGACGGGGGTGTTGCCGTCGTACATGGTGGGCATCCAGTAGCCGGACTTGTCGCCGGGGGCGAGGCAGCTGGTGGTGCTGGCCTGCAACGACTCCAGCGTGGAGTTGGCGTTGGTGTTGGTGGCGCCCATGAAGGTGTGCATGTGGGAGGCGCCGGGCTTGCCCGGGTAGACGATCGGGTCGTCGGGCAGGTCGCGGGTGGCGGTGCAGTTCGCCTGGAACTCGTGGAAGTAGGCGTGCGCCGGGTTGCCGGTGGCCGGGGTGGCGCCGGTGACCTGGGGGTTGGCCAGGACGTAGCCGGAGCCGCCGCCGGACGTGGCGACCTGCCCGTAGACCTTGAACTCCTCCACCGAGTAGCCGTAGCCGGTGCCCCGCTTGGTGAGGTTGAGCCGGATGTACCGGCCGCTCCCGGCGAGGTCGATCTGCTCGGTGCCGCCGGTGCCGTTGGCCTTGGTGTAGACGGTGTTCCAGGTGGTGGCGTCGTTGCTGGTCTGGAGCTGGTAGCCGCTGGCGTACGCGGCCTCCCAGTCGAGCTCGACGTGGCTGATGCTCGCGGTGCCGCCGAGGTCGATCTGGACCCACTGGGAGTCGGTCCAGGCGCTGGCCCAGCGGGTGGCGAGGTTGTTGTCGGCGACGGCCGCGGCGGGGAAGCTGGCGTTCTCCACGGACGAGGCGGTGACCGGCTTGGACTGGCTGATCAGCGGGTCGGAGGCGGCGACCGCCTGCTGGGCGAGGACGCCCCCGGTGAGGGCGCCGGCCGCGAGGATCGCGGCGACGGTGCCGGCGAGCGCGGTGCGGTGGGGCGCGCCGCGCGACGTGCGGTGTTTCATCGGACCTCCGGGAGAGGAAGGGTGGGTGGGGGGCCCGGTGCCGCGCGGCGCTCCCTGCCGCGCGGCACCGGGGGTCTGTGGGGGGGTGGGGGGCGTCCGGTCCGGTGGTACGGGCCGGGCGCCCCTCGCTCGGGCAGCCGTCAGGCGTAGACGCCGAACTCGTACATCGAGTAGCCGTAGGCGGTGCCGCGCTGGGTCATGGTGACCCGGACGTAGCGGCCGCTGCCGTTGACGTCGATGTCATCGATGCCGCCGGTGCCGTTGGCCTGGGTGTACACGGTCGTCCAGTTGGTGCCGTCGTTGGAGGTCTGGATCTGGTACGCCTTGCCGTACGCGGACTCCCAGCCGAGCTGCACGTGCTTGAACGAGGTGCTCTGGCCCAGGTCGACCTGGAGCCACTGCGGGTCGGCCCACTCGCTGGCCCACCGGGTGGACCAGTTGCCGTCGGTGGTGTTGGACGGCGGGTAGGGGGCGCCGTTGCCGACGGCCTGGTAGGTCGAGGCGGTGGTGGTCTTGCCCTTGGCGACGTTGGTGCCGCTGGGGGTGGGGGCGACGGTCCGGAAGGACTTGGACTCGATGCCGACGTTGCCGTGGCCGTCGTAGGCGTAGACGTAGACCTTCCAGACGCCCAGGGTCTTGGGCGCGGTGACGGTGAACTGGCCGTCGCCGGTCTGGGTGAAGCGGACCTGGCTGAACCCGGTGCCGCCGTCCACGTACTTGGAGCTGTAGTACAGCTGGTAGCGGACCAGGTCGCCGTCGGGGTCGGTGGCGGGCGAGCTGAGCGTGAAGGTGCCGCCGGCCGGGACGTCCGAGGTCTTGCTGAGCGTGACGTTCGGCATCACCGGCGGGGTGTTGCCGTCCTTGGCGCTGCCGCCGTAGGACTTGGCGACGGAGTAGTACGCGGGCTGCTTCCAGCCGCCGGGGATCAGGTTGAACCAGGTGCCGCCGAAGTCGTTCTCGGTGCCGTAGTTGAAGATGGTGGCGCCGAGCGCGACACCGGTGTGGCCGGAGATGCAGTTCCAGGCCCTGGTGTAGCCGTCGCGCTTCTGGGTGTCGGTGGGCTGGGTCGGGACGCCGTTGGCGTCGTTCGGGACCTCCCACTCACCGTCGTCGCCGGACTCGGTGACGATGTACGGCTTGGTGTAGCCGCCGTTGATCCAGTCCTGCTTGACGTTGCAGACCGCGCCGTAGGAGTTGACGGCCAGCAGGTCGAGGCTGGGGGCGTACTGCTTGTAGTACGGCCAGGCGCCGGTGTACGCGTCGGTCGAGGTGACCGGGTGGTCGGGGTCGATCGCGTGGATGGCCTGGGTGACCTGCTCGACGAACTTGGCGTAGGCGACGCGCTCCTGCTCCACCGTGGCGCCGTTGTAGGCGTGGTCCTGGGTGGTGAGGATGACCTCGTTGCCGACGTCCCACATCAGCACGCCGGGGTGGTCCTTGTAGGTGGTCACCCACTGCTTGATGCTGTCGAGGGTGCTGTTCTTGTAGGCGGTGTCGTTGACGTAGTCGGCGCCCTGGTTGAGCCAGAAGCCGTTGACGACCTTGAGCCCGTACGCGGCGGCGGCGTCCAGCAGCGGCTTGCTGGCCGCGTCGGTGCCCCAGGTGCGGACGGTGTTGACGCCCATCGCCTTGAGGTCGCGCATGTGCGCGTCGGCGGTGGACTGGGCCGGGCCCCAGGTGACGCCCTTGAGCTGGTAGGGCTGGCCGTTGACGCTCAGCGCCCAGTTGCCCTGGCCGCCGGTGACCTTGACGGTGCTCTTGCCGGTGGGGACGGGCGGGTCGACGAGCGCCGCGGGAGCGGTGCCGGTGGTGGTGGCGACGGTGACGGTGCCGATGGACAGCGCGCCGCCGGAGGTGGTGGTGGCGCTGGGCGTGGTGCAGCCGCAGACGCTGTCGGGGAAGGAACCGCCGATGCCGAGGTTGAAGACCAGCTTGAAGCCGTGGTCGACGGCGTTCTTCCAGTCGGCGGTGCCGACCTGGGACTCGTTGACCTGCCAGATCTGGCGGCCGTCGAGGTACCAGCGGATCTGCTCGTCGCTGACGGTGCGGTCGATGACCTGGCTGTAGGTGTGGTAGTCGCTCTGGCAGCCGGGGCAGGAGGCGAGTCCGCTGGTCATGCCGTTGTACTCGCTGCAGTTGCCGCCGGGGGCGGTGCCGCAGTGCAGGGTCGCGGAGGTCTGGCTGCGGCCGTTGACGTCCTCGAGGATGTCGGTCTCGCCGGTGCTCGGCCAGCCGCCGCTGCGGTCGTTGGCGCCGATGGCGCGGAAGGACGGCCAGTAGCCGGTGCCGTCGGCGACGCCGGGCTGCTTGATCTGCGCGGAGATCAGCAGCTGCCCGCCGGCGGGGGCGGCGAAGTCGCCGCGCTTGCTCTCGACCCGGCCGGAGGTCCAGTTGCCGTTGCCGTCGCGGACGGCGGTCAGGTTGAGGTGGCCGTTGCCGTCGATCGCGACGTTGGCGGGGTTGGCGGTGTCGTTCTGGATCTCGCCGGTGCCCCAGTGGGCGGCGCCGCCGGGCTCCGAGGTACCGGTGCGGACCGTCCAGTTGGTGGCGGAGGGGGCGCTGCCGGAGCCGCCGGCGAAGTTGTCGCTGAACACGGTGGTCCAGTTGCCGGGCGGGGTGGTGCCGGTGGGCGTGGGGGTCGGGCTGGGGCTCGGGCTGGGGCTGGTGGAGGAGCCGCCGCCGGTGAACACCTGGAACTCCCAGACGGAGTACCCGTAGCCGGTGGCCCGGGCGGTGCCGTACAGGCGGACGTAGCGGGCGGTGCCGGTGAAGTCCTGCTTCTCGGTGCCGCCCGCGCCGTTGGCGGTGGTCCAGGCGTCGGTCCAGCTGGTGCCGTCGGTGGAGAGCTGGATGCGGTACGCCTTGGCGTAGGCGCTCTCCCAGCTGACGGAGGTGCCGCAGACGCTCTGCGCGGAGCCGAGGTCGACCTGCAGCCACTGCGGGTCGGCGGCCGCCGAGGACCAGCGGGTGCCGGCGTCGCCGTCGACGGCGTTGGCCGCGGGGGTGCCGTAGTTCTCGGTGCTGGAGGAGGTGGCGGTCTTGCCCTGGGCGGCGTTCGCGGTGCCGCAGCCCTGGTCGCCGCCGCCGGTGGCGCCGTAGACCTGGAACTCCCAGAGCGAGTAGCCGTAGCCGGTGGCCCGGGCGGTGCCGTTCATCCGCACGTAGCGGGCGGTGCCGGTGACCGGGACGGTCTCGGTGCCGCCCGCGCCGTTGGCGGTGGTGTACGCGGTGGTCCAGGTGGTGCCGTCGGTGGACAGCTGGATCTGGTAGCCCTTGGCGTACGCCGCCTCCCACTGCAGGGTGACGGAGCTGAGCGCGGCGGGTGCGCCGAGGTCGACCTGCAGCCACTGCGGGTCGGTGTTCGCCGAGGACCAGCGGGTGCCGGTGTTCCCGTCGACGGCGTTGGCCGCGGGGGTGCCGTAGTTCTCGGTGCTGGAGGCGGTGGCGGTCTTGCCCTGCGAGAGCAGGACGGGTGCGGCCTGGGCGCGGCTGGCGGGCAGCAGCATGACCAGGGCCGCGACCAGGGCGGCGGCGAGGGCCGCGGCCAGGGTGCGGGCCGAGGGTGCGGAGGTGGTCGGCCGGATCGGCCTGGGGGTGCGCGGGGGCGGGGCGGGCATCGGGGCTCCCGATCGGGTGGGGTGGGGACGGCACCGTCGAGGGCCGGTGCCCGGATCAGGGAGAGCGCTCTCTCACTACGCCAGTGATGGTTGCCCCGTTGTTTCATCCGTGTCAAGGGCGGCGACCGCTGGTTCGTCAGCGAAACTTCGTCAAAACCCCGGTGCAGCAGCGATTTCCTGCAACCCAACCCCTTGACGGGGGGCGGGTGGAGCGACCAAGCTCCGGATGCCACCCCGGGAGAGCGCTCTCCCAAAGAGCCGTCTCCGGGGGTCTCAGATGCCATCCCCCGCGAGGAGCCGTTCCATGCCCGTTTCCCTGCCCCGCACCGGCCCGAGAGGCCGCCTGCTCGCCAGCTCCGCGCTGCTGGTGCTGGCCCTGACCGCCGCGACCTCCTGCTCCAGCGGCAGCGGCGGCGGCTCGTCCGCGGACGAGGACCCCGACGCCAAGGTCACCCTCACGGTGAACCTGTTCTCCGACTTCGGCTACGCGGACCTGTACAAGGAGTACGAGCAGGCGCACCCGAACGTCACCATCAAGGAGAACCGCGCCGACATGGGCGCGCACCACCAGAACCTGCACGCCCACCTGCTGGCCGGCTCCGGCACCGCCGACATCGAGGCGATCGAGATCGGGCAGGTCGCGGGCTTCCAGCCGGAGGCCGGGAAGTTCCTCAACTTCCTGGACAACGGCGTCAGCAAGGACCAGTGGGTGCCGTCCAAGACCGCCCCCGCCTCCAGCCCCGACGGCAAGGTGCTGTTCGGCCTGGGCACCGACATGGGCGGCATGGCGCTGTGCTACCGCAGCGACCTGTTCCAGGCCGCGGGCCTGCCCACCGACCGCGAGGCGGTCGCCGCGCTGATGAAGGACTGGCCGTCCTACCTGGCCGCGGGCAAGCAGTTCCTGGCCAACAGCCCGAACAAGGACGCCCGCTGGTTCGACAGCGGCGGCAACCTGTTCAGCGCGATCCTGGCCCAGGCCCCGCAGGGCGTCTACGACGCCGAGGGCAAGGTCGTGGTCACCACCAACCCGGCCGTCAAGCAGTCCTTCGACCTGGTGGCCGGCGCCATCAAGGACGGCGAGTCCGCGGGCATCCAGGCCTTCACCCCGGCCTGGGACACCGGCTTCCAGAAGAGCCAGTTCGCCACCGTCGCCTGCCCGGCCTGGATGAGCTACGAGTTCAAGGCCAACCCGCCCACCGACGGCGGCAAGTGGGACATCGCCCGGATCCCCGGCGGCGGCGGCAACTGGGGCGGCTCCTACCTGTCCGTCCCGAAGTCCGGCAAGCACACCAAGGCCGCCGCCGAGCTGGCCAAGTGGCTCACCGCCCCCGAGCAGGAGGCCCGGCTGTTCAAGGAGAAGGGCTACTTCCCCTCCGACCAGGCGCTGTGGACCCAGCCCGACATCGCCGAGCACACCGACCCGCTGTTCAACAACGCCCCGACCGGCAAGATCTTCTCGCAGTCGGCCCGCGACCTGAACCCGCAGCCGCTCGGCGCGCACGGCGCGGAGATCGGCACCGCCCTCGGCAACGCGCTGACCTCCGTCGAGCAGGGCCAGGCCGACCCGGAGGGCGCCTGGAAGAAGGCCCTCGCGGACGTCGACAACATCGTCAACTGACGCCCCGCCCCCACAGACCCGCGGTGCCGGTGCGGACCTGACGCCGCACCGGCACCGCGCCACCGCCCACCTCCTCCTCTGCTTCTGCCCCAGGGAGCTCCCCTTGGCCGCACCGACCGCCGCCGTCCGCGGCGCCCGCGCCCCCGCCCGCACCGCCGGCCACCGCTGGCACCGGCTCGACCGCACCGTCTCGCCCTACCTGTACCTCTCGCCGTTCTTCGTGGTCTTCGGCGTCTTCGGCCTGTTCCCGATGCTGTACACCGGCTACGTCTCGTTCACCGCCTGGCGCGCCGACCGCCCGGGCAGCGAGGGCCAGTGGGTCGGCTTCGAGAACTACCGCAAACTGCTGGACGACCCGTTCTTCTGGAACGCCGTCAAGAACACCCTGGGCATCGGCGTGCTCGCCACCCTCCCGCAGCTGCTGCTCGCGCTCGGCCTGGCCCACCTGCTCAACTACCGGATGCGCGGCCGCACCCTGATGCGCCTGGGCGTCCTGCTGCCGAACGTCACCTCGGTGGCCGCCGTCACGCTGATCTTCGTCCAGCTGTTCGGCCGCGACTTCGGCATGGTCAACTGGTTCCTGTCGCTGTTCGGCGTCGACCACGTCGACTGGCAGGCCGGCACCCTCTCCTCCTGGTCCGCGATCGCCGCGATCGTCACCTGGCGCTGGACGGGCTACAACGCGCTGCTCTACCTCGCCGCGATGCAGTCCGTCCCCTTCGAGCTGTACGAGGCGGCCGCGCTGGACGGGGCCAGCCGCTGGCGGCAGTTCCGCTCCATCACGATCCCGATGCTGCGCCCGACGATCCTGTTCACCGTCATCGTCTCCACCATCGGCGCGCTCCAGCTCTTCGGCGAGCCGATGCTCTTCAGCCAGCAGCAGGACCCGACCACCGGCGGCTCCCAGCACCAGTTCCAGACCCTGGCCCTGTACTCGTACAACCAGTTCTGGGGCCGCTTCAAGTACGGCTACGGCGCGGCGATCTCGTGGGCGATGTTCCTACTGATCGTGCTGGTCGCGGTCGTCAACTTCCTGGCCGCGCGCCGGATGCGAGGTGCCGAATGACCACCCCCGCCCTGCTCCGCCGCCGCCGGCCCAGGAGCACCCGGCAGCTGACCGCCGGACGCGGCGTGTACGTCGTCCTCGGCGCCGCCGTGCTGCTCTCGCTCTTCCCGCTGTACTGGACGCTGGTCGCGGCCTCCCGCACCAACACCGAGATCCACCGGATGCCCCCGGTGCTGCTGCCCGGCGGCCGGCTCTGGCACAACGTCACCCAGGTGTTCGCCCAGACCGACCTGCGCCTGGCGATGGTCAACTCGCTGATCGTGGCCACCACCGTCACCGCCAGCGTGGTCCTGACCAGCACCCTGGGCGGCTTCGCCTTCGCCAAGCTCCGCTTCCGCGGCCGCAACACGCTGCTGGCCTCGGTGGTCGCCACCATGATGGTCCCCACCCAGCTGGGCATCATCCCGCTGTACATCATGATGGCCAACTGGTTCCACTGGGCCGACCACCTCCAGGCCCTGATCGTCCCGGCCGCCGCCAACGCCTTCGGCCTGTTCTTCATGCGCCAGTACCTGATCGGCGCCGTCCCCGACGAACTCCTCGACGCGGGCCGGATGGACGGCTGCAGCACCCGCGGCCTGGTCTGGCACGTCGTGCTGCCCGCCGCCCGCCCCGCGATGAGCGTGCTCGGGATGCTCACCTTCATGGCCGCCTGGAACGACTTCTACTGGCCCAAGGTCGTCATGACCCAGCAGAACCCGACCGTCCAGCTCACCCTCTCCGAGCTGGCCAGCGGCTACATCAAGGACTACTCGCTCGTCCTCACCGGCGCCCTGGTCGCCAGCGCGCCCGTTCTCGTCGCATTCCTCCTGATGGGCCGCCAGATCATCGACGGCATCATGCAAGGAGCCACGAAGGGATGACCCAGCTCTCCATGCCACCTCAACTCACTTCCAGCGCACCGCAGTCGGCGCACCGAACGGACCACCGGGTACTCGACCTGGAGCAGAAGGCGCGGCTGGTCTCCGGCGGGGACACCTTCCGCAGCAGTGGCGAGCCCGCGATCGGGATGCACCCGGTCGTGTGCTCGGACGGGCCGGTCGGGGTGCGCGGGGAGCGGTGGGACGAGGCGGACACGGCGCTGCTGCTGCCGTGCGCGACCGCGCTGGCGGCGTCCTGGGACGAGGAACTGGTCGCCCGGATGGGCGGGTTGCTGGCGGCCGAGGCGCGGCGCAAGGGCGTGCACGTGGTGCTGGCGCCGACGCTGAACCTGCACCGCTCGCCGCTGGGCGGCCGGAACTTCGAGTGCTTCTCGGAGGACCCGCTGCTGACCGCCCGGATCGGGGCGGCGTACATCGCGGGCGTGCAGGCGCGCGGGGTCGCGGCGACGGCGAAGCACTACGTGGCGAACGACTCGGAGACCGAGCGGCTGACCGTGGACGCCCGGGTGGACGAGCGGACGCTGCGCGAGGTGTACCTGGCGCCGTTCGAAGCGGCGGTGCGGGCCGGGGTGTGGGCGGTGATGTCGGCGTACAACCGGGTCAACGGGACGTCGATGGTCGAGAACCCGCTGCTGGCCGAGCCGTTGAAGGGCGAGTGGGGCTTCGACGGGCTGGTGGTCTCCGACTGGGGGTCGGTGCACGAGGCGGACGGGCCGGGTGCGGCGGCGTGCGACCTGGCGATGCCGGGGCCGAACCCGGCGTGGGGGGCGGCGCTGGCGGCGGCGGTGCGGGCGGGCCGGGTACCGGCCGCCGCGCTGGACGACAAGGTGGAGCGGATGCTGCGGCTGGCCCGGCGGGTGGGCGCGTTCGACCCGCCGGCCGCGGGCGGGCGGGCGCCGGTGCCCACCGACCCGGCGACCCGGGGGGCGCTGCGGGCCGCGGCCGTCGCGGGCACCGTGCTGCTGCACAACCCGCAGCGGCTGCTGCCGCTGGAGGAGTCGGCGCTGCGCCGGGTCGCGCTGATCGGCCCGAACGCGGCGACGGCCCGGGTGCAGGGCGGCGGCAGCGCCTCGGTGTTCCCGGCGGCGCCGGTCTCGCCGCTGGCGGGCCTGCGCGCGGCGCTGGACCCGTCGGTGGAGCTGGTGCACGCGCCGGGGGTGCGCACCAACCTGCGCCCGACGCCGCTGGCGGCCGCGGACTGCGTGCTGCCGGACGGTTCGGCGCCGGGCGTGCTGGTGCGCTACCTGGCGGCCGACGGTTCGCTGGTGCACGCCGAGGCGCGGGCGACCGGGCGGGTGCTGGAGCCGACCGGGGAGGTCGACCTGGCGCCGGTGCGCACCATCGAGGTGGCGACCCGGTTCACCGCGCCGTCCGCGGGCCGCTGGCGCCTGGGCGTGGTGGGCCTGGGCGCGCTGCGCCTGGAGGCGGACGGGGAGGTGCTGCTGGAGGAGTACGTGGCGCCGCTCTCGGACGACCCGACGTACCTGCACGTGTCGCCCTCGTTCCGGCAGGTGGAGCTGGAGCTGGCGGACGGCCAGCAGGTCGCGCTGCTGGCCCGGCGGGCGGTGGAGGAGGCGCACGGGCGGGTGCTGGTGCTGGCCGCGGACCGGCCGGAGGCCGAGCTGGAGCGGGAGTTCGCGCACGCGGTGGAGCTGGCCGCGGCCGCGGACGTGGCGGTGGTGGTGGTCGGCACCACGGACGAGCACGAGAGCGAGGGCTTCGACCGGGCCGGCCTGCGGCTGCCGGGCCGCCAGGACGAGCTGGTGGCGGCGGTGGCGGCGGCGAACCCGCGCACGGTGGTGGTGGTGAACACCGGCAGCCCGGTGCTGCTGCCCTGGCGCGAGCGGGTGGGCGCGGTGCTGACCTGCTGGTTCCCCGGCCAGGAGGGCGGGGACGCGCTGGCCGAGGTGCTGCTGGGCCGGGCCGAGCCGGGCGGGCGGCTGCCCACCACCTGGCCGGACGCCGAGGCGGACTGCCCGGTGTACGGGACCGCCCCGACCGACGGGCGGCTGGAGTACGCGGAGGGCCTGCACCTGGGCCACCGCGGCTGGCTGCGCGCCGACCGCTCCCCCGCGTACTGGTTCGGGCACGGGCTGGGCTGGGGCGAGTGGCGCTACCTGGCGCTGGGGGCGCCCTCGGCCCCGGCGGCGGACGGCTCGCGCACGGTGCGGGTGGTGCTGCGCAACGAGGGGTCGCGCCGCTCCCGGGAGACCGTGCAGCTGTACCTGTCGCGGCCGGGTTCGGAGCTGGACCGGCCGGTGCGCTGGCTGGGCGCCTTCGGCGCCGCGGAGGCGGGGCCCGGCGAGCAGGTCGAGATGGAACTGCGGCTGCCGGCAAGGGCGTTGGAGCACTGGTCGGTGGCGGAGCGGGGCTGGCGGACCGAGCCCGGCACCTTCGTCCTGCAGGTCGGTCCGCACTGCGGCGAGCTCCCGCTGGCGGCGGCCCTGACGGTCGGTGCCTGAGCGCCCGACGGCCCGGCCCCTGCGCCCGCGTCCCCTGCCCCGTCCCCGCTCCCCCGGGGGCGGGGCAGTGCGCTGCGTTGCGGCGTTGCGGCGTCGCGGCGTCGCTACTCGACGACCTCGGCGCTGACCAGCAGCACGTCCTCCTTGGGGACGTCCGCGTGGCCGCCCTTGGAGGCGGTGGGCACCGACTTGATCTCGTCCACCACCTCCCGGCCCTCGACGACCTCGCCGAACACGGCGTAGCCCCAGCCCGGGCCGCTCTTCGCGGTGTGGTCGAGGAAGGCGTTGTCGGCGACGTTGACGAAGAACTGCGCGGTGGCCGAGTGCGGGTCCGCGGTGCGGGCCATCGCCACGGTGTAGCGGAGGTTCTTCAGGCCGTTGTCGGCCTCGTTCTGGATCGGGGCGCGGGTCTCCTTGCGGCGCAGGCCCGGCTCCATGCCGCCGCCCTGCACCATGAAGCCGTCGATGACCCGGTGGAAGACGGTGCCGCTGTAGAAGCCGTCCTGGACGTACTGCAGGAAGTTCGCGACCGTCGCCGGGGCCTTCTCGGCGTCCAGCCGGATCACGATGTCGCCGTGATTGGTGCTCAGTTTGACCTTGGACAAGGCAACCTCACTGTCTGTCTGTTGCTGTCTGCTCACTGTCCGGTGCGCCGGCGTGAAGATCTTCGCCGTCCATTGTGGCAGTTACCGTCCCGCAACCCGTTCCGCGACCCCGCCGGGCTACCCTCGCCCCGTGCCCGACCACTACCCGTACCGCGTCCTGACCCCCGCCGGCGGCCCGACCCTCCTGTGGCGCCTCGGCGAGAACGACGAACCCGACGCCTTCCTCACCGGCCCGGACGGTTCCCTGCTGCGCTTCCCCGACCCGGCCGCGGCCGAGGCCCACTGCCTGCGCCACGGGCTGGACTTCTTCTGGGGCGCCGGGAACACCCTCGACCTGGCCGCCGCCCGCCACTGGACCGAAGCCCCCCACCTGGAGCCGCCCGCGAGCTGCCGGCTCCTGCTCGACACCTGGAACTTCTTCACCGACCTGCCCGGCGCCCTGCCCCCCGAGGGCCCCGTGCACGACGGCGCCTACGACAAGCTGTTCGGCGGCACGGCGCTCCACCCGACCTCCGACCCCGCGTCCTGGACGGCCGCCGAGACCGCCGCCGTCCGCGCCCTGTTCACCGCGGGCTTCGCCCGCTGGGACCGCCTCACCGGGGCCGCTCCGCACTGAGCCCGCCCGGCCGCGGTCCTCACCGGTCGGACCGGCAGCTCCCTTCCCGGGGAGGGGAGGCGCCGACCCGGCCCGTCCGTTCCGCTCGACGGGCGGGCCCGCCGGGCCCCCGGTCAGCCCGACTTGGGCGCGGCGGCCGGGCGGCCTCGCCGGGCAGGCGGTTCGAGGTGCGCGACCACGCTGCTGTGGAAGCGCTGGACGGCGCCGTCCACGGTGCGGATGAAGCCGGTCTCGGCGTTGCCCCTGGTGCTGCCGACGCTCTTGACCAGGGTGAGCCGGAAGCCCGTGATCCTGGCGGTGCCGCCCTTCGGGAGCAGGTCGCCCGGTTCGGGCCGCAGGCGCTCCAGGGTGCCCCGGGGCCCGGGGCCCGCGCCGTCCGTGAGGGTCTCCACGTGCAGGTCGGCCGGTGCCGTCGCGAGCTGGCGGATCAGCCGCTTCGCCCAGCTCAGCGGGTAGCCCTCCTCGGGCGCCGGGTACTCGACCGAGGTGCGCAGTTTGCCGAGCTTCAGGTCGGCGACCACGGACACGTTCCCGATCGTGTCCTCGATCCGGATCTCGGCGCACAGGCGGCCGTCCTCGCAGAGCTGCTCGGCGAGCGCGGCCCGGCGCGCCCCGACTTCTTCGCCCCGCCGTGCGCGCTGGACCGGGACGACCTTCACCCCGAGCTCGCCGCCGAGTCGGAGGCACACCTGGCGCACGAGCTTCTCCCAGCTCTCGACGACCTGCACGGCCCGTTCGTCGCCGCGGCACAGCGTCTCGTCGTCGATGCCGTTGCGGACGGGCACCCAGGCTGCGCCCATGTTCTGGAAGCCGTGGCACCCGGAGTTCTCGTGCTGCAGGTAGTGCAGGAGTTCCTGGAGCAGCCAGGCGTGCGCCGGATTGGCGACTCCCTCGTGGCGGATCAGCATCTGTGCCTGGTAGGTGACTTCGGCCCAGGAGAGGTGCCAGAGGCCGACCTTGTGCTTGCGTCGGCCGTCGACCTTCACGGGGACGATCGGGTGACCGTCGAGCGCGACGTCGTTGGAGAGGGTGATCACCGCCTCGTAGCCGCGTCGGGCGGCGATGTCCATGTAGTCCTGGACCTGTTGGGCGCGCAGCGGGTTGCCGTTGGTCTTGCTCTCGACCAGGGCGGTCCACCGCTTGCCCGCGCGTTCCACCCGGATGACGCCGTCGGGCCGGCGCGGGGTTTCGCCGTGCGGCAGGACGACCTCGGTGAAGGTCTCCATCCGGCCGGCCGGGGCGCCGAAGCCCGCGGTGAGGCGGCGGCCCAGCTCCGGCACCTGGGCCATCACCGACAGCAGGACCGAGGTGGCCCGCACCTCCCGTTCCCGGTCGCTCTTGAGGGTGGTCGCGGGGAAGAGCCGTGCACCGTGCCAGGCGTCGTTCTCGGCCAGCGAGGGCTTGGGCACGGCCGGGAGGGTCACCTTCTTCCTGGCCGTCCGGACGCGGCGGGGGGCGGCGGCGGTCGGTGCGGCCGCGGGGGTCGGCGGCGCGGCGGGGAGGGGCCCGTCCGCACCGGTCTTCGACGTCGGGACGGGTGCGGCGGCCCGGTCGGGCGCATCGGCCCCGGGCGCGGTCGGCGCCGTCGGCCGTGCGCCGCCCTCGACGCCCTCGCCGCCCTCGACGCCCTCACCGCCTTCAACGCCCTCGTCGTCCTCGACGTCGATGCCGTAGTCCGTGGCCAGCCCGGCGAGGCCGCTGTCGTAGCCCTGGCCGATGGCCCGGAACTTCCACTCCCCGGCCCGGCGGTAGATCTCGCCGAAGACGAACGCGCTCTCGGACCGGGCGTCCGTGATGGAGAAGCCGAGCAGCCGCTCACCGCTGCTGTCGTCGAGGGTGAGCCGGATCCCCTCGAAGTGCCCGAACGGCTGGCGCAGGTGGCGGCTGGCCGCGACGACGAGCCGGTCCACCTGCGGGGGGAGCACCGCCAGGTCGACCCTGATCCGGTCCTCGCTCCCGCTCTCGGTCAGGGTCTGGCCCAGCAGTTCGACGCTCCCGTCGGCCGCCGCCGGGTGGTTGTAGAAGTAGAAGTCCTCGTCGTCGCGCACCTTGCCGTCGGGGCCGAGGAGCAGGACCGACACGTCGGCCTCGCCCTCCCCGGTGGGGCTGGTCCAACTCAGACCGATGACGTAGGAGCCGCTGTCCCCACCGAGCTCCGCAAGCCCGATGTTCGCTCCCTTGGCCATCTCGTGCACGCAGTTCTCCCACCAGAAGAAGGGGCCGCCGCCTCACCGGGGACCGCGGTCGGCCGGATCCGTTCCGTCGCTGGCGGGCCGCCAGCGTGGTCGGATCATAGCCCTGAGTGAACGACCTGCGAAGATGATCGTAAGAACCCGTCACACCTGTGACGGATCGGGGGCGACGCCCCGTCTCCGCCGCACGCGGCTCCCGGTGGTGCTTCGTGGCGTCGGGCGGTCCTCGCCGCGGGTGGGCGTCTTCGGGGTGTGCGGCCGGGCTTCGGCCGCCGTGGCCCGGCCGCACTGCGGGGCGTCGGGGGAGCGGGCGAACTGCCACCCCGCCGCTGCCGACACGGCGCCGGACCTGCCGGACGCCGTCGCGGGGTGGCGGCTTGCGGCCCCGGCTGCCCGCCCCACGCGGGCGGGGCGGGCAGCCGGGGCACCCTGGTGGTCGTGGAACCCCCGGAGGAGGGGCCCGAAGGCCGTCGAGGTCGTGCGGGTGGGCGACGACCCGCGCGTCTGCGGCGGGGGGCGGCGCGGCCGTCGCGTGCGGTCCGGCCGTCCGCTGCCCGGAGCGCAGCATCCGGGGTCCGCCGGTCCGCTCCGCGTACGGGCGCACGGTCCACGTACGGGCGCGCGGCGGCGGAACGGCCCTCAGGCCGCGGGGGGCGGCAGTTCGATCACCACCTTGCCGAAGGCCGCGCCGGAGGCGTAGTGCCGGAAGGCGTCCACGGCCTGCGCGAAGGGGAGGACCCGGTCGACGACCGGGCGGATCCGGTGCTGCTCGACGACCTCGTTGAGCTCGCGGAACTGCGCGCGGCTGCCGACCGCGACCGGCCGCAGGACCGCGCCGGAGGCGAAGAGCCGCCGGGCGTCGATCGGCGGGGCGGTCTCCGCGAGGAAGCCGACCATCGCGACGTGCCCGCCGAGGGCGACGGCGCGCACCGATTCGTCGAGCCGGCCGACCACGTCGACCACCCGGTCCGCGCCGGTGCCTCCGGTGGCCTCGCGGACGGCGGCGGGCCAGTCCGGTTCGGCGCGGCGGTCGACCACCCGGTCCGCGCCGAGCGCGGCCAGCCGCGCGGTCTTGGCCGGTCCGCCGGTGGTGGCGACCACCCGGGCGCCGAGCGCCCGGGCGAGTTGCAGGGCGAACAGCGACACCCCGCCCGAGCCCTGGGTGACCACGGTCTGGCCGGGGCGCAGCCCGCCGTCGCCGGTCAGCGCGTTCCACGCGGTCACGGCGACGCAGGGCAGGGTCGCCGCCTCGGCGTACGAGAGGTGCGCGGGCACCGGGACGAGTGCGTGCTCGTCGAGCAGCGCGTACTCGGTGAGCAGCCCGTCCAGCGTGCCGCCGAGCTGCGGCAGGTGCTGCGGGCCGAACGGGCCGTCCTGCCAGCTGGGGAAGAGCGACGCCATCACCCGGTCGCCGACCTGGACGGTGCGGACGCCGGGCCCGAGCGCGACGACCTCGCCCGCGCCCTCCGCGACGGGGACGACGTCGGGGCGGACGGGGAGCACGTACCGGCCGCCGAGGACCAGCAGGTCGCGGTAGCTGGGCGAGACGGCCCGGACCGCGACCAGCACCTGGCCCGGCCCGGGCACGGGGACGGGGTGCTCGCGCAGGGTGAGGCCGTCGATGCCGGCGCCGCTGTCGACGTGGTAGCTGCGCATCCGCGCGGGGGCGTTCACGCGGCGTCCGTGGCGAGCGGGAGTTCGCCGGTCTTGGTGAAGCCGAGGGCTTCGACGATCCGGCCGTCGGCGATCCGCATCAGGTTGACGCCGCTGACATGGCCGTGCGGGCCGGTGCCGAAGTGGTAGCGCCAGCGGATGGTGGCCCGCTCCCCCGCCACCACGACCTCGCCGGGTTCGAAGCGGGTGGTGCGGTCGGCGGCGAGCGTCCGCCAGAAGTCGAGGCAGTCGGCGCGGCCGGTGACCCGGGTGCCGTCGGGCGCGGGCCGGACGGACTCCATCACGCAGTCCTCGGCGACCAGGTCGTCGAGCAGGTCGGGGTCGTGGCGGACGAAGGCGAGGTTGAAGCGGTCGATCACGTCCGTGGTGGTGCGAGGTGACACGGGGGCTCCTCGTAGATAGAACAGTCGGTCTATCGCTGTCGGCCGTGAATATATAGACCGGTTGATCTACCGGTCAACCGCTGGCACCCTGGACCCCATGAGCACCCGCACCGAACCCGGCCCCCGCCAGCGCCTCCTCGACGCCGCCCAGGAGTTGACGTACCGGCACGGCATGGGCGTCGGCGTGGACGCACTGCTCAAGGGCGCGAACGTCGCCCGCCGCTCGCTGTACGAGCACTTCGGCGGCAAGGACGGCCTGATCACCGAGGTGCTGCGGCGCAGCGCCGCCGAGGACGAAGCCCGCTACCGGCAGACCATGGACGCCGCGGGCCCCGATCCGCGCACCCGGCTGCTGGCCGTCTTCGACCGGATCGGCGAGATCGTCGCCCGGGACGACTACCGCGGCTGCCGCTACCTCGCCGCCGACCTCGCCCTCGCCGACCCCGGACACCCCGGCCACGCCGTCACCCGCGAGTACCGCGAGCACGTCACCGCCCTGTTCACCGCCGAGCTCACCCGCCTCGGCCACCCCCGCCCCGCCGCCGCCGCCGCCCAGCTCCTCCTCCTCGTCGACGGCGCCCTCGCCGCCGGCGCGACCCGCCCCGCGACCGACCCGGCGGCCGCCGCCCGCGAACTCGCCGAGCAGGTCATCGGACAGGCGCCCGGCGCCCGCTGAAGGCTGCTGCCGGAAGCGGCGGCAGCGGCCCTAGTCGAAGCGGATGTGGCGGACCTTCACCGCGGCCCGGCGCAGGCCTGCCCGCAGGGGGGAGTCGGTGTCGGGGCGCAGGTGCAGGCCCGCGAGGTCGGCGATGCGATCGGCGGTCTGGCGGATGCTCAGGTGGTCGGTGGTGAGGTGGGTGGCGAAGGCGGGGGCGGCGAGCCGGGTGAGGCAGTCGTCGAGGCGGGAGACGGCGAAGCTCTCGCGCGGGGCCGGGGCGGCGAGCCCGGCGAGGCGGCGCAGGCGGTGGACGGGGGCGCGTTCGGCGAGGCGGTGCAGCACGGTGGCGCGGTCGGCGAGCAGGGTGAAGTGCCGTACGTCGTGGTCGAGTTCGCGGAGCCGTCCGACGGTTTCGGTGAAGTGGCCGGGGTCGGTGACGGTCATCGGGACGATCACCGGTCCGGGGTGTTCGCGGGCGGCGAGGTCGAGGACCTCGACGGTGCCGCGGCGCCAGGCGGGCAGGTCCTGGAAGTCGCCGCGCAGGTCGGGCGGGAGCATCCGGCGCAGGCCGAAGCCGAGGTGCTCGGGGTCGCAGATCGCGGCGCCGGGCAGGCGGCGGGCCAGGTGGTGGGCGGTCTGGGTCTTGCCGCCGCCGAACGGTCCGTTGATCCAGATCAGCACGGTGCGCCATCGTACGCGCGACCCCCGGCGCCAAGTGCCTTGACCGGTCCGTAGGGTGGGCGGATGGACGAGGAGCCCCGGCAGGTGTTCGCGAACCGTTTCCCCGGACCGACCGGGCCGGTCGACCCCTGCGGCTGCGTGCGGCAGCGCCGGGTGCGTTTCCACGGCGAGCGGCAGGACGTCACGGCGCCGGGCTGGCTGCGGCTGCTGGAGCTGGTCGCGGAGGCGGCGGCGGACGGCCGGGAGGAGTTCGCGCCGCTGGAGGAGCTGACGGCGGAGCAGCGGCGCCAGGTGGTGACGCTCCCGGCGGCCGTCGGCGCGCTGACGCGGGTGCGGCACCTGCGGCTGTACCGGTCGAACCTGGTGCGGATCCCGCCGGAGATCGGCGGGATGCGGGCGCTGGAGGAGTTCACGCCGTACACCTCGTACCGGCTGCACTGGTTCCCGTACGAGCTGGCGCGGCTGCCGCTGCTGCGGCGCAGCACCGTCAGCACCCGGGCGCTGTACGGGAACGTGAAGACGCGGCCGCCGTTCCCGGTGCTGGCCGAGCCGGTGGGCGGGGGTGGGGCCGGGGCGCTGGACCCGGCGGTGTGGGGGGTGGAGTCGGTCGGGGCGTGCTCGGTGTGCGACGGGCCGGTGGCGGGGACGGCGGGGTTGCACCAGGCGTGGATCTCGCTGCACACCTCGGGGGCGGACGTGCTGCCGCTACTGGTGAACGCCTGCTCGCCGGGGTGCCTGGCCTCGCTGCCGTCCCCGCCGGAGGGTTACCTGCCGGGGCCGCACCGCGGCCGGGGCGTGGGCGGGCTGTTGGCGACGGCGGAGCTGGAGCTGTTCGCGGACCGCTTCCGGCTGCGCGTACAGGACGGGGGCGCGGACGAGGACCTCGGCGCGGCGTGGACGGAGCGGGCGGTGACGGACGGGCTGGCGCCGGGGCGGCGGGCGCTGGGCATCGGCACCGCGGGCAACGCGGACGTCGCGGTGTCGGTGCAGGTCTTCGACGCCCCGCAGCCCGCCGACCACGCCCGGTTCGACCACGTGGTGGAGGCGACGGTCGAGGTTCCCTCGGGCCGGGTGGCCGTCCTGGGCTGGACCGATCGCCTCCAGGAGGCTGACCGCTTCGAGGTGCCGCCCGGCCTGGTGCGGGTGCGCGTCTCGCGCTCGAACCTGGCGGCCGCCGCGGGCAACGACCCGGGCGCGGAGGACTTCGACGAGCAGGTGCTGGAGCGGGTGCGGATCCAGCTGTGGCCGGTCACGGCGGACGAGGGACCGCGGGTGGTCGAGCGCTGGGCGCCGCCGGTGGGCTGACGGCCCCTCGGGCCGGGCCACAATGGGGGGATGACGGAGGAACGGCTGCGGGTGGTGCTGGCCGAGGACTCGGCGGTGCTCCGGGACGGCATGGCGGAGTTGCTGGCGGTGCGCGGCTGCGAGGTGGTCGCGGCGGTCGCCACCGCGGAGGATCTGCTGACGGCGGTCGCGGAGCACCGCCCGCAGGTCGCGGTGGTGGACGTGCGGATGCCGCCGACCCACACCGACGAGGGCATCCGGGCGGCGCTGCGGATCCGGGCGGCGCACCCGGGGGCCGGGGTGCTGGTGTTCTCCCAGCACCTGGAGACCTCCTGGGCGGCCCGGCTGCTGGCGGGCGGCGCGGCCGGGGTCGGCTACCTGCTGAAGGAACGGGTGGCCCGCACCTCGGAGTTCGTGGACGCCCTGCACCGGGTCGCCGCGGGCGGCACCGCGCTGGACCCGGAGGTGGTCGGGCACCTGATGCGGGCCCGCCGCCGCAGCGCGGTCGACGCGCTGACCTCCCGCGAACGGGAGGTGCTGGCGCTGATGGCGGAGGGCCGGTCGAACCGGGCGGTGGCCGAGCGCCTGTCGGTGTCGGAGCGCGCGGTGGAGAAGCACGTGGCGTCGGTGTTCACGAAGTTCGGGCTGCTCGCCTCCCCGGCGGACAACCGGCGGGTGCTGGCGGTGCTGGCGTACCTGGCCGAGTCGGCCTGACCACCTGACTGCCCGACGACCCGACGGCCCCCGACGGCCCGGCGACCCCCGACGGCCCGGCGGCCGGTCGGCTGCTGCGGCGGTCCGCGGTCACAGCCGGGCGGGCAGTTCGGCGGTGACGGTGGTGGGGCCGCCGGGCGGGCTGTCGATCCGCAGGCGGCCGTCGACGGCGGCGAGGCGCTCGGCCAGTCCGGCGAGGCCGGTGCCGTTCCCCGGGCCGGCGGTGGCGCCCCCGCGGCCGTCGTCCCGGACGGTCAGGCGGACCAGTTCGCCGGTGCCGGTGGTGGTGGCGACCGGTTCGACGGTGAGTTCGGCGGTGCGGGCGGCGCTGTGCCGGGTGACGTTGGTGAGCAGCTCGGCGGCGCAGTACCAGAGGGTCTGCTCGACCGCCTCGTCCGGGCCCCGCGGGAGGTCGAGACGGAGGGTGACGGGGACGGCGCAGCCCGCGGCGAGCGCGGGCAGGGCCTCGGCGAGTCCGCCGTCGAGGCCGGTGGGCCGCAGGCCGCGGGTGAGGACGCGCAGTTCGGCGATGGTGTCGTCGGTCTGGTTGCGGGCCCGGCCGACCAGGGTGCGCAGCCGCATCGGGTCGAGGTGCGGGTCCGCGAGGACGTCGTCGGCGAGGGAGAGGGTGATGGCGACGGCGACCAGGCGGGCCTGGGTGCCGTCGTGCAGGTCGCGTTCGAGGCGGCGGAGCCGGTCGCTCCCGGCGCTGAGCAGGGTGTGGCGGGCGGCCTCCAGGTCGCGGACCCGCTGCTGGGTGCGGGCCGGTCCGAGCAGTTGGCGGGCGAGCCGCCGGTCGGCCTCGGCGAGCAGCCGGACGGCGGGTGCGGTGGCCGCGAGCACGGTCAGGCCCAGCAGCGGGGCGAGCAGGTCGAGGGGTCCGGCGGGGTGCGGCCCGTCCTCCAGCAGCCGCAGCCACAGCGGGAAGCCGAGCAGCCAGAGGCAGCCGAGCGGCAGCAGGGCGACGGCCGCGGCCGTCAGCCCCAGCGGCAGCCGCAGCAGCAGGTAACCGAGGGCGCGCCAGGCCACCGCGTCGGTGAGCGCCGTGCGGATCGCGGCGACCGCCCCCGGTGGCCGCACCACGCGCCCGGGGTCGGGCACTTCGGCGCCCAGCAGCAGCCGGACGAGTCGGCGGTGCGGCCGCCCCAGCGCCCTGGCCCCGGTCAGGGCGGTCGCCACCACGGGCAGCCCGACCACGGTCAGCGACAGCAGCGCCCCGGCGTACAGCGCGGCCAGTGCGTACGCCCCGCCGAGCAGCGCCGGTGCCAGCCCCAGCACCGCGAACCCCCACTCCCCGGGCCGCACCGTCCACCACCACCACCGCCGCCGTACCGTCCCGCCCACTGCCGCCGTCCTTCCGTTCGTCCTGCCGTCGGCGTCGACTGCCGGACGCCGGGCACCACCTTGCCCCGTGCGCCGCGGCACCGGTGCTCACCCGGTTCCGCCTCCCGCCGCCCCCACCGCCGAGCCCCGCAGGGCGACGGCCGCGGTGGCGAGGGTGGTGGGCACGGTGAGCAGGAGGGCCGTGGCGGCGGTGCGGGCGCAGGTGGCGAGGGGGACGACGGGGAGCGGGGTGCCGAGGACGGCGGTGCTGAAGGCGGTGGTGGTGGCGGCGGTGACCAGGCTACCGAGGAGCAGGCCGACGGCGCAGGTGAGGGCGGCTTCGACGGCGACGGTGCGGAGCACTTGCGGACGGGTGGCGCCGACGAGCCGTAGCAGGGCGAGTTCGCGGCGGCGTTCGGCGGTCAGCCCGATCAGGGTGGTGAGGGTGGCGACGGCGCCGAAGGCGGTGAGGAGGCCGAGTTCGGCCTGGCGCAGCCAGATGTCGGTGGCGGAGGTGGCCCCGCCTCCTGCGCCCGTGCCGCGGGCGGCGTGCCGGGCGGTGGCCGTCATGGTGGCCATGGTGGTGGAGAGCCCGGTGAGCAGGGCGACGGGGACGACGGCGGCGGCGAGGCGGACGGCGTGGCCGCGTTGGTTGGCGTCGGCGAGCCAGCCGGTGCCGGGTGCGAGGGCGCGGGCGGCGGCGCCGAGCAGGGCGGCGGGGGGCCGGGCGAGCAGGGGGCCGGCGAGGGCGACGGCGGTCAGCAGGGTCAGGGTCGCGAGCAGGGCGGCCTGTGCCGATTTGTCGACTTCATCGGCGGGTCGGGTCGCGGCGAGGCGCAGCAGCAGGACGCCGCCGGTGAGGGCGGCCGCCGCCGCGGTGAGGCGGAGCGGTCCGGGGCTGGGCGTGGCGCCGGTGCTGCCGGTAAGGGCGGCGGCGGGGGCGGGCCGGGTGATCCGGTGGGCGGCGGCGCTCGCGGCGGCGCTCGCGAGCAGCAGGGTGACGGCGGTGGCGGCGAGCGCGGCGGGGAGGGTGCCGGTGGTCCGGGCCTGAGGTGCGGCCAGGGCGTGGTGCTGCAGGCCGGCGAGGAAGGCGCGGGCCCCGGCGCTGCCGAGCAGGGCCCCGGGGGCGGCGACGGCCAGGACGACCAGGGCGCTCTGGGTGCGCAGCAGCCGGCGGACCTGCCGGGGCGTGGCCGCGACGGTGCGCAGCAGGGCGAGGTCGCGGTACTGGTGGCGCAGGGCGAAGCCGAGGGTGTGCAGGGCGACGAAGAACGCCACCAGGACGGTGATCTCCCCGAACGCCCCGACGATCAGCAGCACCCCGGGACCGCCGACGGCCTGCCGCTGCGCCGCGGTGACGCCGCGTTCGGCGCCGAGCAGTGTGCCGAGGGCGGTGACGGCGGCGACGGCGAGCAGCAGGGCCACGGCGAGGCCGGTGAACCCGGCGGGCCTGCACCGCAGTTGTCCCCAGGCGAGTGCGGTGGTCATCGTCCGTCCGCTCCGTCCGTCTCGTGAGCCGGTCCTGCGTGGGCGCCGTCCGCGTGGGCGCCGCACGCGTGCGTCCTGTCCGGGGGCGTCCTGTCCACGAGGGCGAGCGCGTGGGCGACCCGGTCGGCCGTGGGGTGGTGGAGTTCGTCGACCAGGCGGCCGTCGGCGAGCAGCAGGACGCGGTCGGCGTACGCGGCGGCGGCCGGGTCGTGGGTGACCATGACGCAGGTCCGTCCGTCGTGGTCGACGCCTTCGCGCAGCAGGGCGAGGACCTCCCGGCCGGTGGTGCGGTCGAGGGCGCCGGTGGGCTCGTCCGCGAACAGCACGCGGGGGCGGGAGAGCAGGGCCCGGGCGATGGCGACCCGCTGCTGCTGGCCGCCGGAGAGGGTGGCGGGGCGTTTGCGCGCGCAGTCGGCCAGGCCGACCCTGGCCAGGGCCTCGTGGACCTGCCGCCGGTCGGGGCGGTGTCCGGCGAGGCGGCCGGGGAGTTCGACGTTCTGGGCGGCGGTCATGGCGGGCATCAGGTTGAAGGCCTGGAAGACGAATCCGACGTTCTCCCGCCGCAGTGCGGCGAGGCGGCGTTCGGGGAGGGCGCCGATCTCGGTGTCGCCCCACCGGACGGTGCCGCGGTCGGGGCGGTCCATTCCGGCGAGGCAGTGCAGCAGTGTGGTCTTGCCGGATCCGGAGGGTCCCATCACGGCGGTGAAGGTGCCCGCCGCGAACCGGGCGCTGACTCCGCGCAGCGCCGCCACGGCCCGGGGGCCGCGCCCGTACTGCCGGTGCAGGTCGTCGGCCCGGGCGGCGGTGTCGATCGTTTCCTCGTCCATGTCCATGCCTTCATCGTGGCCGGGGCGGGGCGGGGGTCTCGATGGTGCCACCGCCCGTCTTCGGGGTTCGGGAAACCGCCCTGTCCCGGCCCGGACCGGGGCCGTCCGCCCGGCGCGGCGGTGGGGCGCGGGCGGGCCCGCGGTGGGCACGATGGGGGTTCCGTTGCCGTGAGGAGTGCCCGAGAGCCGGGAGGCGTGCCGTGACCGCTGCCGAGGAACCACAGGTGGAGCCGAGTGTGGGGGCGGAGCCGTCGGCGCCGCCGTCGTTCGAACCGTACCGGCATCCGGCCGCGGGGTGGGGTGCCGCGAGGAGCGTGGCGAAGGTGGTGGCCGCGACCGGGGAGTGGCTGGACGGTCCGCGGGCGGTGCTGAGGATGAACCACGAGGACGGCGGGTTCGACTGCCCGGGGTGCGCCTGGCCGGACGACTACAAGGGCCTGCACCTGGACATCTGCGAGAACGGGATCAAGCACGTCACCTGGGAGATGACGGGCAAGCGGGTGGGCCGGGAGTTCTTCGCGGCGCACACCGTCTCCGAGCTGTCGGAGTGGAGCGACTTCGCACTGGAGGACCAGGGCCGGCTGACCGAGCCGATGGTCTACGACCCGGACACCGACCGGTACGTCCCGATCGACTGGCAGCGCGCCTTCGACCTGTTCGGCGAGGTGGTGCGCGGCCTGGACGCCCCGGACGAGGCCGCGTTCTACACCTCGGGACGGCTGGGCAACGAGGCGACGTTCCTGTACCAGCTGATGGCCCGTGAACTGGGCACCAACAACCTCCCCGACTGCTCGAACATGTGCCACGAGGCGTCGGGGCGGGCGCTGACGGCCTCGCTCGGGACGGGCAAGGGGACGGCCGACCTGCGCGACTGGGAGGCCGCGGACGCGCTGTTCGTCCTGGGCGTGAACGCGGCGTCCAACGCGCCGCGGATGCTGACGGCGCTGGCCGACGCGACCCGGCGCGGCGCGCAGGTGGTGCACGTCAACCCGCTGGTGGAGGCGGCGGCGACCCGCACCATCGTGCCGCACGAGTTCGGGAACATGGCGCTGGGGCGGGCGACGTCCACCAGTTCCCTCAACCTGCAGGTGCGGATCGGCGGCGACATGGCGCTGCTGCGGGGGATCGCGAAGGCGGTGCTGGAGCAGTCGGCGCACGACCCGAAGGCGCTGGACGAGGACTTCGTCGAGCGGTACACCACCGGGTTCGCGGCGTACCGGGAGCTGGTGGAGAAGACGCCCTGGGAGGAGCTGGAGCGGCAGAGCGGCCTGAGCCGGCCCCAGCTGCTGGCGGCGGCCCGGGTGTACCGGGAGGCGGACCGGTCGATCTTCTCCTGGTGCCTGGGCGTGACCCAGCACGAGCACGGGGTGGACACCGTGCGGGAGATCGTCAACGTGCTGCTGCTGCGCGGCAACCTGGGCCGGGAGGGCACCGGGCCGTCGCCGGTGCGCGGGCACTCCAACGTGCAGGGCAACCGGACCTGCGGGATCGACCACCGTCCGGCGCCGGAGTTCCTGGACCGGCTCTCGCAGGTCTGCGGGATCGACGCGCCGCGCGCGCACGGGCTGGACACCGTCGGGGTGATCCACGCGATGGCGCGCGGCGAGGTGAAGGTGTTCGTCGGGATGGGCGGCAACTTCGCGATGGCCGCGCCGGACACCGCCTACACGCACGGGGCGCTGCGCCGCTGCGAGTTGACGGTGCACGTGTCGACGAAGCTGAACCGCAGCCACCTGGTGCACGGGCGGCGGGCGCTGATCCTGCCCTGCCTGGGCCGCACCGAGCAGGACCGGCAGCGCGGCGGCGTGCAGGCCTCCTCGGTGGAGGACTCGATGAGCATGGTGCACCTGTCGGTGGGGATGCGGAAGAAGCCCGCCTCCCGGCAGCTGCTCTCCGAACCGGCGATCATCGCGGGCCTGGCCCGGGCCGCACTGCCGGGCAGCGGCACGCCCTGGGAGTGGTACGTCGAGGACTACGACCGGATCCGCGACACCATGGCGAAGGTGCTGGACGGCTTCGAGGACTTCAACCGGCGGGTGCGCCTGCCGCTGGGCTTCCGGATCCGGCAGCCCGCCCGCGAGCTGGTGTTCCTGACGCCGTCGGGGCGGGCCGAGTTCTCCGCCGCGCCGCTGCCGGACGTACTGCCCGAGCCGGGGACGCTGGTGCTGGGCACGATGCGCTCGCACGACCAGTGGAACACCACGATCTACTCGGACGACGACCGCTACCGGGGCGTGAAGAACCTGCGCACCCTGGTGTTCATGAACCGCCAGGACATGCGCGAGCGCCACCTCGCCGAGTTCGACCCGGTCGACGTCACCGCCACCGCCCGCGACGGCTCCACCCGCTCGCTGCACGGCTACCTCGCCGTCCCGTACGACCTGCCCCGGGGCTGCGCGGCGGGCTACATGCCGGAGATGAACGTGCTGTGCGCGATCGACGACCACAGCGCGCAGAGCGACCAGCCGATCATGAAGCACCTCAAGGTGACGGTCACGGCCGCCGCCACCACCGCCGACGGCGCCGACGCCCGCGCCTGAGCGGGCCGGGGAGGCTGCCGCGGCCGCGGGCGTGCGGGCTGAGGACGGGCCGGAAGCCGTCGGGCGCGTCGACCGGGACGGTCCGGTCGGCCTGCGCCCGCAGTTCCACGTGCGCCTGGTACGAGGTGGCGCGCATCGCCTCCTCGTACCCGGCCAGGGCGCCGCGCAGTGCGGACGCGCCGGTACCGCCGCGTCGGCGCAGCGCCCGCCCGGCGTACCCGAGCGCGGTCAGCACCGTGCCCAGCACGCCCAGCACGATCAGGTAGGGCACCACCGCTGCGCTCCGTCCTCCGCCCGGTCCTCCGCCCGGCACCGGTCCAACGGACGGGTGCCCGCGGTGGTGCCCGCGGCGGGGCGCGCGGCGGGGCGCGGGATGGTGCCCGCGGCGGGGCGCGGGGTGGGGCGGTTCTCCCGGGGCATCACGCTCCGCTGGCCTGGTCGGTTCCGGTGGACGGCCGGTCCGCCGCTTCCCTGACGGCGGATAGGCTGGCGCGACGGCGTGCTGCGGAGCCGGGCACCGCCCCCATCCTTCGGGTTCGCACGGGGAGGCGGCAAGGTGTTGCCCGTTGACAGGGGCGGCTGGCAACACCTCGGGCACCGCGCGCCGCCGGGCAGTGACAGTGCGTCAGGAAGTGGGGGCCGGGGCCGGTGAGGTTCGGCGAGCGGCTGCGGGCGTTGCGGGAGGAGCGCGGGGTGTCCCTCGCGGAGCTGGCCCGGGCGACCAGTTACAGCAAGAGCTACCTGAGCCGGGTGGAGACCGGGCGGCGGCCCGGCAACGAGCTGCTGGCCGCGGCCTGCGCCCGGGCGCTGGGCGTCGCCCCCGAACGGCTGGGCCCGCCGGACCCGCCGAAGGCCCCGGCCGCCGTCGACAGCGTCGGCAGCCCCGGCACCCCCGGCACCCCCGGCACCCCCGGCAACCCCGGCACCCCCGGCAACCCCGGCAACCCCGGCTCCCCCGAGGCCGCTCCCCCGCCGCCGACCGCCGTGCCGCCCGCCGCGCCGCTCGCCGTGCCCGTGCAGCTGCCGCCCGCGCCGGGCGTGTTCGCGGGCCGCGAGGCGGCGCTCGCCGAGCTGGACGGGGCGCTGTCCCCGGCCCGGCCGCGCTGGGGCGAGGTCGGGCCGCGGGTGTGGGTGCTGGACGGGATGGGCGGGGTCGGCAAGACCGCGCTGGCGGTGCAGTGGGCGCACCGGGTCCGCGACCGGTTCCCGGACGGGGTGCTGTTCAGCGACCTGGCGGGGCACGGCAGTTCGGGGGCCCCGCGGGAGCCGGGCGAGGTGCTGGACGGCTTCCTGCGGGCGCTGGGCGCGGACGCGGGGACGATCCCGCCGCGGGTGCCGGAGCGCAGCGCGCTGCTGCGCACGCTGCTGGCCGAGCGGCGGGTGCTGCTGGTGCTGGACAACGCGGCGGCGCCCGCCCAGGTGCGTCCGCTGCTGCCGGGCGCGCCGGGGTGCGTGGTGCTGGTGACCAGCCGGACCAGGATGGCCGGGCTGGTGGTGCGGGAGGGGGCGCGGCGGGTGACGCTGGCCCCGCTGCCGGAGGAGCGGGCGGTGGAGCTGCTGCGCCGCACCCTGGGACCGGAGCGGGTGGACGCGGACCCGGCGGCGGCGGGTGAGCTGGTGCGCCGCTGCGGGCGCCTGCCGCTGGCGCTGCTGGTGGCGGCCGAACGGGCGCTGTCGCGGCCGGGCCTGACGCTGACCCGGGTCAACGAGGAGCTGCGTTCGGACCGCACCCGGCTGCACGTGCTGGCCGCGGCGGACGACGGCGACTCGGCGCTGCGGACGGTGTTCTCCTGGTCGTACCGGGCGCTGGCCCCGGAGCCGGCCCGCGCCTTCCGGCTGCTGGCGCTGCACCCGGGCGCGGCGCTGACCGCGGAGACCGCGGCGGCGCTGCTGGGCACCACGGCGGGCAACGCGCACGAGCTGCTGGACGTGCTGGCGGACGTCCACCTGCTGGAGCTGGAGGCGCCGGAGCGGTTCCGCTTCCACTCGCTGCTGCAGGTGTACGGGCGGGAGCTGGCGGAGAGCCAGGACTCCCCGCGGGACCGGGCGGCG
Organism: Kitasatospora phosalacinea; assembly: GCF_000717185.1. Taxonomy (GTDB): domain Bacteria; phylum Actinomycetota; class Actinomycetes; order Streptomycetales; family Streptomycetaceae; genus Kitasatospora; species Kitasatospora phosalacinea_A. The sequence continues at coordinate 8,634 of NZ_JNYE01000056.1, read as the reverse complement.
GCGCTGGACCGGCTGTACGACTGGTACCGGCAGGGCGCGGACGCGGCCGGTCGGCTGCTGGAGCCGGGGGGCCGTCCGGCGGGGGCGGCGCCGCTGCCGGGGGTGCGGCCGCCGGTGTTCGGGGCGGCCGGGGACGCGGTGGCCTGGTGCGAGGCGCACCTGGCGGACCTGCTGTCGCTGATCCGGCACGCGGCGCTGGCGGGGCGGCCGCCCGCGGCCTGGCAGCTGCCGTTCGCGCTGTGGTCGTTCTTCCACCGGCAGCAGCACCGGGCGGAGTGGTTGAACGCGGCCCGGATAGCCGTCGCGGCGGCGACCGACAGCACCGATCCGCGGGCCCTGACGGTGTCGCTGGCCCTGCTGGGCACGGCCCAGTTGCACGCGGGGCGGCCGGTGGAGGCGGAGATCCACCTGCGGCGGGCGCTGGAGCGCTGCGCGGACGGCGGGGCGGAGCCGGAGAGCGAGTGCGCGGCGCGCAACCACCTGGCCGAGCTGATCCTGCGTCAGGGGCGGGCCGCGGAGGCCCTGGAGCTGCTGGGGCCCGCCCTGCCGCTGGCCCGGGCGACGGGGCAGCGCCGGGCGGAGCGGGTGACCCTGACCAACCTGGGGGACGCCTCGCTGCGGCTGGGACGGCTGGCCGACGCGGAGCGCTTCCTGCTGGAGGGGCTGTCGCTGCGCTCGACCGGGCCGGACCCGCGCACCGAGGGCTTGGCCCTGCTGCACCTGGGCGCCGTGCACCGGGCGTTCGGGCGGCTGCCGCAGGCGGTCGGCTGCCTGCGCCGGGCCCTGGAGCTGCACCGCGCCTCCGGTGACCGGTGGGCCCGGGGGCGGGCCCTGGAGCAGCTCGGGCACGCGCTGGTCGCGCTGGGGCGGCCGGAGGAGGCCGTCCCGCTGTGGCACGAGGCGCTGGCCCTGCTGGCGGACGAGGTGGCGCCCGCGGCACCCGCGGGAACCGCCGCGCCAGCCGTGCCAACCGCGCCAGCCGTGCCGGCGGCGCCCGGTCTGCTGGAGCTGCCGGGGTCGGAGGTCTCCCGTCGTCCCCGGTTCCGTCTCCGACCGTCCGCCGAGTCGTGACCCCAACGAGCTTGACGCGCGGCCTCCCTGGTTACCGGTCAGGAACTTGACAACACCTTTGGTCTGAACCAATCTGGCGATCGGAGCGACCGCGGCGCACTCCCCACGCCGCCCTTCCCCGTCGCCCGCGTCCCTGCCCTGCCGGGCCCGCTGCCGTGTTCGCGGGCCGCCGCCGGGGCGCCCGGCACCCCGCCCACCTCCCGCACGCTCCCCGGAGGGGATTTCCCCATGCTGTTCGCACCGTCCCGCCCCGCCCGCCTGTACCGGGCCGCGAGCGACCGCCCGTACTTCAGCACCGACGGCGAGTCCTACCTCGCCCAGCACACCCTGCGCGAGCTCGCCAAGTCCCGCCCGCTGCGGGTGCTCTCCGCGCAGGACTTCGCGCACTGGCAGACCCACGGCTACGTGGTCGTCCGCGAGGCGGTGCCCGCCGAGCACGCCCGCCGGATGCTCGACTTCGCCTGGGAGTTCCAGGGCCTGGACCCGAACGACCCGGCGGGCTGGTTCACCGACCGGCCGTTCCGCTCCGACCTGGACCGGGAACTGCACGTCCACGGCTTCGTCGAGGCGTACCACCACCAGTTGCAGTGGGACAGCCGGCAGAACCAGCGGGTCTACGACGCCTTCGTGGACGTCTGGGACTGCGAGGAGCTGTGGGTCACCCTGGACCGGCTCAACCTCAACCCGCCCAACCGCGGCAGCCGGGACCGGGCCCTGCTCGGCCCCGCCGACCGCGGATCCGTCGACCGCGGATCCGTCGACCGCGGGCCCGCGGGCCCCGGCCGGGCCGACCGCGCCGCCGGGGTCGAGCTGCACTGGGACGTCGACACCTCGCTGGGCGTGCCGCCGCAGCGGGTGCAGGGCCTCATCGCGCTCAACGAGACCGCGCCCGACACCGGCGGCTTCCACTGCAGCCCGGAGCTGTTCCGCCGGTTCGAGCCGTGGCGGCTCGCCCAGCCCGCCGACCGCGACCCGCTGCGTCCCGCCGTCGACGGGGCCGAGTTCCCGGTGGTCCGCCCCGAGCTGCACCCCGGCGACCTGCTGATCTGGAACGGGCTGCTGGCGCACGGCGTCGCCCGCAACCTCTCCGAGCGGGGCGTGCGCGCCGTGCAGTACCTGTCGATGGCGCCCGCCCTGGAGGAGCACGAGCGGCTGCGCGAGTCCCGCGTCGACTCCTGGCGCCACCTGCGCACCCCGCGCCGGAACCGGGCCCCGGTCGGCGAGCCGGTGCTGGACGAGTCCAAGCGCTACCCGACCGCGCGGCTCACCGAGCTCGGCAGCAGGCTGCTCGGCCTCAGCTCGTGGTACGAGCCGCTCGAACCGGCCCTCTCCTGGGCCGACCGGTGCACCGCTCCGGCCTGACCCGCCGGACCGCCGCGCTCCTCCGGACCGCGGTCAGGCCCGGCCGGGCAGGGCGAGGGCCAGCGACTTGAGGGCGCCCAGCGGGTCGGGCCCGGCGGGGGCGAGGACGACGCAGGTGGCCCCGGCCGCGTGGCGGGCGGCGATCGCGGCGCGGGCCTGGTCGGGCGTGCCGGTGACGGCGAGGGCGCGGACCCACTCGGCGGGCATGCTGCGGGCGAACTGCGCGCCGTCGGCGCAGGCGGCCCGGTGGGCGCGGAACTCGGCGGCGAACGGGAGCGGGTCGATGTGCGGCGCCCAGTCGGGTTCGCCGATCGCGGCCAGCCCGGCCCGGACGCGTGCGACGGCGGCCTCGCCGTCCTCGTCCACGGCGGCGACGTCGTACGTGACCACCTCGGCGCCGGTGCGGCCGAGGTGGCGCAGCGAGGCGGCGACGTAGGCGGGGGCGGCGGGTTCGGCGAGCAGCAGGCCGTCGGCGACCTGCCCGGCCAGGGCCTGCGACCTGGGGCCGCGCACGCCCAGCAGCACGGGCGGCACCACCTCGGGGGTCTCGGTCAGCCGTACGCCGTGGCAGCGCACGTAGCGTCCGTCGGCGGGGCCGTCCTGGCCGCGCAGCAGGGCGCGCAGCGCGCTGGCGTACTCGCGCAGCAGGGTGAGCGGGCTGGCGGGCCAGGCGCCGCCCGCCTGCTCCATCCACTCGCGCATGCCGTGGCCGACGCCCGCGGTGAGGCGGCCGGGGTGGAGCTGGGCGAGGGTGGCGAGTTCCATCGCGGCGAAGCAGGCGTTGCGGGCCCCGGCGGGGAGGATGCCGAGGCCGACGGTGATCCGCCCGGTGGCGGCGAGCACGCTGGCGGCCTGGGCGATGCCGCCGCGCCAGCCGAGGTCCTCGACCACCCACAGCTCGTCGAAGCCGAGCTCCTCGGCGCGGCGCGCGTACGGGAGGACCTGGTGCACTGGCAGGTCGCGGGGCAGCATCACGCCGACCCGGCCGGGCAGTTCGGTGGTCTCGGTCACGGGGTCGCTCCTTCGGGGTCGCACGGGCCTCCCGCACGAGGGCCCGGACGCTCATAAGATCATCGACCGTCCGGTCCCGTCGAGGGCCTGCCGCGTCGACGCCCCGTCAGCCCGCCCCGTCAGCCCGCCGCGTCAGCCCGTCGCGGCCGCCGTCCCCGCGGGCTCGGACCCCGCGGGCCCGGCCCCCACCGGCTGGTCGGCGACGGCGACGGCGGCCGCGGCCGGGGTGCGCCGGTCGACCGACCAGGAGACGGCGGCGATCGCGAAGCCGAGCAGCGACAGGCCCGCGCCGACCAGCGAGGGCGAGGTCAGGCCGAACCCGGCGTCGATCGCCAGGCCGCCGAGCCAGGCGCCCGTCGCGTTGGCCAGGTTGAAGGCGCCCTGCACGGTCGCGGAGGCCAGCGTGGGGGCGGTGCGCGCCTTCTGGATCACCAGGGTCTGCACGGTCGGGACGGTGGCGAAGCCCGCCAGGCCGATCAGCACCACCGTCGCGGCGGCCGACCAGCGGTTGTGCGCGGTGAGCGCGAACAGTCCGAGCGCTCCGGCCATCGCCAGGAACGCCGCGCAGATCGACGGGCGCAGCGCCCGGTCGGCCGCGTAGCCGCCGATCACGTTGCCGATGGTCATGCCGACGCCGAACAGGGCGAGGACCAGGGTGACCGAGCCCTCGGCGAACCCGGCGACGTCGGTGAGGGTGGGGGTGATGTAGGTGTAGCAGGCGAACAGTCCGGCGCAGCCGAAGACCACGGTGGCCAGGGCCAGCCAGAGCTGCCCGCTGCGGAAGGTGGCGAGTTCGCTGCGCAGGCCCGCGCCGGGGTGGCTGGGCAGGTGCGGGACGAAGCGGGCGATGGCGGCGGCGCCGAGCAGGCCGATCGCCACCACGACGAGCATCGCGGCCCGCCAGCCCAGGTGCTGGCCGAGCAGGGTGGCGGCGGGCACGCCGAGGATGTTCGAGACCGTCAGCCCGGAGAACATCACCGACACGGCGCGGGCCCGCAGGTGCGGGGCGACCAGTTCGGCGGCGGCGACCGCCCCGGCGCCGAAGAACGCGCCGTGCGGCAGGCCGGTGATCAGCCGGGCCACCGCGAGGAAGGCGAAGTTCGGTGCGACGGCGCACAGCAGGTTCCCGAGGGTGAACAGCCCGGCGAGCCCGATCAGCACCGTCTTGCGCGGCAGCTTCGCGGCCACCGCGGTCAGCAGCGGCGCCCCGATCACCACGCCCAGCGCGTACAGCGAGATCAGCCAGCCGGTCTGCGGGATCGTCCGGTCCAGGCCGTGGGCGATCTGCGGGAGCAGCCCCATCGCGGAGAACTCGGTGGTGCCGATCGCGAACGCGGTGACGGCGAGGGCGACGAGCGCCAGTGGCATGCGGGTACTCCAGGCGGGGCGGGTTCAGCGGTCCGGGGGGCGGGTGCGACGGTCCGGGGGCGGGTCCGGCGGTGCACCGACCCGTGATGTCAACGTTGTCAGTGCCCGCCGAGTCTACCGACCCCGCGCCGTTCCTCCGCGGCGCGCCCACCTGGTGGTCAGTGCGGCGGCAGCAGGTCGCTCTCGCTGACGGTGTACGCCAGCGGCGGGTAGCCGAAGTCGCTCTCCGCGTTCTCGCGGCGCCGCAGCCGGTGGAACTCGCTCCGCTGCTCCTCGGTGGCGAGCGTCAACTCCCCCTGTCCGTCCGGGAGGTGGGGACGCCCGTCGCGGAATTCGAGCCGGGTCCGCGAGGTCCGGAAGGTCATCCCCAGCCACTCGTTGTCCACCGCCCGGGCGGGCGGGTCCAGCACGATCCGGTGCCGCAGCCGCCGGTTGGCCGCGACGGAGAACACCACGACGCCGTGGTGCGGCAGCGGCACCACCGACTCCTCGCCCCCGTCGTCCTCCTTCGCCCGGACGCGCAGGGTGCGCGGCAGCACCGCCGCGGAGTCCCGGTAGCAGGAGAAGACGGCGATCGACGAGCCCTCGGCCAGGTCGAGGGCGAGGTCGGAGTGGGCGCCCATCCGGGTGTAGGCGTTGGTGTAGACCTCGGCGAGGGCGTTGTCGAACGGGTCCGGCAGCGCGGCCCGTTCGCGGATCCGCTCCGCCAGCCACGCGTGCACCGGCCGGAAGCGCTGCGCCGGGTGCGCGTACCGGGCGGTGGTGCGCACCAGCGGCACGCGGCCCGCCGCGTCCGGCCGGACCAGCACGGCGCTGCGGCGGCCCCGGCCGGCCTCCTCCCAGCGGGTGGCCGCGGACAGCTCGGCGAACAGGTCGCGCCCGGTCGGCAGCCGGAGGGAGCGGACCTCCGCGGGGGGCTCAGGGGCGCGGGGCAAGGTAGTCCCCCTCGTTCAGGCTGAACGGGAACTCCGCGCCGTAGTCGACGAAGGAGGTGCTCCGGTTCTCCTCGGCGTACCGGCGGCGCAGCTCCTCCGTCCCGGCCTCGGTGGGCGGCCCGAGCTCGACCGGCCCGTCGGCGGTCTTGAGGTAGGTCCGGCCGTCCCGGTGGACGGCTTCGGCGTCCGAGCAGCGCACCACGTACCCGAGGCGGGTCGGGAGCAGGGCGGCGTCCAGCGCGGGGGGCCGGATCTCGTGGGTGTACAGGCGGTTGGTGGAGAGCGGCAGGAACAGCACGGAGCCGGGGTGCAGGGTCACCGTGAACCGGGCGGGCAGTGCGGTCGCGCCCGGCTCCACCGGCTGCTCCTTGCGGCGGAAGTGCAGCCCGGTCAGGGCGCTGACGCCGTTCGGGCCGCGGTCGTCGGGGTCCGCGGGCAGCGGCGGCAGGGCGTCGAGGCGGTGGTCGTAGAAGGTGCAGAAGGCCATCAGGCCGTTGGCGGGCATGTCCTTGGTCTTGTCGGCGTGCGCCGAGATCCTGGCCTTGGACTGCTTGCGCCCGGCGGTGGCGGGGGTGTTGTGGTAGATCTGCGCGAGGACGTGGTTCAGCGGCGCGTGGCCCCGCAGGACGGTCGCGGCCTCCCGGTTCAGGGCGTCGACGATGCGGGTGTCGGTGGCCCGGAAGCCCTCGGTGGGGCCGGAGAGGTTGGTGGAGCAGCGCAGCAGGCGGAAGTGCAGTTCGGCGCCGTCCGCGGTGACGGGCGTCAGGTAGATGCCGCTGCGGTGGGCCGTCCCGGGCTTGGTGGACTCGGTCAGGGACTGGAACGCGTGCTCGCCGCTGATCCGCCCGAAGTGGCCCTCGCCGGGGTCGAAGAACCGGCGGTAGTACACGCCGAGGGCGCCGCCGGGACCGTTCGGGCCATCGGGGCCCTCCGGACCGTCCGGGCCGCCGACGCGCCGCGGTGCCCGGCCCGGGTCGGCGAGCACCCGGGCGGCGGCGCGCAGCAGGGCCGGGTCGGTGGCGGCCGCGTCGGCGTGCAGGTGGACGGTCCGTCCGGTGAGGTCGACCGCGCCGGCGGCCAGTTCCTCCGGCGTGACCACGGTGCCGAAGAAGTCGCCGACCGCCGCGTCCTCCTCCCGCGCCCGCGGGGGCGCGACCAGGACGTGGCCGGTGTCGTCGAGGCGGGCCTCCGCCGGTCGTGTCGCGTACATCGCACTGCACCTGCCGTTCGCTGGTTCCGCTGGTTCCGCTGGTTCGGGGGTGCCCGGGCCGGCGGGCTCAGGTGGAGTCCCGCACCACCAGCTGCGGTTCGAAGACCACCGTCGGGCGCGCCACCGTCTCGCCGTTGATCCGGGCGATCAGCATCCGCGTCATCTCCCGGCCCATCTTCTCCAGCGGCTGGTGGACGGAGGTCAGCGGCGGGTCGGTGTGCGTGGCGATGGGCGAGTCGTCGAAGCCGACCACGGCCACGTCCTCGGGGACGCGGCGCCCCTGCTCCTTCAGGACCCGCATCGCGCCGATCGCCATGCTGTCCGAGGCCGCGAAGACGGCGTCGAGTTCCGGGTCGCGCCCGAGCAGTTCCTGCATCGCGTGCACCCCGGAGTCGGCGGAGAAGTCGCCGTGGGCGACCGGGCCCGCGGGCAGGCCTGCGTCGGCGAGCGCGTCGTGGAAGCCCTGGAGGCGCTGCAGACCGGCCCGGGTGTCCTGCGGGCCGGTGACGGTGGCGATCCGGCGGCGTCCCTGCTGGACGAGGTGGCGGACGGCGCGGCGGGCGCCGTCGCGGTTGTCCACGTCCACGCAGTAGGCCGGGTCGAAGCCGAGGGGCGCGCCGATGACCACGGTGGGGATGCCGCTCTCCTCGAGGTGGCGGGGCATCGGGTCGTTGCCGTGCAGCGAGGTCAGCAGGACGCCGTCGACGTGCTGGGCCGTCAGGTAGTGCATCAGCTGCTCCTCCTCGGGCCCCGACTGGGCGATGGCGAGCAGCAGTTGGAGCCCCGTCCCGGCGAGCCCGCGCTTGATGCCGCGGACCAGGACGGAGAAGTAGGGCTCGTCCCAGACCGTGTCCTCGGAGACGCCCATCACCAGCGCGACGGTGTCGGTGCGGCGCCGCACCAGCCCCCGGGCCAGGTTGTTGGGCACGTAGCCGAGCTCGCCGATCGCCCGGAGCACCGCCTCCCGCGCCTTGCTGCTGACGTTGTCCGCGCCGTTGACCACCCGGGAGGCGGTGCCGCGCCCGACGCCCGCGTGCGCGGCGACGGCCTCCAACGTCGGCCGTCTTCCCTCCCCCGGCCTGCTCTCCCCTGCCCTGCTCTCCCCTCCCCTGCTCTCTCCCGTCGACCGTCTGCTCTCCGCGCTCGACCGTCCGCCCTCCATGTTCCCGCCCCTCCGTACGAAGTCCCCTGCCGCGCCGCCGCCGTCCGTCCCGCGGAGCCCGGCGGCGCGCCCGAACCCGCAGGTTACCGCCCCGCGCCGTCACCGGGCCGGGCATTGCCCGGCTCCGCGGCTCCCGCCCGGGCCGGAGCGGCGACGGGCCCGGGCCCCGGCCGGGACGGGCCGGTCCGCGAGGGCTCGGTCCGGAACGCGGCGTTCCGGAACGGGGAGCGGGTCTGCTGGCCCGACGCGCCCGTCCTGCCCGGCGTCACCGTGCAGCTGCGGCGGGCCGCGCTGCCCGCCGTCGGCGTGCCGTGCTCCGTCCGTCCGCCGGCCGCTGCGGAGGAGGGTGCCGAACTGGCCGCGCTCCTCACCGCCGCCTGGTCGCACGTCCCCTGGGAGGCGCTCTGAGCGGGGCCTGCCGGGCGGCGCGTGCTCAGCCCGCCGACAGGGCCCGGATCCGGCGGACCTCGGCGGCGACGCCGTCGAGCTCGGGGGGCAGGACGGCGGGGGCGGCG
>NZ_JNYE01000055.1 GCF_000717185.1 Kitasatospora phosalacinea | reverse complement strand
CCACCACCCCCGTCAGCGAAGTACGCGCACCGCTCCAGGAAGGCGCCCCAGCCGCATGACCACCACCCCCGCCACCGCCCCCACCACCGGCGCCCCCACCACCGGCACCGGCGCCCCCGCAACCACGCCCGCACCCACCCCCGCCGACGCCCGCGCCGAGCTGCTCGCCCGCCGTCTGCGCCGCGCCCGCACCGCCGCCCCGGCGGCGGCCGTGCCGCGCCGCCCGGAGGGCACCGCGCCGCCGCTGTCCTTCGCGCAGGAACGCCTGTGGTTCATGGACCAGTTCGTCCCGGACAGCACCGCCTACACCGTGCCGCTGGTGGTGCGGCTGCGCGGCCCGCTCGCCCCGGAGCGGCTGTCGGCGTCGCTGGAGCGGCTGGTGACCCGGCACGAGAGCCTGCGGATGCGCTTCCCAGCGGCGGCCGACGGTACGCCGACGGTGGTGGTCGACCCGCCCGGCGGCGTCCGGCTGGAGGTGCGCGCCGCCGACCCGGCGCTCGCCCCGGCCGACCGGGAGGCGCAACTCGACGCCTGGGTGCGGGAGGAGACCGGTCGGCCGTTCGACCTGGCGGCGGGCCCGGTGGTGCGGGCGGCGCTGCTGCGGGCCGACGAGCAGGACCACGTGCTGGTGGTGGTACAGCACCACATCGTCTCGGACGGCTGGTCCAGTGAGCTGCTCCTGCGCGAACTGCTGGCCGGATACCGGGAGGGCGGGGAGGGCCCGCTGCCCGAACTGCCGGTGCAGTACGGCGACTTCGCGGCCTGGCAGCGCGAGCGCTACCGGGGCGAGGTGCGCCGGGCGGACGTGGACCACTGGCGCGGGCGGCTGTCCGGCGTCCCGCCGCTGGACCTGCCCGCCGACCGCCCGCGCCCGGCGGTGCCGACGCTGCGCGGCGCGGGCCACGGCATCGCGCTGGACGCGGAGACCAGCCGGGCGGTGCTGGCGCTGGGCGCGGCGCACGGCGCGACGCCGTACATGACGCTGCTGGCCGCCTACCAGGCGCTGCTGGGCCGCTGGTGCGGGCAGGACGACTTCGCGGTCGGTTCCACCGTCGCGGGCCGGACGCTGCCCGAACTGGAGCCGCTGGTGGGCCTGTTCGCGAACGTGCTGGCGCTGCGTGCGGACCTGTCGGGCGACCCGGGGTTCTCCGGCCTGCTGGCGGACGTCCGGGAGCGGTTCGTCGCCGACCTGGCGCACCAGGAGATGCCGTTCGAGCAGTTGGTCGAGGAGCTGGCGCTGCCGCGCGACCCGAGCCGGACGCCGGTGTTCCAGACCTCGTTCACGCTGCTCAACTACGAGCGGGCCGAGGCCGGTTCGGCGGACGGCGGCCCGGAGGTGGGCCACCAGCCGTTCACCACCGGCTCCACCCGCTTCGACCTGGAGCTGTACCTGCGGCACACCGACGAGGGCCTGCACGGCTACTTCACCTACAGCTCCGACCTGTTCGAGCCCGGCACGATCGCCCGCCTCGCCGAGCTGTTCCACCGCCTGCTGCGCCAGGTCGTCCTTCACCCCGAACTCCCGCTCTCCCAGCTCGACCTGACGGACACTCAGGAGCTGCGCACCACCCTGGAGGAGTGGAACGACACCGCCCTCCCGCTCGAACCCGGCACCCTGCACGGCCGCTTCGAGGCCCGGGCCGCCGCCACCCCGGACGCCGTCTGCCTGGTCGTCGACGCCACCGGCGAGCAGCTCAGCTACCGCCAACTGGACGAGCGGGCATCGGCGTTGGCCGCGCACCTGGCCGTCGCCGGGGTGGGGCCGGGCAGCGTGGTCGCGGTCTGCGCCGAGCGGTCGGCAGAACTGGTGGCGGCCCTGCTGGGCGTGCTGAAGGCGGGCGGCGCGTACCTGCCGCTCGACCCGGACTCCCCGGCCGAGCGGCTGTCCGGCATGCTGGCCGACGCGGCGCCCCGGGCGCTGCTGGCCCAGGACGCCCTGCGCGACCGGCTGCCGTCCGAACTCCCTCGCGGCACGCGGCTGTTCTCCCTGGACGACGCCGCGCTGCGGCGGCCCCCGGCCGAGCGCCGCCCGCTGCTCCCGGCCGGGCCGGACGACCCGGCGTACGTGATCTTCACCTCGGGTTCGACCGGCCGCCCCAAGGGCGTGCTCTGCTCGCACCGGGGCATCGACAACCGGCTGGACTGGATGCAGCGCGCCTACCCGCTGGGCCCGGCGGACGCGGTGCTGCAGAAGACCCCGGCGGCGTTCGACGTCTCGGTGTGGGAGCTGTTCTGGCCGCTGCGCGAGGGCGCCCGCCTGGTGATGGCCCGCCCGGGCGGCCACCGCGACGGCGCCTACCTGCGCGACGCGATCCGCGAACACGCCGTCACCACCGCGCACTTCGTGCCGTCGATGCTCGCCGTCTTCCTCGCCGAGGAGGGCGTGGAGCACTGCACCGGCCTGCGCACCCTGGTGTGCAGCGGCGAGGAGCTGCCCGCTGACCTGGCCCGGCAGACCCTGGAGCGGCTGCCCGCCGTCGGCCTGCACAACCTGTACGGGCCGACCGAGGCGTCCGTCGACTGCACGGCCTGGACGTGCACCCCCGAGGGCCTGGCGGGCGCGCGCCGCACCCCGATCGGCCGGCCGATCCAGAACATGCGGGTGTACGTGCTGGACCGGCACGGCCGCCCGGTGCCCGCCGGGCTGCCCGGCGAGCTGCACATCGCCGGGCCCGGGGTCGCCCTCGGCTACCTGAACCGGCCCGAGCTGACCGCCGAGCGCTTCCGCGACGACCCGTGGGGCCCGCCCGGCTCCCGGATGTACGCCAGCGGCGACCTGGCCCGGCACCGGCCCGACGGCACCGTCGAGTACCTGGGCCGCACCGACCAGCAGGTCAAGCTGCACGGCCTGCGGATCGAGCCCGGCGAGGTCGAGGCCGCGCTGCGCGCCCTGCCGGGCGTGCGGGAGGCGGCCGTCGCGGTCCGCGAGGACCGGCCTGGGGTGCGCCGCCTGGTCGCCTGGACCGTCCCGGACGGCAGCGGCGCCGACACCGCGCCCGCCGTGCTGCGCGCGGGCCTGCGCCGCAGCCTGCCCGACTCGATGCTGCCCTCCGCGTACGTCGTCCTGGACGCCCTGCCGGTCGGCCCCACCGGCAAGCTCGACCGCAGGGCGCTGCCCTCCCCGGCCCCGGCCGCCCCGGGCGCCGACCGCGCCGAACCGGCCACCGACGCCGAGCGGGTGGTCGCCGGGGTCTGGTCCGAGGTGCTCGGCGTCCCGCTGCCCGGCCGGGACGACGACTTCTTCGACCTGGGCGGCCACTCGCTGCTCGGCATCAAGGTCGTCGCCAGGCTGCGCACCGCGCTCCCGGACGCCGCCGCCCTGTCCCTGATGGACCTGTTCAAGCACCCCACCGTCCGGGGCCTGGCCGCGCTGGCCGCCACCCCGGCCGCCGACCGCGGCCCGGCCCGCGTCCTGCACGAGCTGACGCCCCGGCAGGCCGCCGACCCGGTGCTGACCCTGGTGTGCGTCCCGTACGGCGGCGGCAGCGCGGCCGTCTACCAGCCGCTCGCCGACGCCCTGCCGCCCGGCCACGCCCTGCTGGCACTGGCGGGCACCGGCGAGGAGATGGGCCGGGCCGAGGGCCGGGCGGCCTTCCCCGAGCTGGTCGCCGCGGCCGTCGCCGAGATCCGCGAGCACGTCCGCGGCCCGGTCGCGGTGTACGGGCACTGCGGGGTCGGCGGGGCGCTGGCCGTCGCCCTGGCGCTCGCCCTGGAGGCCGACGGCCGGGAGGTCGAGGCGGTGTACACCGGCGCGATCTTCCCGTTCGCCCGCCCGCGCGGCCCGGTGGTCCGGCTGATGACCCGGATGGAGCGGCTGACCGGCGACCGCCGCTACCGCAACTGGCTGACCTCGCTGGGCCTGAGCCTGGACGACGTCGACCCGGCCACCGCCCGCCGCCTGGTGCGGGACATGCGCGCCGACAGCGAGCAGGCCGAGGAGTACTTCACCGGTCTGCTGACCGGCGGCGTGACGCCGCTGGCGGCGCCGGTGGTCTCGGTGGTCGGCGAGCGCGACGACATCACCGACTACTACCGGGAGCGCTTCCGCGAGTGGCACTTCGTCACCGGCACCACCGCCCTGGTGGTGCTCGCCGAGGCGGGCCACTACTTCCTGAAGTACCGGGCCGCGGAGGTCGCCGACATCCTCACCACCGTCCACCGCGAGCTGCCCGCCGAGACCCCGCCCGCCCCGGTCGACGACCCCACCTGGCACCTCGCCGACGTCTCCCGCTCCACCGACGTCTCCCGCTCCGCCACCGCACCGCCCGCCACCACCGCGAAAGCGGCGAAGGCTGCCACGCCCGCACCCGGCATGCCGCGCTTCCTGGCGGTCGCCGCGGGCCAGCTGGTGTCGATGGCGGGCACCGCCACCACCGAGTTCGCGCTGCCGCTGTGGCTCTACCTGAGCAGCGACTCGCTGCTCCAGCTCGCCCTGCTCTCCTCGCTCGCCCTCGTCCCGGGCCTGCTGGCCGCCCCGCTCGCGGGCACCGTCGCCGACCGCTACAGCCGCCGGGCCGTGATGCTCGCCGCCGACACGGCCGCGGGCGCCACCCAGGCCGCGATGCTGGCCCTGCTGCTCGCCGGGGCGCTGCACCGCCCGGCGGTGTACGCGCTGATGACGGTGCTGTCCGTGGCCCTGACCTTCCAGCGGATCGCCTGGTCCTCCGCCGTCCCGCAGCTCGTCCCCAAGCGCTTCCTCGGCCACGCCAACGGCCTGGTCCAGGCGGGCGGCGGCGTGGTGCAGTTCGCGGTCCCGCTGCTCGCGACGACCGCCCTCGCCACGGTCGGCCTGCGCGGCATCCTGATCGCCGACGTGTGCAGCTACGCGGTGGCGATCGCCGTCACCGCCGCCCTGCGCTTCCCCCGCACGCTGGGCTGGCGCCGCCGGGAGAGCGTCGGCACGGAGCTGCGGGCCGGGTTCCGGCTGGCCCTCGGGACGCCGGGGCTGCGCGCGATGCTGTTCTTCTTCGCGGGGACGAACCTGCTGGTCGGCCCGCTGTTCATCTTCTTCCAGCCGCTGGTCCTGGGTTTCGGCTCGCTCGCCGACGTCGCCCGGGTCTCGCTGGCGGGCGGCCTCGGCATCGTCCTGGGCGGCACCCTGATGGCGGTGTGGGGCGGCCCGTCCCGGCACCGGATGCGCGCCGTCCTGGGCGCGTTCCTGCTGATGGCGGCGGGCTGCCTGGTCACCGGCCTGCGCCCGTCGACGGCGCTGGTCGGCGTGGGCGTGTTCGGCATGTTCCTCGGCCTGACCGTGATGAACACCGTGTACGCGACGATCGTCCAGGTGAAGGTGCCGGCCCGCTTCCACGGCCGGGCCTTCGCCGTCAACGCGCTGTTCGCCTGGTGCACGATGCCGATCGGCTTCGTCCTGCTCGGCCCCGGCACCGCGGCCCTGCTGCAGCCCGCCCTGGAGCCCGGCGGCGCGCTCGCCCCGACCGTCGGCCAGCTGATCGGCACCGGCCCCGGCCGCGGCCTCGGCCTGACGTACGTCCTGTTCGCCCTGGCCCTGATCGCCACCGGCCTGGTGCTGCGCCGCCTGCCGGTCTTCGCCCACTTCGACCGGCAGGTCCCCGACGCCCGCCCGGACGACCTGGTCGGCCTGGAGGCGCTCCACAACCGCGGCTAGCCCCGCCGTTCCCCGGGCCCCCGGCCCGGCCCGACCCCGGCCCGCCCGTCGGCGGCTCCTCCGCCCCGCGGGGCCTCTCAGCCGCCGATCGCCGACATCGGCCGCTCCGGCTGGTGGAACTCCGGCTGGTCGATGCCCGCGCCCGCCTTCTTGCCCCACATCGCGGCCCGCCACAGCTCGGCCAGTTCGGCGTCGTCCGCGCCGCTGCGCAGCGCGCCCCGCAGGTCGGTCTCGCCGGTCGCGAACAGGCAGTTGCGGACCTGCCCGTCGGCGGTGAGCCGGGTGCGGTCGCAGGCGCGGCAGAACGGCCGGGTCACGGACGCGATGACGCCGACCGTCGCGGGGCCGCCGTCGACGAGCCAGCGCTCGGCGGGGGCGGCGCCGCGGTCGGCGGACGGCTCGGGGGTCAACTCGAAGCGGGTGCGCAGGAGTTCGAGGATCTCCTCGGCGGTGACCATCTGGGTGCGGTCCCAGCCGTGCTGGGCGTCCAGCGGCATCTGTTCGATGAAGCGCAGCTGGTAGCGGTGCTCGATCGCCCAGGCCAGCAGGTCGGCGGCCTCGTGGTCGTTGACGCCGCGCATCAGGACGGCGTTGAGCTTGACCGGCCGCAGCCCGGCGGCCTCGGCGGCGGCGAGGCCGTCCAGCACGTCCTGGTGGCGCTTGCGGCGGGTGAGGCGGGCGAAGGTGTCGGGGTCGAGGGTGTCGAGCGAGACGTTGACCCGGTCGACCCCGGCGTCGCGCAGCGCGGGGGCGATCCGGGCGAGCCCGATGCCGTTGGTGGTGAGGGAGATCTCCGGCCGGGGCTCCAGCGCGGCGCAGGCGGCGATGATCGCGACCAGGCCGGGCCGCAGCAGCGGTTCGCCGCCGGTGAAGCGGACTTCGCGCACGCCCAGCGTGCCGACGGCGAGGGCGACGAGGCGGACGATCTCCTCGTCGGTGAGCAGCTCGGGCTTGCCGAGCCAGTTCAGGCCCTCTTCGGGCATGCAGTAGGTGCAGCGCAGGTTGCACCGGTCGGTGAGCGAGACCCGCAGGTCGACGGCCTGTCGTCCGTAGGTGTCGAGGAGCATCCCGGCCACCCGCCTTCCTGTGGGAAAAAGCCTGCTGGCCCGGCCGCCGCGCGGCGGCCGGGCCAGCTTAGCGCCGCTCCCGGACACCACCGGGGAGCGGACCGCTCCGCGGGCGCCTCAGTGCGCGCCGAGCCCGGTGAGCGAACGGACCTCCAGTTCAGCGTACTTCGCCGGGTCGGCCTTCTCCCTGGACAGGTAGGTGCCGATCACGCCGGCCAGGAAGCCGACCGGGATGGAGACCAGGCCGGGGTTCTCCAGCGGGAACCAGTCGAAGTCGCCGCCCGGGATCAGCGCCTTGGCGTTGCCGGAGACCACCGGGGAGAAGACCACCAGGCCGACGGAGGTGATCAGGCCCGCGTAGGTGGAGGCGACCGCGCCGGTGGTGTTGAACCGCTTCCAGAACAGCGAGTACAGCAGGGTCGGCAGGTTCGCGGAGGCGGCGACCGCGAAGGCCAGGGCGACCAGGGCGGCGGCGTTCAGCTTGTCGGCGAAGATCGACAGCAGGATGGCGACCGCGCCGATCGCGACGGCGGCGAACTTGGCGCTGGCGACCTCCTCCTTCTCGGTGGCCTTCCCGCGCCGGATGACGTTGGCGTAGAGGTCGTGGGCGAAGGAGGACGAGGAGGCCAGGGTGAGTCCGGCGACCACGGCCAGGATGGTGGCGAAGGCGACCGCGGAGATCACCGCCAGCAGCACGGCGCCGCCGGTGGTCCCGGCGCCGCCGCCGAGGTGTTCGGCGAGCAGCGGGGCGGCGGTGTTGCCGGACTTGTCGGCGGCGAGCGCCTTGCGGCCGACCAGGGCGGCGGCGCCGAAGCCGAGGGCGAGGGTCATCAGGTAGAAGACGCCGATGATGCCGATCGACCAGAGCACGGACTTCCGGGCGGTGCGCGCGGTGGGGACGGTGTAGAAGCGCACCAGGATGTGCGGCAGGGCGGCGGTGCCGAGGACCAGGGCGATGCCGAGGCTGAGGAAGTTGAGCTTGGTGGTGCCGTTGGTGCCGTACTTGAGGCCGGGCTGCAGGAACTTGTCGCCGCTGCCGCTGGCCTTGGCCGCGGAGCCGAGCAGTTCGGACAGGTTGAAGTGGAACTTGGCGAGCACCAGGACGGTCATCAGTCCGGCGCCGAGGATCAGCAGCACGGCCTTGATGATCTGCACCCAGGTGGTGCCCTTCATGCCGCCGATGACGACGTACAGCACCATCAGCGCGCCGACCGCGACGATCACCCAGCGCTTGGCGGCGTCGCCCTGGGCGCCGAGCAGCAGGGCGACCAGGGATCCGGCGCCGACCATCTGGGCGAGCAGGTAGAAGATCGACACCACGATGGTGGAGATGCCCGCGGCGGTGCGGACGGGCCGCTGGCGCATCCGGAAGGCCAGCACGTCGGCCATGGTGTAGCGGCCGGAGTTGCGCAGCGGTTCGGCGACCAGCAGCAGGGCGACCAGCCAGGCGACCAGGAAGCCGATGGAGTAGAGGAAGCCGTCGTAGCCGGAGAGCGCGATGGCGCCGGTGATGCCGAGGAAGGACGCGGCGGACATGTAGTCGCCGGAGATCGCCAGGCCGTTCTGGAAACCGGTGAAGCCGCGGCCGCCGGCGTAGAAGTCGGAGGCGTCGCGGGTGCTGCGGCCGGCCCACAGGGTGATGCCGAGGGTGGCGAGGACGAACACCCCGAACAGCGACATGATCAGGGTGCGGTGGTCGCCCGCGGAGGTGGCCAGCTGCATCATTCGGCGGCCTCCTCGGCCACGGGGGCGTGGTCGCCGGACTGGGCGGGCAGGGTGGCGTCGGCGCGGCCGCGGATGACGGCGGCGCGCGGGTCCAGTTGCCGGCCGGCGAACCTGGCGTACCAGGCGGCGATGGCGAAGGTGCTGACGAACTGCAGGATGCCGAGCACCAGCGCGAGGTTGATGTTGCCGACGACCTTGGTGCTCATGAAGCCGGGGGCGTAGCAGCTGAGCAGGACGTACAGCAGGTACCAGAGGACGAATCCGGCCGTGACCGGGAATGCGAAGTTCCGGAAGGAGCTCCTGAGTTGCCGGAACTCCGGTGACTCCTCGATACGTTGGAACGATTCGGGGACTGTCTCGGGCGGGGGTGCCACGCGGGGTCTCCTGACGTCTTCGGTGCGACGGACGATCAGATGGACGTGAGTGACGTCACATTGAGTGCGCTGCATGCTAGATCCAGGAGCGGGCGGCGAGAAGATCCCCCACGCGATGTGGCCGAAAACTGACCAGAACACGCCACCGGGGCGGCCGTTTTGCGGCCACCCCGGTGTGATGATCCTTCGATTTCCGCTGTTCAGCGGTCAGTTGTTCACCCGACCGACGGGTCTCAGAACGCGATCCGCACCTTCAGCGCCGTCCGCTCGTCCATCGCCCGGTAGCCCTCGGGCACCCCGTCCAGCCCCACCGTGCGGTCGAACACCGCGCCCGGGTCGATCGCGCCGGAGAGCACGTCCGCCAGCAGCTCGGGGATGTACGCCCGGGCCGGGGCGACGCCGCCGCGCAGCTGCACGTTCCGGTTGAACATCTGGCCGATGTCCACGCCCGCGCTGCCGCCGTGCGGCACGCCGACGTAGCCGACCGCGCCGCCGTCCCGGGCGATCGAGATCGCGGTGCGCATCGACTCCTCGGTGCCGACCGCCTCCAGCACGGCGTGCGCGCCCTGCCCGCCGGTCAGCTCGCGCACCGCCTCGACCGCCGCCTCGCCGCGCTCGGCCACCACGTCGGTGGCGCCGAAGGAGCGGGCGATCGCGGTGCGGCCCTCGTGCCGGCCGAGCGCGATGATCCGGCCCGCGCCCAGCCGGTGCGCGGCCAGCACGCCGCACAGCCCGACCGCGCCGTCGCCGACCACCGCGACCGTCGCCCCGGGCCGCACGCCCGCCGAGACCGCCGCGTGGTGCCCGGTCGCCATCACGTCGGACAGCGCCAGCAGCCCGGGCAGCAGCTTCTCGTCCCCGGCCGCCTCCTTGGGCAGCCGCACCAGCGTCCCGTCCGCGAACGGCACCCGGACGGCCTCGCCCTGCCCGCCGTCCGACCCCGGGGTGCCCCAGAACCCGCCGTGCGGGCAGGAGGTCTGCAGGCCCTCCCGGCAGTACTCGCACACGCCGTCCGACCAGACGAACGGGGCCACCACCAGGTCGCCGACCGCGAAGCCGCGCACCTCGGCGCCGACCTCCTCGACGAAGCCCAGGAACTCGTGCCCGATCCGCTGCCCGGCCTTCCGCGCGGCCACCCCCCGGTACGCCCACAGGTCGCTGCCGCAGATGCAGGCGTTCAGCACCCGCACCACCGCGTCGGTGGGCCGCTCGATCCGCGGGTCCGGCACCTCCTCGATCCGGATGTCCTGGGGGCCGTGGATCACGGTGGCGCGCATGAGGGGAGTCCTTCGTCCGTACGGGGGAGCCGCGGGTGTCCGCACCCGCGTCCCCAGTGCCAAGGCGCGGCCCGCCCGCACTATTCCGACCGGGGCAGTCGGGGCCGCCCGCCGTTCCCCGTAAAGTGGTGCGTTATGTACGCGCCATTCCCCACCCCGCCGATCCCGGCACCGCGCACCGGCCCCGGCGGGGGCGGCGGGCGCGGCTTCGCGGTGGTCGACGTGGAGACCACCGGTCTCGGCCGCTCCGACCGGGTCATCTCGGCGGGCGTCTACCAGCTCGACCCCGACGGCGAGACCACCGACCACTGGTACACCCTGGTCAACCCCGAACGGGACCCGGGGCCGGTCTGGATCCACGGCCTGACCAGCGAGGTGCTGGCGGGCGCGCCGACCTTCCCGGAGGTCGCCGCCGAGTTCGCCGAGCGGCTGCGCGACCGGGTGCTGGTCGCCCACAACGCGCTGTTCGACTGGAACATGATCTCCCGCGAGTTCTCCCGGGCGGGCCTGCGCGCCCCGGTCGAGCAGCGGCTGTGCACCATGGTGCTGGCCCGCGACCTGCGGCTGCCGCTGCCCAACGGCAAGCTCTCCTCGCTGGCCGCGCACTTCGGCGTGCACCAGCGCCAGGCCCACCACGCGCTGGACGACGCCCGGGTGCTGGCCGAGGTGTTCCGGCCCTCGCTGGAGCTGGCCCGCAGCGGCGGCGTCCCGCTGCCGCTGACCGCCTGCGTCGCCGTCACCGACCTCGGCGAGGACGCCGCGGCCGCCGCGCCGGCCACCGGCCCGGCCCGCGGCTCGTGGAGCTCCTCCTACCGCCCCGGCCGCAAGCGCCCGGCCTGCCCGTACCCGAACCCGGGCCGCTGGACGGACGGCTCGCCGCTGGTGCAGGGCATGCGGGTGGCGATCACCGGCGACACCGCCACCGACCGCGAGCTGCTGGAGGACCGGGCCACCGAGGCCGGGCTGCACATCGCCTCCTCGGTGAGCCGGCTCACCAGCCTGCTGGTCACCAACGAGCCCGGCTCCTGGAGCGGCAAGGCCCGCAAGGCCCGCGAGCACGGCACCCCGGTGGTCGGCGAGGACGCGTTCCTGCAGCTGCTGCGCGAGGTCGCGCCGCACCCCGGTGCCTGACCCGGCGGTAAGGAGGGCTAGCGTGCCGGGTGTGTACCGATTCCTGCTGTCCCTGCGCTGGGCGGTCATCGTGCTGGTGGCCGCGGTGCTGGTCCCCACCATGATCAAGCTGGGCTTCTGGCAGTACCACCGGCACGAGGCCCGGGTGGCCCGCAACGACCTGGTGGCGCAGAACCTGGGCAGCACCCCGGTCGCCTTCGACTCGCTCTCCTCCCCCGGCTGGTCCGTCCCGACCGGCGAGGTGTGGCGCACCGTGACCGCCACCGGCAGCTACGACACCGCGCACGAGGTGGTGATCCGCGGCCGCACCGAGCCCGGCGGCTCCACCATCGGCTACTTCGTCGTCACCCCGCTGGTGCTCGCCGACGGCCGGGGCTCGGTACTGGTCAACCGCGGCTGGGTGGAGTCCGCCGCGGACGCCGCCAGCATCCCGGACGTCCCCGCCCCGCCGTCCGGCGAGGTCACCGTCACCGGGCGGCTGCGCGCCGACGAGACGTACGCCTCGCTGGGCGTGAAGAACCGCGGCGGCCTGCCGGACCGGATGTTCAAGGTGATCAACACCGCCGAGCAGGCGAAGTACGCGGGCACCGCCGTGCTCGGCGGCTACCTGGAGCTGGCCTCCTCCCTCCCCGCCGCGGGCCCCTCCCCCGAGCTGCTCGCCGAGCCCGGCCACTCCGACATCGGCCCGCACATGGCGTACGCGATCCAGTGGTGGCTGTTCACCGCGCTGATCCCGGTCGGCCTGGTGGTGATGGCCCGCCGCGAGGCCAGGCAGGACGCCGCCGGGCCGGCCGCGGCGGCCGAGGAGCCGGTCGCCGTCACCGGCTGAGCGGCGGCGCGCGCCCGGTGGGGGCCGTCAGGCAGGCCCCAGCGGCTGCTCGGCCCAGATGGTCTTGCCGTTGCGGGTGTAGCGGCTGCCCCACCGCTCGGTCAGCTGGGCGACCAGGTACAGGCCGCGGCCGCCCTCGTCGGTGAGCCGGGCCCGGCGCATCCGCGGCTGGGTGGAGCTCGGGTCGGAGACCTCGCAGGTCAGCACCGAGGAGCGGATCAGCCGCACCATCACCGGCCCGCCCGCGTACCGGATCGCGTTGGTGACCAGTTCGCTGAGCACCAGCTCGGTGGTGAACACCAGCGCGTCCAGCCCCCACCCCTCCAGCGTCCGGGTGGCGGCCTCGCGGACCCCGGCGACCGCGGACGGGTCGGCGTCGATGGTCCACACGGCGGTGTCGGCGGCCGGGACGGGGTGCAGCCGGGCCAGCAGCAGCGTGACGTCGTCGCTGAGCCCGGCGGTGGACATCTCCGCGACGATCGCCCGTCCGGCCGCGGCCAGGTCGCCGCCGAGGTCGGCCTCGCCGAGCCGGGCGGCGAGCTGGGCCATGCCCTCGTCCAGGTCGCCGCCGCTGCCGCCGCCCTCGATCAGCCCGTCGGTGTACAGCGCCAGCACGCTGCCCGCCCGCAGCGCGCACTCGGCCGTCTCGAACGGCAGCCCGCCGACGCCGAGCGGCGGCCCGGGGTTGACCGGTAGGTACTCGACCCGGCCGCCGGGGTGGACCAGGGCGGGCGGCGGGTGCCCGGCGCTGGCGGCCTGGCAGATCCCGGAGACCGGGTCGTAGACGGCGTACACGCAGGTCGCCCCGGAGGGGTCGGCGACGCCGCGCTCGCGCTCCTCCTCGCTGCCCTCGACGACCAGCTGGGAGACCAGGTCGTCCAGGTGCACCAGCAGCTCGTCGGGTTCCAGGTCGAGGTCGGCGAGGGTGCGCACGGCGGTGCGCAGCCGGCCCATGGTGGCGCTGGCCTGGAGCCCGTGGCCGACCACGTCCCCGGCGACCAGGGCGACCCGGGCGCCGGAGAGCGGGATGACGTCGAACCAGTCGCCGCCGACGCCGGTCGCGGTGTCGGTGGGCCGGTAGACGCTGGCGGTGGTGGCGGCGGGCACCACGGTCTCGGCGGGCGGCAGCAGCGAGCGCTGCAGGCCGACGGCGGCCCGGTGCTCGCGGGTGTAGCGGCGGGCGTTGTCGAGGGCCAGCGCGGCCCGGGCGGCGATCTCCCGCAGCAGTTCGAGGTCCTCGTCCTCGTACGGGCCCTCGTCCTCGCCGCGGTGGACGGCGACCCGGCCGAGCGGGCCGCCGCGGGCGTGCAGCGGGGCGCTCATCGACAGCGGTCCGGCCGCGGCGGGGGCCCCGAGGCGTTCGCGGCCGAGCGGGCCGAGCGGGCGGGCGTCGGGGCCGGGCGGGCCCGCGGTGGCGGTGCGGCGGACGGCGAGCAGGCCATCGGCGCCGGGCGCGGGCTCGTCGCCGGTGAAGACGGCCTCGGCGATGTCCACCTCGGCGCGGCCGCCGAGGCCGGGCACCAGGACGCCGGCCAGGTCCTCGGCGGTGCCGACCACCGAGAGCGAGCCGCCGACGGCGGCGGTGGCCCGGTGCAGCACGTCGGCGCGCCGCCGGTAGCGGTGCAGCTCGGTGACGTCGCCGAACAGCGCGGTCACCCCGATCAGCGTCCCGTCGGGGGCCTGCAGGCGGAAGGCCTGCACCTCCATGACCACGGCCGGGCCGGGGTCGTCCAGGGTCCGGATCGGCAGCTCGGCCCGCACCACCGGCTCCCCGCTGACCAGCACGCCGCGCAGCACCGCCTCGGCGGCCGCGGCGTCGGCGGGCTGCAGGAAGTCGCCGAGCCGGTGCCCGGCCAGGTGGGCGGGCAGGCCGGTGTACGGGAGCAGGTGGGTGTTGGTGCGCAGCAGCCGCAGGTCGGTGTCGAAGAAGGCCAGGCCGAGCCGGTCCTGCAGGAACAGCTCCCGGGTGAACGCCTCGTCCTGGCGCCGCCGGGCGACGGTGTCGGCGGGGGTGGCCAGCACCAGGGCGCGGACCTCGCCGTGCTCGCCGGCCAGCGGCAGCACCTGGTAGGCGACCTCCAGGGTGGCGCCGTCGCCGGTGCGCAGCCGGACCTCGCCGGTGCGCCGGCCGAGGGCCCGGGCGTCGCCCGCGCCGTCGGCCAGCAGGTCGGCGGCGGGGCGGCCGGTGACCTGGTCGGCGGGCAGGCCGAGCAGGTGCTCGGCGGCGGAGGTCCAGCCCACGACGCGTCCGTCGCCGTCGACCAGGGCTGCCGCGACGCCGTCGATGTTCGGCATCCGCCGACTGTCCATGCGCTGCACCTCGGGTGGGTGGTCCGGTTCCCCCATCTTCGGACGGTTCCCGGTCCGGCGCCATTGACACCCGGTCGGCGCCGGGTCGGGCGGCCGGTCGGGGACCTGTCCGCGCACACCCATTGACTCCCCGCAATGGTCTAGTCCAAATTGGCCGTGCACATGCCCTGAACCGCTCTTTCCCCCACACCGGAGCGCTCGTCATGACACACCGCCCCCACCGCGGCGCCGCCGCGGCCGGCGCCCTCGCCCTGGGCTCGGCCGTCCTCGCCCTGCTGCCCGCCCAGGCCGGCGCGGCCACCGAACTCCTCGCCAACGGCGGCTTCGAGGCCGCCGCGCTCTCCCCCTGGACGTGCACCGGCACCGCCGCCACCACGACCTCCGCCCCGCACTCCGGCACCGCCGCGCTCAGCGCCTCCCCCGGCGCCGCGGACCTCGCCCCGTGCACCCAGGACGTCGCCGTCCAGCCGAACACCGGCTACACCCTGACCGCCTGGGTGAAGGGCTCGTACGTCACCCTCGCGGCCTCCGGCACCGGCGTGTCCACCTCCACCTGGGCGAACGCCCCCGGCTGGACGCAGCTCGCCCGCACCTTCACCACCGGCCCGGACACCACCCGGGTCACCGTCGCGCTGAGCGGCTGGTACGGCAGCCCCTACCAGGCCGACGACGTCTCGCTGACCGCGACCGGCGCCGCCCCCTCCTCTCCCCCGCCCGCCTCGGCCTCCCCCACGCCCTCCTCCTCGGCCTCCCCCACGCCCTCGGCCCCCGTGAGCACCCCCGGCCAGAACGACGCCACCCTCTCCCCGCCCCCGGCGGACACCGTCCGGGTCTCCACCGCCAAGGAGCTCCAGGCCGCGCTGAGCGCCGCCGTCCCCGGCCGCACCATCCAGCTCGCCGACGGCACCTACACCGGCAACTTCAAGATCACCACGGCGGGCACCGCCGCCGCCCGGATCACCCTGACCGGCTCCCCCGCCGCCGTCCTCACCACCTCCACCGGCGGCGGCTACGGCCTCTCGCTGGCCGGCGCCCCGTACTGGACCGTCCGGGGCATCACCGTCACCCACGCCCAGAAGGGCATCATGGTCGACGCCTCGGACCACGTGGTGCTCGACGGGGTGACGGTCCACCACACCACCATGGAGGGCGTGCACTTCCGCAACTCCTCCAGTTACGGCGTGCTGCGCGGCTCCACCGTGCACGACACCGGCACCGCCCGCGACGGCAAGGGCGAGGGCGTGTACGTCGGCACCGCCAACACGCTCACCGACCGGAGCGACCACGTGCAGATCCTGGACAACACCATCGGCCCCAACATCGGCGGCGAGAACATCGACCTCAAGGAGGGCACCACCGGCGGCCTGGTCTCCGGCAACCGCTTCGACGGCAACGGCCTGACGAACGTCAACTACGACGACTCCTGGGTCGACGTGAAGGGCAACGGCTACGTCATCGAGAACAACACCGGCACGCGCACCATGAACGACGGCTACCAGACCCACACCCAGCAGCCCGGCTGGGGCTGCGGCACCGTCTTCCGCCACAACGCCTCCGACCTGACCGGCGCCACCGGCAGCAACCCCGCCAAGTACGCGATCGACGTCACCAACTACTCCGCGGCCTGCCCCGTCACCGTCACCGCCGACAACACCGTCACCGGCCCCGCCGCCCTCACCAACCCCGGCGTCCCGGTGGGCTGACCCGCCGTCCGGGATCCGTGCCGACCGGCGAGAATGGTCGGCATGGATCTCGGACTCAAGGACAGGGTGTACGTGGTCACCGGCGCGACCCGGGGACTCGGCCACGCCACCGCGCAGCAACTGATCGCCGAAGGCGCCAAGGTGGTCGTCACCGGCCGCACCGAGGCGGCGGCCGCCGCCGCCGCGGACGCCCTCGGCGAGCACGCCCACGGAGTCGGCGCGGACAACGCCGACCCGGCCACCCCGCAGCGCCTGGTCGACGCCGCCCGCAGCCGCTTCGGCGGCTTCGACGGCATCCTGATCAGCGTCGGCGGCCCCGGCGCGGGCCCGGTCGCCACCGCCACCGACGAGGCCTGGCGCACCGCGTTCGACTCCGTCTTCCTCGGCGCCCTCCGGCTGGCCCGCACCGCCGCCGAGCACCTCCCCGCCGGGGGCGTCATCGGCTTCGTGCTGTCCACCTCGGTCCGCCAGCCCATCCCCGGCCTCGGCATCTCCAACGGCCTGCGCCCCGGCCTCGCCATGGCCGCCAAGACCCTCGCCGACGAGCTCGGCCCCCGCGGCATCCGCGTCCTCGGCCTGCTCCCCGGCCGGATCGACACCGACCGCGTCCGCGAGCTCGACGCCCTCGCCCCCGACCCGGCCACCGCCCGCGACACGGCCGCCGCCGGCATCCCGCTGCGCCGCTACGGCACCCCCGAGGAGTTCGGCCGCACCGCCGCCTTCCTGCTCTCCCCCGCCGCCTCCTACCTCACCGGCCTGATGCTCCCCGTCGACGGCGGCGCCACCCGCAGCCTGTAGGACGCACCCGGGCAGCGAGCCCGGACGCGAACCCAGGGGCGCGGGGAACTGCGCGGCCGACCGAGCACGCCCAGCCGGATCGCGACGCAGGACGATCACTTGCCCTGTCCCGCGAACCGATTGACGTGCTCCCCCGCCCCGCGCAGTTCCCCGCGTGCCTTCCCCGGCTACTGCACCCGCGGGGCCTTCTTGCGGGACCGCTCCCGGCGCGCCTTCGCGCCGCGCAGGCGCAGCTGGGCGGGCAGCGCGGCCAGGCCCAGGGAGCGGCGGGCGTGCTCGACGGGGCCGGTGCGGTAGGCGGTGACCAGGGCGCCGGTGTCGGCGCCGGGCGCGAGCCGCACGGCGGTGCGCACCTCGGGGCGGCGGGCCGCGCCGGTGACCTTGACGGTGACCCGCTCGACGTCCGGGAGGGCGACCGTCTCGGCCTCGATGGCCTCCTCGACGGCCCGGCTGCGCACGTGCAGGGCGAAGTGCGGTTCGCCGGACGCCGCGGGCGAGGGCAGGTCGACCCCGGCCGGGCCACCGCGGTGCAGCTGGGAGAACAGCCACCACAGGCAGCCGGCGACCACCAGCGCGGGGACGGCGATCGCCACCGGCCACCACCAGTCCCGGTCGGTCCAGCGGGTGCGGCTGGCCTCACTGAGCACGGGCTGGTCGGGCGAGGTGAGCGGCCACCAGTCGGGCGGGGTGACGCCGAGGTGCCGGTAGGCGTCGAGCCCGCCGAGCAGCACCAGCGCCCCGCCGGCCAGCAGGCCCAGTCCGACCAGGCCCAGCAGGGTGCGGTTGACGGCGCGTCGGCTCATCGGGGCGGCTCCAACTCGGCGAGTTCCCGGCGGTGGTGGCGTTCGTGCACCGGCTTGGTGCGGACGTCCAGCCGGTGCGGGGCGGCCAGCGGGATCCGGGCCAGTTCGGCCCGCAGCTCGCGCTCCGCACCGGCGGCGTCGGTGGTGCCGGTCAGGGTGACCCGGGTGCGCCGCCGGCCGACCTTCACCTGCCAGGAGTGCACGTCGGACCGGTGCTGGGCGCGCCGGGCGATCAGCGCGGCGACGGCCGTGCGGTGGATCGCCGCCCCGCGCGGCTCCAGGGCGAGCCAGCCGCGCAGGCCGCGGGCGAGCGCCAGCCACAGCAGCAGCAGGCCGAGCACGACCGCGCCGCCCGCGATGCCGAGCACCCACGGGTCGTCCAGGTGCCGGGTCGCGAGCTGCTCCGACAGCTCCCGCCGCCACGGCCGGGCCTGTCCGCCCGCCCGGACCGCCACCACGTCGTACAGCAGTGTCCCGGCCGCGACCAGCAGCGCCGCCACCACCAGCGCGGTCGGCACCGCCCGCCGGGAGCGCAGCCACCGCCCGGCCCGCCGCCGCCTGCCCTCCACCTCGCTCGGCCCGCTCCCGTGCACCGACTCGGGCACGGGTTCGGCCGCGGGCTCCCGCTCCGACTCCGGCCCGGTCATCCGGCGGCCGCCGGGTGCAGGCGGTCCACGATCACGTCCGCCCCGGTCACCGGCGTGCCGGTGAGTTCGGCGACGGTGCGGCAGGCCGCGTCCCGCGCCGTCCGGGCCAGCGTGCCGACGTCGGACGGGAAGGGCAGCTCCAGGTGCAGCGTCAGCCGGACCCGGCCGTGCGAGAGCAGCGCCGAGACCTTCGGGTACGGGCCCGTCCCCGGCCGGTCCTGCCAGGCCGGGGCGAGCGCGTCGGCGGCGGCACGGGCCGCGATCCGCCGGTAGACCCGGTCCGCGACCTGTTCGCCGCCGCGCTGCGCGACCACCCCCGGGTGGGCCATCAGCGCCGCCGGTCCCGGCCGCGCAGCAGGTCGCCGAGGTCACCGAGTTCGATGTCCCCCTCGATCAGCCGCCCGACCACGAAGCCCACCGCTCCGAGCACCGCCACCAGCAGGAACGCGGCGAAGCCGCCGAAGTAGCCGGCGAATCCGAGGGCCATGCCCACGAGCAGGCCCACCAACGCCAGGTTCATCCACTACTCCTTCACGATCCTGCTGCTCGGCACTCCGGACGGTCACGACTCACTGCACGCGGGGGCGCTTGCCGGAGGACTGGGACTCCTCCTCCTCGTCCTCGTCCGGCTCGTCGGGCAGGTGGACGTCGTTGACGGAGATGTTCACCTCGACCACCTCCAGGCCGGTCATCCGCTCGACCGCCTCGATGATGTTCGCCCGCACCTCGGAGGCCAGCCTGGGGATCACCACCCCGTACTCGACCACCAGCGCGATGTCGATGGCGGTCTGCTTCTCGCCGACCTCCGCCTTGATCCCGCGGCCCACGCTCGACTTCGAACCCGGCACCCGGTCCCGCATCGCCCCGAAGGTCCGGGAGAACCCCGAGCCCAGCGCGTGGATCCCGGACACCTCCCGGGCCGCCATGCCGGCGATCTTCTCCACCACCCCGACGGCGAGCGCCGTACGGCCGCGCTCACCGCCGGACTGGTTCTCGGTCGAGCTCTTCTGCAGGTCCGCGGGGGTGGGGGTGTGGGGCTGCGTCATTTCGGGTCTCCTGACGTTCGACACCAGCTATATCGCAAATCACCCCAACCCTGACATCGCGCCACGCAGGGCGCACCACAAGTGCGTACAGTCAGGTGCACCCCCCCCGGCTACCGGCCCGCGAGGTCCCGGAGGCGGCGCGCCTGCGACTCGCGCTCCGCCGCGCGCTGCTGGTCGTAGGTGCGGTCGGCGGCGCCGCGGAGCAGGGCCTTGGTCTCGATGACGGCGCTGCGGGGGGCGGCCAGGAGGGCGGCGGCCAGGTCGGCGGCGGCGGCGTGCAGGTCCGCCGCGGGGACGGCGAGGTTGGCGAGGCCGGTGGCGACGGCCTCCTCGGCGGCGACCCGGCGGCCGGTGGCGCAGATCTCCAGGGCGCGGGCGTAGCCGACGAGTTCGGTGAGGGGCTTGGTGCCGGCGAGGTCGGGGACCAGGCCGAGGGAGGTCTCCTTCATGGCGAACTGGACGTCCTCGGCGACGACCCGCAGGTCGCAGGCGAGGGCGAGCTGGAAGCCCGCGCCGACCGCGTGGCCCTGGACGGCGGCGATGCTGACCAGGTCGTTGCGGCGCCACCAGGTGAAGGCCTCCTGGTAGGAGGCGATGGCGGCGTCGAGTTCGGCGTCGGCGGAGGCGGCGAGCTGCAGGAAGCCGGTCTCGCCGGGGATGCCCCCGGGGGTGAACATGGCGCGGTCGAGGCCGGCCGAGAAGGAGCTGCCCTCGCCGCGGAGCAGGACGACCCGGACGCTGCCGGGCAGCGCGCGGCCGACGGCGGCGAGGGCGCGCCACATCGCGGGGGTCTGGGCGTTGCGGCGGTCCGGGTCACAGAGGGTGACGGTGGCGAGTTCGCCGTCGAGGTCGAGGCGGACGCCCGCCTTCTCCCACTCGGTACGGTCGGCGTCGGGGATGTCGGTGGTCATGGCGGGGCTACCTTCCAGCGGCGGGGCGGGGCGCCCGCCGACCCCGACGGGCTACTGGAGGGTAACAAAGGCCCCGGTGTACGTACAGGCGCCCGCGCGGGCCGCCGCGACCGGGCCCGGAAACGGCGGTCGGCGGCTCGGGAGTGACCCGGCCGCCGATCCGCTGTGGAGCGTCGTGCATGGCGAGCAGCGTGCTGTGAACCGGGGCGGCCGGAGCTGCTCGGGTGCCGCCCGCCCGATGTGACGGGCCGTCAGGAGCCGGTGGCGGCAGCGGCCTTGCCCTTGCCGCGGGTGGCGCCGCCGCGACCCCGGAGGTTGACCCCGGACTCGCTGAGCATCCGGTGGACGAAGCCGTAGGACCGGCCCGTCTCCTCCGCGAGGGCCCGAATGCTCGCCCCGGAGTCGTACTTCTTCTTGAGATCGGCCGCGAGCTTCTCACGCGCGGCACCTGTTACCCGGCTGCCCTTTTTCAGAGTCTCGGCCACCCGTGCCTCCTCGTAGAGGTGATCGGTCAGATTCCCATGATCACCCATTGCCCCGTCCATGGCCACCCATTCGACAAGGTCCGTCGCGGGAAAGCGGGCGCGAGTGGTGGTGCGCGCTCCGCACCGGGGCGCTCACGGAGGGTGTGCACGCCCCTGCGGGATTCGCTCCGGTGAGCGAATCCGCTGATCAGCCCGGACCGTCAGCGGGCAAACCGCGCACCCCGGCGCGGGCCCCCGGGGCCCTCCCTCCGGGGACGCCGGGTCGACGGGGGACGAGTTCCCCTCGTACCGAAAACGGACCCCGCGTCTACGCGCGAGGTCCGTACGGTGGCCCGGAGCGGGCCGCGGGGTGGCCGGGCGGGGGGTCAGGCCAGCGACACCAGGTCGTGGTAGGCGGGGCTCCACAGGTCCTCGACGCCGTCGGGCAGCAGGATGATCCGCTCCGGCTGGAGCGCCTCGACCGCGCCCTCGTCGTGGGTGACCAGGACGACCGCGCCGGTGAAGGTGCGCAGCGCGCCGAGGATCTCCTCGCGGCTGGCCGGGTCGAGGTTGTTGGTCGGCTCGTCGAGCAGCAGCACGTTGGCGCTGGAGACCACCAGCGAGGCCAGCGCGAGCCGGGTCTTCTCGCCGCCGGAGAGCACCCCGGCCGGCTTGTCCACGTCGTCGCCGGAGAACAGGAAGGAGCCGAGGATCTTGCGGATCTGCACCAGGTCGGTGTCCGGCGCGGCGGAGCGCATGTTCTCCAGCACGCTGCGCTCGGGGTCGAGCGTCTCGTGCTCCTGCGCGTAGTAGCCGATCTTCAGGCCGTGGCCGGGGATCACCTCGCCGGTGTCCGGCTGCTCCACGCCGGCCAGCATCCGCAGCAGGGTGGTCTTGCCCGCGCCGTTCAGGCCGAGGATCACGACCCGGGAGCCGCGGTCGATCGCCAGGCCCACGTCGGTGAAGATCTCCAGCGAGCCGTAGGACTTCGACAGGCCCTCGGCCGTCAGCGGGGTCTTGCCGCACGGGGCCGGGTCCGGGAAGCGCAGCTTGGCGACCTTGTCGGAGACCCGGACCTGCTCCAGGCCGGAGAGCAGCTTCTCGGCGCGGCGGGCCATGTTCTGCGCGGCGACCGTCTTGGTGGCCTTGGCGCGCATCTTGTCGGCCTGCGAGTTGAGCGTCGCGGCCTTCTTCTCGGCGTTGGCGCGCTCGCGCTTGCGGCGCTTCTCGTCGTCCTCGCGCTGCTGCTGGTACTGCTTCCAGCCCATGTTGTAGATGTCGATGGCGGAGCGGTTGGCGTCCAGGTAGAAGACCTTGTTGACGACCGTCTCGACCAGGTCGACGTCGTGCGAGATGACGATGAAGCCGCCCTTGTAGGTCTTCAGGAAGTCCCGCAGCCAGGCGATCGAGTCCGCGTCGAGGTGGTTGGTGGGCTCGTCGAGCAGCAGGATGTCGGCGTCCGAGAACAGGATCCGGGCCAGCTCGACCCGGCGGCGCTGACCGCCGGAGAGGGTGTGCAGCTCCTGGCCGAGGATGCGGTCGGGCAGGCCGAGCGCGGCGGCGATGGTGGCGGCCTCGGCCTCGGCGGCGTACCCGCCCTTGGTGAGGAACTCGGTCTCCAGCCGGGCGTACTTCTTCATCGCGTTGTCGCGGGTGGAGCCCTTGCCGTTGGCCATCCGCTCCTCGTTCTCGCGCATCTTCTTCAGCACGGTGTCGAGGCCGCGGGCGGAGAGGATGCGGTCCCGGGCCAGAACGTCGAGGTCGCCGGTGCGCGGGTCCTGCGGGAGGTAGCCGACCTCGCCGGAGGTGGTGACCGTGCCGCCCGCCGGGAGGCCCTCGCCGGCCAGCACCTTCGTCAGCGTGGTCTTGCCCGCGCCGTTGCGGCCGACCAGGCCGATCCGGTCGCCCGGAGCGATCCGGAAGCTGGCGGACTCGATCAGGATGCGGGCACCGGCACGAAGCTCCAGGGCGTTCGCGGAAATCATGGCTGGGGTCTCTCCTCGACGTGGGTATGGCACTCAGCCATTGGGACCAAGTCTACGGGAGGGCGGGAAAGCCTTTTCTCGACGCCGGCCGCGACGGCGCGCACCACCGGGCGCCGGCCCGGGCGGCAGCGGGTGCCGACCGGGCCGGGGCGGTCACTTCCCGCAGGCCGGGCGGGCCGCCGCGAACGGGGCGCCGTCGGTGCCGCAGGCGGCCTCCCGGCCGCCCAGCGTGGTGTCGTACACCCAGCTGCCGATCACCGGGCCGTCCTCGACCGAGACGCGGTGGCCGTCCAGCGGGCGCATCACCACGTCGGGGCCGGTGTTGAGGAAGTTGCCGTGGTCGGTGAGCGAGAACACCATGACGCCGCCCGGCAGCTGGCGGGCCCCGGCGCTGGTGGTGGGCGGGCACAGCCGCGGGACGAGCACCGCGTCGTCGGTCTCCGCGGTGCGCACCGGGGAGAAGGTGCAGCCCGCCGGGGGGCGGGAGTTGAAGCGCAGGTCGCCGTCGCGCTCCCGGAAGCCCATCAGCAGGCCCGGGGTGACCACCGTCACGAAGGCGTCGTTGACCTTGTCCGCGGACGGGTGCAGGGCCTCGGCGGCGCGCCGGGCCATCAGCTCCTTGCGCTGCCCCTCGGTGCGGTCGGCCGCCTCCGGCTCGCCGTCGGCGCGCAGCCAGTCCGCCAGGCCGGGGACGCTGCGGTGCCAGCGCACCGCGTGGTCGCCGGTGTCCACCGCGGTGACCATGCCGTCGTCCCAGACCACCACGACGTCCTCGCCGACCGGGGTGAGGTGGAGCGCGGTCGCGCCCTCCCGCCGGTAGGACCACAGGCGCTCGCCGGTGGACTTCGAGAAGGCCTCCACCCCGGGGCCCACCTGGAAGTCGGTCTCCTCCGCGGTGGTCGACTGCGCGCTGACCGGGCTGGCGTCCGACGCACCGGCGACCACCCGGTCGCCGAACGGCTCGGGACGGTTGGCGTGGGCCGCGGCACCGGCCGCGAGGACCAGCAGGGCGGCGGCGGCAGGCAGGACCGAACGGGGCGACAGGCTTCTCAGCGGATTGAAGGACACGGCCGGAGTTTATCCGGCGGCCACTGACAGGACCGCCGGGTTTACCGCCCGGCGGGCCCCGGCGTGTCCCAGGTCCAGACCTTTATCCGCCGCTGACGCGACCCGCCCCGACCAGCGCCGACACCGGACCGCCGGACGGCGACGGCCCGCCGGGCCGCGCCTTCGGTCGGTCCACGGACTGTTACAGAGGTGAGACGGAACGCAGTGCGGCGACGGCGCGGGCCCCGGCGCCCCGGGGCCGGCCGGCCCCCCGGGTGACCCGTTGGGGTGACATGGGGCATTTATGACGGTCCGTCAGGCTAGGCTCCTGGGGCCGGAACCCGTCCCTGGACCCGTACGGAGAACCCATGCGTCTCGGCCGCCTGACCCTGGCCGCCGCCGCGCTGCTGCTGGTGACCACCGCCAGCGTGCCGTCCGGCACCCCGCTCAGCCAGACCGAGCGGCACGCCGCGCTCTCCTCGGACGCGGTCCAGCCGCGCGGGGCCGCGCCGCGGCCGGTGGTGCAGCGGGCGCTGCACGAGGTGCCGTTCGGGGCGTTCGTCGGCTCCTGGGACAACTACATCCCGAACATCGCGCGGATGGCGTCCTGGCTGAACGACGCCAACATGCAGGTCGGCCACACCTACCTGGCGGGCAACGGCTGGCAGGACATCGAGGGCGAGCCGATGGTGCTCGGCCTGTGGTCGCAGTGGCGGCAGTCCGACCCGGGGCGGCGGCTGGTGCTGGGCGTGCCGATGCTCGTCCCCAACGAGGGCAACGTGCCGGACGCCGAGGTGGCCCGGCTGCTGGCCCGCGGCAACCAGGGCGAGTTCGACCAGCACTTCCTGCGCCTGGCCCGGAAGCTGGTCGCGTTCGGCGGCGGCGACACCGTCATCACCCTCGGCTGGGAGATGAACGGCGTCACCTACACCTCGCGCTGCAAGCCCGACCCGACGGCCTGGAAGGCGTACTGGCGGCGGATCGTCGGCGTGATGCGCTCGGTGCCGGGCCAGCGCTTCTCCTTCGACTTCACCCCCACCCGCGGGCTGGACGCCATCCCCTGGACGCGCTGCTACCCCGGCGACGACGTGGTCGACATCATCGGCATGGACAGCTACGACCAGCCCGCGGGCGGCACCTTCGACGAGTACGTCTCCGAGCCGTACGGGCTGCAGGACCAGGTCGAGTTCGCCGCCAAGCGCGGCAAGCCGGTGTCCTACCCGGAGTGGGGGCTGTTCCGCAACGGCGACAACCCGGAGTTCGTCCGGCGGATGGTGGAGTGGATGCGCACCCACGACACCGCCTACCAGACCGTCACCGACTACTGCCCGCACGGCTTCTGGCAGTGCAAGGAGAACCCGAAGTCGGCCGCCGTGTACAAGCAGCTGATGTCGGGTTCCTCCGGGGCCGTCGGGCCGGTGAAGGCCTCACCGCAGTCGGCGCTGCGCTAGCGCCTCCTTCAGCCTCGGCGCCCGGGTGCGCAGCACGTGCACCGCCGCGATCCGGGCCCGGACCCGCAGCGCGCGGGCCGCGGCCCACGGGGCGAGCCGGCCGGGGCCCAGCACCAGGCGCTGGTTGGACAGCTGGTCCGGCCGCCAGCGCTGCTTGTACGGCTCCTGGCCGCGCAGCAGGCTCAACTGCGGTATCCCCGCGCTGCGGGCCTCGTCCAGGGCCGCGTTGAACAGCATCCCCGCGATGTCCACCTTGTCGCGCAGCTTCGGGTGCGCCCCGTACATGTAGAGGCCGCCGAACCGGGTGCCCAGGATCACCAGGTTCACCGCCAGCACCTCGCCGTCCAGCTCGAAGCGGTGTATGGCCGCCCGCCCGGTCGCCACCAGGCCGGTGGTCGACTCGGTCAGGTGCGCGGCGAAGCGCTCGGTGCGGTGCTCCGGGGTGACCCCGCGGTCCTGCCACTGCAGGGCGTGCAGCCGCAGCAGCTCGCCGACCGTGTACGGGACCTCGTCGGCGGTCGCGGAGTGCACCACCACCCCGGACTGGGCGATCTTGCGGAGCTTGACCCGGCTGCGCTGGGCGGTCTTGCCGGGCAGCCGCTTGAGCAGCTCGTCCATCGGGACGGCGGGCAGGTACTGGCACAGCGAGTCGGTGAACCGGTGCCGGCGCCCCCGCCAGTGCGCGTACACCCGCTGCACGGCCGCCGACGGGTGCACCTCGCGCAGCTCCAGGCTGTGCCAGGGGCGGCGCAGCGGGAGGGCGGCGGCCAGCTCGGCGGCGGCCCGGTCCGCGCAGTCGTCGTCGAGCAGCACGTCGGTGTAGTCGACCAGGCCCGCGCCCAGGTTGGTCAGCCCGCCGAACGGGCCGCGGCGGCGCAGCGCGGCCGCCCCCACCAGCCGCCCGTCCCGGCGGACCAGCACCAGCACCAGCGCGCCCGGGCGGCCGTACCGGCTCCACCAGGAGCGCAGCCAGGGCGCGGCCTGGAAGCTGGTGGCGGTGGAGCAGCGGCGGTGCAGGTCGTCCCAGTCGTCGGCGAGCCGGTCCAGGGCGTCGTCGGTGCGCAGCACCTCGGCGCTCCAGCGCTCGCTGTCGGCGGCGGAGCGGGCCGGCTGGGCGGGCACCCGGGGGCCCGGTCCGGGCCGTTGGCGGAGCTTCACCGGGCGGCCGCCGGTTCGGGGGCCGACTTCTTCGCGGCGGCGGCTTCGGCGGCGGTGTCGACGGGCTCGGGCGCGGGCGCGGGCGCGGGCTGGGGCTGGGGCTGGGGCTGGGCGGGCAGGGCGGCCGCTCCGGCGGGCTCGGGCCTGCGGCGGGTGAGCATCACCAGCGTGCCGAGCAGTACGCCCGCGGCCGTGCCCACCGCGGTGTCCAGGACCGCGGACGGGGAGGCCGGGGCGTCCGGCTCCGCGGCGGGGGCCAGCGGCACCAGCCGGACGCCGGTCTCCTTGCTGCTGGTGTTGCCGAACGCGATCAGCGACTTGGCGACCGCGTCGGCGTTCTTCACGGCGTCCTCGCCGCGGGCGCCGGTGCCGGTGATCTCGATCATCGGGGCGTCCGGGGAGGTGGTGCCGCGCACCATCCCCGCCAGCGTGGCCACCGAGTGGCCGGTCTCGGCCGCGGCCCCGAGCAGCACCTGCGGCTGCCCGGCCAACCGGCCGTACGCCTGGGCGAAGTTGACCGCGGTCGAGTTCTCGCCCGGGTTGTTCGGCACCACCACCACGTAGGAACTGGCGGCGTAGCTGGGCGGCGAGACGACGGCGTAGCCGGCCCCGGCCGCCGCACCGAGCGGGACGGCGACGGCCAGCGGCCACCAGCGGCGGGCCAGCGCACGGGCGCGGCGACGTGGTTCGGGCATCGGTGACTCCAGGAGGGTCGAAGGGGTGAACTGATCAGTGCGCGGCCGCACGGCCGCGCGGACCACCGGGCCGCCGGGAGCCGGCCGCAGCCGACCGGTGCCGCGTCTCAAGGAGCGGCTCCCCCGGCACCGAGGAGGTGGGGAGGCGCCCCCTCGGTGCGGGCTCTCGGCGTGCCGACCGGAAGCCCTCGTACTGGGTGTGCTCGGGTTTTCGGCCGGTGCGGCGAGCGGGCCCCTCCTGTCCGGCGGCGGGCGAGGAGGGCACGTGCCGAGGGGGTACCGCCCAGCCCCCCTCGGGACTGGGGGAGGCGCGACGGGCGAAGGCTGCCTGACGCGGCACTAGGACCGCCCGCCCCGCCCCCGGCGGGAGGGCGGCCCGGGCACCGCGGGGGCGGCCGGGAGCGCCCCGGACCCCGGGACGGCAGCAGCGGTCGAACGGGACCCCCCGTCCGGCCTGCGCCCCGCGGGCTCGCGCCCGGCCCGGCCCGAACCCTGGGCGGCAGCAACCTGACGGGACTCCCCGCCGGGAGCCGCCGCAGGCCCACGACCCGCGCGCAGCAGACCGCGGGCGAACGACGCAGGGCGGGCAGCACCCGAAGCCGCCGCGGGCTCGCGCCCGGGTCGGCCGGGGTCCTGGCGGGTGTCCCCGGCCGTGCCGGGCGGGGTGGTCAGGTGGCGGTAGAGGTCGGCCAGGTCGGTGGCGATGCGGGCGATGTCGTAGTGGGCGACGGCCGGGGGGACGGGGTGGGGGCCGGGGCGGGTGGTGGCGAGGAGGGCGAGTTCGCGGGCGTAGGGCTCGGGTTCGGAGGGGAGCAGGCGGGCGTGCGGGGCCGCGTCGGCGGGGAGTTCGGCGAGGGCTGGGCAGGCGGAGTGGAGGAGGGGGAGCCCGGCGGCGAGGCCTTCGAGGGCGGCCAGGCCGAAGGTCTCCTCGCGGGAGGGGGAGACCAGCACGTCGACGGCGGTGAGCAGTTCGGGGACGTCGTCGCGTTCGCCGGTGAGCACCAGGCGGTCGCGGACGCCGAGCCGGGCGGCCAGGTCGAGCAGGGCGCCCCGTTCGGGGCCCTCGCCGATCAGCAGCAGGCGGGCGTCGGTGAGCCGGACGAGTGCCTCCAGCGGGACGTGGAAGCGTTTTCCGGGCACCAGTCGGCCGACCGCGCCGATCACGAACACGCCGATGGGCAGGCCGAGTTGGGCCCGCAGGCGGCCGCGGTGGGCGGCCCGGGCGGCGGGGGTGAAGCGGTAGCGGGCGGCGTCCACGCCGTTGGGCAGCAGGCGGACCCGGTCGGCGGGCACGCCCCACTCGTCCAGGACCGCGGCGACCTGGCCGGAGACGGCGAGGGTGGTGGTGCCGAGCCGTTCGGCGCCCAGGTAGAGGGCGCGGACGCCGCGCGAGGTGGGGCGGCCCTCGATGACGCCGGACTGCAGCGAGTGCTCGGTGGCGACCACCGTGCGGACGCCCGCCAGCCGGGCGGCGAGGCGGCCGTACAGCATGGCCCGGTAGAGGTGGGTGTGCACCAGGTCGTAGCGGCCGGAGCGGATCAGCCGGGTCAGCCGGGGCAGCACGCCGAGGTCGCGGTTGCCGCGCATGTCGAGGTGGTGGACGGTGAAGCCGTCGGCGCGCAGGCCGCGGGCGACCGTGCCGGGGTTGGTCAGGGCGGCCACCTCGTGCTGCTGGTCCTTCGGCAGGTGCCGCAGCAGCAGGGCGAGCTGGCGTTCGGCGCCGCCCGCGTGCAGGCCGGTGACCACGTGCAGGACTCTCATCGGGGCTCTCCCGCGGTGGCCGTCGGCAGGGGCTTCGGCGCGGACTTCGGCGGGGCCCAGCGCAGCCCGGTCACGGCGTCCCGCCAGCGGTGGCGGCCGTGCTTGGCGCGCAGCCGCCAGGCGCCGTCGCGGTCGCCGACGTAGCAGCGGGGCAGGGCGTGGCGGCCGGTCAGCCAGGAGTGGTCGATGGCGCAGGCGTAGTCGTACCCGGCGTCCCGGACGGCCCGGGTGGCGGGCAGGTCGACCGCGCCGTACGGGTAGCAGAAGCCGGTGACGGGGCTGCCCAGCAGGTCCTCCAGGGCGCGCCGGCTGTCGGTGGTCTGGCGTTCCAGGGCGGCCGGGGAGAGGCCGGGCAGGGCCTGGTGGCCGAGGCCGTGCGAGCCGATCTCCCAGCCCGCGCCCGCGAGTTCGACGACCTGCTCGACGGTGAGCAGCTTCTTGCGCGGGCCCTCGGCGTCCCAGCCGTTCTCGCAGCCGAGCAGGTCGGGGACGACGTACGCGGTGGCGGTGAAGCCGTGCTCGCGCAGCACCGGGACGGCGTGCCGGGCGAAGTCGGCGTAGCCGTCGTCGAAGGTCAGGCCGACCAGCCGGGCCTCCCGGCCGCGGGCCTGCGCGGCCAGCAGTTCGCGGATGCTGACGCCGCGGCGGCCGGTGCGGTGCAGCCAGTCCATCTGTTCGGCGAAGCGTTCGGGGGTGACGGTGAGCAGGTACGGGTCCTCGTCCTCCTCGGCCACCGAGTGGTACATCAGGATCCAGGGCGCCAGCCGGGGGGCGAGTGCCTGGGACGGCAGGTGGGGGTCAGCGGTCATGGGGGCTCCCCTCGGCGGCGGTGGACGGGACGGGGCGCGGCCGCCGGGCCCGGGCCAGCAGGCCGAGCACCGGGCCGCGCACCTCGGCGGCGCCGAACAGCGCACCGAGGGCGGCGAAGGAGAGCAGGACGGTGCCGCCGCCGAGCAGCGCGGCGGGCAGCGGGTCGGCGGCGGCCCGGGCGGCCAGCCAGCCGAGCGCGGCGGCGGCGAGGGCGGCGGCCAGCAGCCGGGCCTGGCCGCCGAGCACCCGGGGCAGCCGCAGGGCGACGCCGCGCAGCATCAGGCCGCGCAGCAGCAGCGCGGCGGTGGTGGTGATGCCCGCGGCGTTGCCCGCGGCCAGGCCGAGCGCCCCGAAGTGCGGGGTGGCGCCGACGCCGACGGCGACGGTGACGGCCAGGCCGAGCAGCATCGCGCCGACCGGGTACCAGTCCAGCCAGGTGATCCGGTCGCCCTCGGCGCGCGGGGTGTCGGCGCGGCGCACCACCGGGCGGACGCAGAAGTACGGCCGGACCATCACGCCGATCATCGCCTGCGCGGGCAGCCCGAAGGAGTAGACCCGGATCACGGCGGCGGTGGCGGAGGTGTCGGCCGGGCCGAACGCGCCGCGCTGGAACAGCAGGGCGACCAGTGCGGGGGCGCAGGCCATCAGGAAGGCGGTGCCGAGCAGGACGAGCGCCGCGGCCTGGCCGAGGTCCTTCTCGACCCGGTCGCGGGCCGCCGTGAAGTCCCCGGCGGCCATCGCCCGGGCCACCACCGGGAAGGTCACGGTGACGATCAGGATCGCCGAGGTCATCGCCAACTGGCTGATCTTGGCGGCGTAGTTGAGGTGCGAGATGGTGCCGGGCGGCAGGTCGGAGCCGAGGTAGCGCTCGATGAACACCTGGGCCTGCCGGGTCAGGGTGAACGCGGCGACCGGCAGCAGCGCCAGCGGGATCAGCACCAGCCGGCGGGCCGCGCCCCGGCTGAGCCCGCGCCGCCGTCCGCCGGAGCGCAGCTTGCGGGCGAACGGCAGCAGCAGCACGCCGGCCATCAGCGCGCTGCCGACGGCGACGCCGATCGCCGCGGAGCGCACCCCGAGCAGCTGGTGGCCGCTGAGCAGCAGCGCCAGGATGCCCAGGTTGTACATCACGTAGATGACGGCGGGCGCGGTGAAGGAGTGCAGGGCGCGCAGCGCGGAGGCGAGGTACCCGGCGACGCCGAACGGCAGGATGGTGAGCGCGGTGATCCGGGTGCAGGTGACGGCGAGCTGCGGGTCGGCCAGGCCGGGGGCGAGCAGGTCGACCAGCTGGGGGGCGCCGAGCGCGGCGGCGCCGGAGAGGGTGCACAGCGCGAGCAGCAGCCAGGGCAGCGTGGAGCGGGTCAACTGCCGTACCGGGTCCGGCCCGTGGGGGCGTTCCTCGCGCAGCACCAGGGCCAGGCTGAAGGCCGGGACCATCAGGAAGGCCATCGCGTCCTCGATCAGCAGCGGCGCGGCGGTCTCCGGCACCGTCCAGGCGACCAGGAAGGCGTCGGTGCCCTGGTTGGCGCCGAAGTACCGGGCCAGCAGCAGGTCGCGGAGCAGGCCGAGGCCGGATCCGGCGGCGCTGAGCAGCGCGGTGACGCCGAAGGCCTTGGCCAGGAAGCCGCGTCTGGCCGGTTCGGCGGCCGCGCGCGGGGCGGGGACGGCCGCGGGGACGGTCGCGGTGGCGGTGGCGGTGGCGGTGGCCGGAGCGGGCCGGGCCACCGGCTGGTCTGTCGTCATGCACCGTCCGCTTCGCGGGAGTCGGGGCCGGGGAAGGCGGTGCGGGCGGCCAGGCCCAGCACCACCGAGGTCAGTACGGTGGTGGTGCCGCCGATGTCGGCGTAGAGGAAGTCCCAGAGCACCCAGCAGAGCAGGGCGAGCGCGGCCAGGCCGGGGCCGGTGGCGCGGCGCAGGCAGCCGGTCAGCAGGGCGAGGAACAGCGCCAGGTAGGCGACGACGCCGAGCAGGCCCTGTTCGCTGAGCACCAGGAAGTACATGTTGTGCGGGGAGAGCAGCGGTTCGCGCTGGAAGCCGATGGTGGCGTCGGCGGCGTCGCTGCCGGAGGAGAGCCGCAGCGGGGCGTGGCTGTCGCGCAGCTGCTGGAAGGCCTTCGGTCCGGCGCCGGTCATCGGGTGGTCCTGCCAGATCCGGCCCGCGGTGGCCCACAGGTCGTAGCGGTCGGAGACCGACTGGTCGGGGGCGGCGGAGACCGAGCCGATCGAGCTGATCCGCTCGGTGACGCCGGACGCGCCGAGGCCGAGCCCGCCGACCAGCACCACCGCGGCGGCGGCGCCGACCAGCACGCCCTTGACGGCGAGCCGGGCGTCGGCGCGCAGCAGCAGCACGCTCGCGGCGACGGCGGTGGCGATCCAGCTGCCCCGGCTGAACGACACGGCCAGCGGGAAGGCCAGGAACGCGGCGGCGGCCCACATCGCGCGGCGCAGCCAGCGGCTGCCGCCGGGGCGGCGCTCGGCGAGCGCCAGTCCGAGGGCGGCCAGCAGCCCGTACGAGACGACGGTGGACATCGCCATGACGTCGAGCGCGCCGAAGGTGCCGATCGCGCGGATGGGCTGGCCGGTGTAGGAGGCGCCGGTGCGGGTGAGGTACTGGTTCGCGCCGACCGCGCCCTCGATCAGGGCGGCCAGCACGAAGGAGCCGAGGACCAGGCGGCGGTCGCGGGTGTCGCGGACGGCGAGCAGCACCGCGGCGGGGACGAGCACGAAGATCTGCACCAGCCGGACGAAGCCGGTGGCGCTGCTCGCCGGGTCGATGGAGTGCACGGTGGCGAGGGCGGCGGCCAGCACCACCCCGCCCAGCAGCGCGCAGACCGCCGGGTCGAGCCGGGGCAGCCGGCCGCGCAGCAGGTCGAGGGCGACCAGCCCGACCAGGGCCAGCGAGGCGAGGTCGGCCGGGGTGACGTGCACGGACGCGGTGACGTCCTTCTCCCCCGTCGGCACGCACACCAGGAGGACCGTCGCGGCCGCCAGCCAGCTCGGCCGGGGTGGGACTATTGCGGCCAACCGCCTGGCGGGGTAGGGCAGTTGGAGGGCGATGGCCATGGGTTCAGCTCCCGTCCGGGCGGACCACCAGGGCGGCGGTGCGGAGCAGGATCTTGGCGTCCCCCCACAGGCTCCAGCCCTCGATGTAGCGGTTGTCGAAGCGCGCCCGGTCCTCGATCGAGGTGTCCCCGCGCAGGCCGTTGACCTGGGCCAGGCCGGTCACGCCGACCGGGACGCGGTGCCGGTCGGCGTACTCGGGGTACGCCTGGCCGAACCGCATGACGAAGTACGGGCGTTCGGGGCGCGGGCCGACCAGGCTCATGTCGCCGCGCAGCACGTTCCACAGCTGCGGCAGCTCGTCCAGCGAGGTCCTGCGCAGGAACTTGCCGGTGGCGCCCATCCGGTGGTCCTGGGAGATGTTCCAGCGGGTGGCCGACTCGTGCTCGTTGGAGGGGCGCAGGGTGCGGAACTTGAGGACGGTGAACACCTTGCCGTCCAGGCCGGTGCGCTGCTGGCGGAACAGCACGCCCGGGCCGGTGTCCCAGCGCACCGCGAGGGCGCAGAGGGCCAGCACCGGGGAGGCCAGCAGCAGGCCGAGGCCGGCCGCGGCGATGTCGAAGCCGCGCTTGACGACCCAGCCGCC
Organism: Kitasatospora phosalacinea; assembly: GCF_000717185.1. Taxonomy (GTDB): domain Bacteria; phylum Actinomycetota; class Actinomycetes; order Streptomycetales; family Streptomycetaceae; genus Kitasatospora; species Kitasatospora phosalacinea_A. The sequence continues at coordinate 16,987 of NZ_JNYE01000055.1, read as the reverse complement.
GCGCCGCATCGCGGGGGCGCCCAGGCGCAGGCAGGGGAAGCCCCACAGGTGGTCGCCCGCGCCCTGGACGGAGTCGAACTCGCGCAGGCCGGGCACCAGCCAGACCTGGCAGCCCAGCCGGGCGGCGTGCCGCAGCGCGGACAGCGTCTCGGCCTCGTCGGCGGCGCCCGCGGTGGCCAGCACGTGGTGGATCCGGTAGCGGCGCAGCACCCGGCCGAGCACCTCGCGGCCGCCGAGCACCGGCAGCGGGGCGCCGGGCGGCAGCAGCACCGGGTCGGGGTCGAGGTAGCCGACCGGGCGCAGGCCGTACTCGGGGCGGGCGGCGAGCACCGCGGCGATCTGCTGGCCGAGCTCGCCCGCGCCGAGGATCAGCACCGGGCTGGGGCGGCGGCGGCGGGCCCGGCGGGTGAGGTGGTGGACGAAGGCCCGGCCGAGGGCGGCGAGCGGGAGCACCAGCAGCAGCAGGGCGAGCAGCCGCAGCGGGCTGACCGGGCCGAGGTCGGCCCAGCGGTCGGCCAGGCAGGCGTCGGCGGTGATCGCGAAGGCGGTGGCGACGGCCGCGCGGGCGGTCAGGGCGGGCAGTTCGTCGAGCGCGGACAGGCTGAGCCGGGTGCGGTAGAGGCCGCCGGCCAGGTTGAGCGGGAGCAGGGCGGGCAGCAGCAGGGCGGCGGTGGCGACCGGGCGGGTGCCCGCGGGGGTGGTGGCGGCCGCGGCGAGGCCGACGGCCAGGCTGTCGACGGCGGCCAGGGCCAGCGGGAGGGCGACCCGGGCGTGCAGGCGGCCGCGGTGCCGGCCGACGCCCGCCGAGGCGCGGGGCGCGGCGGACCGGGACTTCGGGCGGCCCTTCGACCGCGCTCCGGGCCGGTCGAGCACGCCGGTGCCGGGGCGGCCGTCCGGCCTGGCGCCGTGACGGCCGTCCGACGGGGCGCCGTGACGGCCGGGGCCCGTCAGCGTTCTGCCCGGCCGCGGCACGCTCTCGTGGTCAATGGTCATCAGCGCACGAACTCCCCTGCTGTGTACCCGCCGCGACCGGGCCGCCGGACCGGACGCGCACCGGCTCGGCGCCCCGGCCCGGTGGACGCGGTCCAGGTAAGCACCTGCTGCCGTGAAAGGCGGTCGACCATTTCGCTGTCGAAATTGGAGACGAAGCAGGCAAAATCAGACATTAGCGAACGCCGACCGGCCCGCAGGAGGCTGACATGCCATTTCATTCCACCCGCCCAATAATCAGACATTCAGGAAAGAAGGCCGCACCTGCACGGGCGGGCATTCACAGTCTGACAAACGATCAGAACCGCTGCGGGACACGGTCCGTACGGCCCACCGGCACCGCTCCGCTCCGAACAATCGTCCGGTAGACCGCCGCCACCTGCCGAATCACTCCGCGAATATCGTGATGATCTGCCATGTGTGACCGGGCCAGCACTCCGCGCCTTTCGCATTCGACCCGGTCACCCAGGAATTCGACCAGCCGTTCGGCCATCGCAGCGGAATTCTCCGGCGGCACCACCGCGCGCTCCCGCTCCCCCGGCGGCAGGCACTCCCGGGCCCCCGGCACGTCGGTCAGCAGCACCGGCCGCCCGCAGGCCATCGCCTCCAGCGGCGCCAGCGCCATCCCCTCCCAGCGCGAGGGCAGCACCGCCAGGTCCGCCGCCGCCAGCCACAGCCGCGGGTCCGCCACGTCGCCCACCATCCGCACCCGGGACGGGTCCGGCAGCGAGCGCACCTGCTCGGACAGCGCCTCCGCGTCCGGGCCGCCGCCTACCAGCACCAGCCGGGCCGCCGGGCGGGCCAGCTGCACCCGCGTCCAGGCGTCCAGCAGCACGTCCTGGCCCTTCTGCCGGCACAGCCGCCCCACGCACACCGCCAGCGGATCGGACCGGTCCAGGCCCAGCGTCATCCGGGCCGCCCGCCGGGAGGCCGGGTCGGCGGGCGCGAAGTGCTCCAGGTCGACGCCGTTGGGCACCACCCGCCAGTCCGCGACCAGCCCCGCCGCCTCGCCGTCCGCCCGCTCCCGCTCGCTGACGCACAGCACGGTGCGGGCCCAGCGGGTCGCGTGCCGCTCCCAGCGCAGGCTGGCCTCGGCCAGGGTGCCGTCCACCGCCGCGAACGACCAGGCGTGCGGCTGGAACACGGTGGGCGGGGTGCCGCGGGCCGCCAGCCGCCCCGCCAGCCCGGCCTTCGCGCTGTGCAGGTGCAGCACGTCCGGCTCGGTGCGGCGGATGATCCGGCGCAACCGCCAGGCCTCCCGGGCGACGCCCGCACCGGGCGAGCGTTCGGCGGGCCAGTCCAGCACCCGGGCACCGGCCGCGGCGGCCTCGCGGGCCAGCCGCCCGCCGGAGGGACACGCCACCAGTACCCGGCACCCGGCCGCGCGCTGCCCGCGCACCAGGTCCACCACCACCCGGGCCACCCCGCCGTCGACCGGCTGGGACACATGAAGGATCGTCATCTGCACGGCCCGGAGCCTAAGTTGACGCCACCCCCCGCCCGGGCCCGCTTCACCCGTCCCGGGGAAGCCAAACACCCGTACGGATGACGCGCCGCACGGGTGTCCGAGTACTGCGGGGGCTCCGGCCCGGCTCAGCCGAGCTCGGCCGCCAGGTTGGCCAGCACCTGGTCGTGGATCCGGTTCAGGCCCTTCGGCGCGAACGTCCGCTCGAAGAAGCCGCCGATGCCGCCGGCGCCCGTCCAGTCCGCCTCCACCGTGACCTTGCTGCCGCTCTCGCCGGCCGCCGAGACCGTCCAGGTGATCACCATCGAGGAGTTGGCGTCGGTCTCCACCAGCTTCTCCGGGCTGGGCGCCGACACCGTGAACAGGCAGTCCCGCACCCGGCTCTCGGTCGCCTGCAGCTTCCAGTGCACCTGCGTCCCCGCGCCCTGGCCCCCCGCCCGCACCTCGTACTCGCTGTACTGCGCGGGCAGCAGCTTCGGCCGGGTCACCGCGTAGTCGGCCAGCACCTCGTACACCCGGGCCGGGTCGGCCCCGTACGTCCGCTCGGTGGTGGCGTGCACCTTGCCCATCGCTTCACATCTCCTCGGTCGGCTGCTCGACGGTCGGCCCCACCCAATCACCGCCCCGGACAGCCGCCAAACCGGGGGCGTCCCTCCGCGTTAGGGTGGGCGGATGCTCGATGAGGTGAAGGCGCTGCGCTATGTCGATCCGCTGCGGGCGGGCGGGTCGGTGCCCGGGGTGGTGGAGGCCGACGACCTGGGGACGTACGTGGTGAAGTTCACCGGGGCGGCGCAGGGCGTGAAGGCGCTGGTGGCCGAGGTGATCGTGGGGGAGCTGGCGCGGCGGCTGGGGTTGCGGGTGCCGCCGCTGGTGCTGGTGGACTTCGATCCGGCGGTGGCCGCGGACGAGCCGGACCAGGAGATCCAGGACCTGCTGCGGGCCAGTGCGGGGCGCAACCTCGGGATGGACCTGCTGCCGGGGGCGCGGGACTTCCGGCCCGGGATGATCGGGGTGCCGCCGGAGGAGGCGGGCCGGGTGGTGTGGCTGGACGCGCTGACCGGGAACGTCGACCGCAGCGTGCACAACCCCAACCTGATGGTGTGGCACGGGCGGCTGTGGCTGATCGACAACGGCGCGGGCCTGGTGTTCCACCACCGCTGGGCGTCCGCCGCGGCCTCGGTGCACCGGCGCTACGACCTGAGCGGCCACGTGCTGGGCGGCTACGGGCCCGACCTGGCGGCCGCCGACGCGGCCCTCCGCCCGCTGGTGACGCCGGAGCTGCTGGCCGAGGTGGCCGCACTGGTGCCGGACGCCTGGCTGGCCGACGAGCCGGGTTTCGACTCGCCGGCCGCGGTGCGGGAGGCGTACGTGCAGCACCTGGCCGCCCGGGTGGCGCACTCGGCGGCCTGGCTGCCGGAGGGCTTCGCGACGCCCGAGCAGATCCGGGCCGCCGAGGAGCGGGCCGCCGCGGCGCGGCTGGCGGCCCGTCCGGCCTGGTTGAAGCAGGTGCCGAACCGGGCCGGTCTGGCTCCGGTGGAGTCGGACTGGTCCCGGCACGTCGGCGGGGAGTGAGGGCGGCGCGCTGAGGTCGGGTCAGTTGCGCCACCAGTCGGCCGCCTTGGCGGCGGAGACCACGCCCGCGCCGTAGAAGCCGTTGTGGGTGTCGGTGCCCTCGCAGGTGGCCTTGTAGCTGCCGGTGCCACCGGGGTCGAGGACGCCGCCCGCCGGGCAGGCGTGCGGGTCGGCCTGCCCGAGCAGGAGGGTGCGCAGCTGTTCGGGCCCGGCCCACGGGTGGGTGGAGGCGAGCAGGGCGGCGACGCCCGCCACGTGCGGGGAGGCCATCGAAGTGCCGGAGCTGTAGCCGTACTTGCCGCCCGGGATGGTGGAGAGCACCGCGCCGCGCCGGTCGGGGGTGTCGGGCACCTGGTAGCGGCTGTCGCCGCCGGGGGCCGCGACGGCGACCTTGTTCAGCCCGTAGCTGGAGTAGTAGGACTTGTCGCCCTTGGCGCCGACGGCGGAGACCGCGACCACGCCGGGCAGTTCGGCGGGCAGGTCGAGGCAGCTGTCGTCGATCGGCCGGGTGACCGGGTCGGTGTCGTCGGGGCTGGAGGTGTCGACGGTCTTGTGCGCCAGGTCGATGTTCTCGTTGCCCGCGGCGGCGACGTTCAGCACCCCGTTGCGGCGGGAGTAGTCGACGGCCCGGCGGACGGCCTCGCTGACGGCGGCCTGGTCCGGGTCGTCCGCGCAGTTGAACATCCACGGGTCGACGTAGTAGCTGTTGTTGGTGACCTGGAAGTGGTGCTCGGCGGCCCAGACGAAGCCGCAGATCGCGTACTCGGGGTAGATGAACCCGCCGTCGTCGACCACCTTGACGGCGGCCAGCCGGACGCCGGGGGCGATGCCCTCGATGCCCTTGCCGTTCTTGGCGGCGGCGATGGTGCCCGCCACGTGGGTGCCGTGGCTGCTGGTGGTGGGCTGCCAGGACTGCCAGTCGGTGTCGGGGCGGCCGCTGAGGCAGGACGCGGAGAGCTTCGGGTCGACGTTGGCGGCGAGGTCCTCGTGGGTGGCGTCGATGCCGGAGTCGAGCACGCCGACCACCACCGCGCGGCTGCCGAGCGTCTTCTCGTGCGCCCGGTCGACGCCGATCTGCCGCATGTCCCACTGGTTGGCCCAGAGCGGTTCGCTGCCGTCGGCGGGCGCGGCGGCGGGCACCTCGGCCTCCTGGACGACGCCCTCCGCTCCCCCGGCCTGGATGCCCGCGGTGCGGCTGGCGCCGACCGAGTCGATCGCCCTGGAGGCGCGCAGCTTGGCCGCGAAGCCGGGGTCGGCGGAGCGGGCGACCACCACGCCTATCTGTTCGTACGAGGCGACCACGGTGCCGCCGGCCGCCCTGACCTCGCGCTCGGCCTTCTGGGTCTGGCCGTGGTTGGCCCTGGTGTTGACCACGTAGCTGAGCAGCGGGCCGTCGGCGGTCTCGGCCGCGGCCGCGGTGGCGGGCAGGGCCAGTGCTCCGGTCGTGGCGAGTGCGAGACAGGCCGCGGCGGTGGTGAGTGCGGAGCGGCGGATCCGGGGAACGCTCATAGGGGTTGACCCTCCCGAGTGTCGGCGGCGCGATCGTGGGTGATCGATGGCGTCCGAATGGCCGGGAGACTATTCACCCCATATGACAAAAATCAAGAGGCAGTAGGGGAATCTCCTCATAACGGGCGAGTGCCCGGTCCGCTGTCGGTCGGACCGGGCACTCGCGCTCGGGTGACGGCGGGTCAGCCGTCGGGGGTGGCGGTCGCTCAGCCGCCGAACAGCTCGCCGTAGGTCGCCATCGCCGTGGCGATGTCGGCCTGCGCCCAGAACCGGTGGTACGTGAAGGTCGGCGCGGCGCCGCCGTTCAGGTACGCCTGGACCTTGGCGAACGACGGGTCGTTCTTGTACCAGGACCGGATCGACAGGAAGGTGGAGGTGCTGTTGATCGGGTCACCGTTGGGCATGGTGCCGGTCCAGCCGCTCGGCACCGAGACCGAGTCGTTGAAGCGGCTGTAGTCGGCGCGGGTCTCCGGGATGGAGATGCCCAGCGCGTCCTGGTTGTTGGTCCACATGCCGTCGAGCAGCTTCTGCGCCGCGGTCTTGGCCGCCGTGTTGCCGGACTTGGCCGCGTAGTACGACAGCAGCTTGGCGTACGAGCCGGCCACGCCGACGTCGCTGGTGTAGTCGACGACGCTCACGTGCAGGCCGCTGTTGGCGCCCGGGGAGGTGGCGTTCCAGGTGTCCGGCTTGCCGCTCCAGGCCAGCGTGGACGGGATCTGGTAGCTGCCGTCCGCGTTGAAGGTGGTCTTGGACAGCGCCCAGGTCACCCACTTGTCCAGGATGGCCTTGGCCTTCGGGTCGTTGCTGGAGTAGTAGTACTCCGCCATCCGCTCCAGGCCCCAGGCCTGGAAGCCGAACCACTGGTTGGAGGCCGGGTCGTGGTAGACCGGCGCCTCGTCGTAGAACATCCCGTAGAAGGTCGGGGTGCCGGCCGGCGGGGTCCCGTAGTTCCCCTCCCAGCTGTTGGTGGCACCGCCCGCGATCGCGCCCTCGTTGGACTGCAGCCACTGGGTGAACTCGACCTGGCGGGCCATCGAGGTGGTCCAGTCGGCCTTGCCGGTGGCCGACTTGGGGGCCATCGCCGGGTTGTTGACCAGCGCGTACGCGGCCATCGGGTTCTGGTAGCCGCCGTGCGCCGCGCTGTCGCCGATCCGCCAGGACCAGCCGGCCGAGGTGTCGGTGGCGCCGCCCCAGGCGTAGTACCAGGACAGCAGGTAGTGCTCGGAGGTCTTGCCGCTGCCCGGCGCGCAGGTGGTGGCGCCGACGCAGTTGCCGACCTGCTTGAAGTACTTGTCGAAGAACGCGTACCGCAGGTAGTCGCCCATCTTGCCGGCCTTGGCCACCGTGGTGGCGACCTTCGCGCCGTTGCCCTGCGCCTTGGCCCAGGTGTCGGCCCAGTAGGCGGCCTGGATGGCGCGCGCGTCGGCGTCCGGCGCGTCAGTGTACTTCCACTGCTTGGCGTAGGAGCTGTCCTTGACGAACAGGTCCAGGTACCCGTTCTTGCCACCGTACTTGAAGCTGTCGCAGGTGGGCTGCGGGATGGTCTCGAAGACCGACTCCTGCGCGCCCCGCTGGTAGGTGTTGATGAAGGACGGGCCGGTGTCGGACGGGCCGGCCTCGCACTTGCCGGGCGCGTTGCCGTAGCCGTAGACGTTGTCGACGTCCTGCAGCCAGTGCATGCCGTAGATGTCGTCGGTGCCGTACGCGCTCTTCAGCTCACCGGCGATCGGGTCGCTGCCCGCGGTGACCGAGGGGTCCAGCGCGGCCGGGTAGTCGCTCGGCAGCGGGCGCTCGGGCGCGTAGGTGGCCGGCTTGGAGGCGTTGTAGAACGCGTTGGTCGGCTGGTCGACGTGCCCCGGGATCATGTACGTCTCCATGAGCGTCCATGCCGCGTTGAACTTCGACCAGTCCTGGGTGACCCGCCCGTACTGGGCCTCCAGCCAGAGCAGGTACGAGTACGCCTCCGAGGTGGTCTCGTGCCCCTGGTCGGGGGCCTCGACCAGCAGGGTCTCCACCGAGTGGTAGGGGATGCCCTCCGGCGAGAAGTAGCCGTTCGCCGGGTCCTTGATCTTGTTGTACAGCTGCAGGAACCGGTCGTTGTACACGCCCGAGGCGGCGGCCAGTTCGGTCACCGTGACCGCCGAGGAGGTGTACCCGGTGGCGCTGGAGGTGAAGGTGGCCGAGCCGGTGGAGGAGGCGTCGGCGGCGAGCGTGACGTTCTGCGCCGTCGACCAGTTGCTCGGGGTGAAGGTCAGCGTCGCGCCGGAGCTGATCGACAGACCGGTGTTGCCCGAGGTCCGGGTGGTGGTGACGGTGACGTTCGCGCTCGGCTGGCTGGTGAGCTTCAGGGCGAAGCTGCCGGTCTTGCCCTGGTTCACCGACAGGGTCAGCGGGGTCGCGCTGATCGCCGGACCGGTCGCGACCGTGATGCCCGCCGGGGTCGACTCGCTGCTCGCGCCCAGGCTGTCGTACGCCTTGGCGTAGATCGAGTGGCTGCCGCTGGCCGCACCCGTCCAGTTGAAGGTGTACGGGGCGGTGGTGGCGGTGCCGATCAGCGTGGTGTTGTCGTAGAACTCGACCTTGCTGATGCTCGCGCCGTCCGCCGCCGAGGCCGTCGCCGAGAGCGGGATGGCCGCCCCCGCCTGGTAGTTGGCGCCCGGGGCGGGGCTGGTCAGGGCGGTGGTCGGGGCCGCGTGCGCGCCGGTGCAGCTGGTGCCGTTGACCGCGAAGGCGGTCGGCGCCGTGTTGGTGCCGCTGTACGAGAAGTTGGCGCCCGCGGTGGCCGAGCCGCCCGCCGCGATGGTGCCCGACCAGGCCGGGGCGGCGACGGTGACGTTCTTGCCGGACTGGCTCCAGGTGCCGTTCCAGCCGCTGCCCGAGAGCGTCTGGTTGCCGGTGTAGGAGTAGGTGAGCGTCCAGCCGTTGATCGCGGCGGTGCCCTTGTTGTTGATCGCCACGTTGGCGGTGAAGCCGCTGCCCCAGTCGTTCGCCGTGTAGTCGACGGAACACTGGACCACGGCGGCGGACGCCGGGACGGCCACGGCGGTCGACAGACCGGCGGCGAGCAGCGTGAGGGCGGCGGTGAGCGCCGAGACCCGGGGGCGGGTCGTCCGGTTGCGGGGCGGGGAGGACATGACGGCTCCTCGGATGGGGTGGGTGGGGGAGTCCGGGGACGGTGGTGCGCGGGGCGGATCCGGCAGGGCGTCCTGCGAGGTCGTCCGGGGAACCCGGTGCGGAGGTTGGGGCCTTCCGCGAGGTCCTCCCGGTGGGGTCTGCTGAGGTCCTGCTGGGGTCCTGCTGGCGTGGATCCGCCGGGGCCGTTCTGTGGGAGCGCTCCCAAATATCGGGAGGGGCACGCCTACTGTCAAGGGAGTGCGCACAGGAGTGCGCAGCCGGAGCGTGTTGGCAACTGCCTTACCCCTGGCTATCGTTCGGGTCGGGCCCGTGGGAGCGCGCCCATTTCTCCCCCTCCGAGGAAGTCGGACATGACTCTCCGCACCACCACCCTGGCGCTGGTCTCGGCGCTGGCCGCGACCGCTGCGGCCACCCTCGCCCTCACCGGCGCCGGCCCCGCGGCAGCCGCCGGTGTCCAGTGCTCCGTCGACTACACGGCGAACGACTGGGGTAGCGGCTTCACCGCGAACGTGAAACTTACCAACCCCGGCACCACCCCGATCGACAACTGGAGCATCGGCTACTCCTACACCGGCAACCAGACGCTCTCGGGCAGCGGCTGGAACGGCACCTGGAGCCAGTCCGGCAAGAACGTCACCGTCGCGGCCCCCGCCTGGGCGGGCACCATCGCGGCGGGCGGCTCGGTCAGCGCGGGCGCCAACTTCTCGTACAGCGGCACCAACGCGGCTCCCACCTCGTTCACCGTCAACGGCGTGGCCTGCAACGGCGCGGCGAGCCCGTCGCCCACGCCGTCCGCCTCGGCTTCGGCCTCCCCCTCTGCTTCTGCTTCGGCCTCTGCTTCTGCCTCCGCTTCGGCTTCGGCCTCTGCTTCGGCCTCTGCTTCGGCCTCTGCTTCGGCCTCTGCTTCGGCGTCGCCGTCGCCCTCGGCCTCCTCCTCCGGGAGCACCGGCAGCGGCAAGGCCCCGGCGCTGCACGTCTCCGGCAACAAGCTGGTGGACGCCAACGGTTCGCAGGTGATCCTGCGCGGCGTGAACCGCTCCGGCATGGAGTTCATGTGCGTGCAGGGCTACGGCTTCTCCGACGGGCCGGTGGACGCCGCCTCGATCGCCGCGATCAAGAGCTGGAAGGCCAACGCCGTCCGCGTCCCCGTCAACGAGGACTGCTGGAACGGCTACTCCAACGTCAAGCCGGAGTACGCGGGCGAGAACTACCGCACCGCGGTGAAGAACTTCGTCTACGCGCTGCGGGACGCCGGGATCACCCCGATCATCGACCTGCACTGGACCCAGGGCCTCTACACCGGCAACTCCTCGGGCTGCTCGGACGTCAACTCGACCTGCCAGAAGCCGATGCCGGGCGCCGGTGCCGCGACCTTCTGGTCCTCCGTCGCGAGCACCTTCAAGAACGATCCGTCGGTGGTCTTCGACCTGCTCAACGAGCCCTACGCGGACCGCGCCGTCTCCGGCATCGACCAGGCGTGGAACTGCTGGCGGGACGGCGGCAGCGCCTGCCCCGGCATCAACTACCCGGTCAGCGGCATGCAGACGCTGGTGAACGCCGTCCGCACCGCCGGGGCGAACAACGTCATCCTGCTCGGCGGCCTGGCCTACTCCAACGACCTCGGCCAGTGGCTGGCCCACAAGCCCACCGACCCGGCGGGCAACCTGGCCGCGTCCTGGCACGTGTACAACTTCAACACCTGCGCCAGCCAGTCCTGCTGGAACTCGACCGTGGCACCGCTGGCCGCCCAGGTCCCGGTGGTGGTCGGCGAGATCGGTGAGAACGACTGCGCCCACTCCTTCATCGACCAGGTGATGTCCTGGGCCGACGCCGCCAAGGTCTCCTACCTCGGCTGGACCTGGAACACCTGGGACTGCGGCCAGGGCCCGTCGCTGATCTCCAACTTCGACGGCACCCCGACCGCGTTCGGCCTCGGCCTCAAGAACCACCTGGCCGCCGTCAACTGACGCCCCGTCGGGCTCCGTGCGGCCGCGCCGCTCACACCGACCGCCCCCGGCGGACGTGCGTGTGCAGCGCGGCCGCCGCGCCCGCACCGAACCAGCAGACCTCGAACGCCACCCGGGCCGCGCCGTGCAACGGCCGGTCGGCCGTCGGGGCGGCGAACCACCCCCACAGCACGGCCAGTCCGGCCACCGCGGCGCACGCGAGCAGCAGGCGGGCCGGCTTCCGTCGCGGGCGGTGGACCCGGAGCCCGTGCAGCGGCAGGCGCCAGGCCCACCGGGCGACCGCCGCGTACACCGCCAGCTCCGCCGCGAACGCCGCCGCGTCGAGCAGCGTCAGGCCCGTTCCCGCACTCGTCTCCATACCCACCCCCGTTAATCATTCGAGTCGTGAATGATAATGGGAAGGTACCACTTGTGGCGTGAACGATGTCAAGGGATCCCGCCGCAACCGGGGTCCGGGGCCGCTTGACATCCGTCTCCAGCGGAATGAACATTCATTCCGTGACGCCGAAACGACCGGACCTGGACCGGCTGCTGATCGACTCCGCCCTCGCGCTGTTCGCCGAGCGCACCTACGAGGGCACCCAGATGCCCGCCGTCGCCCAGCACGCGGGCGTCGGCGTGGGCAGCATCTACCGGTACTTCCCGAGCAAGGAGGCGCTGGGCAACGCTGCGTTCCGGCACGCCAAGCGCACCCTGCTCGACACCCTCGCCGGAGCGCTCGCCGACGGCGGCCCGACCGGCACCGCCCGGGAGGAGTTCGCCCGCTTCTGGCGCGGCTTCACCCGTTACGCGAGCGCTCATCCGGACGCCTTCGTGTTCCTGGAGCACCAGCAGCACGACACCTTCCTCGACCCCGAGAGCCGCGCCCTGGCCGACGAACTGCACCGGCTGGCCGCCGACTTCATCGAGCGCGGCCAGCGCGGCGGCGCGATCCGCGACGGCGACGCCGAGCAGCTGGTCGGCCTCGCCCTCGGCGCCTTCACGGGCCTGGTGAAGCTCGTCCGCCCGGCGGGCGGCCTCGACGCCCTCCCCGCCGAGGACCTGGACCGCGCCGAAGCCGCCGTCTGGGACCTCCTCCACCGAAAGGCCGACCGATGACCCCGCCCCGGACCGTCCTGATCACCGGCTGCTCCTCCGGCATGGGCCGCCGGACCGCCCTGGCCCTGCACGGCCTCGGCCACCGGGTGTACGCCACCGCCCGCCGCCCCGAGACGCTCGCCGACCTGGCCGCGCTCGACATCGCGACCCTGCCGCTCGACGTCACCGACGAGCGGTCGATGACCGACGCGGTCGCCGCGGTCGAGGCCGCGCACGGCAGCGTCGACGTCCTGGTCAACAACGCCGCGTACGGGCTGCACCTGCCGGTGGAGTCGGCCACCCCGGACGAGGTCCGCGCCCAGTTCGACACCAACGTCTTCGGCCTGGTCCGGATGGCCCAGCTGGTGCTGCCCGGGATGCGCCGCGCCGGGCGGGGCCGGATCGTCAACATCTCCTCGATGGCGGGCCGTTTCTCCCCGCCCGGCGGCGCCTTCTACCACGCCAGCAAGCACGCGGTGGAGGCGATCAGCGACTCGCTGCGGCTGGAGGTCGCACCGTTCGGCATCGAGGTCGTCGTGGTCCAACCCGGCCCCACCATCACCGAGTTCGGTGCCACCGCGGTCGGCACCATGCACCCCGCCGCCGACCCCGCCGACCCGTACGGCTCCTTCCGCACCCGGCTCGCCGACATGTACGCCCAGCGGACGTTCACCCGTCGCAACGGCGCCGTCACCGCGGAGGCCGCGACCAAGGTGATCGTCCGCGCCGCGACCGCCGCCCGGCCGCGCGCCCGGTACGCGATCGGCGCGCTGGCCCGCTCCACCATGCTGGCCAAGCGCCTGCTGCCGGACGCGGCCTTCGACGCCCTGATGCGCCGCAGCTTCCCGCTGCCCGAGCCGGCCTGACCGCGCCCGAGGGCCGGGGGCCGTCCCGCAGTTGACCCCCTGTGGACAGCCCTTAACCTTCCGATCATGGCTTTGACACCTGACGAGTTCTACGACCACGCACGTGCGGCCGCCGACGGTGAACTCCGGCTCCCGCTGGCCCGGATGACCGGCTGGGACATCAGCCCGTTCGAACCGGAGGGGCTGCGCGTCTCACCGCTGCGCCCGCCGGTGCTGCCCGAACCGCCGCGGCACGGCGAGAACCCGGCGGACTGCGGGATCTGCCGGGACCGCGACGAGGGCCTGTGGTTCACCGACCACTGGCGGCTGGGCCAGGTCACGGGCGTCGGCGTGCCGCTGGCACTGATGCTCTACCCGCGCGACCACTACGACCTGGCCGAACTGCCCGACGAACTGGCCGCCGAGATGGGGGTGCTCACCGCGCACATAGCCCGCCAGGTGCAGGCCCGGCCGCACGTCGCCCGGGCCCACGTCTACCGCCTGGGCGACGGCGCCGCCCACCTGCACCTCTGGTTCTTCGCCCGCCCGGAGGGGCAGGGCCAACTGTTCGGCTCCTGGCTGCCCGTCTGGGACGACCTGCTGCCGGAGTACCCGGCCGAGGCGGCCCGGGCGGACGCGGTGGCCGTCGCCGACGCCCTGGTCGCCTCGTACGGCGGCCGTCGCACGGCGACCGCCTGACCTGCACCGCTCGGTGGGTGGTGGTGCGGGGTGCCTCCTCGCCCACCGGGCGGCCGCCTCGCCGGGGTTCACCAGGCTTACGCCGCACCGGGGTTCAGCAGGCGTACGCCTCGGGCGCGGGCTTGGAGCCGTTGGGCCCGGGCGAGGGGAAGATCGCGTCAAGCTCGGCGAGGGTGTCGGCGCCGAGCGTGATCTGAAGGACGCGAAGGGCCCCGACGCCCTCGCCACCCTCGTCGTGGACACCCTGCTGCGGGGGGGGGGGGGGGGCAGCCCGCACCCCGACCGCCTGTGACCCCGTAGCCCGGCCGCGGGGGCACGGGGCGGGACAGGTCAGGACGGGGCCGGACCGGACCGGGCCGGTCAGTGGGCCCGGCGGATCTCCACGCCGGAGGCGGTGAGGCGGTCGAGGGTCGGGTGGTCGGGGGACGCGTCGGTGATCAGGCCGGCGATGCGGTCCCAGGGCAGGACGCGGAACGGGGAGGCGGTGCCGATCTTCTCGGCCGAGGCGAGGATCCAGGTCTCGGCGGCGCGGGCGGCCAGGGCGCGCTTCATCGCGGCCTCGTCGGCGTCGCCGGTGGTGAGGCCCGCGTCGGGGTGGACTCCGGTGACGCCGAGCAGGCAGAGGTCCGCGGAGACGTTCTGGGCGGCTTCGACGGCGGCGGCGCCGCAGGCGACCGCGGAGTGCTTGAACACCCGGCCGCCGAGCAGGAACAGTTCGGCCCGGGGGTGTTCGAGCAGGGCGGCGACGACCGTCGGGCTGTGGGTGATCACGGTGCAGTCGAGGTCGGGCGGGAGCAGCCCGGCGACGGCGAGCGCGGTGGTGCCGCCGTCCAGGATCAGCGTGCTGCCGGGGCGGACCAGGTCGACGGCCGCGGCGGCGACCCGCCGCTTGCCGTCGGGCTTCACCGACCGGCGCTCGGCGTAGCCCGCCATCGCGGGGGAAGCGGGCAGCGCACCGCCGTAGACCCGCTGGCAGCGGCCCTCGGCGGCGAGGTCGCGCAGGTCGCGGCGGACGCTGTCCTCGGAGATGCCGAGTTCGGCGGCGACGTCCTTGGCCACCACCTTGCCCTCCCGGGCGAGCAGTTTGAGCAGGTGGTCGCGCCGTTCAGCAGCCAGCATCCGCATTCTCTCCTGTTCATTCACGTTTCTGCATGTATCGTAGCGTCCCATGACCACACCTGCAGCAGCACACCCCGACACCGACTCCCCCCTGCTCGTCCTGATCGCCGGGCCGTACCGCTCCGGCACCGGGGGCGACCCGGCGGCGATGGCCGCCAACCTGGCCCGGCTGGAGGCCGCCGCCTGGCCGGTCTTCGCCGCCGGGCACCTGCCCGTGATCGGCGAGTGGATCGCCCTGCCGGTGCTCCGCTCGGTCGGCGCGGGCCCGACCGACCCGCTGGCCGAGCAGGTGCTGTACCCGACCGCGGCCCGGCTGCTCGCCCGCTGCGACGCGGTGCTCCGCCTCCCCGGCGAGTCCACCGGCGCGGACCTGGACGTCGCCACCGCCCGCCGCCGCGGCCTGCCGGTCTACCACGACGTCTCCGAACTCCCGCACCGCGCACGACGGGAGGACGCGTGAACACCCGCCCGGGAACCGGCTCCCGCCCGGGGATCGACCTCCCCGACCACCGCGGCCGCACCGGCCTGGACCGCGCCGGACGCGACCTGGACCGCAACCCCGACGTGCGGGTGCGCGAGGTCGAACTCACCTCGCAGGGCTGGCACGTACTGCGCCGCACCACCTTCGACCACCGCCGCCGCGACGGCCGGTGGACCACCCAGCAGCGCGAGACCTACGACCGGGGCAACGGCGCGGCGGTGCTGCCGTACGACACCGCGCGCGGCACCGTCCTGCTGACCCGCCAGTTCCGGTACCCCGCCTACGTCAACGGGCACCCCGACGGGATGCTGATCGAGGCGGCGGCCGGGCTGCTCGACGCGGACGACGCGAACGACCCGGTCTCCGCCGTGCGCCGCGAGGGGCTGGAGGAACTGGGCGTGGAACTCGGCCCGTTGACGCACGTGCTGGACGCGTACATGAGCCCGGGCTCGGTCACCGAACGGGTGCACTGCTACGCCGCGCCCTACCGCCCCGCCGACCGGACCGGGCGCGGCGGCGGGCTGGAGGAGGACGGCGAGGACATCGAGGTGCTCGAACTGCCCTTCGTCCAGGCGCTGGCGATGACCCGGGACGGGCGGATCGTCGACGGCAAGACCGTGCTGCTGCTCCAGTGGGCCGCCCTGGACGGGCCGTTCGCCGCGCGGACGGCGCGGACGGCGTAGGCCCCCGTACGGGCCCGCTGGGCCGCGCGGGCCGGGGGCGGAGGACCGGCGGCGGTACGGGTGGGTGAGAGCGCGGGCCGGCGCCTCCCGCCCGTACTGCCGTCACCCGCGCAGGAACGTGCAGGAACGTGCAAACGGGGTGGGGCGGGTCGGCTCAGAGCTGGGTGGGGCCGCCGTGGTGGGCGAAGAACTCCTCGGCGAACATCGCGAACAGCACCACGTCGCGGTGCCGACCCGCGACGAAGAAGTGCCGTCGCAGGCGGCCCTCCTCGGTGAAGCCGAGCTGCCGCTGCAGGGCCAGCGAGGGCTCGTTGTGGGCGAACACCCGGGCGGTGCCCTTGTGGCAGCGGCGCTCCTCGAACTGGTGGCGCAGCAGCAGCGACACCGCCTCGGTCGCGTAGCCGCGACGACGGTGCTCGGCGCCGATGGTGATGCCGTACTCGAACAGGCCGCTACGGCTGTCGGCCCGGTGCACGCTGGTCATGCCGACGGCGGTGCCGTCGGCCAGCGACTCGATGACCAACTGGTAGGTGTCGGCCGTCGGGTCCGCGGCGGCCTTCTCGCGGGCGAAGGCCGCCCACCCCTCGAGGGAGCGCGGCGGGTCGAGCGCGTCACCGAGCCGCTCCTCCTCCACCGAGAGCCGGGCGAGCAACGGCCCGTCCTCCGGCTCGACCGCACGCAGGCGTACGCGTTCACCCGTCCAGTAACTTGTCATCCGATCTTCGTACCACGACCCCCTCGGCCCCGTCCGGGGGTTTCGCCCCCGCCCGGGGCCGCGCCTCCGGAACCGCTGTGACATCCCGTGCACCGAACAGCGTCTGAAGAGTGACAGGTACGAATCCTCGGGGGAGCGGTGATCGTGGCACCAGCAGCAGCGCGCGGCGCGGACGCGGAGTACGCGGAGTTCGCCGCCAACCGGTCCGGCCACCTCTACCGCTCCGCGTGCCTGTTGACCGGCGGGGACACCCACCTCGCGGAGGACCTGGTCCAGGAGACGCTGAGCCGGATGTACGCGGTGTGGCGGCGCCCCGGCCGGTTCTTCGGCGGGCGGGCGATCGAGAACCCGGCCGGGTACGCGCAGGGCGTGCTGTACCGGCAGTTCATCAGCCACCACCGGCGGCGCAGCGCGGGCGAGCGGCCGATCGCGCAGGTCCCGGACCGGCCGGGGGCGGAGAGCGACAGCACGCTGCGGGTGACGCTGCTGGAGGCGCTGGGCGCCCTCCCGCCGCGGGACCGGGCGGTGCTGGTGCTGCGCTACTGGGAGGACGTCAGCGTCGAGGAGACGGCGACGATCCTGCGCTGCGGTTCGGGCGCGGTGCGCACCCGGACCTCGCGGGCGCTGGTCCGGCTCCGGGCACTGCTCGGCGACAGCCTCAGCGACCTGGTCCAGCCCTGACCCGCCCGGCCCCTCGCGTTCCTCCCCTCCCTCCCCCTCCCCGCCCCTC
>NZ_JNYE01000054.1 GCF_000717185.1 Kitasatospora phosalacinea | reverse complement strand
GTGGGGGCCTGGGCGGGGATGGGGGCAGGGGCCTGGGCGGGAGCGGGAACAGCGGCGGCCGGGGGCGCCTCGGACGGCGTCGCACCGGTGGGCCGCGCCCACGGGTTGGCGGGCGCCTGCGCGGCCTCGGCCTCGACCTCGGGCGCGTCAGCGTTCGGGGCGGTCTTCTCCAGGGAGAGGGCGGGCGGGGCGGTCGGGGTGTCGTCCCGAGCGGCGTCCGGTTCGTCCTTCCCGGTGCGCTCCTGGTCGAACGACATTGGGTGTTCCCCCCTGCGAATGGGTACGGGTCGAGGCTGCGCGAATATAGCGGACCGCACCGTCCGGGTCCCAACGAGTTCTCGACCTGCACATATGCATCATGCACATGTCGATTGCATGCAATGCATGCAGAGCTGTAGCCTGGCGCCGTGCAGACCGAGAACGCCCGCCACCGCCTGCGGGAACTGATCCTGGACGGCCACTACCCACCCGGGTCCCGACTGGGCGAGGTGGAGGTCGCCGGGACGCTGGGGGTGAGCCGCACGCCGGTGCGGGAGGCGTTCCGGGCGCTGACCGCGGACGGGCTGCTGGCGGCGTCCGGGCGGGGGCTGCGGGTGGTGCGGCTGGACGCGGCGGAGCTGGCGCAGGTCTACCGGGTGCGGGCCGCACTGGAGGCACTGACGGCCGAGCTGGCGGCGGAGCGACAGCGGGCCGGGCGACTCGCCCCCGCCGAGCTGGCGGACCTGGCGGCGCTCGCCGACCGTACCCACCGGGCCACCGCGGACGGGGAGTTGACCGAGGGCGTACGGCTGAACCGGGCGTTCCACCGGCGGATCGCCGAGCTGGCCGCCAACCCGGTCGCACTGCACGCCCTGGACCGGCTGTGGGACCAGATCCAGGTCTCCACCCTGCGCTCCCTGCGCCCGCCCGCCCGCACCGGCCTGGTGGACGCCCAGCACCGCGCCCTGCTCGACGCGATCGCCGCCGGGAACCCGGAAGCCGCCGCGGCGGCCGCCCGCCGCCACGTCCTGGACACCTGCGCCGCGGACGACAGCGACAGCAACGACGACAGCGACAACGACAGCCGCAGCAACGACAGCCGTAGCCACGACTAGGAGCGACCCGCATGGCCTTCTCCCGTTCCCACCACTACGCCGTCCGGATCGAGTGGACCGGCAACCTCGGCACCGGCACCGACCACTACCGCTCCTACGCCCGGGACCACACGGTCTCGGCGGAGGGCGTGCCGGACGTCCTGGGCAGCTCCGACCCGACCTTCCGCGGCGACCGCTCCCGGTGGAACCCGGAGCAGCTGCTGCTGGCCGCGCTCACCCAGTGCCACATGCTGTCCTACCTGCACCACTGCGCGGTGAACGGCGTGGTCGTGCTGTCCTACGCGGACGAGGCCGAGGGCACCATGGAGACCGAGGGCAACGGCGGCAGGTTCACCTCGGCGCTGCTGCGGCCGCGGATCGAGATCGCCGAGGAGTCGATGCGGGAGCAGGCCGTGGCCCTGCACGGCCCGGCGTCCCGGGACTGCTTCATCGCCTCCTCGGTGAACTTCCCGGTGCACCACGAGCCGGTGGTGACGGTCCGCACCGCGGGCTGACGGGGCGCCGACTCTCACCCGCGCCCCCACGAACCGTCAACTCCCGCCCTCCACAGCCTAGTTGAGGCAGCGGAGGCCCGCCCCGGACGGTCCGGCTCCCCGGGCGGGCGGCGGAGCGTATGCAGACTTCAGGGCCGTCGGCGCCACCCGGGCGCGCGGCGCCGACGGCCCCCGCCGCCACCGCCGCGCGCCCGCCCCGGCGGGCCGGATGTCGGGCCGCACCGCTGTGACCAGTGGATCTTTCAATTTCGAAGGCCCGGCGAAACGATTCAGGACGCATCCCAACCAAATTTGACGTCCACATGATGGACGGCTTTGCGGGCGCCCTCAAGCCCCCGTGCTATGCTCCGCTCGATTCCGGCGCCCCACATTGCCGAAATCCCATCAGCGGCTATTCCTCGGGGGAGGCGACCGTGCCATTCGATGCATGGATCACTTGTTTTGCGGCTTCGTGGATCTTCTCTCTTTCGCCGGGCTCGGGCTCGGTTTTCTCCATGTCGAACGGCCTGAACTACGGCTTCCGGCGCGGATACCTCGGTGCGGTCGGCCTGGTTATCGGGCTCTGGACGGTATTCCTGGTCGTCGTGGTGGGCCTCGGTGTGATCATCCAGGCCTCGCCGATCGCCTTCAACGTGCTCAAGTGGGCCGGCGTCGCGTACCTCTTCTACCTGGGCCTGTCCCAGATCCTCTCCAAGGGCTCGCCCATCTCGCTGCGTGAGGGCGACAAGCCCCGCATCGGGGTCATGGAGATCATCGGCAAGGGGATCTCGCTCAACCTGATCAACCCCAAGGGCTACATCTTCATGCTCGCGGTGATCCCTCAGTTCATCGTCGCAGGCCACGCCCTGGTCCCCCAGTACTTCGCGGTGGCCCTGACCATGGCCTTCACCGACCTGGTGGTGATGGCCGGCTACACCGGCCTGGCCGCCCGGGTCGCGCTGAAGCTGAAGACCGAGCGGCAGGCGTCGATCCTCAACAAGGTGTTCGGCTCGCTCTTCATGCTCGCGGCCGTGGTGCTCGCGACGTTCCAGCAGACCCGGTAGCCCTCCCCGGGCCGCGCGCTCCTGCGCGGCCCCGTGCGGCCCCGTGCGGTCCGGTCACCCGACTCCCCGCATTCCGGGCCCCCCTCTCTCCTCTTCGCGCACCAGCGCCTTCCTGGCCGATCTGCGGCCGAATCGCGCCCCGGGCCCGGGTGGTTTTCCCCCGTGCGGCCCAGGGGCCGCCTCAACCTGTCCTCACATGGAGATTCGCTGTGCAGGCGGTAGACAATATCCTGCGGCGGGCGTGCGAGAAATTCGCCGACGCCACCGCTGTTTCTTCGACGGTCGAGACCGTCACTTATTCGCAATTGCTCGACCGTTCCCTGGGGGTGGCTTCGGAACTCCAGGAAATGGGCGTCGGAAATGGCGACGCCGTCGGAATCGTCGGCCGTCGCAGCGCCGCGGTGATCGCGGCGGTGATCGGCACCTGGATGTCCGGGGCGGCGGTCATGCTGGTCGACGAGGCGCTGCCCGACGTGCGCCGGGAGACCATGCTCGGCACCGGCCCGGTCCGGGCGGTCGCGGACTGCACGGACGCCCCGCGCATCCGCCTCTCGGCGCGGCACGCGGCCGGCGCCCCGGGGGTCCTCGACGACCGGGACCACGCCTACGTGGCCTTCACCTCCGGCTCCACCGGCACGCCGAAGGCCATCGTCGGCAGCCACACCGGGCTGTCGTCGTTCCTGCGCTGGCAGTCCGAGGAGTTCGGGGTGGGGCCGCAGGACCGGTTCGCCCACCTCACCAACCCCTCCTTCGACGTGTGGTTCCGCGACGCGCTGACGCCGCTGGTCTCCGGCGCGACCCTGTGCGTCCCGGACCAGCTGCACCTGGACGCCGCCGGGGCCCTGGACTTCCTGCGCGAGCAGCGGATCACCGCGCTCCACCTGGTCCCCTCGCTCGGCAAGGTGTGGACCGCCGCGGCGGCCGGCGCCGCGCCCGTCCCCTCCGTCCGGCACGCGTTCTTCGCGGGCGAGCCGCTGGACTCCGAGCTGGTGCGCCAGTGGCGGGAGTACTTCCCGGGCTGCGAGGTGGTCAACCTCTACGGCCCGACCGAGACCACGCTCGCCCAGCACTTCCACCGCGTCCCCGCGGACCCCGGGCCCGGCATCCAGCCGGTCGGCCGGAACCTGCCCGGCTCCCGCAGCTTCGTGCTGGACGAGGAGCGCCGGGTGTGCGGCCCGGGCGTCGTGGGCGAGATCCACATCGCGGCCGAGCACCCCGCGCACGGCTACCTGGTGGACGGCCGCATCGTCGCGCCCTTCGTCGGGATCGACGTGGACGGGGAGCGGATCAGCGCCTACCCGACCGGCGACCGGGGACGCCGCGCGGCCGGCGGGGAGCTGGAGGTCCTGGGCCGGGCCGACGAGCAGGTCAAGATCGCGGGCGTGCGGATCGAGCTGCAAGAGGTCCGGGCGGTGATCCAGGCCCACCCGAGCGTCCGGGAGGTCTTCGTCTGCGCCCAGGAGGAGCGCTTCACCAAGGTCGTCGTGGCCGTGCTGGAGGGTGACGCCGAGGCCGAGCCGCAGCTCAGGGCGCACCTGGGCGAGCGGCTGATGAGCGTCATGGTGCCGTCCGCCTTCGTCTACCTGCCGACGCTGCCGAAGCTCCCCAACGGGAAGATCGACCGCAAGGCGCTCGCCGCCGTCGCGGCCGAGCACCTGCGGGAGCGCGGGCGGCGGGCGGCCGGGCCCGCGGCCTCCGGCGCGGTCGCCGACCGGCTGGCCGCCCTCTGGCGGTCGGTGACCGGCGGCGGGGCGGGGCGGCTCGCCGACCGTGACGTCACCTTCTTCGACGCGTCCGGTACTTCGCTGACGATCGTCGTCCTGCACGCGCAGGTCCAGGCTGAGTTCGGCGTCGCCTTCCCGCTGGTGCGGCTCTTCGAGCACGCCTCCTTCAACGCCCAACTCTCCTTCCTCGAACAGCTACTGAACGAACCGGGAGGCCGGCGACCGGGAAGCACCGCCTCCACCACCGGCGCCGCCTCCCGCCGACGCGTCCTGACGGCCCGGCGAACCCGCCGCAGTCGGGGTCTTTCGACACCGGACTTGGGATGAACATGCAGAACGATGACGACCTGATCGCGATCGTCGCGATGGAGTGCCGGCTGCCGCAGGCCGCCGATGTGGACGAGTTCTGGGCCCGGCTGGTCGAGGGCCGCACGGCCGTCTCCGACCTGACCGACGAGCAGCTCGCGACGGCCGGCGTGCCCGCCGAGCAGCGCGCGCGCCCCGACCACGTCAAGCGGGCCGGGGTGCTGGAGGGCGTGGCCGAGTTCGACTCCGGGTACTTCGGCTACTCGGAGCGCGAGGCGGACATCCTCGACGTCCAGCAGCGCCTGATGCTGGAGAAGTCTGTGGCGCTGCTGGAGCGCGCCAACATCGACCCGCAGCGCACCGCCCAGCGGATCGGCGTGTTCGCCGGCTCCGGCATGAGCACCTACGTGACCGGGCCGCTCCAGCGCCCGGACCTGATGGACTCGCTGGGCGAGATGATGGTCCGGCACGGCAACGACAAGGACTTCCTCGCCACCAGGATCTCGTACAAGCTGAACCTGCACGGCCCCAGCGTGAACGTGCAGACCGCCTGCTCGACCGGCCTGGTCGCCGTCCACTCGGCCGTCCAGAGCCTGCTGCTGAACGAGTGCGACGCCGCGATCGCGGGCGCCGTGTACGTGCGGGTGCCGCAGGAGGCCGGGTACCGGTACCAGGTCGGCGGGGTGCTCTCGCCGGACGGGGTGTGCCGGCCGTTCGACGCCCGGGCCAACGGCACGCTGTTCACCAACGGGCTCGGCCTGGTGCTGCTGAAGCGGCTCGCCGACGCGGTCGCGGACGGCGACCGGGTGCACGCCGTGATCGCCGGGTCGGCGGTGAACAACGACGGCGCGCAGAAGGTCAGCTTCACGGCGCCCAGCGTCTCCGGACAGGTGGCGGTGCTGCGCGACGCGCTGGAGATCTCCGGCGCCGACCCGGCCGACGTCGGCTACCTGGAGGCGCACGGCACCGGCACCGCGCTCGGCGACCCGATCGAGGTCGAGGCGATCAAGCAGGCGTACGGCAGCACGGGCGTGCCCTGCGGCATCGGCTCGCTGAAGGGCAACTTCGGGCACCTCAACATCGCGGCCGGCATCGTCGGGCTGATCAAGGCCGCCCTGGTGCTGGAGCACGGGTTCGTGCCGCCGACGGTGAACGTCAGCGAGATCAACCCGGCGCTGGAGCTCGACGGTTCGCGCTACTTCGTGACCACCGAGAGCCTGGAGCTCGACCGCACCGCCACCCACTGGGCCGGGGTCAGCGCCTTCGGCATGGGCGGCACCAACGGACACGTCCTGCTGCGCAGCCACCGGCCCGGGGGCGCCCCGGCCGAGCGGGCCGCCGAGGACGGCCGGCCGAGCGTCCTGGCCTTCTCGGCCCGTTCCCGGGCCGCGCTGCGCGGCCAGGCGGCCGCACTCGCCGACCGGCTCGCCGCCGACCCCGACGCCGTGCTGGCCGAGTACGCGCACACCCTGCACGAGGGACGCACCCGGCACCCCCACCGGGCCGCGCTGGCCGCCACGCGCCCCGCCGAGGCGGTCGCCCGGCTCCGGGCCGAGCGGTACCACACCAGCGCCGGGACCGACTCGGACTCGGACGCGATCGCGTTCGTCTTCGCCGGACAGGGCACCCAGCGCCCCGCCATGGGGGCCGGGCTCGCCGCCGGGAACGCCGTCTTCGCCCGCCACCTGGCCGAGGCGGGCGCGGCGGTGGGCGCGCACACCGGGTTCGACCCGCTGGCCCTGCCGGAGGACGGCCGGGAGCGGGACACCGCCGCCACGGAGGTGGCGCAGCCGCTGCTGTTCGCGGTCGAGTACGCCCTGGCGCAGACCCTGCTGGACTCCGGGCTCACCCCGCGCTACCTGTTCGGGCACAGCCTCGGCGAGGTCGTCGCCGCGAGCGTCGCCGGCGTCTTCGACCTGGCCACGGCCGCCGAACTGGTCGCGGTCCGGGCCCGGGCGATGGCGGCCTGCCCCGGCGGAGCCATGCTGGCGGTCTCCGATCCCGCCCCGTTCGCCGAGCTGGTCGCCGACGGCTCGCTGGTCGTCGCCTCGGTCAACTCGCCCCGGCAGCAAGTCCTCTCCGGCAGTCACGCGGCCGTCGACCGGGCCGCCGCGCTGGCCGTCGAGGCCGGAGTGGTGCACCAGCGCCTGGCGACCTCCCACGCCTTCCACTCGCCGCTCATGCAGGGCGCCGCCGAGGAGTTCCTGGCCTTCCTGGCGACCCGCGAGCTGCACGCGCCGAGGATCCCGGTGGTCTCCAACATCACCGGCCGGGTGCTCTCCGAGTACGAGGCGCGCAACCCGCGCTACTGGGCGGAGCACCTGGTGCGCCCGGTGGAGTTCGGCGGATCGGTGGACACCCTCCGGGAGGCGGGCGTCACCCGGTTCGTCGAGATCGGCGCGGGGCGGTCGATGAGCAACCTGGTGCGCGCCAACTTCGCCGCCGCCGGCGCGCCCGCCCCGCTGCTGGCGCAGACCCTGGGCGAGCCGGAGGCCGAGGCCGAGTCCTTCGCCGACGCGCTCGCGCTCGGCTGGGCCACCGACCCGCAGGTCGCCATCGCGGACCACACCGCCGCGCCGCGGATGACCGCCCTGCCCACGTACGCGTTCGAGAAGCGGATCCACTGGGTGGAGCCCGCGACCGGCTTCGCGACCGGCACCGCGGCCGGGCCGGTGCCCGCCGCGCCCGCCGCGACCGCCGCGGCCCCCGCGCCTACTGCGGCCCCCACCCCGGCCGCCGCACCGGCCGGGCCCCCGGAGGGCGCCGACGAGGAGGTCCGGCACATCGTGGCGCAGATCTTCGAGAACTTCCTCGGCGGCTCCGCCACCTCCGCCGACCTGGGCTTCTTCGAGCTCGGCGGGAACTCGCTGATGGCCATCCAGCTCATCAACAAGCTCCGGGAGACCTTCCAACTGGACCTCTCCGTGCGGGACTTCTACGAGAACAGTTCGATCGACGAGACCTCCTGCGTGATCACCGCCATGCTCATCGAGGAGCCGGCCCATGTCTGACAGCACCTTCCTGGACGCCGACCGGCTGGCCGGGCTGCGGGCCCGGCTCAGGTCCGACCCCGCCGCCGCCCCGGCCACCGGGGCACCGGCAGCCCCGGCAGCCCCCGCACCCGCGGCCCCCGCACCGGCCGGCCCGGCCCGGTCGGCGGTGCCCGGTCTCGGGGTGATCTTCTTCTCCGGGCTGATCGACGGCACCGACCCCTACGACCTGCTGCTGGACGTCTCCCGGTACATCGACCGCGCCGGATTCACCGCGATCTGGACGCCCGAGCGGCACTTCACCGAGGTCGGCGGCGCCTACCCCAACCCGGCCGTGCTCGGCGCCGCCCTGGCCACCGTCACCGAGCGGGTCCGCATCCGGGCGGGCAGCGTCAACCTGCCGCTGCACGACGTGCTGCGCGCCGCCGAGGAGTGGGCGCTGGTCGACAACCTCTCCGGCGGCCGGGTGGACCTCGCGCTGGCGCCCGGCTGGCACGCCCGCGACTTCGTGCTCAACCCCGAGGGGTACGAGAAGAGGTCGCTGCTGCTCAACGAGGCCCGCGAGCAGTTGCAGGGCCTGTGGCGCGGCACCCCCCTGCAGCGGCGGGACCCGGCGGGCGAGGTCCACGACGTCCTCACCTTCCCCCGGCCGGTCCAGCCGGAGCTGCCGGTCTGGCTGACCACCTCGAAGAACGAGGACGCCTGGCGGTTCGCGGGCGAGAACGGCCTCAACGTGCTCTCCGCGCTGATCAACTTCGGCCCGCCGGAGCTGCGCCGGCGGATCGAGATCTACCGGGAGGCCCGCGCCGGGGCGGGCCTCGACCCCGCGGGGGGCGTGGTCTCGCTGATGCTGCACACCTACGTCGGCACCGACCGGGCCCGGGCGGTGGAACTGGTGCGGCCCGCGATGACCGAGTACCTGGGTTCGTTCGTCGGCCAGCACGCCGGCTCCGGCCAGGCCGAGCTGAAGGACAAGTCGGACACCCTGCAGAACCTCGGCGACGACCGGGACGCCTTCGTGGAGATGGTGTTCCAGCGCTACGTCTCCACCAGCTCGCTGATCGGCGACACCGACAGCGCGCGCACCGTGCTGGAGGACTTCCGGTCGATGGGCGTCGACGAGGTCGCCTGCCTGGTCGACTTCGGCCTGCCCAAGGACGAGGTGCTGGGCAGTCTCGCCCGCCTCGCCACCCTGATCCCCCAGGAGGTCTGAACCGTGCGGACGTACAGCTTCCAGGGCGTCCGGCCCAGGATCCACCCGAGCGTCTACGCCTTCGACGACGTGGTGGTGATCGGCGACGTCGAGATCGACGCGGACGTCAGCCTCTGGCCCGGGGTGACCGTCCGGGGCGACAAGGGCCCGGTCCGGATCGGCCGGGGGTCGAACGTGCAGGACCACGCCATGCTGCACTCCGACCCGGCGTACCCGCTGGTGCTCGGCACCGACGTCACGGTGGCGCACGGCGCGCTGCTGCACGGCTGCACCATCGGTTCCGGCACGGTGGTCGGGATCGGCGCGATCGTGCTCAACGGCGTTTCGGTCGGGGAGAGTTCGCGCGTCTCGGCGGGCGTGGTGCTCAGCGCCGGGCCGCGGTTCGGCCCGCGCAGCCTGATCGCGGGCAACCCGGCGACCGTCCTCATGACGCTCAGCGACAGCGACGTCGCGGTGCTCGACGAGACCGCGGCCGAGTACCGCGAGCTCGCCGACACCTACCGCACCGGGGTGCGGGAGGTCACGCTGCCGGGCCTCCCGACGGGGCGGTTCCACGGTTCGACGGACGGAGGGGGGAGCGGTGTTCGCTAGTCTCGCGGGCGGAAGCATCCGGATCGGGTTCCAGCGGAACACGCCGCCGTTCTCCTACTCGCCGACCGCCGGGTTCCGGCCGATCGGCTACTCGGTGGACCTGGCGGACCTGGTCCTCGCCCGGATCCACGGCGGCGCCGACCGGGTGCCGCCGGTGGAGGCGGTCGAGGTCACCTCCACCACCCGGGAGGGCCTGCTCGCCGCGGGCCGGATCGACCTGGAGTGCGGGTCGACCACCATCACGGACGAGCGCCGTCGGCACTTCGCCTTCAGCCGGCCGATCTTCCGCACCTCGCACCGGATCGCGGTGAAGGGCGACCCCGGCCCGGGGCTCCTGCGGGTGGTCGGCATCCGGGGTTCGACCAGCCAGGCCGCGCTGGAGTCCGAGCCGGACCCCGGGTTCGGGTACGCCTTCACCGGCGTGCCGTCGATCGGCGCCGCCCGCGACGCGTTCCTGTCCGACGACGGGGTCGACGCGATGGTGGCGGACGAGGTGATCCTCCGCTCCCTGCTGGCCGGGGCGGCCCGCCCCGACGTCCGGCTGCTGGACCTGCGGCTCGGCGGCGAGGACTACGGGTTCCTGCTGCGGCAGGACGACGGGGAGCTCCGGCGGGCGGTCGACGAGGCGCTCTCCGGCGTCCTCGGCTCGCCCGGGTACCGGACGCTGATCGACACCTGGTTCGCCGGGGAGCTGCCCGGGCTCGGATTCTCCCTGGAAATGGATCCGCGGGACCGAAGTTTCGTCTCGGAAAGCTGATCCGCTCGACTGCTGAAAACGGGGGTTTGCTCATGGCTGTCGGAAATTCGGTGACGGCGGAAAACGTCGGGTCCGAGTTGCGGGACGCATTCAAGGAGGTCATGGCGCGGGTGGCCACCCCGGTGTCGGTGGTGACCGCCACCGGCCCCGGCGGGGAGCCCTCCGGGGCGACCGTCAGCGCGTTCTCCTCGCTGTCGGTCGATCCGCCGATGGTCCTGGTGGCGCTGGACCGGCGCTCGCGCACGCTGGAGGCGATCCGCGCCTGCGGCGGCTTCGGCCTCAACGTGCTCGGGGCCGAACAGGACGGGCTGGCACTGTCGTTCGCGGCCAGGTCGGCGACCGACAAGTTCGCCGGGGTGGAGTGGCGGCCGGACCGCGGCCTCCCGCGGATCGTGCGGGCGCCGGCCTGGATCGCCGCCACCGCGGTCGACCTGGTCGACGGCGGCGACCACGTCATCATCCTGGGCCGGGTGGAGTCGGCGGAGCTGTCCGGCAGCGAGCCCCCGCTGGTCTACTACCGCAGGAGTTTCGGGACCCACCGGCCGAACCCCCGCTGACCGCGCATTGCCCGACCCGGAGGCCCGCCCGGCCTTTCGTCTCGAAATCTGAGAAGCCTCCGGCATTCCGTTTATTGAAAGATTGCAGGTGTGTATGGTGTCCGCCATGGGAAATGTTGTCAGGGTGGGACTGCTGGGGTGCGGAACTGTCGGGGAGGCGTTCGCCGAATTGCTCGTCGAACGGCTCGCCGCCGTCGAGGACGTGACGGGAATCCCCCTGGAGCTCACGCGGATCGCGGTCCGCGACCCGGGCAAGCCCCGGTCGGCGGGCATCGCCGCGGAGCTGTTCACGGGTGACCCGTACGACGTCGTCAAGGCCGAGGACATCGACATCGTCGTCGAGCTGATCGGCGGTGTCACCCCGGCCCGCGAGCTGATCCTGACCGCCCTGGAGGCGGGCAAGCCCGTCGTCACCGCCAACAAGGAGCTGGTGGCGGCGGCCGGTCCCGAGCTGTACGCGGCGGCGGACCGGGGCGGCGTCGACTTCTTCTTCGAGGCCGCCGCGGTCGCCGCGGTGCCGATCCTGCGCCCGATCCGCGAGTCGCTGGCCGGCGAGGAGATCACCCGGGTCGCCGGCATCGTCAACGGCACCACCAACTACATCCTCACCCGGATGATGGGCGAGAACCTGGCCTTCGACGAGGTGCTGGCCGACGCCCAGGCCCTCGGGTACGCCGAGCCCGACCCGACCGCCGACGTGACCGGCGCCGACGCCGCGTCCAAGCTGGCGATCCTGTCCTCCCTGGCGTTCAACCAGTCGGTGGCCGCCGACGACGTCCCGCGCGAGGGCATCGTCGACCTCGACCGGGTGGACTTCGAGCTGGCCGCGCAGTTCGGCTACGTGATCAAGCTGCTGGCGGTCGCCGACCGCTTCCCGGCGGAGGACGGCGGCCCCGGGCAGGTGGGCGTCCAGGTCTTCCCCGCCCTGGTCGAGCGCGACCACCCACTGGCCACCGTCCGGGGCAGCTTCAACGCGGTGTTCGTCAACACCGACGCCGCCGGTGAGCTGATGTTCTACGGGCGCGGCGCGGGCCCCCGCCCGTCGGCCTCCTCGATCCTGGGCGACGTCATAGCCGCCGCCGACCACCTGCAGCGCGGCACCCACCGCAAGGTCCCGGTGGGCGCCCCCGCCGCCATCCGGCCGACGGAGGACCTGGTCTACTCGTTCTACATCCGCACCGAGGTCGTGGAGGCGCCCGGTGTGCTGTCCGAGGTGACCGGGGTGTTCGGACGGCACGGCGTGTCCATCCAGCAGGTGGACCAGGACGGCTCGGAGTCGCAGGCGCGGGTCGTCTTCGTCACCTTCCCCGCGACCGAGCGCGCGCTGAACGGCGCGCTGGACGAACTGCGCCTCCTCGGGCACGTGCGCTCCATCGGCCGGGTGCTGCGGATCTACAAGTAGCCGGAGAGCGGAACCGGACGGCGGCGGGCCCGGGGGGTCCGCCGCCGTCCGGCGTTCCGTCAGCCCAGGTCGCGGCGGCGCAGCCCGGCGAGGGCGGCGGCCGTGGTGAGGGCGGTCAGGGCGGTGATCCAGAGCAGCGGCGCGGCGTCGAGGCGGCCTCCGGGCAGGTGCGGGAGGTGGCTGAACGGGGACAGGTCCAGGACGCCCTGCGGGAGCCGGAGGATCGGGCCGAGCCAGGCGACCAGCACGAACACGCCGAACCCGGTCCAGCCAGCGGCCGCCAGGTGCGGCAGCAGGGCGTACCCGGCGAGGGCGACGGCCGCGGTGAGCCAGACCGCGGGCAGTTGGACGAGCGCCGCGCCGAGCATCCGGCCGACCGCCGTCCCGGTGCCGTGGCCCAGCGCCAGGCCCTCGGCCAGGCCCGCGGTGAGGCCCGCGGCGGCCAGCAGCAGGGCGGTGCCGAGCAGCGGGAAGAGCAGGTGCCCGGCGGCCCAGCGCAGGCGGGAGACGGCGCCCGCGAGGACGGGCTCGGCCCGGCCGGAGACCTCCTCGGCGCGCATCCGCAGCACCGCCTGGACGGCGTACACGGCGGCGACCATGCCGAACACGGTGGCGATGCTGGACAGGTAGGCGTCCAGCACGCCCTGCTGCCCGCCCATCCGGGCCAGCACCTCGGCCATCTGCCGGTTGTCGCCGATCAGGTCGACGACGCCCTTGGCGACGCCGCCGAAGACCGCACCGGCGGCGGCGAGGGCCAGCGCCCAGCCGAGCAGCGGGCCGCGCTGCAGGCGGCGGGCCAGGGCGGCGGCGCTCGCCAGCGCGGGCGGGGCGGCGGCGGGGCCGGGGCGCTGCGGGAGCAGCCCGGCGCCGAGGTCGCGGCGGGCGACCAGGGTGCGGGCCAGGGCGGTCAGCAGGGCGGCCCCGGCGAGCGGCAGCAGCAGCACCCACCAGCGGTCGTCGGCGAACGCGCGGACCTGCTCGGACCAGCCGATCGGGGAGAGCCAGCTGATCCAGGAGGCGCCGGTGCCCGCGTCGCCGATCGCGCGCAGCACGAAGGCGGCGCCGACGGCCGCTCCGGCCAGGCCGTTGGCGGCCCGGGCGGTCTCGGCGAGCTGGGCGGCGACGGCGGCCAGGGCGGCGAAGAACAGGCCCGCGGTGCCGAGCGCGAGGCCGAACGCGAGGGATCCTGCGGCGCCCTGACCGGCCGCCAGCAGGGCGGCGGTGACCAGGGCGGCCAGGGCGGCGTTGGCGGTGAGCGCGGCGGCGAGGGCGGCGGTGAGCGGGGCCCGGCGGCCGACGGCGCCCGCGCCGACCAGCTCCAGGCGGCCGTCCTCCTCCTCGGCGCGGGTGTGCCGGACGACCAGCAGGGTCGACATCAGGGCGGCCAGCACCGCCCCGAACACGCCCATCCGCCAGGCGGTCAGGCCGCCGGTGGTGGAGCCGTCGAAGACCGGGCCGTACAGGGCGCGCAGCGAGCCGTTGCCGTCGATGCCGGCCGCGAAGGTCCGCCGGGAGGCCTCGTCGGCGTACAGCGTGCGGAAGGAGAAGACGGTGGAGGCGACCATCGCGGTGCCGATGTACACCCACACCGGGAGGGCGATCCGGTCGCGGCGCAGGGCGAGGCGGTAGAGGACGCCGGTGCCGGTGAGGTCGTGCCCGCCGGGGGCGCGCAGGGCCTGGCCGCTCATCGGACGACCGCCGCCGCCGACGGTTCGGTGGCGCCGCCGTCGCCCTCGTAGTGGCGGAGGAAGAGCTCCTCCAGGGTGGGCGGGCGGCTGGTGAGGGTGCGCAGGCCGACGGCGTTGAGCGCGGTGAGGAGTTCGCCGAGCCGGTCGGTGTCGACCTGGCAGCGCAGCCGGTGGCCGTCGACGGCCAGGTCGTGGACGTAGTCGGGGCGGGGCGGGGGTCCGGCGAGTTCGGCGTCGATCGAGGTGCGGGTGAGGTGCCGCAGGTCGGCGAGGGTGCCGGTCTCCACGGTGCGGCCGGCCCGGATGATCGAGACCCGGTCGCAGAGGGCCTCCACCTCGGACAGGATGTGGCTGGAGAGCAGCACGGTGGCGCCGCGGTCGCGGGCCTCGGTGACGCAGTCGCGGAAGACCTCCTCCATCAGCGGGTCCAGTCCGGAGGTCGGCTCGTCCAGGATCAGCAGGTCGACGTCGGAGGCGAACGCGGCGACTAGGGCGACCTTCTGCCGGTTGCCCTTGGAGTAGGTGCGGCCCTTCTTGGTCGGGTCGAGCTCGAAGCGCTCCAGCAGCGCCGCCCGGCGGGCCGGGTCCAGTCCGCCGCGCAGCCGCCCGAGCAGGTCGATCGCCTCCCCGCCGGAGAGGTTGCGCCACAGCGTCACGTCGCCGGGGACGTAGGCGAGCCGGCGGTGCAGCGGCACCGCGTCCCGCCAGGGGTCGCCGCCGAGCAGGACGGCGGTGCCGGAGTCGGCGCGCAGCAGGCCGAGCAGGACGCGGATGGTGGTGGACTTGCCGGAGCCGTTGGGCCCCAGGAACCCGTGGACCTCGCCCTGCTCGACCGTGAGGTCCAAGCCGTCCAGGGCGCGGGTGCGGCCGAAGGTCTTGACCAGGCCGGACACCGAGATGGCGGTTGTCATGGGATCGAAGCTACTCTGGTTTCACAGATTCGTGAAGTTACTGAAAGCCCTGGATCTCCACGGGTGCCGGGGGTGCCGGGGCGGCGGCGGAAGGCGGGCGGCGTGGGCGAGGCGGACGGGGCGGACGACGGGGCCGGGCGGCGGGATCCGGCGGTGGTGGCCGAGTTCGTGGAGCGGTTCGCCGCCGTACTGGTGGACGCCGGGTTCCCGCGGATGCCCGCCCGGGTGTTCACCGCCCTGCTGACCTCCGACTCCGGGCGGCTCACCTCCGCCGAGCTGGGCGAACTGCTGCAGGTCTCCCCCGCCGCGGTGTCCGGCGCGGTCCGCTACCTGGTGCACGTCGACCTGGTCGGCCGGGAGCGCGAGCCCGGCTCCCGCCGCGACCGCTACCGCGTCCACGACCACGTCTGGTACGAGGCCACCGCCAACCGGGACCGCACCCTGGCCCGCTGGGAGACCGGCCTGACCGAGGGCATCGCGGCGCTCGGCCCGGACACCCCGGCCGGGCAGCGGCTCGCCGAGTCGCTGGAGTTCTTCGCCTTCCTGCGGGAGGAGCTGCCGCAGCTGATGGAGCGCTGGCGCGCCCGGCGCGCCTGACGCTCCGTCAACTCCCCTGCCGGGCAGGCACACCTGGCGGCCCACGGCCCAGTGCCGGGCGGCGCCGGGGTCGGGGGCGCCCTCGACCGGGTTCTGCCGACCACCGCGTACGCCGGTTTCCGTCCCGCTCCAGGACGGTGGCGCGGACCGCGTCGGACCCGGCGGGGCCGAGCCCCGGCGTCAGCGCGACGGCGAGCCCGGCCCCGACCCGGCCGGGCGTGGTGCGGAAGTCGAACCTGCCGGCCGCCGGGCCACCGCGCCGCCCGCCAGGCGGCCGCCGAGCAGCACCGGCAGCGGGTGGGGCGTCCGGCGCCGGTGCCCGCGGGCGGGTGCCTGCCGGGCCGGGTCGCCTCCCCTCTTCCGCCCCTGGAACGGGAGTTCGACCGCGCACGGCACTCCCGTCATGATCGGGATGTCACCCCAGGTAGGCGGGGGCGACCGCGGAGCGCACCAGGACGGCGGGGGTGCCGGTGCCGTCGGCGGGCACCGTCCACAGGTCGGAGCCGTAGTCGCCGGGCATCGAGTAGAGCAGGGTGCGGTCGTCGGCCCACAGCGCCTGGTCGTCGATGTTGCGCTGCTCGGCGGTCGCGGTCTCGGTCATGGTGGCGAGGTCGAGCACGTACAGCCGCCAGGGCGCGGCCGGGTCGGCGCCGTCCACCCGCTTCTTGTAGGCGACGCGGGTGCCGTCCGGGGAGAGCGAGGGGCACTCGACGTTCTGGTGCAGGGTGGTGAGGGTGCGGGCGGCGAGGTCGCCCCGGACCAGGTAGGTCCGGCCGCCGGTGGCGACC
Source organism: Kitasatospora phosalacinea (assembly GCF_000717185.1). Lineage (GTDB taxonomy): Bacteria > Actinomycetota > Actinomycetes > Streptomycetales > Streptomycetaceae > Kitasatospora > Kitasatospora phosalacinea_A. The sequence goes on along the minus strand of NZ_JNYE01000054.1, from coordinate 34,246 downwards.
GTCGCGTAGAAGCTGCTGTCGTCGGCGAAGGTGACGCCCCAGACGTTGACGTCGGAGGCCTGCACCTGGTGCCCGTCCCTGAGCACCCGGAAGTCCTCCAGGTTGTCGTAGAACTGCCGGTTGCGGGTGTCGACGATCGCGGTGCGGGTGGAGAAGTCCGTGCCCGCGTACGAGTCGCCGCTGACGAACACCGTCCAGCCGACCAGGTGCCCGGACGGGGAGACCCGGGCCCGGGTCGGGATGCCCGGCGCGGGGAAGCGCTCGACCTCGTGCAGCGAGGCGTCCAGCACCGAGGCGTGGTACGTGTCGTCCAGGGCGCCGTGCTCGGCCTGCAGGCAGATGCCGGTGCCCGCGGCGGCGTGGAAGCGCAGGCACTTGACGCCGGACGCGGTGCGCGGGCCGTCCGGGTCGTCGGCGGGCACCGCGGCGATCTCGTCGCGGTGCGGCCCCCAGGCGAGGTTGCGCAGCAGCAGGCGGCGGCCGCCCGCCACGCCCGCGTCCAGCGTGAGCGTGCCCTCGTGGACCGGCGGCCCGCCCGCCTGTTCCCGGTCGCGCCGGTCGGAGCGGTCCGCGGCGTACCGGACGGCGGCGGTGCCGACCCCGGCCAGCAGCAGCACGGCGGCCAGCAGCACGAGGAGCTTGCGGCGCAGCGGGGAGGGCCCGTCCGGGGCGGGCGCCTCCTCGGAGACGGGGGCGGCGGGGGCGGGAGCGGTCATCGGGGGCCCTCCGGGTGGGTGTTCAGCGGGTGGCGGCGGGGGTCGCGGGGGTCGCGGGGCGGAGCAGCAGGGTGGCGGCGAGGGCGGTCACGGCGAGGGCCGCCGCGGTGGCGGCGAGCGCGGGGCGGGGGCCCCACAGCGACCAGGCGGCGCCGAAGGCCAGCGAGCAGGCGAAGCGGGCCAGGGCCTGCCCGGTGCCGACCAGGGCCTGTCCGGCGCCCTGCTGCCCGTCGGGGACGGTCGCGGCGGTGGCGGCGGCCAGGACGCCGTCGGTGGCGGCGTAGAAGGTGCCGTGCAGCAGCAGGACGGCCGCGGCGGCGGGCACCCCGTGCAGCGGGGACAGCACGACGGCGTAGCCGCCCAGCAGGGCGGCGTGGCCGAGCAGGAACAGGGTGCGGCGGCCGATCCGGTCGGCGACCAGGCCGAGCGGGACGGCGAGCAGCAGGAACACCGCGGCGGTGCCCAGCGGCAGCAGCGGGAACAGGTGTGCGGGCAGGTCGAGTTCGCGCTGCAGCAGCAGGTAGAGGAAGGAGTCGCTGACGGTGGTCAGGCCGAGCAGCACGGCCGCCAGGGCGAGCCGGCGCAGCGCGGGCCGGCGCAGCAGCGCCAGGGCGTCGCGCAGCGTGGGCCCGGGCGCGGCCGGGTCGGCTGCCGGGAGGCCGGCCCGGGTGATCCGGCCGGGGACGAACAGCACCAGCAGCAGCACGCCGAGCACCGCGACGCAGCCGGAGACCGTGAACACCGCGCCGTAGCCGGCCCGTTCGGCCCGGTCGTCGGTGATCCGCAGCACCGCGAAGGCCAGCAGCGGGCCGATCAGCGCGCCGGTGGTGTCCATCGCGCGGTGCACGCCGAACGCCCGGCCGCGGTGCTCGGGCGCGGTCGCCAGCGAGATCATCGCGTCCCGCGGGGCGGTGCGCAGGCCCTTGCCGGTGCGGTCGACCGCCAGGACGGCGCCGATCATCGGCAGGGTGTGGACGAGCAGCAGCAGCGGCTTGCACAGCGCCGACAGGCCGTAGCCGAGCCCGGCGACCAGCTTGTGGCCGCGGCCGCCGCGGTCGGCGGCGTGGCCGCCGAGCAGCCGCACCAGCGCGCCGACGCCGTTGTTGATGCCGTCGAGCAGGCCGAAGCCGAGCGGGGACAGGCCCAGCGCGCTGACCACGTACAGGGGCAGGACCGCGCCGACCATCTCGGAGGAGACGTCGGTGACCAGGCTGACCGCGCCGAGCGCGAACACGGTGCCCGGGACGGCGGCGGCCCGCCGCCCCGGACCGGAGTCCGGGGCGGCGTCCGCGGCGCGGTCACTCTTCGTGGAGCGGGCGTCCGCGAGGTACATCGGGCGTCAGTTCCAGATGCCGGTGATGTCGGAGGCGGAGGCGGCGTTGCCCGCGTGGGTGGTCAGGCCCGCCAGGTCCTCCAGGGTGCGCAGCACGTTGTAGTGGTTGTAGGTGGTGGAGGTGCTGGAGCCCGGGGTGACGTGCTGGCCGTAGAACACGGTCGGGATCCGGTTGCCGGAGAGGCTGTTGTCCTCGTCGAAGGTGACGACCAGGATGCTGTTGTGGGTCTGCGCCCAGGTCGCGTAGGCGCCCAGGTTGTTCTTGATCCAGTTGTCGCCGGTGGTCACCGAGCAGTCGTGCATGTCGTTGCACAGGTTCGGCACCACGAAGGAGACCTTCGGCAGCTGGGTGTAGTCGGTCGGGAACTGCGCCATCGTGTACGCGGTGTTGGTCGGCACGTTGGAGAAGCCGAACCACGGGTTGTGCTTCTGCGCGTACTTGGTGCTGGAGTTGGAGCAGACGGTGGAGCCCTGGCTGGGCAGGCCCTCGTTGTACGAGCCCCAGGTCTTGCCCGCGGCGATCAGCTCGGAGGCCAGGTTGGCGGCCCCCTTCGAGCCGACGCCCACGCAACTGTCGTCCGTGCGGCCCTGGTTGGAGCCGGAGAACAGCATGTAGTAGTTCGGCTCCGACGGGTGGGTCAGGCCGTAGGACTGGGTCAGGTTGGCGCCGCCCGCCTTGAGCGTGTTGTTCAGGTACGGGGCGCTGGAGCTGCCGACGACCTGGCTGTACGCGTGGTTCTCCATCACCACGACGACCACGTGGTCGGGGGCCGGCAGGCCGGCGGCCTGCGCGGTCGAACCGGTGGCGGCCCACAGGCCGAGGGAGGCGGCGGTCAGGGCGACGGTGCTGCCGATCGCGGTCAGCCGGCGCTTGGCGCGGCTGCTGAGCTGAACGGACATGGCGGAAGGTCCTCCGGAGCGGGGGGAGTGCCGGACAGGGGTGGTGGAGCGCCCGAAACGCTAGGGCGGGGTCCGTGGCCGCCGAGTGCTGCGCGACATGAAGAAAAGGCGAACGGTTGGCTGTGCAACTCCGGCCCGCCGGCGCTTTTCGGCCAGCCGGGCGACGCTTCTCACACCTGTCCCGATTGACCCTGCTCGGACGGACATGGTGGGATTCCCACGGCCCGGCGGCAGCCCCGGCACGGGCCCGCACGGAGCACAGCGGACAGGGAGGGCCGGGCATCACGTGGACGGCGCACCCCGCACCCCGGCACGCGCCCCCCGCCTGGTGCTCGGCCTCGGACTGCGCCGCGGCACCCCCGCCGCCGAACTGCTCCGCGCCGCCGACGCGGCCCTCGCCGCGCACGGTCTCGACCGCACCGCCGTCGCCCTGGTCGCCACCCTCGACAGCAAACTGTTCGAACCCGGACTGCACGCCGCCGCCCGGGAGTTGGGCGTCCCGCTGACCGGCCACCCGGCCGCCGTGCTGGCCGCCGCCGGGGCCCCCGGCGGCTCCGCCCGGGTCGCCGCCGCCGTCGGCACCCCCAGCGTCGCCGAGGCCGCCGCCCTCGCCTCGGCCGGGCCCGGCGCACGCCTGCTCGCGCCGCGCACCGCCACCGCCGCGGCCACCGCGGCGCTCGCCGCCCCACCTCCAGGAGGACAACAGGTGAACCAGCAGCCCGATCTGCGCCATCACGGCGACGCCGAAGTGCGCTCCGCCGGGCTGGTCGACCTCGCCGTCAACGTCCGCACCGGCACCCCGCCGCCCTGGCTGCACGCCCACCTCGCCGCCACCCTCGCCGACCTCGCCGCCTACCCCGACGGCACCGCCGCCCGCGCCGCCGTCGCCGCCCGGCACGGCCGCCCCGCCGACGAGGTCCTGCTCACCGCGGGCGCCGCCGAGGCCTTCGTCCTGCTCGCCCGCGTCCTGCGGCCGCGCCGCGCGACCGTCGTGCACCCCCAGTTCACCGAGCCCGAAGCGGCCCTGCGCGACGCCGGACACCCCGTCCACCGCGTCCTCCTCACCCCGGAGCAGGGCTTCCGCCTGCCGCCCGGGGCCGTGCCCGAGGACGCCGACCTGGTGGTGGTCGGCAACCCCACCAACCCCACCTCCATCCTGCACCCCGCCGCCGCGCTCGCCGACCTGGCCCGGCCCGGCCGCACCCTGGTCGTCGACGAGGCCTTCATCGACACCGACCCGGGCGAGAGCCAGAGCCTGGCCGCCGTCCGCGACCTGCCCGGCGACGTCGTCGTCCTGCGCAGCCTCACCAAGACCTGGGGCCTGGCCGGGCTGCGCATCGGCTACCTGCTCGCCCCCGCACCCCTGGTCGCCGACCTCGCCGCCGCCCAGCCGCTGTGGCCCGTCTCGACCCCCGCCCTCGCCGCCGCCGAGGTCTGCTCGGCCCCCGCCGCCCTCGCCGAGGCCGACCGGGCCGCCCGCACCACCGCCGCCCACCGCGCCCACCTGCTGGCCGGCCTCGCCACCGTCCCCGGGCTGCGCGTCCACGGCGCCCCCGCCACGTCCTTCGTCCTCGTCCACCTCCCCGGCGCCGCCGCCGTCCGCGCCCGCCTCCGCGAAGCCGGCTACGCCGTCCGCCGCGGCGACACCTTCCCCGGCCTCGGCCCCGACTGGCTCCGCCTCGCCGTGCGCGACCCGGCCACCACGGACGCCTTCCTGGCCGCCCTGCACAAGGCCCTCTGAACCGGGGCGCGCGTTCAGGGGCTCGGGGAGAACGGCGGGATGCGCCATCAGGGGCTCGGGGAACGGCGGGTCCGAGCTGCTGCCGGCCGGAGCCCATCGGTGTGTCCGTGCTGCTTCGGGACGCCTGAACGGAACCCGGAGCCACCGCACGCACGAGCGGTGAACCGCCGGCAGCCCCGAGCCCGCCGTTCCCCGGACCCCTGAAGGGGCCCCCGGATGGTGCTCCGTCTCAGTGGAGCGTGACCGTGTCCCCCACCTCCACCACCCCCGGGCTGAGGACCTGCGCGTAGGCGCCCAGGCACGGCAGGGGCGGCATCCCGGGCAGCGGCCGGACCCGGTTCTCCCGGGCGGGGCGGCGCAGGGCCTCCGGGTCGGCGGGGAGGGTGCCGTGCGGGAGGGTGGGGACCGCGCAGCGGGGGGTGGCGGCGATGACGCGCAGCCGCAGGTCGGGCCCGACGGCGAGTTCGCGGCCGGTCCAGGCGTTCTCCGCGTACGGCTCGCCGTCGTGGCCGATCACCAGGTTGGGACGGTAGCGGGCGGCGGGGGCGCCGGCCAGGCTCGCGGTGGTGACCAGGTGCAGCGGGGCGAAGTCGAAGAAGCTGCCGGGTTCCGCCGCGGAGCCGAACTCCTGTTCCGGGGAGTCGACTTCGGCGTCGATCCCGGCGGCGAGCACCTGCTCGGGCACCGAGCGGCGCAGCACCGCGCCCGGCGGCCGTTCGTCGATCAGCCGGACGGGGCGGCCGAGCAGTGCGGAGATCCCGGCGTCGTCGAGCACGGCCCCGTCCGGTCCGGTGATCCGCACGCCGCCGCCGACCGTCCGCGCGCGGAGCGTGAGCAGGCGGCGCCAGGCCCGGGGCTCCTTCGCGCTGGCGATCCGGCCGTCGACGAGGTCGAGCAGGGCGTACCGCCGGTCCCCGTCGAGGCCGCGCCCGTCGATCCGGGCTCGGGTGGCCTCCTCCCCCAGCAGCGATTTGACGGGGTGGCGGTGCAGGGCGGTGACGATCAACTCGCGTTCTCCTCGGCCCAGTCGGTGAGTACGGCGAAGTCGGCGGGCTGCAGGCCGCACCGGTGGTCGACGGTCAGGGTGAGCGCGGGGGCGGGGTGGTGGGCGGCGATCCAGGCGGCGTCCCGCGGGGAGGTCTCGTCGTCGACCCAGGCGAAGGGGCGCCCGGCGGCCCAGGCGACCAGGTGGCGGGTCTTCCAGTGCAGGTCGTCGGGGTCGCCGTGGTGCATGGACGGCCAGTCGACGTACGGGAGTTCGGGCAGGCCGAGGAGCGGGGCGAGGTGCTGGTTGGCCTCGTCCTTCCAGGTGGTGGCCCAGACCAGTTCGTAGGGCAGGGCGCGCAGCGCGGGCCCGTGCCCGGGGTGGAGCCAGACCCGCAGCGGCCCGGGGTTTCGGATGCCCGCGGCGCGTTGGCGCTGCTGCCAGCTCCGCACGGGGAGGCGGTGGGTGAGGTAGCCCTCGGGGCGGCGGTGGGGGCGGCCGACGTACGGGGCGAGCGGGCCGTCGACGTCGAGCATCAGCAGGGGGCGGGTCACCGGGCCTCCCGGGCGGCGAGCCAGCTGCGGGCGGCGGCGATCCGGCGGCCGGTGCTGGGGTGGGTGGCGAGGAGCAGTTCGACGGCGCGCGGCGGGTAGGGGTCGGCGACGTTGGCGACCGCGAGGCGGCGCTGCATGGCGATGAACTGCCGCGCGTCGCCGGTGAGTTCGAGCGCGTGCCGGTCGGCACGGGCTTCGACGCGGCGGCTGGCGGCGCACTGCACGGGGGTGCTGAGCGCGCCGAGCAGGGCGGCGAGGGCGGCGAGCAGCGGCAGGGAGCGCGGGTCCTGGACGTCGGTGGCGCCGGCCGCGTCGAGCAGCGGCCGCCAGGCGAGGAGCGCGGCCAGGACGGGGACCACCAGGGCCGCGCCGAGGGCGCCGAGGGTGGTGCCGGTGGCGACGTCCCGGTGCTTGACGTGGCCGAGTTCGTGGGCGGCGACGAGCTCGACCTCGCGCGGCTCGGCGGTGGAGAGCAGGGTGTCGTAGACGACGATCCGCCGGGTCGGGCCGAAGCCGGAGACGTAGGCGTTCAGCGCGGTGGTGCGGCGGGAGGCGTCGGCGACCAGCACGTCGCGCACCGCGATGCCGTCGCGGCGGGCCAACTCCAGCAGGGCGGTGCGCAGTTCGCCTTCGGGCAGCGGGGTGAAGCGGTTGAACAGCGGCTCGAAGACCAGCGGGTGCAGGAAGGACAGGGCGACGGTCAGCAGCGCGGCGGCGGCCGCGGCCGGGATCCACCAGCGGTCGGGCGAGCGGCCGATCAGCGCGTACAGGCCGAGCGCGAGCGGCAGGAACAGGGCGAGGGCGACGGCGGTGCCGCGCAGCACGTCCGCCGCCCAGCCGGACCAGCCCTGGGTGACCAGGCCGTACCGGGCGGAGACGGCCCGCACCCGGGCCGAGAACGGGAGCGTCACCGCCCGGCCGAGCAGCACCAGCGCCGCACCGCCCGCCAACACCTCGGCCGCCCAGCTGCCGCCGAACCAGCCGCCGACCGCGCCGACCAGGCCCGCCCCGGCCGCGGTGAACCCGAGGACGGCACTCAGCACGAGCGAGGCCAGCTGCCCGCCCAGCGCCCACGGCAGCCGGGCCCGGCGCAGCGCGCGGCCGCGGGCCAGCTCCTGCGGGGTGAAGTCGGCGTCGGTGGACGCGGTGTCAGCCATGGGCCCAGCCTAGGGCGCCCCGCACCCGGTTATCCGGCTGCCCGCAGCGCGGCCGTGAACCAGGCGGACACGGGGGCGAGTTCGGGCGGGGCGGGCCAGCCGTTGATCCGGGCCAGCAGTGACCAGTAGCGCTCGACCCGGGGGTCGGTGGCGACCTCCAGGCGGCGCAGGATCCACCCGCGCAGGGCGGCGTCGTCCGGGCGGTCGAACACCTCGGCGTAGCGGGCGGTGAGACCGGCCACCACCGCGGCCGCGGCGGGGGCGTCGGGGGCGGTGCCCGCGGCGAGCGCGGCGGTGACCGCCTCCCGCACCCGTTCGGTGAGCTCGTGGTGCAGGCCGGTGGTGTCGCCCTCGGCGCGCTGCTCGGCCTGGTAGGCGGCCATCCGGCGGACGGCGGCCCGGAAGTCCCGGTCGCGGGTGAGTTCGGCGAGTTCGACCCAGGCGGTGACCTGGTCGGCGCTCGGGTCCTCGGGGAGGTCGGGCACGGCCGCGCGCAGCAGCGCGACGAGTTCGGGGTTGGCGTCGGCGGTGCCGAAGGTGTCGTCGAGGAACTCCTCGATCAGCTGCCGCCGTTCGTCGGCGGACAGCCGTAGCAGTCGGTGCATCAGTGCGGTCTCCTCGGGGTCGGTTCCGCGGGCGGCCACGGTGCGCAGCACGGCGCGCTGCCGGCGCAGCGTGCGGATCTGCAGGTCCAGCGCATCGGCGTGCGCCCGGGCCACCTCGGCGAGGCTCTCCTCGCGTTCCAGGACCCGCCGCACCGCGTCCAGCCCGAGGCCCAACTCGCGCAGTGTGCGGACGAGTTCGAGCCGGGCCAGGGCCTCGGCGCCGTAGCGCCGGTAGCCTGCGGCGGTGCGGTCGGTGGACGGCACCAGGCCGGTGTCCGAGTAGTACCTGATGGTCTTCACCGTCAGCCCGGTGCGCCGCGCCAGCGCGCCGATCGTCAGCAGCCCGTCGTCGTCCATGCCCGCCACCCTGCCGTCTCCCCCGGCGGGAGACTCAAGCCGCGGCGGGGCGGGCGGCGCACGCTGCCGTCCGCCCCGCCGCGGGGCGATCCGATCCGCAGTCGGAGCGTCTTGCCGGGGTCGCTGCTCTCACCCGGTCCCACGGCGAAGTCGTCCTCCGGGTTGCCGTACCCCCAGGCGCCGGATTCGTCCACGTTCGTGATCACTTCGCGGACCGGGGTCCCCGCCCGCCCCTCCCCGAACATCGCGCGCCGGATCCCGATGTCGTACGGGATCACCTGCCGCCGGGCCGCGTCGTTGGCCGGCCGCCCGTCCGTCGGCCCGGGCATCCGCACGCAGGAGGTCCGCAGCAGGGTGACCGCGGCGGCCGCGACCGCCGCCTTCAGGTCTCGCAAGGTCGTTCTTCCACCCGTCCGGTGCGTGCGCCCGGGCCCTCCGGCGGCGCGGCCGGATCGTAGCGAGTCCAACGCCCTTGGCACGAAAGGGTTTTCCCTCCTCCCGACGGGCCGGGGCGACAAACCACTCGAACCGGGCGGGGCGGTCGGCCTACGATGGCCCGATGGTCGAGGAGAGCCTGCGGGTCGCCCTGGAGTTCCGTCGCGCCTTCGCCCGCCGACAGGCCGCCGAGGTGGTGGAACTGCCGGGCGGCTTCGGGGTGTTGAGCAAGGAGTTCGGGTACTCGCACGAGCACAACCAGCTGGTGCTGGACGCGCCGCCGAGCGGGACGGACGTGGCGGGGCTGGCCGAGGAGGTGCTCGGACACCTGGGGCACCGGCGGATCTCGGTGTTCGACGACGCGTCCGCGCTGGCCCTCGCCCCGGGGCTGGTAGCCGCCGGGTACCGGCACGAGACCGAGGTGGTGATGGTCCACCGCGGCCCGGTCCCGCCCGGCGGCGGCGCCGGGCCGGTCGCGCTGGTCGAGCTGGCCCCGGCCCTGGAACGGCAGTGGCGCTGCTGGCTGCCGTGGGCCGCGGACGAGTCGATCGCCCAGCTGGTGGGCCGCCGCACCGCGCGCGCCGCGGGCGCCGAACGGGTGCTGACGCTCGCCGCCCGGGACGTCGACGGCGAGTTCGGCTCCTGGGCCGACCTGTACCAGGACGCCGCGGGCACCGCCCAGATCGAGGACCTGGCCACCGCCGAGGACCGCCAGCGCCGCGGCCTGGCCGACGCCGTCCTCGCCACCGCCCTGCGACTGGCCGCCGACCGCTCCCCCGACGGCCTGCGCTTCCTGGTCGCCGACGCCGAGGACTGGCCCCAGCAGTGGTACGCCCGGCGCGGCTTCACCCCCGTCGGCCGCACGCACGGCTTCGTCCGGATGTGAGGCCCGGGCGCCCCCGCGGACCCGCCCCCACACCCCGCCCGCCGCACACCCGGCCGCCGCCGACCGTGAGGCGTACGACACACCGCCGTCAAACACCGGCCCGCTGTGAGGCGTACGACACACCGCCGTCAAACACCGGTAACCCCGCCCGGGAACGGCGACGCCCGCCGTCCCCCTCGCGGGGACCGGCGGGCGCTGCCGTGCGGGTACGGGGCGGATCAGACCTGGCCGGCCTTCTCCAGGGCCTCGCAGCAGGTGTTGACCAGCAGGCGGGTGACCACGTACGGGTCGATGTTCGCGTTCGGGCGGCGGTCCTCGATGTAGCCCTTCTGCTCCACCTCGACCTGCCACGGGATGCGGACCGAGGCGCCGCGGTTGGACACGCCGTAGGAGTAGACGTTCCACGGGGCGGTCTCGTGCTTGCCGGTCAGGCGGGACTGGATGTCGTCACCGTACTGGTTGACGTGCTCCATGACCTTCTCCTGCGAGGCACCGAGCGACTCGCAGGCGGTGATGATGGCGTCGTAGCCCTCGCGCATCGCCTTGGTCGAGAAGTTGGTGTGCGCACCCGCGCCGTTCCAGTCGCCCCTGGCCGGCTTGGCGTCGAGGGTGGCGTCGATGCCGAACTCCTCGGAGGTGCGGTAGAGCAGGTAGCGGGCGATCCACAGGTCGTCCGAGACGGTCAGCGCGTCGACGGGGCCGATCTGGAACTCCCACTGACCGGGCATGACCTCGGCGTTGATGCCGCAGATCGCCAGGCCGGCGTCGATGCAGCGGTCGAGGTGCAGCTCGACGATCTCGCGACCGAAGACCTCCTCGGCGCCGACGCCGCAGTAGTAGCCGCCCTGCGGGGCCGGGTAGCCGCCCTCCGGGAAGCCGAGCGGGCGGGAGCCCTTGAAGAAGGTGTACTCCTGCTCGATGCCGAAGATCGCCTCCTGCGCGGCGTACTTCTCGGCGACCTCGCGCAGCGCGGCGCGGGTGTTGGTGACGTGCGCCTCACCGTTGGTCTCGAACACCTCGCACAGGACGAGGATGTTGTCACCGCCGCGGATCGGGTCCTTGACGACCTTCACCGGCTCCAGCACGCGGTCCGAGGCGTGGCCCTCGGCCTGGTTGGTCGACGAGCCGTCGAAGCCCCAGGTGGGGATCTTGTCGGCGTTCGGCAGCACCCGAGTCTTGGAGCGGAGCTTCGCGGTGGGCTTGGTTCCGTCGATCCAGATGTACTCGGCCTTGATCGCCATCGCGGTGATCCTCACTGCTCGGGTGGTGGGTGCCCGCGTAGCGTCGCAAGCCGCCGTTTCCCGGTTGTTCCTCCTATGTAACGCCCATGTGAACCAACGGTCCGCAGCGGTGCGTTCACCCTCGGAGAAGGCGCGTCTCGCGATGCGAACGCAGTTCTGGGACGGAAGGTGCGGAACGGGCGGGCGGGCCGACCACCGCGCCGGCCGACCGCGCCGGGCGCCCCGCGCGGGCGCCCGGCGCGTCCGTCAGCGGTGCCGGGCGTGCGCCGCCCGCCGCCGCCGCGTCATCCACACCGCGGCACCACCGGCCACCAGCAGCGTCCCGCCGCCCGCGGCCAGCACCGTCGTCCCGTTCGATCCGGTGTACGCCAGCTCCTGCCCCTCCGCCTTCGGCACCGCCCGGTTCTGCGCGGACGCCGGGGCCGGGGCCGCCGGGGAGGAGGCCGGGGGCGAGGAGACCGCGGCGGCCGGGGCGACCGCCGCGACCGGCTTCTCGCAGGACACCGAGGCGACCGTCACGGTGCCGTTCACCTTCGCCACGTTCAGGTTCAGCGGGTTCAGCGCGATCTTGACCTCCAGCGCGGAGGCCGCCGCCCTGCTGCTGGTGACCGTCTTCTTCGCGAACTCGACGTCCACCGAACCGATCGCCGGAACGTCCACGTGGGTCGGCGAGTTGAGGCCCACCGTCACCGACCTGCCCAGCACCGTCAGCTTCGCCGGGGCGACGACGTCGGCCGTCGGCTGCCCGTCCACCGGGCAGTTCGCCTGGGCGCTCATCGCCTCCAGCCCGAGCAGCGTGGTCAGCGGCAGGCCCGGCACGTGCACGTCGGCGTCCACCAGCTTCACGGACGCCGAGGCCAGCTTCTCGTCCGCCTTGGCGACCGACCGCCCCACCTCCGCCTTCACCAGCGTCACCGGCCGCCCGCCGTCCACCCCGTCGACCTTGGCGGTCAGCATCGCGCCGTCCCGCTGCGCGGGCGACTCGACCCGGTTCAGCGACACGTCGACCGGCACGTCCACCGCGTTCAGCAGCGTCACGTCCAGGCTCAGCCCGGCCGTCACCGCGCTCGCCCTCCCCGGCTTGGCGGGCGTACCGGCGGCGGCATCGGCGGCCGAGGCCGAGGAGACCGGCAGCCCCACCGCGAGGGCGGACACCACCAGGGCCGACGCGGCGACCGAACGCAGAACAGACATGACAGGAAACCCCCACACGTGGTGAACGGCAGAGCGCACCCACGACCTCACCCGGCGCACCGCACGGGGAGGGGACTCGCGCTCTCGACTCCCGCCAGTCTCTTCGAACAGCGCGTCACTCCAGCAACACGCAGCGTCATTTCACTCCTTCGGGTGAGGTTGACGCTCTGGAGTGACCATTTCCGGAAGCAATCCGGCCCCAGAGGAACCCTTCCCCCCGACATCGGAACCACCGGAACCACCGGAACCACCGCACCCACCGCAGCCGCGCGGGGCGGTGCACCGCACGGCTGCGGGGCCGAACGCGGCGGCCACCCGGATCGCGGCGGCCACCCGGATGCGGCGTCGACCCGAGGAGCTAGGGCAGCCGCCAGTCGACGGGCTGGCCGCCCTGGCGCACCAGCAGGTCGTTGGCCTTGCTGAACGGGCGGGAGCCGAAGAAGCCGCTGCTCGCCGAGTACGGGCTGGGGTGCGGCGATTCGATGCTGGGCACCTGGCCGAGCCACGGCCGCAGCTCGCGGGCGTCGCGCCCCCACAGGATCGCGACGAGCGGGCCGCCGCGGGCGGCGAGCGCCTTGATGGCCTGTTCGGTGACGGCCTCCCAGCCCTTCCCGCGGTGGCCGTTGGTCTTGCGGGTCTGGGTGGTGAGGGCCCGGTTGAGCAGCAGGACGCCCTGGTCCGCCCACGGGGTGAGGTCGCCGTTGGAGGGCGCCGGGAGGCCGAGGTCCTGGCAGTACTCCTGGTAGATGTTGACCAGGCTGGGCGGCACCGGCCGGACGTCGGGCGCGACGGAGAAGCTGAGGCCGACGGCGTGCCCCGGCGTCGGGTACGGGTCCTGCCCGACGATCAGCACCCGGACGTCCGCGAACGGCTGCTGGAACGCCCGCAGGACCTGCGGGCCGGGCGGCAGGTAGGACCGGCCCGCCGCGATCTCGGCGCGCAGGAAGTCACCCATCGCGGCGACCTGTCCGGCGACCGGCTCAAGGGCCTGGGCCCAGCCGGGTTCAACAACTTCGTGCAAGGGTCGAGCAGCCATGACGGAAGCCTATCGGCCGCACTGACAACCGGAGTTCGCGAGCCCCTCAGGACCGGTCCCCGCCGAACCGGAACGGCACGCCGAGCGCGGCAGCGGCCTGCCGGCCGAGGAGTTCGGCGGCCACCTCGACGGGCCGCCGGTGCGCGGCCCGGGGGTCGTCGCGCAGGCAGCGGTCGGCGGTGTCGGCGTCCACGACGGCCAGTTCGACGTCCTCTGCCTCCCCCACCGCGACCACCCGGACCAGCCGACCCCGGGCGCCGTACCCGCCCCGGCGCGCCTCGACGGCGACGACCGGCCGCCGGAACAGGCCCACCCGGCGGACCATCGTCCACCGGTCCACCCCCAGCCCGGCGGGCGGGCGCACCGCGGCGGCCCGCGCCGCGACGATCGCCGCCGCCTGCGCCAGGCTCACCCCGGACCGTCCTCCCGCGACCGCCAGCACGCCCACCGCCCCGCTCCCGCCGCCCCGCACCGAGTCGTCCACCCGCTCGCGCAGTTCGGCAGGCAGCGTCTCCCACCAGGCGAACGCCTCCTCGTCCGTCAGCCCCGCCGCCTGCTCGGCGCCGCCCTCGGCGGCCACCTCCAGCCGGAGGACCACCGGCCCGCCCCTGTCGTGCTCCCCGGGTTCTGCCATGGCGCAATGGTTCCCCGTTCAGCCCCCGCCGACGCCGCGGAACGGCACGCCGAGCGCGGCGGCGGCCTGCCGGCCGAGCCACTCGGCGGCGGCCTCGGCGGGTGGGCGGCCGTCGGCGGGCTCGCCGGGGCGCAGGTAGCGGGCGGCGGTGCCGGCGTCCACGACGGTCAGCACCTGTCTGCCGTCCGCGCCGGTCACCGTCAGTTCGACGCCCTCCGCGGAGCGGACCGCCTCGACGGCGAGGACCGGCCCGTCCACCCCGGCGACCCGCCCGGTGAGCGCCTCGGCGTCCGCGAGGGGGTCGGGCGGGGCGGGCGGCAGGCGCCCCTCGATGATTGCCCGTCCCAGCGGGATGCCGATGCTGCTGTCCGCCTCCCGCAGCAGCCCGAACGCGCGGGCGTACCGCTCCTGGCCCAGCTCCGCGTCGACCCGCTCGCGCACCTCGGCGGGCAGCGCCGCCCAGCGGGCCGCCGCCCCGTCCGTCAGGGCCGCCGCCGGCGCGGGGCCGCGCTCGGGCTCGCTCGTCACCACGGCGTCACCAGCAGCGTCCTCACCACCGCACCACCCACGGCGTCCTCACACCACCCGCCCGTTGAGCACCACGTGCGCGGGCGCGGCGAGCACCCGCAGGTCGGTGCGCGGGTCGGCCTCGTAGAGGACGAGGTCGGCGGGGGCGCCCTCGGTGAGGCCGGGGCGGCCGAGCCACGCGCGGGCGGACCAGGTGGTGGCGGCGAGGGCTTCGAGGGGGGTGAGCCCGGCCTTGGTGAGTTCGAGGGCCTCCTCGGCGACCAGGCCGTGGGCGAGCGAGCCGCCCGCGTCGGTGCCGACGTAGATCGGGATGCCCGCGTCGTGCGCGGCGCCCACCGTCTCGTAGCGGCGGGCGTGCAGCCGTCGCATGTGGGCGGACCAGGCGGGGAACTTGGCCTCGCCGCCGAGGGCGAGCCGGGGGAAGGTGGCGATGTTGACGAGGGTGGGGACGATCGCGACGCCGCGTTCGACGAAGGCGGGGATCAGGTCCTCGGTGAGGCCGGTGGCGTGCTCGACGCAGTCGATCCCGGCGGCGAGCAGGTCGGGCAGGGAGTCGGCGGCGAAGCAGTGCGCGGTGACCCGGGCGCCTTCGGCGTGGGCGGCGGCGATGGCTTCGGCGAGGGCGTCGCCGGGCCAGCAGGCGGTGAGGTCGCCCGCGTCGCGGTCGATCCAGTCGCCGACGAGCTTGACCCAGCCGTCGCCGCGCCGGGCCTCGGCGGCGGCGTAGGCGGCGAGGTCGCCGGGTTCGATCTCGTGGGCGTAGTTGCGGATGTAGCGGCGGGTGCGGGCGATGTGCCGACCGGCCCGGATGATCTTCGGGAGGTCGTCGCGGTCGTCGATCCAGCGGGTGTCGGCGGCGGACCCGGCGTCGCGGATCAGCAGGGTCCCGGCGTCCCGGTCGGTGCGCGCCTGCTTCTCGCTGGTGTCGCGGTCGACGGCGCCGTGCGCGTCCAGGCCGACGTGGCAGTGGGCGTCGACCAGGCCGGGCAGGGCCCAGCCGGTGAGGGTGGCGGACGGTTCGGCGGCGGGGCGTTCGAAGGTCACCCGCCCGTCCACGGCCCAGAGTTCGTCCCGGACGTCGTCGGGGCCGACCAGCACCCGGCCCTTGATGTGCAGCACCGCACGCTCTGTCATGCCTGGCACTGTACTCGGCGCCGTCCACGGGTCTCCGGGCGTCCTGCGGCAGACTGTTCGACCGCGTCCACGGACCTCCGGGCGTTCTGCGGCAGACTGTTCGGCGGCGACCCTCCGCCCGCCGGGACGGCCCGGCGCCCGCCGTACCGAAAGGTCCTTCCGGATGCTGCTCGACCTTCCCCCGATGACCGCCGACCGGTTCGCCGCGATCGAGGACGGGGTGGCGGCGCTGCTGCGCACCCGCAACGACGTGATCGTCACCCAGGGCGAGGCGCTGCTGCCGCTGGAGGCGGCGATCAAGGGCGCGGCGCACCCCGGTTCGACCGCGCTGAACGTGGTCACCGGCCCGTACGGGCAGACCTTCGGCGGCTGGCTGCGCGACGCCGGGGCGAAGGTGGTCGACCTGACGGTGCCGTACGACTCCGCGGTGGGCGCCGAGCAGGTCGCGGCGGCGCTGGACGAGCACCCGGAGATCGACTTCGTGTCGCTGGTGCACGCCGAGGCGGCGACCGGCAACACCAACCCGGTCGCGGCGGTCGCCGAGGTGGTGCGGCAGCACGGCGCGCTGCTGATGCTGGACGCGGTGGCCTCGGTGGCCGCCGAGCCGCTGCTCACCGACGAGTGGGGCGTCGACCTGTGCGTGATCGGCGGGCAGAAGGCGATGGGCGGCCCGGCGGGCGTCTCGGCGGTGTCGGTGAGCGAGCGGGCCTGGCAGCGGATCGCCGCGAACCCGGCCGCGCCGCGCCGCTCCTACCTCTCCCTGCTGGACTGGAAGGAGCGCTGGACCGACGCCGGTCGCACCCAGCTCCCGCACGCCCCGGCCCAGTTGGAGATGCTCGCACTGGAGGAGTGCCTGGCCGCGATCGAGTCCGAGACGCTGGACGCGGTCATCGCCCGCCACCGCGCCGCAGCCACCGCCACCCGCGCGGGCGTCCTCGCCCTGGGCACCCTCGCCCCGTACGTCCTGCGCGCCGAGCACGCCGCCCCGGTCGCCACCACGCTGCGCACCCCCCTGGGCACGAACGCGGCCGAGCTGGCCGCCGAAGTGCGGCGCCGCGCCCCGCAGTTGCCCGTCCAGGCGGGCGGCGCACTGGCCGCCACCATGCTCCGCCTCAACCACTACGGCCCGGCCGCCAACCCGGAGACCGTCATCGCCGCCCTGGAGCTCCTCGCCGAGGCCACCGGCGCCCCGGCCGCGGCGGCGGTCGCGGCGGCCACCGAGGCCTGGGAGCAAGCGATCTGACGGTGCGTCAGTAGTTGTTCCAGCTGACCGGCAGCTCCTCGCACAGCTCTTCGAGCACCTCCTCGCTGACCGCCCGCATCGCCGTCCAGAAGCCGCCCTGGAGCGCCAGCAGGGCGTCCGGGCGGGCGAAGAGACGGGTGTCGACGCCGGGTTCGTACAGCTGGGGCAGTTCGGTCCAGTCGACCAGGTCGGCCGGGTCGACCTCGCCCGCGTCCACGTACGCGTCCTCGTCGAGCAGCGGCTCGGTGAGGACGACGGCCAGGCACTCCACGGAGAACCTGGCCGTCCACGGGGTGGTCTCCGGGTCGGCGGCGTCCGGCCAGACGACGGTCGGCGGGTCGTCCTGGCCGAGGGCGGCGAGCGGGATTCCCCAGTAGGCGCAGCTCTGGTTCTCCACCCGGTACACCAGGCAGCCCCGGTCGACGTACAGCTCGGCGGGCGGCAGCAGGGTGTCCTGGTTGCCGGTGAGGTCCGGCCGGTTGCCGACCAGCCGGTGCGCCTCGCACAGCGCGGCGGGCAGGCGCAGGCCCAACCTGGCCTCGGCGGCGTCGAGTTCGGCGTCGGTGCAGCCGTCCTCGGGGCGCAGCGGGGCACCCCAGAAGGCGGCGATCTCGGCGATCAGCCGCCAGGCGGCGGCGCGGTCGGCGAGCGCGGCGGGCAGGTCGCGGGCGAGGTCGAGCGTCATGCGGGGCATGGTAGCCCCGGGCGCGGACAGGGTTCGGCCGCCGGTGGCCCGCCGTTCACCGGGCGGGCGGGCGGTGGACGCCCGGGCGGTCTTGGCTGGGCAGCCACCGCGAAGTTGGCTGTACAACTGGAGGCTGCCCCGATGTCCGTGCCCCACCCGTACTGGCTGCGCGACAACTGCCCGTGCCCCGAGTGCCGCGCCCCGCGCGGCGGGCAGAAGCTGTTCCGGATCGGCGACCTGCCGGACGGCCTGTCCGCCGTCGAGGCGACCCGGGACGCCACCAGGCTGGCGGTGCGCTGGTCCGACGGCCACCGCTCGCACTACCCGGCGGGGTGGGACGCGCCCGCCGGGCCCGACGAGCGCACCGAGCACGCCAAACGGCTGTGGGAGGCCGCCGACTTCGCCCGCGGCCTGCCCGAGGCCGACTGGGCGACGTACCTGGCCGATCCGGAGGAGCGGATCGCGGTGCTGGCCGCCGTCCGCCGCTCGGGGTTCGCGGTGCTGCGCGGCGTCCCGGCCGTGGCGGGCCAAGTCCTGCGGGTGGCACGGAGTTTCGGGTACGTCCGGGAGACGAACTACGGCGAGCTGTTCGACGTCCGGGCGGAGCCCGACCCGGCGAACCTGGCGTTCACCTGCCTCGCCGTCGCCCCGCACACCGACAACCCGTACCGCGACCCGGTGCCCACCCTGCAACTGCTGCACTGCCTGCGCAACGACTGCGCGGGCGGCGACTCGGGGCTGGTGGACGGGTTCCAGGCGGCCGCGCTGCTGCGCGCGGAGGACCCGGCCGCGTTCGACCTGCTGGCCCGCACGCCGGTGCCGTTCCGCTACCGCGACCGGGGCGTCGAACTCTCCGCCGAGAAGCCGCTGATCGGGCTCGACCCGCGGGGCGCGATCCGCGAGGTGCGGTTCAACGACC
The DNA here is from genome assembly GCF_000717185.1 of Kitasatospora phosalacinea. GTDB lineage: Bacteria > Actinomycetota > Actinomycetes > Streptomycetales > Streptomycetaceae > Kitasatospora > Kitasatospora phosalacinea_A. Next base: position 15,963 of record NZ_JNYE01000054.1, on the reverse strand, counting down.
GCTCCACCGACACCGCCGCGCTGTCCGCCCCGGCCCCCGCCGAACTGGACGCCTTCTACGCCGCCCACCGCCGCTTCGCCGCGACCGTCCTGCGCCCGGAGCTGCGGCTGGACCTCCGGCTCGCCCCCGGCGACTGCCTGCTCCTCGACAACACCCGCCTGCTGCACGCCCGCACCGCGTTCGAGCCCGGCGACGGCCACCGGCACCTCCAGGGCTGCTACGCCGACCTGGACGCGCTCTCCTCCACCCTGGCGGTGCTGCGCCGCACCGCCGCCGTCCTGGACGAGCTGGAGGCCCTGTTCGAGGGCGAGGGCTCCCGCGAGTACCTGGGCGAGGCCGTCACCCTGGCCGCGCACATGCTGCAGGCCGCCGCCCTGGCCCGCGCCGCGGACGCCCCGCCCGCGCTGGTGGCCGCCGCCCTGCTGCACGACATCGGCCACTTCCGGGGCGGCGGGCCGGAGTTGACGGCGGGTACCGGCGACCGCCACGGCGAGGGCGCCGCCGCCCGGCTCGCCCCGCACTTCCCGCCCGCCGTCACCGAGCCCGTCCGCCTGCACGTCGACGCCAAGCGCTACCTGTGCGCCACCGAGCCCGGCTACGCCGCCCTGCTCTCCCCCGCCTCCGTCCGCACCCTGGCCGCGCAGGGCGGCCCGATGGCCCCGGACGAGGCCGCCGCCTTCGCCGCCCACCCGTTCGGCGCCGACGCGGTGGCCGTCCGCCGCTGGGACGAGGCCGCCAAGGACCCGGCCGCCGCCACCCCGTCCTTCGCCGAATTCCGGCCGCTGCTGCGGGAGTTGATGCAGCCCTGACCACTCCGGCGGGCTGCTGCGGCCGGCTACTCCAGCGCCGCCGTCAGGTCGACCTCGACCAGCTGCCCGGTGTACCCGAGGGCGGTGACGCCGAGCAGCGTGGAGGCGGTGCCGAGGGCGGGCCCGAGCGGCGAGTCGGCCAGGCGGTGCCAGACCCCGGCGAGCACCTCGCTGCGGTCGCTGACCACGTAGACCACCGACCGCACCACCCGCTCCGGCCCGACGCCGATCGCGGCCAGCGCCGTCATCGCGTTGGCCACCACCTGGTCGACCTGGGCGTCCAGGTCTCCCGCCCCCACCAGCCTCTCCTCCGCGTCCAACGGACACTGCCCGGCCAGGTGCGCGGTGCGCCCGGCCTCCACCACCGTGACGTGCGCGTACCCGGAGGTGGGGTGGAGCCCGGCCGGGTCGATCCGCGTGATGTCGCTCATCCGGCGATTGTCACCGCGGACGGCCCCGGCGGCACCCGGTTTTCAGTCCTCGTCCCGGGCGTGCCGCGAAAGGGCGGACGAGGCCAGCGAGTTGTGGATGGAGAAGGCGACGGTGCCGGGCAGGTAGCGGTCCTGGGACCACTCGACGGGGGTGCCAGTGGGGTCGGTGGTACGGCGCTTCTCGCGCAGCAGCGGGCTGCCGCGGCGGCAGGAGAGCAGGCGGGCGTCGTCGGCGTCGGCGGCGACCACGTCGATGGTGTGGTCGGCGTCGGTGAACAGGATGCCGTGCTCGCGCAGGGGTTCGGTGTGCGAGACCACGTCGGGCGGGAGCTGGGCGACCAGTTCGCCGACCCGGGGCGGGTAGACGGTGCGCTCGACCATCACGGGGGTGCCGGAGAGGGTGCGCAGCCGCAGGGTGACGTAGACCTCGGTGCCGGGTGCGAGGCGCAGCTGTTCGCGTTCGGCGGCGTCGGCGGGGCGGCGGGTCAGGGATTCGAGCCGGCCGCCGGGCTCCTCGCCCATGGAGCGGGCCCAGTGGGTGAAGGAGAGCAGTTCGGAGAAGGACTGGACGCGGGCTCCGCCGAGGACGACCCGGCGGGTGCCGCGGCGGGAGGTGACCAGCCCGTCGGCGCGCAGCAGGGCGAGGGCCTGGCGGACGGTGCCGCGGGAGACGCCGTACTGCTCGGCGAGGGCGCCCTCCGCCGGCAGGCGTCCGGCCTCGCCGAACGAGCCGGAGGTGATCGCTTCGCGCAGGTCGGCGGCCACCTGGCGGTAGAGCGAGCCGGCGGCGCGGTCCTGGTCGAGTGCCACGTGCGTCGAGTTCCCTTGGCTGGTAAGGAGGTTGGGCTGCCGCCCGGCGCGTGACCGCGCGTACACCGCTGACTGTAGCCGCTGCCCGGGAGGGCCCCGCCCCGGGCGTGACCGCTCCCGCGACCGTTCCCGCAGCCGCCCCCCGCCCTGGGCCGTCCGTTCACCTTCCCGTCACCGGCCTCGGGCGTACTTGCTCCTGGCGCCGGAAGTTGGCTGGCCAACTTGGCCGGACAACCGGCCGCGCCGCGCACCGGACACCCGCGCGGCGTCCCGTGCGGCGTCCGGCGTGACGCCTGCGCGGCCCCGCGCGGCACCTGCCTGACCCCCTCGTGACCTCTCCAGCTCCCCTTCCTCCAGGAGACCCTCCCGTGACCGTGCACCGCCACCGCGCCGCCGCCCTCGCGGCCGTGCTGACCGCTGCCGCGCTCTCCCTCTCCGCCTGCGGCTCCGCCGGCTCGTCCGCCGGGTCCGGTGAGGCCGCCAAGGCCGGCGGCGGCACGGTGAACGCGCGGACCGCGACCTCGCTGGCCGACTTCGGCGGCATGGACGGCCTGGTGGCCGCCGCGAAGAAGGAGGGCAGGCTGCACGTCATCACCCTCCCGCGGGACTGGGCCAACTACGGCGCGCTGATGGACGGCTTCACGGCGAAGTACGGCATCGAGATCGAGGACGAGAACCCGGACGGCTCCAGCCAGGACGAGATCAACGCGGTCAAGTCCCGCAAGGGCCAGGACCGCGCCCCTGACACCCTGGACCTGGGTTCGGCGTTCGCGCTGTCCGCCGCCAAGGAGGGCCTGCTCGCCCCGTACAAGGTGGCCTCCTTCGAGAAGGTCCCCGCCTCCATGAAGGACCCGGAGGGCCTGCGGGTCAACGACTACGGCGGCTACGTCTCGATCGGCTGCGACGCCAAGAAGGTCGCCGTCTGCCCGAAGACCTTCGCGGACCTGCTGAAGCCGGAGTACAAGGGCCAGGTCGCGCTGAACGGCAACCCGACCAAGTCCGGTTCGGCGTTCGGCGGCGTGTACGCGGCCGCGCTGGCCAACGGCGGTTCGCTGGACGACATCCGGCCCGGCATCGACTTCTTCGCGAAGCTGAAGCGGTCCGGCAACTTCAACCCGGTCGAGTCGACCCCGGCGACCATCGAGAAGGGCGAGACGCCGATCTCGATCGACTGGTCGTACCTGAACGCGGGCTACACCGACGAGTTCAAGGGCAAGGGCGTCGACTGGCAGGTGGCCGTCCCCTCCGACGGCTCCTACGCCCAGTACTACAACCAGGCGATCAACAAGGACGCCCCGCACCCGGCGGCCGCCCGCCTGTGGATGGAGTACCTGTACTCGGCCGAGGGCCAGAACGGCTTCCTGGGCGGCTACGCCACCCCGGCGCTGTTCGACGCGATGAAGGCCGACGGCACCCTGGACGCCACCGCCGCGGCCAAGCTGCCGACCGTCGAGAAGCCGTTCACCGCCTTCCCGAGCTCGGAGCAGGTCGACGCGGCCAAGAAGGTCCTGACCGACAACTGGGCCAAGGCCATCGCGGGCTGATCACCGACATGACCACGGCCCCCACCCCGGTGCCGGCCCCGGCCGCCGCTGACCCCGGCGGCGGCCCGGGCGCCCCCGGTACCGCCCCCGCCCCCGGCACCGCCTCCCCCGCCGCCCCGCCCCGCGCGAAGCGCCGCCCGCGCGGCGGCGCCTGGCTGGCCACCGTGCCGCTGCTGGCCTTCTTCCTGGTCGGCTTCGGCCTGCCCGCCGTCGCGATCCTCACCGGCGCGTTCACCGTCTCCGGCGACGCGGAGACCGGCGCGGGCTCGTTCACCACCGCCAACCTGACCGACTCGGTGCAGGGCGCGTACCGGACGGCGCTGTTCTCCAGCCTGAAGCTGTCCGCGCTGACCGCGCTGATCGGCACCGTGCTCGGCGTCCCGCTCGCCCAGGCGGTGCTGACCTCCCGGTTCCGGCTGCTGCGCGAGGCGGTGCTGACCGCCTCCGGCGTGCTGGCCAACTTCGGCGGCCTGCCGCTGGCGTTCGCCTTCGTCGCGACGCTCGGCAACGCGGGCGAGCTCACCGAGCTGTTCCACCTGACCGACCACGGCTGGTCGCTGTACAGCTTCACCGGCCTGACCGTCACCTACCTGTACTTCCTGGTGCCGCTGATGGTGCTGACCATCACCCCCGCCCTGGAGGGCCTGCGCCTGCAGTGGCGCGAGGCCGCCCGCAACAACCGGGCCACCGCCCTGCAGTACTGGCGGTACGTCGCGCTGCCGGTCCTGTTCCCCTCGCTGCTCGGCGGCTTCGTGCTGCTGTTCGGCTCGGCGTTCGCCGCGTACGCCACCGCCGCCGCCATGGTCGGCGCGACCGTCCCGCTGATCAGCCGGCAGATCGCCGACGCGCTGTCCGGCAACGTGCTGGTCGGCCAGGGCAACCTGGCGCTGGCGCTCAGCCTCGACATGATCCTGGTCGCCGCCCTGGTGATGGCCGTCCACCTGCCCCTCCAGCGCCGGAGCGCCCGATGGCTCAGCTGATCTCCCGCCTGCGGGTCTGGCGCGGCGCGGTCCTGCTGCTGGCCGGCCTGTACTTCCTCGTCCCGATGGCCGCCTCGGTCTGGTTCTCGATCGACGACGTCGACGGGATCTCCTTCGACGCCTACACCGGCCTGCTCTCCGCCCCGGGCTTCACCGACAGCCTGGTGCTGACCCTGGAGCTCGCCGCCGTCACCGTCGTGGTGCTGCTGCTCCTGCTGGTGCCCGCGATGATCGCGGTCCGGATCGGCGCGTCGCGGCTGCGCCCGGTGCTCGAAGTGGTCTGCACCCTGCCGCTGGTGGTACCGCCGGTCGCGCTGACCGCCGGGCTGATCGGCGTGCTGCGCTGGGGCCCCGACCACCTGATGGACACGCCGTTCTTCCAGACCTTCGTGTTCGTCCAGCAGCCGGGGTTCCCGCTCGTCCTGGTCGTCGCGTACGTCCTGATGGCCCTGCCGCTCGCCCACCGCGCGCTGGACTCGGGGCTGCGCGCCGTGGACGTGCGCACCCTGGTCGAGGCCGCCCGCAACTGCGGTGCGGGGTGGCCGCGGGCCGTGCTGTCGGTGGTCGTGCCGAACCTGCGCGGCGCGCTGCTGAGCGCCGCGTTCCTCACCCTGGCCCTGGTGCTGGGCGAGTTCACCACCGCCTCGATCCTCGGCTACCAGCCCTTCGCCGTGTGGATCTACTCGGTCGGCAACAGCCGGGGCCAGATGTCCGTCGCGGTGTCCGTGCTCAGCCTGCTGATCACCTGGGTGCTGCTGCTCCTGCTGGCCGCGGCCGGCCGCGAGCGCCGCCACCGGACCACCGCCACCTCCTGAGCCCTCCCGGAGACCGCCACCCATGAGCACCGCCACCCTCCCCCTCGCCGGGGACACCGCCCCCAGCACCAGCGCCACCGTCGAATTCCGTTCGCTGCGGCGGCAGTTCGGCGCCACCACCGCCCTGGACGGCCTCGACCTGACCGTCCGGCCCGGCGAACTGCTCGCCCTGCTCGGCCCGTCCGGCTGCGGCAAGACCACCGCACTGCGGATCCTCGCCGGGTTCGAGACCCACGACTCCGGCGAGGTGCTGGTCGACGGCGAGGACATCACCCGCGTCCCCGCGCACCGCCGCGACGCCGGCATGGTATTCCAGTCCTACAGCCTCTTCCCGCACCTGACCGCCGCCGACAACGTCGCCTTCGGCCTGCGGATGCGCGGCGTCGGCAAGGCCGAACGGCTGCGCCGCGCCCAGGAGTTGCTGGAACTCGTCGGCCTGCCGCAGCGCGCCGCGCACTACCCGCACCAGCTCTCCGGCGGCCAGCAGCAGCGCATCGCGCTGGCCCGCGCGCTGGCCCTGCAGCCGCGCGTCCTGCTGCTGGACGAGCCGCTCTCCGCGCTCGACGCGAAGGTCCGGCTCGCGCTGCGCGAGGAGATCCGCCGCCTGCAGCAGGAGCTCGGCATCACCACCCTGTTCGTCACCCACGACCAGGAGGAGGCCCTCTCGATGGCCGACCGGGTCGCGGTCCTGCGTGCCGGGCGCCTCGAACAGTGCGCCGCCCCTTCGGAGTTGTACTCCCGACCGACCACCGCGTTCGTCGCCGAGTTCGTCGGCACGATGAGCCGCCTCCCGTGCACCCGCACCGCCGACGGCGGCGTCGAGGTCCTCGGCCGCCGCCACCCCGTGGACGGCGCCCTCCCCGCCGACGGCCCGCTGCACGTCCTGGTCCGCCCCGAGCACGTCCGGCTCGCCCCCGCCGCGGAGGGCCCCGCCCTGGTCGTCGCCGCCGCCTTCCTCGGCGCCGTCACCCGCCTCACCGTCCGCCTCCCCGACGGCACCGAGGTCAAGTCCGACCTCCCCACCGAGGCCGCCGCCGCCCTCCCCCTCGGCTCCCCCGCCGCCCTGACCCTCCCCGACCGCCCCGTCCTCGTCGACCGGGCCCCCACCCCGCAGCCCTGATCCCCCCGAACTACCCGCCAAGTGACTTCCCCGCCCTCCAACCAGCCATCCCACCAATGGACGTACCATCCCCCACCTCCCCGCCCCGCCAGGGGCGCGGGGAACTGCGCGCAGCGGAAGGAGCCGAGCCGGAACCCGCCCACCGCCGGTCAGTTGCACCGCCCGTCCACCCGCCCGGAACGCCCGAAAACCCCCGTAAGGTACCGCCATGCCTGCACCCCGCCCCGCCGCCGTCCTCTTCGACATGGACGGCACCCTGGTCGACACCGAGCACCTGTGGTGGCAGGCCGCGGCCGAACTCGCCGCCGAACTCGGCCTGGCCCTCACCGACGCGGACCTCCCGGACGTCCTGGGCCGGGCCGTCGAGCACACCGCCGCCCACCTGCACCGCAGCAGCCGCACCCCGCGCCCCGAGGCCGACCTGGTGGCGCACCTGAACGAGTCCTTCGCCGCGAAGGTCGGGGCGCAGATCGTCCCGCGCCCCGGCGCCCTGGCGCTGCTCGCCGCGCTGCGCGCCGCGGACGTCCCGACCGCCCTGGTCTCGGCGTCCCCGCGCCGGGTGGTGGACCTCGTCCTGGACGCCCTGGGCCCGCACCGGTTCGCCACCACCCTCGCCGCCGAGGACACCCCCCGCACCAAGCCCGCCCCGGACCCGTACCTGGCCGCCGCCGCCCGCCTGGGCCTGGCCCCGGCGGCGTGCGTGGCCGTGGAGGACACCCCGACCGGCGTGGCCTCGGCCCGCGCCGCGGGCTGCCCGGTGCTGGCGGTGCCGTCCGCCGTCCCGATCCCGGCCGCCGCGGGCACCACCGTGCTGGACAGCCTGGAGCGCGCGGACCTCCCCCTGCTCGCCGCGCTCACCGCACCCTGATGCCGTACGCCCTGCTGGCCCTGGCGATCGCCGCCGAGGTCTGCGCGACCAGCCTGCTCAAGCTCACCGACGGCTTCTCCCGGCCATGGCCGAGCCTGGCCGTCGCGGTCGGCTACGTGCTGTCCTTCGCCCTGCTGGGCCGGGCCCTGCGGCACATCCCGGTGTCGGTCGCGTACGCGGTCTGGTCGGGCGCGGGCACGGCGGCCGTCGCGGCGATCGGCGCCCGCTTCTTCGGCGAGCCGCTGGGCCGCCCGCAGTGGTGCGGGATCGCGCTGGTGATCGTCGGCGTGGTGCTGCTCAACTTCCGCCCCGCGCCCTGACGCCGCCCCGCGGCGCGCTCAACTCCCTTGCGCCGCTTCGAGGTCGGCCCGGAGGGTGGCCAGGGTCGCGGCGAGGCGGGCCAGGTCCTCGGGGGGCACCGACGCGGTCAGGGCGGCGAGTTCGGCCTCGACGACGGGGCGGGCCGCGGCCAGTCGGGCCTCGCCCTCGGGCGTGAGCCGGAGCAGCGAGGAGCGGCGGTCCCCGGGGTGCGCGACCCGTCGGCACCAGCCCGCCTCCACCAGCCGGTCGACCGCCTTGCTGACGGCGCCCACCGTGATCGCGACTTCGGCGACGAGGTCGAGGACGCGGCACTCGGGCACCCGGTCGATGATCTCCAGGAACTCGAACTGGCCGAGCCCGAGGCCCTGTTCGGCGCGCAGGCGGGCGTTCACCGCGCCGTAGAGCCGGGTCTCGACGCGGACCAGGTCGACGAAGGCCGGGGTGACGTGGCTCACATGTGCTCCAATTGATTCCCAGGAATCATCTTCCCTGGAATACGGTTGGGACCGGACAGATGCATTCCTAGGAATCCATCCTCGCACACCGACCCGTGGAGGCCCCCGTGTCCCGTCAGCAGCGCGAAGCCCTGGACGCCCAGCTCCGTTCCGCCCCCCGCCCCGCGACCCCGCCCACCCCCGAGGAGCAGCGCACCGGGTTCGCCGCCGCCGTCGGCCGCCCCGCCCCGGAGGGCGTGGCCGTCCGCCGGACCGTCATGGGCGGCCGCCCGGCCCTGGAGCTGGAGCCCGCCGACGCCTCCGAGCACGGCCGACTGCTCTACCTGCACGGCGGCGGCTACCTGGTGGGCTCGCCGGACACCCACGCCGGGCTGGTCGGCGAACTGGCCCGCCGCGCCGGGCTGCGCGCACTCTCGCCGGACTACCGGCTGGCCCCCGAGCACCCCTTCCCCGCCGCCCTCGACGACGGGCTCGCGGCCTACCGCGAACTGCTGGAGTCGGGCACCGACCCGCGGCGCCTCGTCCTGGCCGGCGACTCCGCCGGTGGCGGCCTGGTCCTCGCCACCCTGCTCGCCGCCCGGGCCGCCGGGCTGCCGCTGCCCGCCGCCGCGGCGGTCTTCTCCCCCTGGGTCGACCTCACCCTCACCGGGGCGAGCTACCGCTCCCGGAAGGAGGCCGACCCGATCTTCACCGAGGCCGACATCCGCGCCTACGCCGACCACTACCTGGGCACCGGCGACCGGGCGAACCCCCTGGCCAGCCCGCTGTTCGCCGACCTCGCCGGGCTGCCCCCGCTCCTCGTCCAGGTCGGGACGAACGAGCTGCTCCTCGACGACGCGCTCCGGCTGGCCGCCCGCGCGGCCGAGCAGGACGTCACGGTCACCCTCGAAGTGGAGTCCGGCGTCCCGCACGTCTTCCAGCAGCAGTTCGGCCGCCTCGACGAGGCCGACGCCGCCCTGGACCGCGCCGCCCGCTTCCTCACCGCCCACCTGGCGGCCGCCCCGGCCGGAACGGCCCACTGACCCCGCCCCGGCCCGCCCCGCGGGCCCGGCTACGGCCGCGCGCCCGAACTCCCGGCGCACCGCTCGGCGTTGCGGCCCGCCCCGGTGCTCTCCGGGGCGCCGTCCCTGCTCGCGGCGGCGGTGCGCCCGCCCACTTGACGCCCCGTCGGCCGGGCGGCGACGATCCGGCGCATGAGCGTGGAGTCCACCCTGGCGAAGGTCGCGGCGGAGCTGCGGGCGAACCAGCACCGGCAGGCCCGGCTGCGGCTGCGCGGCCTGCTGTCGAGCCACCCGACCGACCTGGCGCTCCGGCGCCGCTTCGCGGACGCGTACCAGCGGATCCAGCACCCGGAGCAGGCCGGGCGCTGGAACTACCTGGACGAATCGCTGAGCTTCTGGGAACTCGGGGCCTTCGAGCAGTGCTTCCGCGACCCGGCCCGGCGGCTGGCCCTGCTGTTCTGGCCCGACCCGGCGCACAACCCGCCGCCCACCCGGACGGCCCGCCGCCGCCTGGCCGGCCTGTACTGGGAGGCCACCGGCACCGCCCCCGACTGGCCCGAGCACCGCAGGGACGCGGCGGTGCGGCTGCGCCCGGAGGGGCGCTCCCCCTGGGAGGAGGACCGGGCGCTCGCCGAACTGCGGGAACGTCTGAGCCGGGGCCCCGACTCGCCTGCGCCGGAAGCTACTTGAGCGAGGCGCGCAGCGCGTCGACCCGGTTCGCGGAGGCGGTGAAGTCCGCCCGGTCGAGCTCGCCGGAGGCCAGCGCCGAGGTGAGCGCCGCCGCGGCGGTGTCGCCCTGGGCGACGTCGCGGCCGGAGCAGAGCACCAGGTCGACGCCCGCGTGGGCGACGGCGAGGGCGCGCTTCGCGGTGCCGCCGACGGGGTCGAGCGCCTTGGCCTCCAGCGCGTCGGTGATGGTGACGCCGTCGTAGCCGAAGCGGGCGCGGAGTTCGTCGCGGACGATCTTGCCGGACATCCCGGCGGGGGTGCCCGGGTCGAGCGCGGGGTAGACCGCCCACGAGAACATCACCAGGTCGGTGCCCGCGGCGATCGCGTCCCGGTAGGGGCGTTCGTCGATGCTGCGCAGCTTGTCCAGGGAGATGTCCAGGGTGACGGGCCGCTCGTCGGTGTTGGCGCCCGCGGGGGCGCTGCCCAAGCCGGGGAAGTGCTTGACGGTGGCGGCGACCCCGGCGCCCTGCTGGGCCTTGAGGAAGGCGGAGCCGAGCTTGCCGACGACGGCGGGGTCGGTGCTGTAGGAGCGCTGCGCGGAGTCGGCGAAGTCGCCGGGGGTGCGGTAGACGTCCAGCACGGGCGCGAGGTTGAGGTTCAGGCCGTACTTCTGGAGCGCGGCGGCGGCCTCGCCGCCGGTGCGGGTCGCGGCGGCGACCGGGTCGGCGGAGCGGCCGACGTCCTTGGCGGACTGCACCGGTCCGCCGGGCACCCGCCGGACGAGCCCGCCCTCCTGGTCGGTCATCAGCAGCAGCGGGCGCGGGCTGGGGCTCTGCTGCTCGGCCTCGCGCAGCCGGGTGACGGCGGTGCGCAGCGCGGTCGCGTCGGTGCCGACGTTGTCGGCGAAGAAGATCACCCCGGCGACCCGCCCCTGGCGCACCCGCTGGAGCAGCGCGTCGGGGACGGCGGTGCCGGGGTACGAGTAGACGATCCGCTGCCCGGCGAGCTGGGCGTCGCTCGGGCCGGTGGTCGGGGTGGCGCTGCTCGGCGCGGGCGTCGGGGTGGGGCTCGGCGTCGGCGTGGGGCTGGGGGTCGGCGACGGGCTCGGTGACGGGCTCGGCGACGGGCTGCCGGGCTCGGCGCTGCCGCCGGTCGTCCCGGCGGTGCCGGACGGGGCGCTGCCGCCGTTGCCGGAGGAGCCGCAGCCGGTGAGCAGCGTCAGGCCGAGGGTGAGCACTCCGAGCGAACGCAGTGACCGCAACATGCCATCAGATAAGCACGCAAAAGCCGCACGGACCAGTACCCTGCGGCCCCGGGGCGTCGCCGGGGCCGCAGGACGGGCCCGGTCAGCGGGCGGACAGCAGTCCGGGCAGCTCGGCGACCGAGGCCAGCACGTGGGTCGCGCCGTCCGCCCGCAGCCGGGCCTCGTCGTGCGCACCGGTCAGCACCCCGGCCACCACCGAGGCCCCGGCCCGGACGCCGGTGAGCATGTCGTAGCCGGTGTCCCCGGCCACCGCGACCTGCCGCACCGAGTCGGTTCCGGTGCGCAGCAGCGCGGTGAGCGCCAGGTCGGGGTAGGGGCGGCCGCGGCCCGCGTCGGCGGGGCAGAGCGTCAGGTCGGCGACGTCCCGCCAGCCGAGCGCGTCCAGGATCCGGTCCTGCGTGCTGCGCGCGAACCCGGTGGTCAGCACCACCTTCCGTCCCTGCCCGCGCAGTTCGGCGATCGCCCCGGCCGCCCCGGGCAGCGCCGCGCAGCGCCCCTGGTCGACCTGCTCCTCGTACGCCGCCTCGAAGGCCGCGTTGGCTCGCTGCGCGCGGTCCTCGTCCCCGAACAGGTGCCGGAAGACCGAGATCTTCGACTCCCCCATGGTGGCCCGGACGTGCGCCAGCATCCCGGCGTGCTCCGGGCTCCCGGTCTCCACTCCCTGCGAGCGGGCGGCGGCGGCGAAGGCCAGCTCCACCAGCCCGTCGTCGACGACGGTGGTGCCCGCCATGTCGAGCACCACCAGGGTCACCTCGTGCGTGGTCATGTCCGTCCTCGTGATCAGTGGAAGTGGAATGCGTCGTGGGCCCCGTCGGGGGCCCGGGGAACGGCGGGGCCGGGCCGCTGCCGGTCGGACCCGCCGGAGGGCCCGTGCTGCTTCGTGCCCCTGGCGGGCCGCAGCCGTCTCACAGCCCCGCGGCGTCCGCCGTGTCCACCGCGATCGCGGGCGCGCAGGTCATCCCGCGCCCGCCCGGCCCGGTCACCAGCCAGGCGGCGTCGGCGAGTTGCTGCCGGTGGACGACCAGCGCCGGGTCGGTGCACTGGGCGTAGACGCCGGACCAGCGGCGGCGGACGCGGGGCAGCGGGCGGCCGAGCAGGCCCGCGGCGACGTCGGCGAGGTGGTCGTACGGGTCCTCGACCACGTCGAAGCCGAAGGGCTGGTCGTACTCGTGGGTGTCGCCGAGGGTGAGTCCGCCGTCCCGCCGCTGCACCATGAGCAGTTGGATCCGGTGCTGCTCGGCGGTCGGCGGCTGCGGCTGCCCGGCCCGCAGGGCGTCCAGTTCGGGGCCGGCGTAGGCGGGGTAGTAGCGGAAGGAGTCGCTGTCGGCGACGGAGGTGGTGAGGGTCTCGCCGAGCGGGTCGGTCTGCATCATCTGGAGGCGGACGCGGCGCACCGGCAGGTCGGGGGCGAGTTCGCGGACGAGCCCGCCGAGCCAGGCGCCGGTGCACAGCAGGACGAGGTCGCCCTCGTGCAGCTGCCCGTGGTCGTCGCGGACGGCGCGGCCGCCGACCAGGTCGCGGACTTCGCGGCCGGGCAGGAAGGCGTAGCGGCCGGTGGCCTCCAGGGCGGCGCGCAGGGCGGGCTGGGCGGTGCGGGGTTCGACGGCGGCGTCGCGGGCGCAGTGCAGTCCGGCCAGGTAGCTGCCGCGCAGGGCGGGGTTGAGGGCGCGGACCTCGTCGGGGTCGAGCAGCCGGTAGCCGCGGGCCCCGGCGTCGGGGAGCTTCAGCGCGGCCTCGGCGACGGCGAGTTCGGCGGCGGTGCGGGCCAGGGTGAGGGAGCCGTTGGGCCGGAAGCCCAGGGCGGGGACGCGGGCGCCGATCCGCTCCCAGAGTTCGCGGGCGCGCAGGGCGACGTCCAGTTCCGGCCCGGCGGCCCGTCCGCCGACCCAGACCAGGCCGAAGTTGCGGACGGAGGCGCCGCGGGCCTCGCCCTCGCGCTCCAGGTGGACGACCTCGTGGCCGCGTTCGACGGCCTGCCAGGCGTGCATGGTGCCCAGCACGCCCGCTCCTACGACGATGACTCTCATGCGGACAGGCTGGGGCGCCGAGGTGGCCGCCGGTCGTCGGACTCCCGTCGCGGAGGTGAACCGCCCGCAAGAGTTGTCCATACAACCTGGCCGCCCCGGCGCCGCCGACACCCCGGGCGCGCCTCAGCGCAGGACGCGCCTCAGCGCAGGACGCGCGCGTGCAGGTACTCGCGCCGCCCGAACCGCGGCTCGTCCACCGCGGTCAGCTCCTCCACCTGAAAGCGGTACAGCGCGGCCGCACCCCGCCCCGCCAGGAACTGGGCGGCCACCTCGGGGTCCGCGGCGAACGCCGGGTAGCGGCCGCGGTAGGCCTCCAGCGCCGCCTCGGCCTGCCGTCCCCAGGCCTCGCCCGCGCTGCCGGTGAGCTGGATGCCGCGCAGCTGCTCGCCGTACGCGGGCGGCGGCAGGTGGACGGTGGCGGCGGCCCTGGCCTCCTCGGCCAGGTGCAGGCTGTGCCGGGTGGAGCGCTCGCTGACGAAGTACAGCACCAGGTCGGCGTCGAACGCGTAGAAGGCCAGGTTGGCGTGCGGTCCGCGCTCGTGCCCGGCGGTGGCGAGGCTGAGCACCGTGCTGTCCGCGAGCAGGCCCTCCACCCCCTTCCCGAGCTCGTCCGCGGGCCAGTTCCCCTGGATGACGTCGAGTCGGTACGGCATGGCGCGTCCCTCCGCGGAGCTGCAGGAAAAAGCGAGCCGGGCGGGGGTCCACCCCTGCCCGGCTCACATGCTCCCCCTGCCCGGCGCGGCCGCACAAGAGGCCGGTCGGCCCCGCCCGCTCAGGCCGTTCCGGCCCCCAGCACGGGGCCGAGCGGCCCGGTGCGCAGCCGGTCGACCAACGGCGCGGCCCGTCCGGCCAGCAGCGCGAGCGGGGCCGCGACCAGGACGCCGACCAGTGCGGCGGCCAGCACGTCGTGCGGGTAGTGCGCGCCGACCCAGACCCGGGAGGCGCCCATCAGCACGGCGGCGAGCAGCGCGATCCAGCCGAGCCTGCGGTCGGCGTACCAGAGCGCGGTGGCGGCGGCGAACGCGGCCACCGTGTGGTTGCTCGGGAACGACCAGTCGCCGGGCGGCGGGCAGGCCTCCAGCGGCACCGTGGCGGGGAGCTGCTGGCACGGCCGGACCTCCTCCACCAGCGACTTCAGCACCGAGTTGACCAGGTACGCGGCCACCACGACCAGCGGCGCGGCCAGCACCCGGGCCATCACCGCCGAGTCGGCGGCCCGGGCCCGCCACCAGGCCCACACCATCAGCAGCGCGAACACCGCGAGGCCGAACGCGGACCACTCCTTGACGAGCTGGTCGAGCCAGTGCGGGGCGGACTCGGCCCACCCGGTGACCCGGGTGTAGAGGCCGCCGTCGATGCCGCTGCCGTCGTAGGCGAGCGGGCGGGCGGGGGGATGAACATTCGGGATCACAGGGACAACGTGTACCAGAACGGGCGAGGCGATCGGTTCGCTCGCGGCTCCGGGGAGCGGGGTCAGGGGCAAGGCTGGCGGACCTCCCGTTACGTTGGGGCGTCCGCACGGGGGCGCGCCCCAACGTCTACAGTGCTGTAGACGTCGACAGGACTGTAGACGAAACCCGGAGGTCCGCGCGACATGACGGACGACAGCACGGACGACAGCACCGAGGGCGCGGCGGACGGCGCGGACAGCGCGGCGGACGGCACGGCGGACGGCGCGGACGGCGCGGCGGACGGCACGGCGGGCCCGCCCGGCCGCCGCCCCGCGGGGGAGCTGGAGGCCCAGGTCCTGGCCGCCCTCTGGGCCGCCGACCGCCCGCTCACCCCGCAGCAGGTGCAGCCGGCCATCACCGCCGACCTCGCCCGCACCACGGTCGCCACCATCCTCGCCAGGCTGCACGAGAAGGGCACCCTCGCCCGCACCAGGGCGGGCCGCGCCTTCGCCTACACCCCCACCGTCCAGGACGCCGACGGCCTCGCCGCCCGCCGGATGCGCACCGAGCTCGAACGCGGCCGCGACCGCTCCACCGTCCTGGCCCGCTTCGTCTCCGACCTCTCCGACGAGGACGAGCGCCTGCTGCGCGGCCTGCTCGGGGAGCAGGCGTGACGATCGCCGTCTGGGCGCCGCTGCTGCTGCCGCTGCCGGCCGCCCCGCTCGCCCGCCGGCTCGCCGGGCAGCTCGCCCCGCGCGCCGCCGCCCTCACCCTGGCCGCCACCGCCGTCGCGCTCGGCGCCGCCACCCTGGCCTCGCTGGCCCTGCTCGCCGGCACCGGCCTGCTGCACCTGCCCCTCGGCGCCGCGGCGGCCCACCTCTCCCCCGCGCACTGGCACCCCGGCGGCCTCTCCGGCCCGGAGTGGGCGCCCACCGCCGTCCTCGCCGCGACCGCCCTGCCGGCCGTCGCCGCGGCGGCCGCCCGCACCGCCCGCCACCAGTACGCCGACCTGCGCCGCGCCCGCGCCGCCACCGGCGACGGCCCGGCCGGGCTGCGCGCCCTGGTCCGCTGCCCCGGCCCGGCCGTCCCCGCCCTGACCGTCCTCACCGACGACCGGGCCGACGCGTACGCCCTGCCCGGCCGCCCGCCCCGGATCGTCGCCACCACCGGCATGCTCGCCGCCCTCACCGGCCCCGAACGCGCCGCCCTGCTCGCCCACGAGCGCGCCCACCTGACCGGACGCCACCACCTGCTGCTGGCCGCCGCCGAGTACGCCGCCGTCTGCCACCCCGCACTGCGGCCGCTGCGCCCCGCCCTCGGCTACCACCTGGAGCGCTGGGCCGACGAGTGCGCCGCCGCCGAGGTCGGCGACCGCGCCCTGACCGCCCGCGCGATCGGCCGCGCCGCCCTGGCCGCCGCCCGCGCCCCCGCCGCCGCCCGCCCCCGGCTGGCCCCCGC